>NZ_JAWODL010000013.1:0-53893 GCF_046483325.1 Natronomonas sp. | reverse complement strand
GCACGATCTCTCATATTGCCACAGAATCTGGATAACCCCAATGCGTGCGGTGGCAGATCGATCGTCCGGGTATGCGTATCTCTTTGTCGTCCTCAACCTGGGGTTGCTGCTCGCCTTCTTCGTGTCGAGCTCGCTCAACCTGAGAGTCAGGTGTCGCATTCGGTGGCGAACCGAGCGGGGCCTGGATCTGGCCCGAGGAAACGCTCTGTCCGGATGGCCCGCTTGCGGCCTGTAAACTGGCGGCGCTCGCGTCACAGATACCGCTCGCCGACAGACAGGCAGCCGTGAAACAGTATCCGATCCGACGAGATAGTGTCGAAGTCGACGACAAAGCGGCGGTGATGGCGGCGATTTCGGATCGTGTCGAGTCAGAGTACGACGACGTTTCGACACTGGATGGCATCCGTGTCGATCTGGCTGCGGGGTGGTTCTTGCTCCGGGCGAGTGGAACCCAGCCCCTGGTTCGGGTAACCGCCGAGGCTCGAACAGAAGACGAGCTAGCGGAGACGTACGAACGCGCAAAAGGGCTGCTGACTGAAGCGCGAGCTACTGTCGAGTAAACAGAGCAGAGAATACTAGCCGCGGCGGGTCGACCGGGCCTGGCGAACGTCAGCCCCGTCACGGATCTTGTCCTCACACTGAGGGCAAACTCTCGGTTTGTCGACTCCGTTTGGCGTGAACACCCGTGCATAATCCGTCGTTACGAAGGCACCGCAGTTCTGACATTCCGGCATACAGATTATGATGTACGGCTGGTACGTAATAACTGTTGGTGATCTGATTAACCGAGTGACAGATCAGACCGTTGCAGTGACTGTTCCGTCCTCGGCAAGATCGATCACACCGTCGAACATCTCACGGAACTCGTCGCGGAGCTGTTCGTCGTGGACACCACGGGCGAGATGGAAGAGCCCGACGGCGTCGTACTCGTCGAGCAGATCGAGAATCTGACTGACTGCTTCCTTGGCACTTTCCTCGTCGGCGTAGTAGATCATCTCCGTGATGGAGTCGAGACTGATCCGGAGCTTTCCGTCGTGTGTATCCAGAAACTCGCGGGTCTCTTCGACGACGGCGTTCAGATCTTCCGGCGTCGGATCGGTGACCTATTCGGAGTGACACCAATGCGTACCATAATCGTGGGTGGCGGCCGGATCGGCCGTGCGCTCGCAGAACGTCTGGAGAATCGTGGCGAATACGTCATCATCGTCGAAGACGACGTGGAAAACCTCGAACGGGCCCGTGAAGAGGGATTTACCGCCCACGGCGGGGACGGCACGAGCGCAGAAGTGCTGGCCGACGCCGGGGCCGATGACGCGAAGATCGTCGTTTCGGCGACGGAAAACGACAATGATAACCTGCTCATCTGTCAGCTCGCACAGTCGAAGTTCGACGTCGAAAAGGTGTTTTCGCGGGTGAACAGCCCCGAAAACGTGTCTGCCTTCGAGACGGTCGGGGTGACTGCGATCGACGCGCCGATGGCGACTGCGCTCGCGATCGACAACGAGATCGAACGGCCGGCGCTCTCTCATTGGATGACCGAACTCGGCGAAGGACACGACGTTCAGGAAATCGAGGTAACCGCTTCGGATCTCGTCGGGAAATCGATCGCCGAAATCAACGCCGAGATACCGGACGGGTGCATCGTCGCCGTCGTCGGCCGAGGGCAGTCGGCGCACGTTCCCAGTGGGGCTACCGTCCTCGAAGCCGGCGACCACATCACGTTCCTCGGCGAGAGCAAGGCGGTCAGGCGAGCCATCAATCGGTTTCACCCGCACGATTGAGGACCCGATAGCCGATGAGCGAGCCCCGTCCGGATCCGACCCGATCCGTCCACGACTACGAACTCATCAGACGCCGACACGGACTCTCCGGTATCGTCTCGATTCCGCGAAAGATACGGTGGTGTAGCTACCTGTCGTTCGTGATCGCGGCGTCGATGGGTGCGCTCGCGGTACTGCCGCCATCGGTTCGGAAACTGTACCTGGAGGGCGAAGCGGCGAATCAGTCACTCGGGGTGGGTTTGGTCGCTTTATTCTGTGTCGGGGCCGTCGTCGTCGGCGCCGTCGGACTGGCGGGCGTGGCGCTCCGTCGCGGGCGAGCAGAATCCGTTTCTCGGGAGCACGCTTGGTTCCTCGTCGGGCTGGAGGACGTCTTCTCCGGCATCGCACTCATCACCGGTGCGCTCGGGGTGGCTGCGGTGACGACGCTGACCGTGGTCGGTTTCGCTGGGACTGAGACGGTCGAGCGGCTGCTTGCGGCCGGTATCGATCCCTACCGGCGACTCGCGTGGGCACCGGAAAGCGGTTTCGTGGCTCTCGCCGCGCTCGGCTGCGGTGTGTTCGTCTTTTTGCTCGCGGTGACAACCGATTCCTCGATGCGCTGGACACCCGGATGACCGGAGCAGACCGGGCGGAGCCGAACCACCCGTTACCACCGATCGAGTGACCGCGATGGGGCCGGATGAAGCTCGAGAGGTAGCGTCCGCCCCGGTTCCCGAGCGCGTGACCGTTCGACGGAACTGGACGAAAGCAATACCGTGAAAAGTGCGTCTGGATCGTCGTCTCGTATCGAGGATCGCCACCGCGATGTTGCGACCGCTGATAAGCGGTCGAGGACCCGTATCAGTCGTCGGCTCGGGCGACCGAGCCCGGAGACGTGATGCCGTAGTCGGCGCCGGCCGTGACGCTGTCGGGCTCCTTGATGACGTAGCTGATCAGCAGGTATGCGAAGACGTACTTCGCGATGATGTCGAGGCCGCTGTAAGCCCAGGAGGTGACAGCGACTTCGAGCACCGCGATCCCCTCGACGCCGAGTGCCCAGAAGATCGGATAGCCAAGCCACATGACGACTGTCAGGATCTTCAGCGTGTTGAAGATGCCCCCCGTTCCGGCGGCCTCGGCGTCCTTTGGCCACTCAACGAGGAGGATGTACAGCACCACGAGGAAGAACGTACAGCTGATGAAGTACCAGAACCACCGCAGGAGGTGACTCGACGTGGTGAGTGCGGCGGCCAGGCCGGTCACACACATGGCGATGTCGAAGGTGATCGCGGTGAAGATCTTCGTCACGTTCGAGCCGGCGAGCAGTCCCAGCGCCAGCAGGATCGCCGGTGTCGATAACGCCCAAGTCAGATAGCGGCCCCACATCGTGAGGACCTCCTCACCGGCGAGTGCGTGACCGGGCGGCATCTCGATGAGGCTGATCGTCAGTCCCGAGGCGAGTCCCGTGTAACTCGAAATCGATACCACGGGAACGATCATCGTCGCGACGACGATGAGCTTTGCCCGCGGATCCTCGAGGTTCCTAGCCAGATAAGCGAACAGGAGAATAGAGAGGCCGGCCAGAGCGATATTCACCCAGAAAGAAGCCGCCAGCGCCGTATCTTCCATGACCATCTGGAAGATATCCGATTGTGTCATCTCGGCTTCGGCTTGAAGCGCCACGCCGGTCTGTGCGATCGAGTCCGCGATACCTGTACTGGTCGACATACACATAGTATAAGAACTCCCAGCGTACTCAATTTGATACCAAACTGGTCAGGAACGCGATCGCTCGAGCAGCCGCGGCGTCAGAGCAGTCCAGACGCCCTGCTCGCGGTCGAGCCAGAATACGACCGCTACGTGCGGTAGCGTCAGAACCGCGATAAAAACGAGATACAGACCGACGAGGTCGACCGTTTCCGCCGGCGTCGATGGAACGAGCGCGTAGAGTCCACCGAGCATCAGTATCGCGGCGGCGGTGAGCGGGGCAGCGTCGCGAGCGAACCGCCCGAACGCCCGGCCGTAGCCGCCGCCGCCGAGCGCCGTCCGAGCGGTCGGATCGAGCGCGAGCAGCCGGCCTATGTGCCGTAGCGAATGCCACAGCGTAAAATACAGCCCGACGGCCAAGATCGGCGGCACGGTTGCGAAAAACACAATCAAAAGCGCCGTTTCGCCCGCATCGAACGCCCACCCGCTGCGGCCGTCGGCACGCAGGTAGCCGACGGCGAGCGTCCCGGCAACCAGGGCGATGACGGCCGCCGCCACCACCACACGTCCCCTCGGCGTGAACGCGACGGCTAGTCTCCCGAGATCCCCGGCTCCGAAGAGGCCGACCAGCGTCGTGGCGATCAGCCGGTACTGATCGGGGAAGGCGACGAGCGGAACGAGCATCGGCAGCGAACCGCGAGCAAGCGCGGTCGACACACGTTGTCTTGCTGTTTCAAGATGTTCGACGCCGGCAATGGCAAGCAGCGCGTGCAGTTCTCCCTGCCCCCAGTGAAGCCACGTCAGGAGGATGAATCCGGCGAACGCTGCGACGGGTGCAAAAAACCATCCGATCGCATACAGCCCGCCGACGAGCGCGTAGAGTCCACCGATGGCGGCGAGCGAGCGAACCGTCGCCTGGCGGCCGCGTGCCCGCGTAAGGGTCAGGTGATCGAGCGCTCCGTGCGGCAGCCCGAACAGCAAGACGCTAGCGGCGAGCGGGAGGAACTGATACCGAAGCGGGATCGAGGCGCCGAGCGCAAAGAGCAGAGTCGTACCCGACAGGGCGATCCATCCGGGATAGATCGTCGCTCGTCGCAGTCGGCGTTCGACCGAACCCGACGTGGCGTAATCAGTGGAACCGCCCATATCACTCCCGGATATTTCGGCCCCAAACGGCAACGTACCGCCGATAGCGAACGGCGAGTGGCGAGTCCGCCACCGAAGGCCATTGATCGAGTAGCCACACGTAGAGGACGAATCCCTGGACGACGAATAGGTTCGTCACCAGAAAGAACGTCGCCTCCTCGATAGGAAGGCCGAACGGGGCGACTCCGATGGTGTACCTCTCGGAGATGACCCACAGGCCGAGCGAGATGGCGGTCCAATCCGCGATCCACAGATAGACTGTGGGAACGGCGACGGCGACGGCGACGGTTCGGCGCGCCCGCCAGAGGTGCGTCCAACCGAAGCCCCACTGGATCGCGAGAACGGGTCCCGCCCACAGAAGGATCGCACCCAGATACAGCGTCGAAGGTGCTGCGATCACGAGCACGGCACCGAGAATACTGACCGAAAGCCCGCCGAGGACGCCGACGGCGCGTTCGCGTTTTCCGAGTCGCAGATCGGTGTCCGTCGGTATCGAAAGGTGAGCAAGGAGAAGTATCGTGAGCAGTGGCTGGAGGATGAAAAACAGATACTCACCGACCGGCGCGGAGCCGACGTATCGCCATGTCACGTCGGTGCCGTACCACCAGACGCCGCGGTCGATGAGGTAGTTGTCCCACGGCGTCGTGTAGGCCACGGCCAGCGTCACGATAACAAAGAGGCCGATGCCCGGAACGCGCCCGGTCAGTGCGTCCTCGCGGCGCCAGGCTGCGACGCCGAGCAGAACGATCGGCGGCAGCGTGAACGCGAGGTGGAACTCGAGATACGTTGTTGGGGGAAGCATCGAGAGGGTGCCGACACGGGGTCCGATCGAAGTCGGAGCACGTCCGGGCACGTACAGTTACGGACTCCAAGAAAAAAGGTTCGACCCCAACAAGTCAGGTTTGATCCGCTTGCGCGTCGAAAATCGAGTCGAACACCTTCCGCTGGGCCGTCCGGAGGTGCTCGTGGAAGGTCGAACGGGTGATCCCCATCGACTCGGCGAGGGCTTCCCCCTTAACGGGCCGAGGCCAGCTGAAATACCCGCTGAGGTGGGCCCGACGTAGGGCGGCGTACTGCCGATCGGTGAGTTGTTCGCTGAGCTGCTCGATCAGGCAGTCATCAGTTCGCCGCAGCGTCTCCTCTTGGCGCTGGGTGACGAGTTCGGTCCCCGGATATCGCTGACGAATCGCCTCGACGATCGGTCGTGGATCCGTTCGATTGGGGACGTCGACGACCAGTTCGGCAGTCCCATCCGAGATGGTCATTCCCCGGACGATACCGTTGTTGTCGATAACCGTCTCCAAGAACCCATCGTCCTGGGTACTGTACTCGATGATAGCCCCCGCGTCTTCCTTCGTAATGATCGTTGCGTCGGGATCCTCCGCGGCGGCCTCGAGGGCATCCGGGTTCGCTTCTTGGGCGGTGAACACGGTCCGCCCTCGCCCGTCGTCCCCGCCCGGGATCCGGTCGGCGTATTCCAGTCGGCATCCGTAACACCGAGACAGTTCGATCAGGGGGAACGACTCGCTCGTGGATTCGAAAACCAGCCGTCGGACCTCGTCGTCGGTGAGCAACCGACGGTTTCGAAGCGAGTCGATCGCACCGCCGACGACGCGACCGATGCTGTCAAGAACGGTTCGTTCGTAGTCGTCGAAGGTCACCGAGCGATCGGTGTAGAGCGTCAGAATACCGTAGGTTGCATCCCGATACCGGAGTGGGATCGCCGCGATAGATCCACCAGTCGGGAGCACCCGACTATGGACCGAGTCCGTCAGCAGGGATTCGGAGTCGACGATGACGGCCTCGCCGGAGTGAAACGCCCGTACTGTCGGATCGGCCGGTGGGGACGAGGACGCGGTCTCGTCGGGAAGTTCGATCTGAATCCCATCGATCGGGGTGTAGCCGGCGGCGGTGCTCGCGACTAGCCGCTTGCCGGTGAGCTGGCGGCGCCCGATCCAAGCTGAGCGATACTGTGCCTCGATGAACCGCTCACAGACCGCTCTCTCGAGGTCCTGCCGATCCGTCGCCTCGATAGCGATCTCGGTGATGTCGCCCATCAGCCCTTTGATTCGCGAGAGGAGCCGCTGAAGATCCCGGCGCTGTGAGCGAAGCTCGGCCGCCTGCCGCTCGGCTCTGAGTTCGGCCTCCTTCCGTTCGGTGACGTCCGACTGAAATCCCACGAGGTGTGTGACCTCTTCGGCTTCCTCCTCACCGAGTGGTGCGATCTCGATGCGGTTCCAGAACGGGTCGCCGTCCTTGCGATAGTTGAGGAGTTCGACGGTAATGGGCTGGCGCCTGTCGACCGCTTCGCGCATCCGGGCAACCGTGTCTGGATCGGTGTCCTCGCCCTGAAGAAACCGGCAGTTACGTCCGAGCGCCTCCGAACGGTCGTAGCCGGTGATCCGTTCGAAGGCGTCGTTAATGTATACGAGCGGCTCGTCCGGCACCGTTACATCCGCGATAGTGACGCCGACCGGCGCCTCGTTCATCGCCTGATATTGGAGTTGACCGGCCGTGAGATCAGGTTCTAACGCCGAGCGTGATCCCCGCCGGGCGGCGTCGACGGCTCGATCGACCAGTGTCTCCGGCTCGACGTCGCCCGGCACGTAGTCGGTCACACCGCGGGCAATCGCCTCGCTCGCCAACCGTTCATCGCCGATCTCGGTGTCGGGGTACAACACGAACGGTAGCGACGGCTCGCGATCGCGAACTGACGACACCAACGTCAGTCCGTCACCCCCTGCCAGCTCGTAGTCGCTCACGATGCAGTCCACCTCGCCAGCATCGACCACCGAGAGAACGTCCACGGCGCAATCGTGGGCCGATGTTTCGACCGGCGCCGCCGAAAAGGCATTGACGATGGTCGAAGCCTGCGGTTTCGGTCCCACGAGATGTATCCGGAGGTTCTCCATTCGACGTGAATACGGCCCGAACGGTCATAAAGTTCGTCCAAGGTTTCGGTCCGGTCGATCTCGAGTCGGTCGACGGCGGTAGGGAACGTCCTACCGGGCCGCCGGCATCGGCGGTACTTCGCCCCTAGGGGAAATGTCGTCTCCCGGATGTGGGACCTTCTGAAGAAGACGTCTCTCGACGCCAGGAAATGAGATACATCGAAGTCGATCCTCTCGATCACCACCATCGGCCCGGACGTTTCCTCCGATTCGGTTCAAGCCTCCCTCCGATGGTACAGTCGGGAGATTCGAGAACGTGACACTCTCTCATGTGGCCATCTGCAAAATCCGGGACTTGGAGACCGGGTTGATAGGGTCCATCACCCCCGGTCCCGTACTCACTTCTCCACAGCCGACACTCGACACTGGCGGAATCAAACTACCATTCGCCTGCAAGCGCGGCCTTCCCGACGCATACGGCTCTCGGTGCACGATCCACCGGGTTTAGTGTTCGCAAAGCGCGTCGTGGAAACAGGAAGTCGTTCGAAAGGCGCCACGCGCTGCAGTTTTCAGCCCCACTTCGACGGCGCGGTTCTGGATCGTCAAGTAAGGCGACCCAAACGATCGGTAATGTTCTCTGTGGGAGTACTATGGGGTGTATACTCTTATCGATCGCTCCCGTGACCGGATGCGAGGTATCACAACATGCCCGACACTACTCCGCCGGATCGCGCCATTTCGCGTCGTCGTTTGCTACAGGGATCCGGAGGCGCGTTCGGCGCTCTCGGCTTGGGGACGAGTCGGACGAGCGCCGATGGCTCCCACGATGACACCCATCGGAACGACTGTCCCGAATTGACTCCCGAGCCGAGTATGTCCCATTACGACGACTCGATTCACGAGGTGTGTTCCGACGATCATGCGGCGAGTCAGGAGATACTGGCCGACGTGAAAACGGCGCTGGAGGAACGCTACCCCACCGTTGGGGCGTTGATCGACGCTGGATTCATCCCCTATTTCGATTTCTTCACCGGCGGGAGTTGGTCCCACTGGATCAATCCCGAGTTCATCGGCGACCAGTCGATGCTCGATCCCGAGCACCCTGAATCGATCCTCGTCGATCACACCTGGTGGCGGCCGATCGGTGTGATGTTTATGGCGATCACCGATGGCGAGGCTATGGATTCTCCGCCGGCGATTTATACGAACGAAAACGGGACTGAAGGTGCGTGTACACCGTGGCACGCCCACGTCGGATTCCCGGGTCGGTATGCGTGGTGGAAGTATCAGAAGTTGTATCAAGATAGTGCGGCGTTCCCCTGCCGGACGCCGTGGATGATGCACGTGTGGATCCATTCTCACCCCGAGAGCATCTACGCTCACGCACCGCCCGACGATCGCGGCGGTCCACCCGCTGAACCTCCCGGATTCGAGACCGACGCCGACCCAAACGAGGAGAAATTCGGCCCCAAACACCTCCCCGATGCGTTTCGCGGGAGGGTCGAAGATCTATGGTGACCTGAACCACGCCCCGTGCGGCGTCGATCCTACACCGGGTGTACACGAGGACGTCCCTCGTCGAGTTCTCCGTGGCAGACGCGTCTCCGCCGCTTTCAGTTCTCGAAGGAAAATCGCGTAGAATCGGGGCAGCGCTTCCCGATTATATACCGAGCGTGCAAAATTGAGATTCCGTTGGGGAGGCTGTTATCCACTCCCGCGTGACTGGACACAAATCGTTATCACGTTTCTTAACGTATCCTCATGATTGAGCCACGGGTGAATTCGACGACCTGCGAGAAACCGCGCGACGTAACGGCTCCCGCACAACAGTCATCAATCGTATTGATGCCATTCTCGAACAGGAACTGTGCTGGTGACAGTAGCAGATACTGCGCAATAATTTGCGGAGGCGTAGAATTATTACGCTCAAGCGACTACTGTTGCGTATGCCACCCGAAAACGCGTCTGGTGACGAGCCCGAGTGGGTAGGGACGTGGAAGGAGCACGCATCGGCGTTCGATCGGGTAAAATCGGTCACGATGACGCTCTCGGAGTCCCGACCCGCCTCTTGGATCGCTGAAGAGGCGACCGTCTCCCCGAATACCGCGCGGGATCATCTGCGCCGACTCATCGATCTCGGTGTCGTGATGGCGACCGAGCAAGACGGAACCCGCCACTACTATCCGGACCCGCTGTACACGCGCCTCCGAGATGTCCGGGAGTTACTCGAAGACACGACGAAACGGGAGCTCTCGGAGCAGGCAGCGGCGTTGAAACAAGACATCGAAGCGTGGAAAACAGAGTATGACGCTGATTCGCTGGACGCACTCCGTGAACGAGTGGCCGCGGACGATGTCTCCGCCGAGCAGGCGTACGAACTTACGCGGGCTGCGAGCGACTGGGAACTTGCCCGGTATCGGCTCTCGCTCGTGCAGGACGCGATCGAGAACTTCGACACATGGACGTCTGATCCGTCGTCGATCACCGCATGACCGGTGACTGGGACGCGTCGACGAACCAGTCCGACACTGGCGTCCCCCGTCACGCCTTTCCTGACTCCTCCCGAGAACGTGTTCGATTCGAGGGGGGTTCAGATCCGGGTCCTGATCGACACCGTATTTTACGTGAGTTACGCGGGGAACTGGCGCGACACCCTGCCGTTCGATCTATTGAGGGGGAACCACCGGACGAGTACCGGGAATTACGGGCCACGCTTGATCCATCGTGGTTCGGTCGCCCAGCAGAGTCCGCGTCTCTCCGGGTGACGTGGATCCCGGATCCGTCACCCGGCCCTGAAGCGTCTGACCGTGCGGACGATGCCTGGATGCGGACACCAATTCGGGCGTACTACACCCTCCATTACAGCGAGCAGGACGCGTTTGATTGTGAGTTCCACTGCGAACCGAACCCCCACGTCGATGGATTACTCCACTATCAGGTACGAGAAGACACGAACGACGCGTACACGTACGAGATGGTCTCGTTCGATGCACGCTCCGTGTCCGGCCTCCTGTGGGAAATGATGGACGCACTCGCCAATCGACTCGACGACTCTGATTGAGAGAAGAGGTTCGAAGCCATTGATCGGACCGCAGGTCCTCAAGGAATGATCCGTTCATGCAAGTTCCGCGCGCTTCGAATGGCTATTTAAAAGATAGAGTAGCCAGCGGGCATCCGCTGAGTACACGCTACGCTCGCAGGCATGTGAACTGTGAGTCTAATGCCGCCTTCTAGCAGTTGAACTTCCATCCACCGGAGGACAGACACACATTTGAATATTTGAGCTGTGCCAAATTATTTGACCTAGCGGACGCAAGAACCAGTACAGATGGTTGAGCCGGACTCGGGGTCGTGGAAAAATAGCATGAGCGGGCGCGAACGCGTCCGGCACGTCGTAGAGTTGCTGGAAGAACCAACGCCGGTACAGGAGATCGCGGACCGAGCAGACGTCTCGCGCGCGACAGCTGACGACGAACTCCAGCGACTGCAGAGCGACGATTGGGTCACCGAGACGACCGTCGACGGGACGAAGGCGTACGATCTGAATCCAGTGCGGATGCTCTTCGACGAAGTGACGAACCTGATCGAGGCCCACTCGCGTGACGAACTGGAGAGCCAACTCACGGAGCTGAAGCAGGAACAGGAAGAACTAGCCACCGAGTACGACGTGAGTTCGCTCGATGAGTTCCGGGAACAAATCGCGGACGAGGACTTCTCGGCTGAGGAGCTTCGTGAGCGTCGCAACATAATCGCCACGTGGGAGGCGATTAACACGGAACTCGGACTCGTGAAGCACGCCCTCCAACTGTACGATGACGTTGTAGAACTCTCGTCACCGTGGACTGACTCTCCCTCGACACTCGCCTAATGGTCGTTTTCCTCGCTAACCGGGCGAACCTACAGAGCAAGCGGCTCCACGACCGCATCCAGAACCGGCTCAGCGGTGAGTTCGAGAGCGTTCGGCGGCGACGTGCTGAGCCGCGTGAAGCTGGCCCATACCGGGTCGTCGCTGAGGTAGACCCACGCCAGTTTGTTGATACCGACGAGTACCCAGTGACGACCGCGCGGATCGAGATCGGCTTTCAACTGCAGACTGGAGAGTCCTACGAGTACTACTGGTTCAACTGGATCGAGCCAGAGCGAAGTCTGCTGGTCGGCTGGCATCAGGACGACACGCACGACGACCTCGGGCCAGTTCATCTGCAGGTGAACGACGGCGCGACGCCCGTCGCCCACGAACTAGCGGAGTTTATGGACTCACATCCGCTGGATGTCATCGAACGCAGACTCAACTCGCTTCGAGACGCGGTCCTCGCTGTCGAGTGGGAGCAGGGACGGCCCGTCGGACTTGATTCCACTGCCACGGTGAATGAGTAGTTCCGTACTTTGGTGAGTTCTGAGCGGCATCAGAAGCCGGGTGGTCACTCGTATACCTGGGCATGGACACAGGTGCGTGCGTGAGTCCGTATTCGAGATTCTTTGCGCAGTACCACCTGTGTGAATGGAAGTATTACCACAGTCGTAACTCGCGGTCAGTAAATCGATTCCAAGAAACGCTGGAAAATCCCCCGCGCAGCACCGCAGGCATTTGAACTCTGAGTCTAATGCCGCCTCCCGGATTTGAACCGGGGACAGCTCGATCTTCAGTCGAGTGCTCTCCCAGTCTGAGCTAAGGCGGCCCGCATACCGACCGACGCCGACGCTATCAAAAAGGGTTTCGAAAGCCGGCGGACGTACCGAGGCACGTCGGTTTGTCGTCCCGCGACGCTCGTTTCATCGTGGGTGTGTGGCATTATATATCCGTGCCCCGTTTTGAGCGCATGCGCCAGCCATTGGTCGGGGCCGTTCCGGAGTACACCGTCGGGGCCGACGAGGTGCCGTGGGTCCTGGGGACGCAACTCACAACGCAGTGTGGGCCGCTCGCGCGCGCCGCCGAGGGAAGCAGCGTTCTGTTCATCGAGGCCCACGACTTCGCTCGGCGGATGCCGTATCACCACCACAAGCTGACGCTGCTCTTCGCCGCGATGCGGCAGTTCGGCGATCGCCTGCGAACCGAGGGGTACGACGTCCACTATATCAAAGCGAACACCTTCGAAGCGGGGCTGAAGCGGTTCTTCGAGGACAACGCCGACACGACGCTGGTGTCGATGCGATCGCCCAGTTACGGCGCCGAGCGGCGCTTTCGCGAACTGGTCGACGCCGTGGGAGGCGCTATACGGTTCGTCGAAAACGAGCTGTTCGTCAGCACGCGGCAGGCCTTCGACGAGTGGGCGACCGACGACGGCTCGTTTAAACATGAGCAGTTTTACCGGTGGATGCGCCGGGAGTCGGGCGTACTGATGGACGGCGACGAACCGCTCGGCGGCGAATGGAACTTCGACGAGCACAATCGGGAGTTCCCGCCCGAGGAGTGGCGTGCCCCGCCGATCCCGTCCATCGACTACGATGACCGAACCAAGGAAACTGCGGCCTGGGTCGCCGACACGTTCGACACGTGGGGGCGTACCGAGGGGTTTCGGTGGCCGGTAACCCGTGAGCAGGCCCGCGATACCCTGCGTCACTTCGTGGACGAACGGCTGCCGGCGTTCGGGCCCTACCAGGACGCGATTCGCCACGACGACTGGGCGATGGCCCACGCCTTGTTGAGCTGCGCGTTGAACGTCGGTCTCCTGCACCCAGTCGAGGTCATCGAAGCCGTCGAGAGCGCGTACCACGAGTGCGAGGACGTCGCTCTGGCTTCGGCGGAGGGGTGTATCCGGCAGCTTCTGGGCTGGCGGGAGTTCATCCGCCACGTCTATCGGCACACGATGCCGGAGCTGGCGACCGCGAACGCGCTGGGTGCACCCCACGATCTCCCCGAGTTCTACTGGACCGGCGAGACGGATATGCGTTGCGTGGCCCAAACCGTCGAAGATGTCCACACGCGTGGATACGCCCACCATATCCAGCGATTGATGGTGCTCGCGAACTTCGCGACGCTGTGGGGCGTCGAACCGAGCGAACTCAACGAGTGGTTCCACGCCACCTTCGTCGACGCCTACCACTGGGTGACGACGCCGAACGTCGTCGAGATGGGACAGTACGGTCACGGCGCCTTCGCGACGAAACCGTACGTCTCCTCGGCTAACTACGTCGACCGGATGTCGGACTACTGTGCGGACTGTCGATACGATCCTGACAGCAACACCGGTTCCGACGCTTGCCCGTTCAACGCGCTCTACTGGGACTTTCTCGACCGCAACGAGACACCGCTCCGGAGCAATCACCGGATGGGATTGATGTACAGCCACGTCGACTCGAAGCGGGACTCCGAGGAGATGGACCGACTCCGGCAACGCGTCGAGCGCTTGCGCGAACTGGCCGCACGCGGTGGGCTCTGAGGGAACGCGGGCCGACCCTTGACGCGTCAGTATCGCAGCGTCGCATCGAGTATACCGGCCGTTTGTCCGATTCCGACGCAGACGAGACCGCCAAGCCAAAGTGGGAGGACGGCTCCGAAGAGTCCGGCCGCATACAGCGATGCGCCCGCCAGACAGGCTGCGGCGCCGCCGAAATATATCCACGCGCCCTCGGCGACCCGTCGTCCCGTGTACGCGAATCCGACTGCGGGGAGGAGCATCCATCCGCCGAGGGCGATCCCCGACAGTAGTACGACCCCGACGTCGACGCGGAAGCTGAGAACACCGGCCAGCGTCACGACGACCCCGACGGCGATAATGCGCCACCAGACGCGTAACACCCCTTCGCGCATGTCTGCCCGCCCGGTCACCGCGAACCCCGCAAGCAGCACGGCCATCACGACGTGCGCGATGAACAGCGTACGAGGGACCACGATCCCGAGATGCGCGGCGGTGACGAACGTCCACGCAAGCGGTACCAGCAACGACGGACCGAGCTCTCGGAGGCGGCGGAACATATCAGTAATCGAGACCGGAGCGGTCAAATCACTACCGTCTGTAATGCGACCGCTCCGGCTACCGGCGTCGTAGTTCGTCGTACCGCGCCTCGACGTCGAGCATCGGTCGCGGGTAGTCGACACCGTAGTCCGTCCGCTCTCGGTCGCTCATCCGCCACGGTCGCTGCGCGTATTCCGGTGGGAGACCGTCCAGTTCGGGAATCCACGCGGTGACGTAGTCTGCGTTCCCGTCGTAGTACTCGGCCTGCGAGAGGACGTCGAAGTAGTTGTCACGCGAGTCGTTCCCGACGCCGGCTCGGTAGGCCCAGTTTCCCCAGTTGGAGGCCACGTCGTAGTCCACCAGCCGCTCCTCGAAGTACGCCGCGCCCCATCGCCAATCGATGCCGAGCGCGTCGGTGAGAAACGAGGCGACGTTCTGTCGACCTCGATTGGACATATAGCCCGTCCGATTGAGTTCGCGCATGTTCGCGTCCACGAAGGGGACGCCCGTCTCGCCGGTCGCCCACCGTCGGAACGCGTCACGATCGCGGCTCCAGTCTTTGTCCACAGCCCGGATGCCGGTCGGGGCGAAGAAGTCGGCGCCGTGTTTGCGAAACTGAAACTGGAAAAAATCTCGCCACAGTAGCTCGAAGACCAGCCAGTACGTGTCCTCGTTGGAAACGCGCTCGCGCTCGTACCGTTCGATCTCCCGGTAGATCGTCCGCGGTGACAGACATCCCGTCGCCAGCCACGGTGAGAACTTCGACGAGTAGTTCGCGCCGAGCATGTCGTTGCGCGTTTGTTTGTAGGTCCGGAGATGGTCGCCCTCCCAGAGATACGCTTGGAGGCGTCGTTTCGCCGCCGATGCTCCGCCCTCGAACGCCAGCACTGCACGGTCGTCTCCGGGCGGGTCCCCGACGGAGAGTTCCGACGGCACCGGTAGCTCCCCCGAATCGAGCCCGATGTCCGGAGTCGGGATCGTCTCGGGAGCGGACACCGGGTCCCGGACGGACGCACCCTTCTCTACCCCCTTGCGCCACGGCGTGAACGTATCCTCCATGCGGTCGTACGGGGTCGGGAGGTCGTCGATGTGATACAGCGTGTGCGTCCACCGTCGTTCGAAGGCCACGTCACCCGGAAGTGCGTTGCCGACAGCGGTCTCCCGAGACAGCTCCTCGGTGGCCGGTTTCGTCTGTGCGTAAACGGCCTCGGCGTCGACCCGCTCGGCGAGAGCGGGAACGACCTCCTCGACTCGTCCGTTTCGGATACACAGGTCGCCGCCTCGCTCGCGAAGAGAGGTTCGGAGGTCGGCGAGGCTCTCACGCCGGAACTTCGCACGGATGGACCCACGCTTTCGCGTGCCGTAACGGGTCTCTCCCCGTCGACGCGGGTCAGCGACGTACACCGGAACCACCTCGTCCGAAGCGGCGATGGCGTCGGTCAGCGTCGCGTTATCCTCGAGGCGGAAGTCGTCGCGAAACCAGACGATGGCGGTGCCCATACCCACGATAGCGCCCGCGGCACCAAATCGTATGCGCCCGCGGAGTCGAACCGAAGCCGGACGTGCTCGCTTCGCTGTGCGCGACCGGCAGGGTTCGACACCCATAGCCCATTTCACGCCGCCTGTCCCTCGCAGAATCGAATGGTTCCGGGCGGAACTATCGCGCATCGCGCGTGTTTCGTTCCCTAGCGATTTCAGGCATTTCAGGCCTCATAACAGGGTTCGGTGAGACCAATGAAAACGAAACACGACGAACTCGATCCGCTTGAACCGGAGCGCGCAAGAACTGTATCTGAAACAAAAGCAGACCGAGACCTCTGAGAAGACCGTGCGGTCACACAGGTACCGCCTGACTCACTTTCTTCGGTGGTGTGATAAGAACGACATCGACACCCTGAACGGATTAACTGGCCGCCATCTACAGGAGTTTCGGATCTGGCGACAGGAGGACGCCGACCTGAAAAAGATCACGCTGAATCAACAGATGAGCAACTCCCGTCGAACTCACGGACCCGCGCCGGAGCGGCGTGGGGGACGTTCCTCCGGATGCTCGAATACAAGTGCGACCGGGAAGAGACGCACTTTGTCGCCGTCAATCCACGAGGAACGACGAAAGAATGCTCCAGTTGTGGTGTCGGAACCGAGAAGCCGGTGTGGGTGCGCGAACACTCGTGTCCGTCGTGCGGGTTCGAGGCGGACCGTGACCTCAACGCGGCGTACAACATCTTTTCTCGTGGATTTGATCAAGTAGGAGTGGTTCACTCCGATTCACCGCCTGCGGAGACTGCACTCTCTGTGGAAACCGATTCGGTTCCTGCAAAGCGCGTCGTAGAAACAGGAAGCCCCGTCCTCAGCGAGGCCGCAAGGCCGAGCAGGGCGGGGTAGTTCACACTGCATGCCTCAGGGTGGCATGTACCCGGCACGGCGACGGTTCTTGCAGGCGGTCGGTCTGGGTGCACTCGGCGGGTTCGCGGGGTGTCTGGACCTCGATACCCCACCGGAGGGGACTCCGCCCCCCGAGGAGACGCCGGATGGAGACGACGGGAACCTCGCGGCGTTCCCGGGAATGGACTCTATCGGCTTCAGCTATGACGTATTCGGCGGGAAATTTGCAAGTCCCGTGTTGACACGGGTCCCCCTGTTCGACCTGGGCAAGCCGGCCCCGATTCAGACGAACTGGGGACGGTATCGCGCACCCCATACCGTCCGCATCCAGAAACTCGAAGGCGCGACCATCACTGCGACGAGCGGCACCCGGTCCCGGGACTACCAGACCAACCTCGCGTCGCGAGTCGGACTCCGTGGCGGATACGGCTTCTTCAGAGGGTCGCTCGACCTCGAGTTCAACGAGGTCCAGCGACGGAGTACGGTGTTCACCTTCGTCACCCAGAACGACGAGTACAACACCGCCCTCCTGACGATCGATCCGGCCGGGTCGGACCTTCGGGACTACGTCAGGCCCAGCGTAGCCGAGCATCTGGCGACGATGGACCCAGTCGATCTGTTCGACACCTACGGCACCCACTTCCTGCGGAGCCTGATCGTCGGTGCCGCGGCCACCTACAGCGCCGCGACGAACGTCACCGAGTAACGAATCCGACGTCTCCATCGCGGCGGCAGCGAAGCTGTCCTACCTCGGCGCCACGGGCCAGGAGGCCGAGACAGAGATGGAAGTCAGGGATCGGGAGGCGATCCAGGAATTCCGGAAGGCGTCGACGGTCGAGGTCCACGCACGCGGAGGGCGGGCCGAGTACGCCGGCAAGATCGTCGAGGGGGGCTACGAGGACTGGCGCGACAGCATCGAGGAACACATGACCTTCGCGTCGCTCAACGACCAGAGCCTCCAGCCAATCTGGGACCTCTGTGAGGACGCGACCCGCCGGGCCGAACTCGAGGCTGCATTCAGGGAGTACGGGGGCGGGTTCGACCCGGAACCGGCTCTGAACGTCGCGCCGGTATACGGCTACTCCGTGGACAACCCGCGCCGGTGGTACTTCTCGCTGAGCCGGTCCGATCTGGCGGACGGCGGCTAGCGGCTCCACGAGGGCCCGTTATTCCACGTCTCCACGGAACCCGGCGAGAGAAGAGTACCCGTCTACCGGCACTCGGCCCCGACCCCGATCCGGTACAAGCTCTCGGTCGAGCAGCGTCCGGGACACGGCTGGTTCGATGAGACCGAGCCCGTCTGGTACGCCTACCCCCCCGACCCCGAAAAACACGACAACGTGCCGGGCCGGGAGGGGATCTACGGCTTCGTGGATCCGAACAACCGGGACAGGTCGGGCTGGTTCTACAACGTCCGCGACGGCGCCCGTGGCTGGGACCCGGAGGAGCTGACGTTCTACGCGGACGACGTGGACCTCGAGTAGGAGTGCGACGCGCACGATCTGTGCGTCACCGAGTCGAACGACGGACTGAAAACGAACTGGCCGACTTGCGCCCTGTATTCCGCACGTAGTTCTTCTCAGGACCGAAAAATTGGCTCTGATGAAATCCTTCAGCGTTGATATCGGGGGGAGCTACTCTTCCGTCCGGATTACACGGTTCCGGTGGAAAACTGGCTTCTCAGAAACCCGTCAGAATGCGAGAGAACTTCAGCAGAGCCACGGCAAGTGAAATCCGTTCAGATTTGTTTCTGAGGTAGAGGAGAGCCTCTGTCGTCGTATTCGTCCGCTGATCATCAAGAGGACGTTGCCTGGGGTGGTGGTTGATGTTCCCGAGAAACGCTCCGACACCGTTTCGTCGCTCCTCGTCGTTCTTTATGTCGATGCTTCCGCTCGATCCGATCGTCGTCGCGATCATATTGTTGCTCGTCGGCATTGCCGCGAGCTTCGTGCCGCTGATTCCGGGTGGGGCGGTGTCGACACTCGGGATCGCATACTACTGGGTGGTAACAGGGGACCTCGGAACCATCGCATTTCTCGGATTCGTGATTCTGGGCGTCTTTACCGTCGTCTTCGATCTTCTCGAAAGCGCACTCTCGGCACAGATCGGCGGCGCATCGATGCGAACGACCGTCGTCGCAGCTGTCGCGGCGATTGGACTCCTGTTCGTACTCGGCCCGCTCGGCGCTCTCCTCGGAGTCGTTGGAGTGGTGTTCTCCTTAGAGTATCTTCGACATGGGGATGTCCGTCGAGGGGCACGAACTGCGGCGGTCACAGCCATCGGAATGCTTGCTTCAACGGCGATACAAGTCCTGCTCACCGTCTCGATGCTCGTCGGGTTTCTGCTCCTCGTGTGGATCTAGGTAGGCAGCGTGTTCGCTCGAGATACGTATCGGCGTATTCTTCGCCACATCATACTCTCTTTGAATGAATGTCTTGATAGCATCTGAAACTGGATATGGGACCGTTCGTCCGTGCAGTATGCGAGCTTCTCCAATCGACCTTTCTTATTTGAAGTGACATCAACTGTATCCATATGCTAAATACATTGGATGGATGGGTATACAATTACTTCACGAGGCCACATCGCACTTGTAATTGATTTGCGCCCTGTATTTTGCAGAGAGTCACTGAATCACCGAATTACTGCTAGAATTAGTGTGCGAGATACAGAGGATGGAGTCAGCATGATACCGGAGGTTATTTGAGTGGCAATGCACAGAATCGACCAATTAGCAACCTGCTAATTGGTCACTCAATTTCTAACTGGTTGCTCCCGCCGTCTCCCTCATTGCCGTTTTCGTTCCATTCGAGTTCGAACTCGATACTCAATTCACCGGGGCCGTCCGTTGGCCCCTCACGTTCGGCTTTGACCTCAAACGTCGAGCGCGCCGGCGGTTCCATTGTCACGGACTCGGAACCGGATTTGAGTATGAGTGCATCACCTTGTTCGAGTTTGTCAGCAACGGTGCGGAGATACGATGCGATTTCTTCTCGGGTCTGATTACTCTCTGATTTGAACAGGACTTCTTCAGGCATAATGAATATTACGCTGCCTGCACTAATAAGTAAATCCCCCGTACCGACCGATTTAGACCCTCTAATCTGAACATCGAACGTGCGAGATACGCACTGTGTATTCAGTACGCCAATTGAAACCTATCACCGGATACGGTTTCGACAAGACCTACAGCCCCTACGTCTGTTACCGCCTCAATAACAATATTTGATTCAGGATACATATATGGAAATGAATTACAGGACCGTCGAGGAGTTGAACAGGGAGACACACCGCCTCGCACAGACCCTCTCGGGGGATATCGATCTGGTCGTCGGCATTCCGAGAAGTGGCGTTTTGGTAGCGAACCTCCTGTGTCTCTATCTCGACGTGCCGATGACCGACGTCAAGGGTCTGTGTGAAGAACGAATCTTCGATACGGGCTCACGGTACCAACGCAGCACGGCTTTCGACGAGTTGGACTCCGTACTGGTCGTCGACGATTCCGTGTTAACAGGTGGGGAGATGAAA
Organism: Natronomonas sp.; assembly: GCF_046483325.1. Taxonomy (GTDB): domain Archaea; phylum Halobacteriota; class Halobacteria; order Halobacteriales; family Haloarculaceae; genus Natronomonas. The sequence continues at coordinate 33,580 of NZ_JAWODL010000013.1, read as the reverse complement.
AGAACTCGCGAGCGACTCACAAAGCACGAGTTCCCGTTCGATATCACGTTCGCTGCAGTGTACATTTCTCCCCGTGGACATCAATACGTCGACCACTGGTGCGAGGTCGTTCCCTCACCACGCATCTTCGAGTGGAATATCCTCCAACACACGAGACTGCCGGAGTTCTGTGTGGATATCGACGGAATCCTCTGTCGCGATCCGACCGATGGAGAGAACGATGACGGGGAAAACTACCGCGAGTTCCTCACGACCGTCGAGCCGAATATCATCCCGAAACAACGTATCGGGTGTCTCGTCACGTCGAGACTGGAGAAGTACCGGCCGGAAACGGAGGAATGGTTAACCGATCACGGCATCGAGTATGACTCACTCGTAATGATGGACGTCCCGGACATGGAAACCCGTCGCAAACGGGGCAATTACGGTCAATATAAAGCGGATGTGTACGAGTCAGTGGATGCAGCTCTGTTCATCGAAAGCGACCCGAGCCAAGCAGCAGAGATCTGTCGGGAGACGAACCGGCCGGTGTTCTGTTACGACACGAACGAGATGCTGAACCCGTCGTTCATTGGGCGAACCAAACGGCGCATTCCTGAAATCGTGTCCGACATCAAAGCCGAACCGGTGTTATTTCCACTAAGAAGCGCCTATCAGATCTCTGCCCGGTGTTATCACTGGATTTTGAGAGCGAGGAAATCGAAGTGTAGCTGAAATGCGCAAATTCGCTATTTCGTGTTGAATTGCAGGTTCTCGGTGATTCCGACTGTATAGGATAGGAACGCCGTGCGAGATATGCGCGCTGTATTCAGCACGACTATTAACATCTATCATCGACAGAGAGTTTCAACAAGGCAAAATCGGGAGTAATCACTCACCTGTGGTTTCAAACAGGTATTCTCACCGTTCGAGCGAAAAAGAGCCTACGGTCCGCCACATACGCATCGTAGAATCGCTACTGTATCGAGGAGTGACTTCCCAGTCTTGTTTCTCCAGATACGAAGTAACCCCATCGACGTGGTAGTCTCCAACGAGAACTAATGCGTAACTCGTGATCGTTCTGAGTGGCATGTTCTGCGACTGACTTGGCCATCGATTGGTCACGAAAATCTTTCGGTAAGACGCTCACCAGCATAAATGAAAAATACGTAAACGGCACGGCAATGAGTAGGATCCATGGAATTATTTTACGAAACGTTGATCCTTGCACCGAGTATACCCCGGTCGATAATAGCAACGATGTGACGGCGAGCGGTAAAATGCGATCTCGCACGGATACTCTCTCGAACATTTCGTATACCTCAACGTCAATCTCTGAGTTCGTATCGAGTCCCCGCTCTAGAGCCTCTTCTTCTGGGTTGAATTCTCGTCTGGTAATCTTTCGGAATTTTGTCTCAATATAATACCACAAGTAGATGGTGAGAGCACCGCATACGAACAGAATATACTCGGGAGGCCAAAACGATATCAGATCATCATCAGTTCGTCCCTCAATATACAGCACATCGGCCTGCTCTGTCTCTTCCAGTAACCGCTCAAGATCACCTCTATTTAGATGATTTTCTCCTTGAATGATCGCACTTCTGCTCACTATACAATCATAATATAACCTGGCCTCCTCACTCTTTGGGAGTCCAAAGAGCTCGTGGCAGTCGAATTAAGATTCTCCCAGTTCCCCACCGTCGACGCCTAACTGCGATCGTGAGGTAACCTCTCCGAGCGAAACGGTGTGGTCAAGTGTAATGCGATCTCGGCGTCAAGTGAGCGTCGGCTAGTTCTTTTACCCACTGAGGTGCGATCCGACAGTAGTTGGAGAATAATTGTTGCCGTAGTACTTTATCCGGTTACTATCCACAAAAGGCCAGGATAGTTTCATCGGTGCGCTGGATCCCCCCGTCCATGTTCTCTCGCTGTCTGGGTCCTATTAATGTATCACACTGTCCGCTTGCACGAAATTATCTGGCCTTCGAGGTCCGAGACGACTAGATCGAACATAGGTTCGTACCGATACAGTCGTCCCGCTTGACGGCTAACAAACTGACAATCGGCGTTGAGCATGCGCCCCGTCGGCGCATAACATCATGGTTGACATCTATCAGGCGAGGCCGACGCTGATGCGAATCCAGCGAAAACTACGTAACGAGTGTCTCGGGCGCGCTGGCACAACCCTTTTACCTAGCGATCTCCTTCCTTTGATTGAAACCGTGGCACGGCAAACCGTCCGTTCGGATCTCGGTTGGACTCTACCGATGAGTCACTGGTCCAATTGGCCCAAATCAGTAGATAGCGGTTCTGATGCATCCAAATACGGTCCCTTCTGGGACCAAACAGAGCGTATGGGTCCGGGCGGAGTCGAACCACCGATCTCGTCCTTGTAAGGGACGCGTCATAACCACTAGACCACGGACCCGACGTACTGAGGGAACCGCCGGGAGCGGATAACGCTTACTTTCTCGGACGGAACGCTTAGGCGCGTCCACCCCGTTCTTTGGGGAAATGGACTCGCGGTGGCTCACCTACGGGATCGCGGCGGTCGCGTTCGTCCTCGCCGTGGGTGCGATCGCGCTCTCGACGGGCGCAATCGCGCCGTTGCTCGGCGACGGGTACAACCCACCCGCCGACCCGGCGAACGAGTCCCTCCACGACGGTTACGAACACACGACCGTCACCGTCCACGACGCCGATTCCGGCGAGAAACTCGGCTCACTCGAGGCGGCGATCGCCGACACGTTCGACAAACGGTATCTCGGTCTGAGTGCCACCGACGAGCTCCCCGATGATCGGGGTATGCTGTTCGTCCACGATGGCGTCGACGAACGGACCTACGTCATGCGGAACATGTCCTTCGGCATCGATATCGTCTTCGCCGACGCCGACGGGACGATCACGACGATTCACGAAGCGCCCGAACCGGCCCCCGGCGAGGACGGCAACGCCCAGGAGTATCCCGGGCGGGGTCAGTACGTCCTCGAGGTGAACCGTGGGTGGATGGCCGAGCACGGCGTCGAGGTCGGTGACGAACTCCGATTCGAACTGTGACGATTTGCCCCACGGCGGTTCGCCTCCAGGCCAAACGTTTTGGCCGCGGACCGGCGACTAGCGGTAATGGAGGATATCGCCTGGGACGACGACGATCCCTTCGAGAAACAGCGTGAGAACGCCGACGATCCGATTCGGCGGCTGTTCGGTGTTTACGGCCGGCCGAACCTGTTTCCAGTGAGCGTCGGGATCATCGCGAGCGTTCTCGCCCGACTCTTGGACCTGTTGCCGCCGATCATGCTCGGGCTGGCGATCGACGCCGTCTTCCGGGAGGAACAGGCGTTCTCGCTGTGGCTCGTTCCCGACGCGTGGATCCCGGCCGACGAGGCGATGCAGTTTTGGCTCGTTATCGGCATCATCGCGGGGGCGTTCGCGTTCGGCGCGGTGTTTCATTGGGTCCGAAACTGGGGCTTCAACGCCTTCGCCCAGCGGATCCAACACGACGTTCGAACCGACACCTACGACACGATGCAGCGGCTGAACATGGACTTTTTCGCCGACAAACAGACCGGCGAACTGATGTCCGTCCTCTCGAACGACGTGAACCGACTCGAACGGTTTCTCAACGACGGACTCAACTCGGCGTTTCGCCTCGGGGTGATGGTTCTCGGGATCGGCGGCGTCCTCATCTACTACAACTGGCAACTCGCGCTCATCGCCCTGCTCCCCGTCCCGCTCATCGCCCTCTTTACGAATCGCTTTATCAACACGATCCAGCCGAAGTACGCCCGTGTTCGATCCGCCGTCGGTACCGTCAACTCCCGACTCGAGAACAACCTCGGCGGGATTCAGGTCATCAAATCCTCGAACACCGAATCCTACGAATCGGACCGCGTCGATGATGTCTCCATGGAGTACTTCGATTCGAACTGGGACGCGATCGAAACCCGGATCAAGTTCTTCCCCGGTCTACGACTCATCGCCGGCGTCGGCTTCGTCGTCACGTTCATCGTCGGCGGCCTGTGGGTCTTCACCGGCACCGCTCCCGGCCCGCTCACCGGGGAGTTGACGGTCGGCACGTTCGTCGTCTTCATCCTCTTTACCCAGCGGTTCATCTGGCCCATGGCGCAGTTCGGTCAGATTATAAATATGTACCAGCGGGCGTACGCCTCCGCCGAACGCATCTTCGGGCTGATGGACGAACCCGATCGGCTCCCCGTTGCCCCCGGCGCGACTCCGATCGAAATCCGCGACGGGATCGTCGAGTACGACGACGTCTCGTTCGGTTACGGCGACGAGGAACCGACTGTCGAGGACATCGACTTCACCGTCGACGGCGGCGATACACTCGCGTTGGTCGGTCCGACGGGAGCCGGGAAATCGACCGTCCTCAAACTCCTTTTGCGCCTCTATGACGTTGACGATGGCGCGATCCGGATCGACGGGCAGGACCTCCGGGAGGTAACTCTCCCCTCCCTCCGGCGACACATCGGCTACGTCGGGCAGGACACCTTCCTGTTTTACGGCACGGTCCGCGAGAACATCACGTACGGCTCCTTCGATGCGGAGGAGTCCGATATCGTGGCGGCCGCGAAAGCCGCCGAGGCTCACGAGTTCATCGCGAACCTCCCCGACGGCTACGACACGATGGTCGGCGAACGGGGCGTCAAACTGTCGGGCGGCCAGCGTCAGCGGCTCTCTATCGCCCGCGCTGTGCTGAAAGATCCCTCCATCCTCGTGCTCGACGAGGCGACTTCCGACGTGGATACCGAGACGGAGATGTTGATCCAGCGCTCACTGGATCGGCTCACCGCCGATCGGACCACCTTCGCGATCGCTCACCGGCTCTCGACGATCAAGGACGCCGACACGATCGTCGTGTTGGAGGGCGGCCGAATCGTCGAGCGTGGCGCCCACGAGGAACTCCTCCAGAAGGGCGACCTCTACGCCCACCTGTGGGGCGTACAGGCCGGCGAGATCGACGAACTGCCCGAGGAGTTCATCGAACGCGCCGCGAAACGACAGGCGCGGACCGAGGCCGACGACGACTGAGCCACGCGGAGTTCGCTGCCACCACATCGACCGGCGTTTTCAAGACCTCACCGTCCCTGCGTGGGGTATGCTCCGGCTCGCGGTGGCGACGAACGCCGAGACCCTCGAACGGATTCGTGAACCCCTCGAAGAGCGCGGTATCGACGCGATCCACGTCCCGACGACCGAACGCGCCCAGCCGCTCTCGGAGCCGCTCGTCGACGAACCGTTCGACGTGGGATTCGTCTATCCTTCCCGATTAATGGAGGGCGGCGTAGCCGACGCGCTCCTTGACGTTCCGTGGGTCAACGACCGGGAGGCGATCCTCCGCAGCCGAAACAAAGCCGGCGCGCTCGCGCGGCTCGGCCGAGGCGGGATTCCAACGCCCGAGAGCGTTTACGTCTCGAATCCCGCCGACCAATCGGGGCTTCGAGCCGCCTTCGAGCGGTTCGAACCGCCCGTCGTCGTCAAGCCGAACTCGACCACCCGCGGCGTCGGCATCGCGAAGGCGCACGACCTCGACTCGTTTCTCGGACTGTGTGACTATCTCTCCTTGATTCACGACTTCCGGGTCGCCGACGACCGCTCCTTCCTCGTGCAGGAGTACCTCCCTGACGCCCGCGATTTTCGCGCGATGGTCATAGACGGCGAGTACGTCGGAGCCGTCGAACGACGGCTGCCGAGCGACGACCGGGCCGCCGGCCGCTGGAAGCACAACGTCCACCGGGGTGCGGTGGCGACGGGCGTCGAACTGCCGGCCGAGCACCGGCGACTCGCCGAAGGGGCCGCCCGGGAGCTCGGTATCGATTGGCTCGGAGTCGACGTCCTCGTCTCCGGGGAGCGAGCCGTCGTCAACGAGACGAACGCGCGGCCGACGGTCGACGCCGAAACGAAGTACGAGTCGGGGTTTTACGACCGGTTTGCGGCTTTGATCCGACGCACTGCGGATAGATAACTGATCGTGAGGTGGAATGAGAGTGACGATCAGATGTATATCCTTCGGGGCGGCCCTGCCCGCACAGAACCGGTGAAGTAGCTGTTACGGAGACGGTTTATAAATAAAATGGTGCCGCGAGTACGGCAGCGGCCGATAATGCCCCCCGTCGGATCGCTGCGGATCTTTTTTGTACCCATCCGTCCGATAGCGGCACATGAAGAAAATCGGGATCGACGATCTCGACGACTGGATGGGTCCCGCGAGCGTCAAACGCCCGGTCGGTTCGGCGCTCGACGCCGAGCACTTGGGGATGAACTACTACGAACTGCAACCGGGCGAGAGCTTCGCGTTCGGTTACCACGCTCACGACGACCAAGAGGAGCTGTTCTACGTTCTCGACGGGAAGGCGACGTTCGAAACCGAAGCCGGCGACGTGACCGTCGAGGCCGGCGAAGTGATCCGCTTTGCGCCCGGGGAGTTTCAGCAGGGGCGAAACGACACCGACGACCGCGTCCGCGCGCTCGCGGTCGGCGCACCCGCCGATTCGACGGACGTGACTATCCTCAGAGACTGTGAGGAGTGCGACGACCGAACCGCCCAGCGGATCGAAGCGGCCGAGGCCCGCGACGAACTGCTGACGACCTGCGTCGAGTGCGGGGTCGAAACCGGCCGATTCTCGTGACGTCGATCGGGAGACAATCCTTTTTGTATCCGACCGCACGTACCCGTATCCAATGACGCTCTCGGAGGAGGCGAAATCGCGCCTCACGGACCTCGTCACGTTACAGCCGACGAAAAACAAAGAGTTACTGGATCGGTGGGGGCTCGAAAGCGGCAGCGAGGTGCATCAGTATCTCGAATCCGAACTGAAGGAGTACTACTACCGCGACGAGAACAGCCTGATTCGAGCGACGCCGGAGGCCGCCGAACTCGTCGGTATAGATACTGGCGCCGACGTCCTCCGCGTTCCGAAACTGCAAGCGGAGATCATCCACACGCTCGCGGGGCCCGAGGACGACCCCCAAAGCGTCGTCTCCGTGTTGCACGAGCTCGAAGCCGACGGTGTCGAGACGGACGTCGATGCCGTCCGATCGGCGCTCCGCAGTCTCGAAGATAAGGGCATCGTCGCGGTCGTTCGACGGACCGTCCCGACCTTCCGTCTCGCCCTCGACCGGGACTCGATCAACGTCGAAGTACTCGAGGAGCCGGGCGACGCCTAGCGCCGTCGCCGTCGTTTTCGGTCGAGGAGCCGTTTTATCGCCCGTCCCGGGCCGCCGTCGAGCGGCCACTCCATCGACCGCCACGCGGGCGGCTCCGGCTCGAAATCCGCACACGATCCCGAACACTCCGCGGCGGTCTGCTCGCGTGCTTTCGCCGCACACCACGGGAACGGTCCGGTCGGGTCTTTGAGTTCGAAGTGCCGGCAGTCCGGACGCATCGTCGTCGCGTAGGAACGCCAGCCGCGCTCGTACGCTCGCTCGGCGATTTCGAGTCGCTTTCGGCGTTTCCACCCCGGATCGGCGTACTCGAACCGGGCCGCGGAGGTGTCTGCTGGACCGCCTGTCGGACGGTCGAGTATCCGCGTTCCCGGTGCGGATACGTCGAGCGTTCGCGGCTGCCAGATCGGCTCACAGTCCCACGACCCACGCTCGATCGAGACGGCGAGGATTCCCACCTCGACCGGCATCGCTTCGAGCAGTGCGGGTTCGACCCCCTCGCCAGTCGCTGCCGTCGCCACCCAGATCTCGTCGGCGAGGCCGAGCGCCACGTCGTGTTCTAGCTGGTCGGCCAGCCGTCGGGCCGCGCTCGCATCGAGGTCGGGCTTGTTCTCGATGGCGACGATCCGGTCGGCCCACTCGGGATAGCGGTATCGCCGACGTATCTCGATGCGGTTGCCGTTTCGGCGCGTCTCGATGAAGTCGCGCTCGTCGGCTCGGTGGATCGCCTCGCGGACGTATCGCCACGGATAGCCGGGATCGGGGAGACACTCGCGGTAGTACGTCCACGACGACGGGGCGTGGCGGGCGACGTGGAGCAGGTCCGAATCGAGGCGATCCTCGCCGAACGGCTCCCGTCCGCGGAGCTCGGTGTCGGTCGTCTCTAGCACCACCGTGTCCCACCGTCGGCGTCTCGTCCCGAGCTGCCGGGCGACGAGGGCGGCCCTGTCCGTCCCGCCTCGCTCGTCGAGCGGCCAGTTGCGCTCCGCCCACGCGCAGACCCGCAGTTCGAAGCCGAACTCCTTCACGACCGTCTCTCGGACGGCTCGGGACCTAAGCGGTTCGCTTGTCGGTATGAGAAACGAGACGGGAGTGGAGGCGTCGGGCACCGGGCGGACCCGACGCGGGCGGACGTACGGCGACGATGGAGCGTTCTGCCGTCACGACGAGAAAAGCGTCGTTCTGGCGATTACTCATACCGCCGGACGACGTATAAACCCTCGTGTGCCGGTCGGACCGGCACGGCCCCGTAGGGTTTTGTTATCGTCGGTCGCGGAGCGCCGGGAAATCCTCCCGGACGGCCACGACGCGCTCTGGGGGACAGCGGGCGTGTACGATCGTCGGTCCGTCGTCCGACGTGGCGATCGGCGTCCCCCACGGATCGATCACGGTCGAGCGCCCGACGAGCGCGCTCTCCTCGAACGATGCGGAGCCGTTGACCGCACCGACGTACAGCAGGTTTTCCACCGCCCGCGCTCGGGGCAGGAGCTTCCAGTGTTCGACGCGGGGATACGGCCACGCGCTCGGCACGAGCACCATCGTCGCTCCCGAGTCGACCAGTTTTCGGTACAGTTCAGGAAAGCGCAGATCGTAACACGTCGTGACGGCGACCGTGTGCCCACACAGGGCCGCCGTCGCGAGTCGTTCGCCGGGGACGAGCAGTTCGGCCTCGGCGGAGTCGTACCCGAACAAGTGGTGTTTTCGGTAGACGAGTCGCCTGGCGCCGTCGCTATCGAAGAGAACGGCCGTGTTCGCGAGTCCGCGCTCGGCGGGCACCGACTCACCCGCCGCCGCCGACGCCTCGAGATCCTCGACGACGGTTCCGGCGAGGACCGCGACGTCGTGTTCGACCGCGGCTTCGCGGATCGCTCGGTGGGTCTCCCCGCCGATCGGTTCCGCGGCGCGCCGGTAGGCGTCGAACGCGAAATAACCGACGTCGAAGATTTCCGGGAGCGCGACACACTCCGCTCCCTCCGTTGCGGCGGATTCGATCGCCTCGGTGGCGCGTTCGACGTTGCCGGCCACGTCGCCCGAATCGATTTCGATCTGCGCGAGCGCGAGCCTCATACGTCGAGTTCCTCCCGGATGGCCGCTTCGAGGTTCGCCAACTCCCCGTCGAGTTTCCGCTTGAAATACGTCTCGACGCCCGGAAGCCGTCCCTCGACCCTGAAGCGGTTCGTGAGCCGCGTTCCGCCATCGACCCCCTCGAGAATGTGCTCGCCTTCTACGTTCATCGCTTTCGAACGGCCGATGAACCGGACGTACTCCGGCTCGTCGACATCGACGTCCTCCGTTTCGACTCGAATCGTCCGATTGAGTCCGGGAATGGGAAGCGAGACGTGCCAGACTGCGGTCCGATCGCCCGTCGTCTCGAAATCCGTGACGACGCTTATCGGTCGGGATCGAGTTTCGGGATCGGAGATAACTGCCCACACGTCCTCCCGCGGTGCCGGGATCTCGAATACGCGCTCGACGCGGGTGGTCATACGCTAGTATCGGCAGGGGTGATTAAAAGAGCGGTCGTTCCGAGTGCGGGTCCAGTCCAATCTTCCGCCGTCCGTATCGTCGCCTCACTCCGGCGTTACGCGCCAGGTCGTGGATCGAGCCCGGGACCACTTCTCGATGTCGACGTCCTCGGAGTGTTCGGCGAGTCTCGGGAGCCGGCTGCCGACCTGTTTCGCCGTGAGATCGATCGCGTCGGCGATGTGTTTCGAACGGAGGTACTGTTCACCACCTTTCGCACGCTCCCGGAGGTACGCGAGGATACGCTCGTCCTCGTCGCTCAGTTCGTTCATACTCCACACTACGGCGGCGAAGGGCTTAAGACCGTTCCTTCGGGTCGAACCTGAAGCTCAGCCGTAGACGTGGTAGGCGGCGATCGAAAGCGAGCCGGCGAGCATCGCGACGGCGAAGGCGATCCCGGAGGCGGTCTGATCGCCGGTGAACCCGAACGCTGCGAGTCCCGCGGCACCGAGCACGGCGATGATCGCAAACAGTACGGGAAATCCGACACCGCTATCCGTCGAATCGGCGGTTTCCATACCGGTTCGTACAGGAGCGCGAATATAAATCCCGACGATACCGGCGGACCGGTCTCATTCGAGCAGCTGTTCGAGTTGGTGGCGTCGCCGACTGATATCGAAGTCAGGATCGACGCCCCCCTGCACGTGGAGCCGATCGAGCAACAGCAGGGGATCGGCACCTGCCGCTTCGGCCGCCGGAATCAACGCCTCCAGCGAACGCCGGTGCAACGCGAGCGAATCGAGCAGTCCGATCCCGATCGCCAGCGGCACCGCCGCCTCCTCGTTCTCCGGGAAGGCGCTGGAGATCCGATCGAAGCGCGGCTCGGTCGGCGCGTCGGTCGCGACGAGCGTGAGACACTCCGGACACAGGGCGGCCCGTTCGGCTTCCTCGGGGACGTGTTCGCGGTGTTCGGGTGGCACGTCGAAGACGACGGTTCGCGCGCGGCAGTTGGGACACTCCATGCCGCCGGCTACCGGTTCGAGAGGTATGAACGGCGCGTTGTCGATCGACGCGTTCGGTACTAAAACACGCGAGCACAGGCCCACGCGATCCGTGTCGTCGCCGAGCGCCTCAGTCGTCGGCCGGAAGCGGCTCTTCGCGTTCCGCCTCGGCCTCCGCGGCTTCAGCCTTTTCGTCTTCTTCTTTTTTCGCTTTGATCTTCTTCATTCGGAAGATCTCCTCGCGCTCTTGCTCTTCGAGTTTCTGCTCGATGTACTCTTGGGCTTCGTATAGCTCCGGTAGGAGTTTGAACTCGAGGGCGTTGACACGCCGCTTCGTCTTCTCGATCTCGTCGAGCATCTTCTTCATCGCCGTCTCGACCTCGGCGGCGAGGATGACCGTCTCAAGCAGCTCCTCGTAGGCATCGGCGGCCTCGTCGATCCGCGCGGACGTGCCGACGAGCCCGTAGCCACGCTGGTCGAGCGACTTTTTCACCTTGGTCGACTCGATCTGCGGAACGACGACGCCCATGATGTTCTTCGATTGGCTCGTGATCTCGGGGTGCTCTTTCAGCGCGGCGGCGGCCCCGCGCACAGCCACGTCGCCCTCCATGGCACGCGCCATGTTGATGTTTCGCTGGGCGCGCTCGTAGTTCCCGTCGAGATCGGACCGCACGTCCTGGGCCTGATCGAGGATGTCCATGAACTCCATGATGAGGCCGTCTCGTTTCTTCTCGAGCGTGTCGTGGCCCCGCTCGGAGAGTTCGATACGGTCCTCGATCGCCATGAGGTTTTTGCGCGTGGGCTTGACGTCCGTAGCCATTCTTGGGTTTCAGTTCTGTCTCCACCGGGTTAATCCTTTTCAGTCGTCGTGGGTTCGACCGCCGACTCGCGGGACGCTCGCCCGGCACGTTCGTTCAAGTACCTGTGGCGTGAACGCCCCTCGTATGCCGACCGATTTCGAGACGACGACGATCGCCTTCGACGAGGAGACCGGCGTCGGCTACCTGACGCTGAATCGCCCGGACGCGCTCAACGCCCTCAGTTCGCAACTCCGCGAGGACATCGTCGCCGGATTGCGCGAACTAAACGAGTACAACGACGACGGCGTCGTCATGCGCACCGTCGTCGTCGAGGGGGCTGGCGGGAACTTCTGCGCCGGTGCGGATATCACCGAGTTCGAGGAGGGACCGCCGACCACCGAGGTCGATCGCTCCCACTACCGGTTCATCCGGGAGTATCCCCTCCCCGTGATCGCGAAGATCCGAGGGTACTGTCTCGGTGGCGGCCTCGAAACCGCGATGTCGTGTGATTTCCGCATCGCCGACACCGATGCGCGATTCGGCCTCCCCGAGGTCGACCTCGGCATCATTCCCGGTGCCGGCGGCGTCCAGTTCATCAGCCGTCTCGCGAACCCCTCGGTCGCAAAGGAGATCGCCATGACTGGCGAGCATCTCCCGGCCGAACGCGGCGCCGAGCTCGGTATCTTCAACGACGTCCACGCTCCCGACGAACTGGACGCCGCCGTCGACGAGTTCGCCGAGACGATCGCCAGCAAGCCGCCGCTCTCGGTTCGGACGATCAAAAAGTCCGCCACGATGGCGACCCAGACCGGACTCCGGGAGGGTATCGAGTACGACGCCGATGTCTTCGAGACGCTGCTTTGGACCGACGACCACAAAGAGGGCGTCCGCGCCTTCGCCGAGGACGACTACGAGCCCGAGTTCCAGGGGAAATAACGGGACTGCGAGATTGCCCACTCGCGGCATCGGCGGCGGCAAAGAATTCTTGTGCCGAGGCTCGATCGAGCGCGAGCGAATCCAACAGCCCGTCGCGATCGCGAGCGAGACGGTCGCCTCCCCGCCCGAATTACCTCGACGAGCGGGCACGTCGGTCCTCCCCGCGTGATCACGTGTTTTGATTCTTCGACAGCAATATCCCCACTAACTCGGGGAATAGCTCGTGCGCGAAATGAACCGCGATCACTACGACGATCGGCCCGAGGAACAGTCCGTACCAGCCGAAGGCTAGCGTGCCGAGAACGTATCCAAGGAGGATGGGCCCCATGTGAATACCGCTTCGCGAAGAGAGTACTGCCCGCGCGAAGAAGTCAGGGACGGTATCGACGATGACGAGCGTGAGGATGAAAAACGCGATCGGCTCCCAGATCGGACCAGACGTCGCGATCGCCACAACGAGGAGGTACAGCCCGTAGGGATATAGACTATCTTCATCCCAACGACGGAGATGAGCGTTCCGATGCCGATCAGGAGAGCGAGCAACACCGGCGTCTCGACGACCCGTCCCGGCGCGATCAGGTTCAGACCGACATACGTGATGGCGGCGATGAGAGCGGCGACCCCGACGATGGCGAGATTACTGAGAAAGATCGTCTCGAGATCGTCGTCGACCGTCCTGAGAAACGAGAGAATCTCCTCGTCGTGGTCGATGCTCGCAGCGAACCACCGTCGAAGCTTATCATCGTCCCGAAGCAGATAGAACCGGAAGAGTATCATCAAAAAGAGCTGTGCGAGGATTCCGAAGATTGATCCCACAGTCGATGAGAGTTGCTCTACGCCCCCCGGGAATATCTCGCGGATCGCTGAAGCGTCCGTCTCGGATCTGATCGTCTCTTTGAGTTGAGCTATCTCCCCTTCGCGGGCCAACGAGCGGTACGAATCGAGGCTCGACCGGAGGGTTTCAAGCTCACCCCCGGCTAGGAGCTGATCCAGTTCCTGCAACGCGATGAATACCGCATAGCTCACCACGATCACCATGGGAACGACGACGAGCAGGATCGTTACCGAGACCGTGATATCCGGATGGTCGAGATGACGATCGAGCCGCCGATACACCGGACGGATAGCGTAGTAGAGAAAGATCGCGAAGAGCAACGAGCCGATGTACCTGAACAGCGTGAGGCCGATCGCGACGGCGACGACCAGCCCGAGGCCGGTCCAGAGGACGCGCCGCCCGTCCACCCCGCGTCGCCCATGGTTCGAAAAGGGTTCTGTGCCGTAAAAACGCCCGGTACGCTCGGCGGATAGCGTTCGAGAAGGGCGAAGGGCGAAGGGCGAAGGGCGACCAACCCGTTTTCGTGGCTCGATTCGAACCGAGCCAGCTACGTGTAGAGTACGACCGAACGGCGTTGAACGGAACCTCCACACATCCGACCGAGATGCCGCCGAATTCACGACGAAAAACGTGGGATATGGACGATCAGTCGTCGGCCGTTGCGGCCTCGACCGTTTCCTCGTCTTCGACGTAGTATTTCTCGATGAGGTCCTCGTCGATCCGGTTGAGCGCTTCTTTCGGTAGTTGGCTGAGCAGCTCCCAGCCGAGATCGAGCGTCTCGTCGATCTCGCGGTTCGTCTCGAATCCCTGCTGAACGTACTCGGTCTCGAAGGCGTCCGCGAAGTCGAGATACTGGTTGTCCAGGTCGCTGAGCGCCTCACGGCCGACGATGTTCACGAGATCTCGGAGATCCTCACCTTCCGCGTACGCGGCGTACAGCTGGTTCGCGGTATCCTCGTGGTCTTCGCGAGTCAGGCCTTCACCGATCCCGTCGTCCATCAGCCGCGAGAGGCTTGGAAGGACGTTGATCGGCGGTTCGATACCCTGACTGTTCAGATTTCGATCGATGTAGATCTGGCCCTCGGTGATGTAGCCGGTCAGGTCCGGGATCGGGTGGGTGTCGTCGTCGCCCGGCATCGTGAGAATCGGAATCTGCGTAACCGAGCCTTCCCGACCCTCTATCCGCCCGGCGCGTTCGTACAGCGTCGCCAGGTCGGTGTACATGTATCCGGGATAGCCACGACGACCCGGGACCTCCTCGCGGGCCGCGCCGATCTCGCGCAGCGCCTCACAGTAGTTGGTCATATCGGTGAGGATGACCAGCACGTGGTATCCCTTGTCGAAGGCGAGATACTCGGCGGTCGTCAGCGCCAGTCGCGGCGTCACCGTCCGCTCGACAGCGGGGTCGTCTGCGAGGTTCATGAAGACGACCGACCGCTCCAGCGCGCCGGTGCGCTCGAAGTCGTCCATGAACTCGTTTGCCTCCTCCTGTGTGATGCCCATCGCGCCGAAGATGACGGCGAACTCGGAGCCGTCCTCTCCCTCCGCTTCTTCCTCGGGAACCGAGGCCTGTCGGGCGATCTGGAGCGCGAGATCGTTGTGCGGCAGTCCGGAGCCGGAGAAGATCGGCAGCTTCTGCCCGCGGATCAGCGTGTTCATCCCGTCGATGGCTGAGACACCCGTCTGGATGAATTCCTGTGGATACTCCCGTGCCGTCGGGTTGATCGCCGCACCGACGATCGGTCGCTCCTCGTCGGGCTCGATTTCGGGACCGCCGTCGATCGGTTCGCCGGATCCCGACAGGACGCGTCCGAGCAGTTCCTCAGTCAGCGGCATCTGCAGCGTCTCACCGAGGAACCGGACCGACGAGTTGCGGTCGATACCCGAGGTTCCCTCGAACACCTGAATCGCAACGAACTTCGAGGTCGATTCGAGCACCTGCCCACGACGGGTTTCGCCGTTCGGTGTCTCGATTTCGACCATCTCGTCGTAGCCGACCGGCTCGTCGATTTCGGCGAACACCAGCGGGCCGCTGATCTCTGTTATGGTCTTGTATTCTTTCTGCATGGGTCAGTAGAGCTCCCGGAGCTGCTCCGTAATCTCCGATTTCACTTCGTCGATGAATTCTTCGTACGCTTCTGCCGTGTTCATCCGATTGAGCCGCGCTGCGGCGTCGATATCGACGATCTCCTCGACGGGGACGCCGGCTTCGAGCGCCTCGAAGGACTCCTCGTTGAGGTGTTGGATCGCCGTCAGCATGAGGTAGGTCTTTTCGGGCTCGCAGTACGTATCCACGTCGTGGAAGGCGTTCTGCTGGAGCCACCCCTCTCGGATGTATCGGGCGACCTCGAGCGTTAGCTGTTGATCGTCCGGTAGCGCGTCCTTGCCGACGAGCTGGACGATCTCCTGTAGCTCGCTTTCCTCGTCGAGGACGTCGACGGCCCACTGTCGCACTTCGGGGTACTCCTCCTCGACGTTCTCACGCCACCACGGATCGAGCTGTTCTGTGTACAGCGAGTACGACTCGTTCCAGTTGATCGACGGGAAGTGCCGCCGTTCGGCCAGGTCCGCATCGAGCGCCCAAAAGCACTTGACGATACGGAGTGTGTTCTGGGTGACCGGCTCCGAGAAGTCGCCGCCGGGCGGCGAGACCGCGCCGATCGCGGAGATCGATCCCTCGCTGCCGTTTAGGTTCTGGAACTTGCCTGCGCGCTCGTAGAACTCCGAGAGGCGGGCGGCCAGGTACGCCGGGTAGCCCTCCTCACCGGGCATCTCCTCGAGCCGCGAGGAGATCTCACGCATGGCCTCGGCCCACCGTGAGGTGGAGTCGGCCATGAGCGCGACGTCGTAGCCCATGTCGCGGTAGTACTCTGCGATCGTGATCCCAGTGTACACGCAGGATTCACGCGCCGCGACGGGCATGTTGGACGTATTGGCGATGAGACACGTCCGAGACATGAGCGGCTTGCCGGTCTTCGGATCCTCCAGTTCGGGGAAGTCCTCGATGACCTCGGTCATCTCGTTGCCGCGCTCGCCGCAACCGACGTAGACGACGATGTCCGCGTCGGCCCACTTGGCGAGTTGGTGCTGGGTGACCGTCTTTCCGGAGCCGAACGGACCCGGAATGGCGGCCGTCCCGCCCTTCGCGATCGGGAAGAGCCCGTCGAGGATGCGCTGACCGGAGATCAGCGGCGTCGTCGGGGTCTCTTTTTCGACCGTCGGGCGGGGTTCGCGGACGGGCCACTCCTGTCGCATCGCGATCTCCTCGCCGTTGTCGAGTTCGGCGACCGTCTCGTCGACGGTAAAGTTACCCGACTCGATGGCGGTGACTTCGCCGCCCTCCGATCCCGGCGGTACCAACACCTTGTGGTCGATGCTTTCGGTCTCGGGGACGATCCCGACGACGTCGCCGGCGCTGACCTCGTCGCCGACCTCGACCTCGGCGTTGAATTCCCAGGTCTTCTCGAGGTCGATTCCGGGCGCGTCGACACCGCGATCGAGGAACGCACCCATCTTCTCTTCGAGAACGTCCAGCGGACGCTGCACGCCGTCGTAGATACTGTCCAACATGCCCGGGCCGAGATCGACCGACAGCGGTTCGCCCGTGTTCTCGACCGGTTCGCCCGGCGCGACGTCGGAGGTCTCCTCGTATACCTGGATGGTGGTTGTGTCTCCTTCGATCTCGATGACCTCGCCCATCAGCCCTTCCTCGCCGACGTAGACGACATCGTTCATCCGGGCATCGAGGTCGGTCGCGGTCACGACTGGACCGCTGACGCTCTCGATTACGCCCTCGTCTGTGGTTTCGCTTGCAGTTGCTTGACTCATGATTACTCGTCCATCAGGTCGATGCCGATGGCGCGTTTGATCTGCTCTCGCAGATTACCTGAACCGGCGCCGCCACCCAGCGTGACGACGACCGGTTCGACACTCGTTTCGACTCGTTGTCGAACTGTACGTGAGAGGTCCTCAACGTCCTCGTCGTGCATGACGACGATTCCGACGCCCTCGTCGTCGAGAACCGACGTGACGGCCTCGTCGAGCTTCTCGGACTTTTCGGTGTCGGAAACGCTTTCGAAGCGGCGGACCCCCGCGAGGCGGAAGCCAGCCGTGAAGTCCGGACTGCCGACGACGGCGATCTCCTCGCTCATTGTACCAGCTCCGCTTCGATCTCTTCGACGGGGATCCCGGCTTCGCGGCCGCGGGCGATCGCCCGAATGTTCTCGATCTCGCGCTCCTTTGCGAGTATGTACGCGAGCACCGGGCAGACCGACAGCGGATATCGGTTCGACAACTTCTCCGAGTACTCGAGGAGCGCAGAATTCAGCGCGTGCTCGAACCCGATGAGACTCTCCGCTTCCTCGAGCTCGTCGAGCGCATCCGCGAGGTCGTTCCCGTAACTGCTCTCGCGGATCGCCGTCACCAACTCGTCGGTGTTCGATGCGAGCTGTCGGAGCTCCTCGCCGCCGAAGAGCCGACCGCCCTCGATGAAGTATTCCGCCGGATCGATATCCGCGCCGCTGCGTGCGATCCGGAGCGCGTTCCGGAGGTTTCGGAAATCGATTTCAGCCTCCAAAAACTCCCGATACAGCGCGTTCGGCGTGTCCGGCTCCGGCCGCCCGACGTCGTCGAGCAGGTGCCCGAAAAAGGCCCGATCGACCGCGTTTTCCAGCGGGACGAGCACCTCGGTGTTCTCGAAGTCCTCGTAGGCCTCTTCGAGCGCGTCGCCGAAGATCGTCCCCGAGAGCGCCTCGATGGCGTCCTCGATGCTCGTTACCTCGAGAAGCTGATCGAGCGTCGCTCCGGCGAACTCACCTGTTTGGATGAGGTCGTCTTCGACTTCCTCGCGATCGGCCCCCGTGTAGATACCGCGAATGACCGTCTTGACGTTCCAGGCGTCGAACTTCCGGAGGTAGTTCGCGACGTACTCGTACAGCGATCCCTCCGCCCACGTCAACAGGTCGTCGAAGTGTTTCGCTAGGTTCCGGTTCAGCGCGTACTCGATGAGATCGACGCCCGAGTGACGAGCACCCAGCGCGTTCATCTCCGTCTCGTACTCGGTGTCCTCCATGAATCGGGCGATTTCGCCGGGGCCCATTCGAACTAGCTTTCGGTAATCGTCGGCGTCGAACAGCTTTGCCCGCCGCGACCGAACTCTCGCCGTGACGTATTCGTAGTTCGAACTCCCTTCGGTTTTGATGCTCATTCTTCGAAGAGGCGCGCGCTGATCTCGCGCAGGTTCTCCTCCCAGACGTCCCCGAGGACGGAGTCGAACGTGTTGTTCACTCGAACGCGCGACTCGTCGGATTCGACGACGATACCGCCGAGACAGTCGATCGGTTCGCCGACCTCGAAACCGTCGTAGTCCGCGACGATCGACTCCAAAAGCTCCGTGTCGTCCGCCGCACCGCGGACGCGGACCGACTCCGCGTCGAACTCCTCGGCGGCGGCGTCCAGGAGCGATCGCGTCAGTTCCTCGCGCTCGTCGCCGTCGAGGCTTTCGATCTGTGCTTCGACATCGTCGTGGACGTTCTCGAGAATCGCCCGACGTGCTTCGAGACGAGCCTGCTTCGCCTCGAGCTTCGCGCCGGAGAGCTCCTGCTCGCGCTCTTGGTTGATCGCCCGCTCGGCCTCGCGTTCGGCGTCGGAGACGATCTCTTCGGCCTCGCGTTCGGCGTCGGAGACGATCTCTTCGGCGCGCTCTTCCCCCGCTTCGCGTATCTCCTCTGCACGCGCGCGGGCTTCATCTCGGATGTCCTCTACGACCGTATCAAGGCTCATTGTTTGGAAAAGTTGGGTGTGGTTTAGACCACGAAGACGACGACCAGCGCCAGAATGACGAGCGTCTCCGGCAGGACCGTCAGGATGAGGCCTCGGCCGAAGAGATCCTCGTTTTCGGCCATAGCGCCGACGGCGGCGGCACCGATGCCACGCTCCGCATAGCCCGCGCCGAACGCGGCGAGACCGACCGCAAGCGCCGCGGCCGCTGCGGGTTCGATCGCGGGGGCCGCGTCAGCGCCGTTCTGGAGTACCGGTGCAACACTGCTGGCGACAGTAGCAAGTTCAAACATTGTTTGTGTTCCGTTGGTGTGGATTGACTGCTATCCGAACAGGTCGATATGTTCGCAGAGAGTTCATAAAACTTCCCAAACGACGACGAGAGCGCCCGTGTGCGAACGATGGGCACTCGCGTCGCTATCGGGATACGGTAAAAGAACGACGACCGACGCTGGCTCAGTCTTCGGTCGTGTATCTCCGCTCGTAGCCGAACGGCCTGTAGGGCTTGCCGCCACCGTCGTAGAACTTGTTGAAGAACTCGACGTACTCGAGACGGATCCCCTGTAGACCCGCGCTCGTGATGCCGAGCAAGAGTACGAGGACGTGCCCGACGACGAAGATGAGGGCGCCGGCGAGTATCGCGACGACGAACATCGCGCCCTCCGCACCGTTGAGCAGGCCGCTGAACATGATGTCGCCGTGGACCTGATCGAGGCTGTCGTAGTTGTTGTAAATGAAGTGGACGCCGCCTTCCGAGTCCTGGTACGCACCGAGGACGAGCAGGTTGACGACGAACGCCATTCCGGCCTTCGCGAGCAAGACCGCGGCGATACGGGTGTACGAGAGCACGTTCACGAAGACGTTCAGACTCTCGAGCAGTCCGATCCCGCCCTCGCCGTAGACCAAGAGCACGAGACCGATCAGCCCGATCACGCCAGCCGCGATCCCGACCGTCTCCGAAAACCCGGCGAAGCCGAGCTCGTAGGCGACCTCTTGGGCGCCGACCGTGTTTCCGGCGACGGTCGCGCCCTCGGCGTTGAACGTGGTAAAGAGCAGGTTCGGCTTGACTGACTGCAGGTGCGTGCTGAACACCCAGACCCACGCGCCCAGCATGAGCATGAGCCACGAGACGTTCTCGGTAACGGCGTCGGCGATGCCGTGGCTGAGATCGTCGAGGAAGCCGAAGACGTACCCGATCGACAGGTGGACGAGGCCGATCACCAGGCTGATGACGAGCCACGCCCACGCGAACGCGATGCTCGCGGGTTCGAGACCCTTGTCCATCGGCGACCCGCCTTCGCCCCAGACGATGTAGCCGAGTTCGTGGAGCCCGAAGAACTCACCGTACAACACGCCGAAGATCGCCGTACAGATACCTGCCCACACCGCAACGCCACCCAGACTTCTGAATCCGGGGCTGTCGAATTTCGCGAGCAGGAACCAGCCCATCAGCATGTACAGGATGCCGTATCCGACGTCGCCGATCATGAACCCGAAGAAGATCGGGAACGTGAGGAACAACACGAGCGTCGGATCGAGCTCGCTGTACTTCGGGCGGTTGATAACGCCGACGAGCATCTCGAACGGCTTGGCCCCCGGCCGGTTGTCCTGAATGACCGGCGGCGACCCGCCGCTCATCTCGTGTCCGCCGTCCGCGACTGCCTCGCCGTGTTCTGCGTCGTCGAGTTCCTCGCGCTCGTGCGCGTGGCCGTCCTCGTAGGACGCTCGTTCGAGCTCGTCGACCTCGACGTGGTCGCCGATGCGGGCATCGAGCGTCCCGACGAGGTCGTCCACCTGTTCGCTCGGAACCCACCCCTCAGCGACGAAGGCGTTCTCCGTCACCGCGAACGTCAACGGCGCCTCTCGCTTTTGGACCTCGATCGAGAGCTTCTCCTCCGCGGCGAGCAAAAACCCGGCGACCTCGTGTTTCAGCTCCGCGATCTGACTCCGGACCGTCTCGAGTTCGGATTCGAGGCGCTGTTTCCTGTGGGTTAGCTCCTCGATGTAAGATTCCGGGCTCGTCGCCTCCTCGCCGTTCCCGAGGTCGGGGATCTCGTACTCGGTGAACGCCGTGCCGACCAGCGCCTCCTCGATATCGACGGCGGGATACAGAAAGAGGGCAACGTATCTGCCCTCCGCGTACAGTTCGTGGCTGTCGACGGCCTCCGACTCCGCGAGCGACGATTCGATCTCGTCGGCGTCCCCCTCACCGACCGCGACGGTCAGCGAATCGTACCCCAACAGCAGGTCGAGATCGATACCGAGCGCCGCGAACGGTCGGGCGGCGCCGATCTTCTCCTCGATCTCTCGGATCTCGGTCTGAAGCTCCGAGCGCCGATCGTCAATCTCGTTGACGCGCGTGCGCGTCTCTTCGAGCTCCGATTCGAGCTCGTCGTCGTCGATGATCCGGGTCCGCCCGGCGTCCTCCTCGGTGATGTCGAGGGTACTCTCGAGTGCACGCACCGTAACGAGTTTGCTCGCGGCGTCCTCGGCTCCTTCGACCGGGTTTCCGGGGGAGAACCCCTCCCAGTTCCCGTCGTAGTCGGTGACGTGAACCAGATTCAACTCGTGGACGGCCTCGATAGTCTCGTCCATCACGCGCTTGGATCCCGTTACCGAGACCCGGCTCATCCGTTTAGGTCTGAGACTGGACATTCACCGCCTCCGTGAACAACTCAACCGTGTATTCGACGACCCCATCTCGGTTCTCCGCGGCGCGCGCTTCGAGCGTCTCGCGTTCGGCGTCACCCTCCGCGAGTATTTCTTCCCGCTCGGCTTCGATCTCCTCGCGGGCTTCCTCGAGGCGCTCCTCTTTGAGCGACTGCGCCTCTTCTCCGGCGTTTTCACGGATACTGTCGGCCTCCTCTCGCGCCTCGGCGATGCGCTCCTCGCGCTCGGCCTTTGCCTCGGCTACGATGTCGTCGGCCTCCTCCTCGGCCTCTTTGATTCGGTCAAGAACCTCTGGCCTGGCCATAATTATATCATGAGACGCTTCGGAAAGCGGCTATTTGGTAGTTGCGAAACGAATTTGGGAGTTTCGTCGTTCCCCTGAACGCCGATATCGACGGCAACATTCGAAAAAATCGGCCGCCGGCGACTACTCGATGTAGTCGAGCGCGTCCTCAATGCGCCCCAGCTCCGGTCCGGTCGTCTCCGATCCCGCGACGTATCCGTTGCTGTTCGCGATCAGCCCGGAGCCGACGAGCGGGCCACCGTAATTTATCGTCCCGATGTCGGCGTAGACACCGAACAGATCCTCGAGAAAGTCGAGCGTTTCGTCGGTCGTCTTCGGGTGGCAAAGGACGCCCTTGTTCGTCACCGCCGCCGCGGTCCCGACGGTACGAACGTCGGCGATCATCCCGCGTTCGACCGGTACGTCGAGCGTGTCTCGAACCGTCCGCATCGCCTCCCGGGAGAGATCGGGGTGGACGAAGGCACCGCGATCGTTCGCGAGCACGACGTTTCCGGCGGCGTTGATCCGCCCCGGCAACTCGCCGACCGGAAGAGCTGTTTCCCCTTCGATCCGGTCGCGCTCGCGGTCGGTGATCCGCTCGCTGACGAGCAGCCCGTTCCCGTTGCCGACGGCGAGCGAACCGACCGTTCCGGAGCCGGCGACCGTCGTCGGCACTGCCGGCACCTCGAGTTCGGCCTCGAAATCCGAACGTAGTGACTCATCGATGTCCGGACGAACGAGCAGGCAATCGTCGGTTGCACGTCCGAAGACGCCGACGTAAGCGGATCCGGAGAGCGCCGCGCGGAGCACGTTATGCGGTCTCTGCTTCGACGACGGCCTCGCCTTCCTCTTCGAAGCGGGCCGCTCGCACGCGGAGCTTTCGCGGGGGTTTCGCCCGCCCGCGCTCCCAGACCGCCTCGTTGATCGAGGGGTCGAGTCGGACGGACTCCTCGTCGACGTTGAAGTGTTGGGCGAGGTGCGAACGGACGAGGCTCAACGCCTTGTCCGCGCGGTCGGTGTTCGACCCCGCGAGCACGTCCCGGAGCGGGACCGTCATGACGCGTTCGTCGAATTCGGCGCTCATTCGTCCGTGTCACTCCGACGCCAGTTGCGGCGCTTGTGGTTCCGCATCGTGTCGCGGTCCGTCTTCATGATGACCCACGCGGGAACGCGGCTGTTTTGACGCTCCAGTTTCGCGAGCCGCTTCTTTTTCGCCTTCGACTTTTTGCCCATAGTGGAGCATAGTTCCGTCGGCGCGTTTAAATTCTTGTTCCTTTGGGTGCGAGATCCTGAACGGAGTGAAAGAGCTCGAAGAGCCGAACGGCGAATGAATGTGAGTCGTGGGGTGCGAAACGCCGAGCGTTCGGGAGTGGTCTCGGTTTGCGGAGCGGCGAACGGGGTATAGGGTGCTCGCTTTGTGACTCGCGTTGTTTTCGCTCGGCACCGGGTCGGAAGCGTCGGTCAGTTTTCGGCCGTCGCCGCTGGCGGCTCGTCGAGCGCTTTCTCGTATTTCTCGCGGAACTCGCCGATGAGTTGGCCCATCTTCGCGTACCAGTCGTTGAGCATTCGCTGCATGTCGTCCGCGATCTCGTCGGGATCGGTCGGTCGGAAGACGTGGTAGTAGCCGCCCTGGTCATAGTTGACCTGCTCTTTTTGAACGAACCCGCTCTGAAGCAGTCGCTGGACCGATCGGTAGGCCGTCGAGCGCTCCCGATCGACCGCCTCCGCGATCTCGTCGACGGTGAGCGGCTCCGACGCATCCGTCAGCACTTTGAATATCTCCTTGTCGAGTCCTTTCAGCCCGTGGATACACTCGAGCAGGCCCTCACACTGCATGTCCTGCTTGAGGTATTCGCTCATTGCGTCCGCCATCTTGCTATTCGATAGGGTATCGGCGTGTATAAGTGTTTGCACACTTGCTACAATATTGGATCGAATGAGGCGTATGCGGTGTTTCACCGGGAATCTCATATTTCGGGACGTGGCCAACGGTTCATACCTGAGGAGCTACAAGCCCCTCATAGAGTCTCTGGTACTGATGACCGAAACGAAAACGCGAGTCAAAACGCACGTCGAATCAAATCCGGGCGTTCATTTCAACGCCGTAAGCCGCGACCTCGATATCGCCACCGGCCAGACGCAGTACCATCTCCGACGGCTTCTCAAACGCGGATCGTTACGGAGCCTCGAAGTGCGCGGCCGAACGCATTACTTCGCGACTGGCTACTCCCGGATCGAACAGGCAGCGATCGCTCTATTGCGCCGCGAAACGACGCGTGAGATCGTCATGTTGTTGCTCGATCAGGAGACGGACCGTCCCGCCGAACTCGCCGCGAAGGCCGACATCGCTCGCAGCACCGTTGAGTGGCACCTCTCGAACCTCATCGAGTACGATCTGGCCGAGAAGGTGCGCGACGGCCGGACCGTCTCGATTCGACTTACGCGCCCTGAACTACTCAGAGAGACGCTCGTCGAGATCGATCCGAGTCTCCCGGATCGCCTCGTCGATCGGTTCTCACGGCTCGTGGACTCGCTTTTAGAGCAGTAAGTGGCTCGATAGTGGTCACCGATCGCTTTTTCAGTATTGCACCAAACAAGCTATATTCTCCCTCCACGAACACTCGCGTATGCAACAGCAGTATGCCGGTTCGGACGGTCGAACGAGACGAACGGTTCTGACCACGATCGTCGCCGGCGGCGTGGGCGCACTCGCTGGCTGTCTCGGCGACGGCCGCGACGGCCCGGACGCGATCTCCCTCGACGGGAGCGAGGCGTGCGACAATTGTGACATGCGTATCGGGATGCATCCGGGCCCGGTGGGAGAAGCGTTCTACGGTGACGATGCACCATCGTCTCTCCCCGAAGGCCGCGAGAACGGCATCGCGTGGTTCTGCAGTTCGACCTGCACGTACAACTACCTTCTCGAAAACGAAGAGCGGGGTCATGAGCCGCAGATATCCTACGGGACCGACTATTCGAGCGTCGACTACGAACTCCGCGAGGATGACGGCACGACGGTCATCAGCGCGCACCTCGGAGCCGACACGTTCGCCGATCTTCACGATCTCACGTTCGTCGCCAACAGCGACGTTGAGGGCGCCATGGGGGCCTCGCTCATCGGGTTCACCGACGGCGACGACGCATCCCAGTTCGCCGAGGAACACGGCGGTGAGCTGTTAACGCACGACGACGTGACGCGAGAGGTCCTGTCCGGTCTCGAGATGTAGCCCGGGGTACCTCACTTTCGTATCGCGACGGCCGCAACGGCGAGCGAGCCGAGCCACCAGACTCCCAATCCGATCGCGCTGGCTACCGGAGACGCCACCCGGGGTCCGGTCCCCGCCGTGACGGCGACCGTCGCCTCGAACACCAGCCCTCGATACGCGCTGAGCGGACTGATCGCGAGCGAACTAACGAGTGACGTCTCCGCGATGAGTCCTCGAGCCACTCCGAACACGAGCGCGATATCGGCCACGAACAGCACCGCTAAAAGCGTAACGCTCGCGATGGCGATGGCAGTTCGCGCCGTTCCGACGAGCGCGGATATCGCGACCGCGACGGCGAGCATGGCCAGCGCGAAGCCGACCGTCAGGACAACGAACCGAAGGTACAACCCCGGCGAGTCCGCGCCCGTGTGTGTGGCGTAGAACACGGGTCGATACGATTCGGTGACGAATATCGGAAACATGAGCGCCGAAAGCGCGGTCGAGACGATCGCGGCGAGTCCGATCGCGCGACCGAGATACACGCCTGCGACGACCTGCCAGGACGAAACGGGATACGTCCGTAAGACGTCGAGAACACCGCGACGCTCGTCGTCGACGATCGCACGATAGCCGAACGCGAACGCGATGACCGGGATCAGTAGTTCTAGCGGCGTCAACAGATCGATGATCGTCGAGACGTAACCGACTTGCATTCCGCCGCCGATCCAGGCTATCCCGAAAAGAACGCCGACGAAACCGATCCAGAGTCCGATATAGGTCCGATCCAGTACTGCGGTCGAGAGCTCTCGTCGAATCAGCGTTCGAAGTATCGCCAGCGCGCTCGGCGTCCGCCTCGAACTCGCGCGTTCGGTGGCCTCACGCGCGTCCCTCGACGATTCCGTCGGGGTACTCACGCAGATTCCCCCCGAACGCGAACGGTTCCCGCATCCCCTGTGACGGCCGCTTCGAACGCTTCGAGCAGCGAATCCGCGCCGAGTTCCGCTTTGATCTCCGCTGGCGATCCGCTCCGTGCGACCACGCCGTCGTCGAGTAACACGACCCGATCTGCGGTGCGTTCGACCAACGCGAGATCGTGAGAACTCAATAACACCGCCGACTCCGCTCCCGCGAGCTCGGCCGCGACCTCGAAAATTCGGACGCTCATCCCCGGATCGAGCCCGCTCGCGGGTTCGTCGAGGACGACGAGCGGCGGATCGCCGACGGTCGCCTGCGCGATCCCCACGAGCCGCGTCATCCCACCGGAGAGCGCTTCGACGTTCCGATCGACCGCCGCCTCCAAGCCGACTCGACCGAGGCGTTCGACGGCGTCGGCTTCGCTCTCGCCGACGAGTGACGCGTAGAACGTGAGCGCCTCTTTGACGGTCTGTCCCGGACGAAACGCGGGCCGCTGTTGAAGATATCCGATCGAACGTGGTACATCGGGAACGCGATATTTCACGGTTCCCGCGCTCGGTTCGTGGAGCCCGACGATGTCTCGGATAAGCGTCGTTTTCCCCGCGCCGTTCGGCCCGATAACCGCCGTCATATCTCCCGGCTGGACGTCGAATGAAACGTCGTCCAACACGGCTATTCGACCGTAGGTGTGCTCCAAATCTGTGACCGTCAGTATCGGTGTATCTGTATCCATCTCACTCATGATTTCGCGTCTCGTTCGTCGATCGTCCGTCCGAACGACAGATCGGCTCGGTGTCCGTTCTCTCTGACCGTTCGAACCACTCGTCGTTGACCGGCGCACACAGCGGTGCGACGTCGATCACTTCGTCGGCCCGCATTCCCGGTACCGTCCCCTCGAATCCGGCGAGCGCATCGAGCGCCGGCGCCTGTGCGAGGGTTCCAGCGCCGTCGATCCGGTGGAGTCGCCCGTCCACCGGGTCGGTCGGAGTGTAGGGCCGCTGGACGACGGTTCCGTCCGTCTTTCCGACCGCACCCTCCCAGTAGTTCCCCTCACCGTCGTGACTCCAGACGCGGAGCCGGCCGCTGCTGACGGCGACGTGTCGCTCGTTGCCGACGAAATCGTTGTGTGTGACTCTATTCGTCGGCAACAACGCCCACGTCTCGACGCCGGCGCGGTTGTCGGCGATGACGTTCCCCTCGAAGATCGAGGCGACCGCGTCGATACGCAACCCGAGATCGTTCTCGCTCAGGACGTTATCAGCGACGTACGTTTCCGATCCTCCGACGCTGATCCCCGTCCACGTGTCGGTTATCTCGTTGCCGACGATGCCGTTTCGCTGCGGCCCGGTCATCACGTAGATCCCCGTGGTCTCCTGTCCGGATATCGCGTTATCGGCCAGTAGAGCGCCGGAGGTGAACATGAGGTGGATCCCCATTCGGTTGTCCCGCATCCGGTTGTCCCGGACGGTGATCCCGTCTGCGCGGTGCGTGTAGACCCCGTCGAGGCCGCCGACGAACATCGAGCGCTCGACGACACCCGACGAGCGCATCGCGACGACCCCCATGTGGCCCTCTCGATAGTTGTCGCTGCCGACGACGGTCGTGTTCCGGACGACGAATTCCGGTGAGTCGCGCAGGATGATCCCTGCAGCGTCGGTGTGTATCTCGGTGTCGGATACGAGTACGTCGGCGGCCTCTTCTACCGAGACCGCGGTATCGCCTTGCGCGTAATCGTCTTCGACCTCGGCATCCCACGAGTCGTCTTCGTCGGTGGAGCCGTGATCGTGGCTACCGCCTCCGCTGAAGCCGCCGTGTGAGTGGTCGTCGGTCACGGTCGGCCCCGGCGTCGAATCGCCGACGCCGGAGATGTTCACTCCGACGACGGCTGTCCGCTCGGTCGTGATCGTGAGGACGGTTCCGTTCTCGTCCCCCACGATCCGTGCGTCACCGCTCCCCCGAAGCGTCACCGGCTTGTCGATCTCGAGCGGTCCTTCGTGGGATCCCTCTGGAACGACGATCGTCGTGTTTGGGGGGGCCGCATCGATGGCCTTCTGCACCGTCGGTTCGTCCTCGCCAACGACGGTTTCGACCGGTCGATCCCGAAGGGCGAGTCGGGACGTTACCGTTTCGTTCGCCTCGTCGTGGCGGGTTGCGATCCGACCTCTGACCGCTTCCGCGTCGTCGTCGTCCGTCGGCATCTCGAGTACCTCCTCCCAGCTCAGGACCGTCCCACCGTAATCGTCGGTGAACGCCTCGGCTGACTCCCGGTCACCGAAGGGAACCACGGTCTCACCCGAGGGCGTTCGTGCGCGACTCCTCGCGACGTAGAACGCCTCTTCGGCGGCGATCCAACCGGGCGACTCGTTCGTTACTGGAAGCCCGTCTTCGGTCAACTCCACGTCGGAGTCCGCGTAATCCGTGGCGTACGCCGCTGTGGGGAATCCGAACCGCTGTTCGTGGGTCGGTTCGCGCTGATTCGAGACGAATGACTCGACGCCGTAGTAGCCGACGGCGTACGGATACTGAGAATAAAACACCTGCATCCGGGGCAGTTCGATGTTCGTGTCTGCATCCTCGATGCGCAACTCGTCTTCGAGCGTCAATCCGACCGTAACGGTTCTATCGAAATCGACCGGATCGGGCGTCGCAGATCCGAAATCGGCGATGAAGAGACCACCGATCCCGCCGACGATGAGAACGCCGACGAGGATCGCGCCGAACGTTCGAGTCCCCGTTCCGGTGGTGGGCGTTTCCGACGTCATCTCAACACGACGTAATCTTGCTTCTGTACCGTATTGGGTAGTGTGGTGTGCATCTCGAAATACCGAATGACGCGTCGCTCATCGGTCGGCGGCGGCGACCCTTTCGGCGTCCCCGCTGACGCGCTCGACGTCCGGTGCGTCGGCGTGATAGACCCGTTCGACGTAGCGGTCCGGATTAACGAGAAAGGTGACCGTTTGATGAATGAATTCGTACATTTCGTCGGTGCCACCGTCCCGCTCGTAGACGATGCCCAGATCGTCCTCGACGACGGCCGCCGCCGCCTCGTCGCTCTCCGGTCGCAGATAGTGCCAGTTTCCGGCGTCGAAATCGACGCCCATCCTCTCGCCGTGTTTTTCCAGTTTCGAGGCCGTGTCACGTTCGGGGTCGAACGTGATGGCCAACACGCTCACCTCCTCGATTCCTTCCGCGAGGAGCCTCGATTGAACGTTCGCGAGCGCGCGAATGAGCAACAGACACTCGGCCGGACAGAACGCATAAAACGCGGTCACAACGATAGTCCTCTCTTCGAGTTCGGGGCTGTCCGTCGCGACCGTTGTGTCGGCGATCGGGTCGGGTAATTCGATGGTCGGGAACGGATCACCATAGCTCGGATGCGGGAGATGCTCACTGTCACGCCCGTCCTCCTGTTGACCGAGGACGACTTCGTCGGGGCCGCCGAACGTCTCCCCGAGACAGCCGGAAGCGGCGGTCGCGACTCCCGTCCCGAGCGCTGTGAGATAATGGCGGCGGCGCAGTCGATGTACACTGGACGGGCCCCCTCGTGGTTGGCTCCATCGCATACTCACCCGTTGGGCGTCTGTAAGCTTGTGCGGTCTGGTACGTGCGTCGTACTAGCTCGCCCGACGTCGGAGCTCATCGCATTACGAGCGAATGAGGCTTCCTGGCCGTCGGAACGTTCACCGCGAAACCGCGTCGGCGATCCACCCAACGGTTCCATGAAAGACATCCCGAAGCCACACTCCCGCGTGTCGATCGATCCCAGCGACGATGATTCCGAGACTCACAGCGAGCCAGCCGACCAGTCCGACGACCGCCGCCGTAACGTCGATCGCGCTTCCGCGGTCCGTCGCGACGCCGACGACCGACTCCAACACGAGGCCGCGATAGGCGCCGTTCGGACTCACCGCCAGCGCCGTCCCGAGGAGATCGCCGCCGATCGAGTCGGTCGTGAGCCCCGCCAACACGAGTAAATCGCCCCCAACGACGACGCCGACGAGAACGGCGAGCGCGGCCGCGAGCGCTGCCCGCCCCGTCCGGACGATCACCGCCGCGGCCATCGTCATCGCCAACACGACGGCCCCGAAGCCGATCGTCAACGCGATAAACCGGACGAAGAGGATCGGTGAATCGACCCCGCGGTGGACAGCGAAGACCCGCGACTGCGGGCCGCCGACCACCGATAGCACGACGCCGACTCCGGCGAGTGGTCCGCCGACGATCCCCGCGAGTCCGACGAGCCGTCCGACGAATATGCCGCCGACGAGCGACGGCTTCGAAATCGGATACGTCCGAAGCACTGATCGGTCGTCGTTGTCACCGCTGAACGCCCGATAGCCGAGCGCGACCGCGACGAGCGGTACGAGTAACTCCAACGGTAAGAGCAAATCGACGGCGGCCGGTATGTATCCACCGTCGATGCCACCGCCAGCCCGGAGTACGCCAGCAAAGACGGCGAGAAGCCCCGCGGATAACAGGAGGTAACTTCGGGTTCGAGCGACGGTCACGAGCTCTCGCCACGCGACGGGGCCGAAACCCCTGAGACGGCTCATCGGGTATCCCCCACGACGTCGACGTGACCCGTCTTTCCAACGATCGCGTTCAACACGCCGCGGAGTGAGTCCGTCTCGAATTGCGAACGGAGCGCTTCGATCGTTCCCGTCGCGGCGACTCTCCCTCGATTCAACACGAGCACGTCGTCGGCCGTCTCCTCGACGAGCGTCAGATCGTGGGAGCTGAGAAGCACCGTTCGTTTCTCGCCAGCCATCCGTGCCGCGGTCTCGAAGACGTGTTCGCTCATGTTCGGATCGAGCCCACTCGCGGGTTCGTCGAGGACGACGAGCGGCGGATCGCCGACGGTCGCCTGTGCGATGCCGAGCAGTTGTCGCATCCCACCGGAGAGGTTCTCGACGTTTCGATCGGCGGCGTCATTCAGCCCGACGCGACCGAGCAGGGTCTCCGGATCGTCCCCGCCGAGCAGCGACGAGTAGAACGCGAGTGTCTCCGCGGCGGTAAACCCCGCTCGGAAGGTCGGTTGTTGGGGGAGATATCCGATCGGTCGATCCGTGTCCGGTCCTTCGTAGGCGACGTCTCCGTGGGTCGGCCGAAGGTCCCCGACGAGCGCTCGCAGTAGCGTGGTCTTTCCGGATCCGTTCGGTCCGATAACCGCTATGACAGTGCCCGACGGCACGGAAAACGAGACGTCTCTGAGCACGTCGACCGCACCGAACGATTTCGACACGCCGTCAACTCGGAGTAGCGGTGTGTCGCTCACGTCGAACACACCTCCCCGGGTATCGTGGTCCCGTTCGAAAGCGCCTGCGCTCGTTCGAGACGCGTCGCGTTCTTCGGGCTATCGCGCGGTTCCGCGTCGATAACGCTGTTGTCCCGCATCCCTGGCGCCGATCCTCGAAGGGTGCGCAGTCCCCGCACGATCGGTGCATCCGACAGCGTTCGGGCCGTTTCGGTCCGGTGTAACGTCCCGTCGACCGGATCAGTCGGGCTGTACGGGCGGTCGAGTCCTTCGGCCCCACTCCAGTAGTTCCCTTCGCCGTCGTGGCTCCAGACCCGAAGCGGCCCGCTCGTCGCTCGAACGTGCCGTTCGTTGTCAACGACGTCGTTTCCGACGACGACGCTCGTCGGGAAGATCGAAGACGCTCGAAATCCGACCCGGTTCCCAACGACGGTATTACCCGTGTACAGCGAGTTTCTCGCACTCGTCGTGATCGCCTGCTCGGTGTTGACGACGGTGTTCTCGCCGATGTACGCGTACGAGCCGCTCGTCGCGATCCCCTGTTCGGTATTCGTGACGACGTTGTCGTCGATGGCGACTCCGGATGGGCTCGTCATAATGACGACACCCGAGAGCGCCTGATCGGTCGCGCAGTTCCCGGCGACGAGCGCATCGGACGTGTACATCAAGTGGACGCCGAACCGCCCGTCGTTGAAGCGGTTCTCGCGGACGGTAATCCCCCTAGAGCGGTGGGTGTACACCGCGTCACGGCCGCCGTCGAACGTCGAGCGTTGGACCACCGCCGGTGAGCGTATCGCGACGACACCCATGAACCCGTCCACCCATTCGTCCGTCCCGTCGATTCGAACGTCGTCGACGACGGCTCTCTCGACGTCCCTGAGGACGATCCCCGAGGCGTTCGTTTCGGCCTCGACTCCGGTGACGAGCAGCCCATCGGCACCCGTGGCGGTGATCGCGGCATCGGAGTAACCGTACGCCGCCTCGGTTTGCCGATCCCAATCGGCTCGGTCGTCGTCGACCGGTGCGTCGTCCTCTTGGAGCGAATCGCCGATCCCGTCGATCGTGACGCCCGAGACCGCGACGTGGTCGGCGGTCACGGTGACGACGGTTCCGTTCCCGTCGCCGACGATGGTCGCTCCGTCGCCGGCGATCGTGACCGACCGGTCGATCTCGACCGGTCCTTCGTAGACACCAGGTGGAAGCCTGATCGTCGTGTTGGCCCTGGCAGCCGAAAGCGCCGCCCGAAGCGTCGGCTCGTCTTCGCCGACGACGATCTCGATCGGCCTCTCGAGCAGTTCGTACGCATCCGCCACCTGGTCGTCGGCTTCCGCGTGGTGTGTCGCGACTCGATCGCGCGCGATCGATCCGTCCGAGCGTCGCACGTCGAACTGCGCGCGCTCGTCCCACCGCACGACGCGTCCACCGTGGGCTTCGGTGAACGCGTCCGCGCGTGACTCCTCCGCGAACGCGACGGTCGCTCGTCCGGCAGGCGTCCGGGCCTCGCTCTCGATCACGAAATACGCGTCGGCGGCCGGTACCCACTCGTCCGTGTACTCCCCGACGAGATAGCCGGACTCGTCGAGCGTCACGTCCGACGGCACCGTTTCGACGTACACCACCAGCGGATAGCCGAACTGCTGTTCGACCAGCGGATCGTCCGACGCGGTCGCGGCCAATCCGATGCCCCGGTAGCCGACGAGGTACGGATACTGCGAGTAGGCAACCTGCGCTCGAGGGATCACCCGTCGTTCTCCCACCGCACGCTGTTCTTCCAGCGTCAACCCCATGCTAACCGTCCTATCGAATTCAGCGGGTTCGGTGACCGACGACCCCGGAGAAACGACGAACGACGCCGCGCCGACGAAAACGAGCAGGCAACAAACGACCACGACCGCGACTCGAATCGTCATAGTTGAATCGAACTGATTGAGAGGGATATGCAGTCTGGTACGGTCATCGAATCTGATCGTCTGTGTCCTGCTTTCGCCGCTACGTAACAGAGATTCATCCGGGGTGAAAACGCCGACTCGTTTCAATACGCGTGTCGTTTCGGGTCAAAATCCGCTCGACCGCTTGAGCGGTGTCCGATCAGTAGAACTCGCGGACGAGATCCATCGCGTTCGCGGGCGCCCCGGCCGGGATATCGTTCATCGGCTCCTCGACGCCCTCGCGTTTTTCGTAGCCGACCGAACTCTCGTCTTGATAGATCACGCCTTGATACTCTTTACTTCGATCGAGGATGAGCTCTTTGGCGGCGTCGTAGTCCGTCGGGTCG
>NZ_JAWODL010000033.1:0-50050 GCF_046483325.1 Natronomonas sp. | reverse complement strand
CGGCCATTCGTTCGGCCACCTTATCCGCTATCTGATTCATCAATTCGTCGCTCTGCATGATCTGCTCCATGTTTTCATCAAGCGCCTCTTCGACCGCTTCGATTTCCTCCATCGTTTCCGTGTCCGTGGGGTCCGCTTGCTTGTAGGATTCTTTAATTCCTTCTTGGATCTGCTCTTCGGCTGCCTTGGCGTTCGGAGCGAACACAGTACCACAACCCGGACAGGCCTTCGAGCCTTGATCTAACGGTTCACCACACGTCGGACACGCCTGTGGGGTGAGTGGCGATTCATTCTTTTCTTTCCGAAGCCCGGCAGCAGTTTCGGCCGCTTTGATATGGTCCTCGTCGTTGAGGTGTTGATACGTCGTTTCCATGATCCGGCTGCCTTGTCCGTGGCCGATCAAGTGCTTGATCGTCGCGTCGTCCATGCCGTAATCACGCTTGCACGTCGTCACGAAATAGTGCCGGAAGTTGTGGGGATTCGGTGGTTTGTCCACGTCGGCGCGGTCGGCCAGTCGCCGAAGGGATCGGCGCATGGTTGACTGGGAAAGCTTCTCTCCATGTATGCCGCCGTTCGCGCTCGGCAGCGGCGTTATGAGGTAGTCTTCCGGCCCGCCTTGGTGTTTCTTCGCCCAGTCATACACCGGGCGCTTAGCGCCAAGCAGCGGCCGCTTGCGGCCGTTCTTGTCGGCCCCTTTCAACCCGTCGTCCTCGGTGTTCAGATAATACACACCTTCGTCGGTATCCACGTCCTTCAACCGAAGGGTTTGGATCGCACGGATTCGTTGGCCCGTGTTCAAAAACAGCTCCAACATACACCGATCGCGGTCATTCGTCACCGCGTTCCGAAGGGCTTCGATCTCCTCTCGGGTGTACATATCCCGGTCGTCAACCTTCGTTTCCGGGTTCGCATCAATAACGATTTCCGTTTGGTCAATCCCGAAGTGGGAGTGATACTCGAAAAACTTGGTGACGGCGCTTTCCCATTGACCGAGTGTACTCTTCCCGTAGCCGTCGTCTTTCACATTCGGGTGTGTTCCCCGTCGGAAGCCTTCGAACAGCTTGTTAATCTCCTCGGCTGATTTGAACTCGGTTAGTGGCCGTTCCGCAAGTTCGGACACACGTTTCAATGCTTGGGTGTATGCCGCGAGCGTTCCGTAGGATTTGGTTTCACGCTTGCCGCTATCGTTCGTGAAGTTGGTCGTATTGATCTCCGGGTCGATCGCATCAAGGAACTCACGGATATGCGTTTCGTCCGCTTCGGGAATATCGGCTTTCCCGAGTCGCTTCAAGGCACCTTTGTATCGGTGGGGTGGGTCGTCGGTGACAGTCATAACTACAGTCACCCCTACGAACGTGTTTCTTATAGAACCCGTGGTTAGTTAGAAGTGGTTCTTGTAGCAGCGACCCTCGCCGCGCAGGGCGTTGGCGGTCCACCCGCAGGTCTGGGCGGCCGTGTGGTTTTCGCTGTGGTAGTCGGGATCGTCGACCTGCTTGGGCATACGAATCGATTGGTACACAGCGCCCTAAAGGTCGCGATTACGCGAGCGGATGGTCGGGCTCACGTTCGTATCCACGTCTTCGAAAGTCCCTTTATGAGGCGGGAGGACCATCAGGTATGTACATCCCCCTGCGAGAGGAAGTCCGGGAGGCGCTCACCAACGCGCTCGCCGCCCGTGGCTATCCGACGGACGACCTCGGGCTCGAAGAACCCCCCGAGGACGTCGACGCCGTGTTCGCATCCAGCGTCGCCTTCCGACTCGCCTCGGAGGCCGGCGCGCCGCCGCCACAAGTCGCCGCCGAACTGCTCGACGAACTGGACGCCGACGCGTACAGACATATCGGCCGGATCGACGCACAGGGGCCGTACCTCAACTTCGTCCCGAGCGACGCCTACTTCGCGGGGACGCTCGAAGCGGCCCAGGCGGACGATTACGGCTCGCTCGACTCGCGCGACACGTCCGTGGTCGTCGAACACACCTCCGCGAACCCGACCGGCCCGGTCCACGTCGGGCGGGCGCGAAATCCCATCGTCGGCGACGCCGTCGCCAACCTGCTCGACTACGCCGGCTACGACGTCGAGCGCCACTACTACGTCAACGACGCCGGCCGACAGATGGCCGTCTTCACGTGGGCCTACGAGACGTTCGACGAGTCCGAACTTCCCGAACCGGCCCGTGACCGCGCGGAGTACCGGATGGTCCGCTACTACCGCAAGGGCAACGAGTACCTCGAAAACGCCGACCCCGACGCCGTCGAGGAGGCCGAAGCCGAGATCACGGCGATCCTTCAGGGGCTCGAGGAGGGCGACGAAGGGACCTACGAGCGCGTCACCAGGGTCGTCGACGCCGTGCTCGGTGGTATGCGCGAGTGCCTCGCCCGCCTCCCCGCGGAGTTCGACGAGTTCGTCAAGGAGAGCCGATTCATGCGTGACGGCTCGACCGACGACGTGGTCGCCCGGCTGAAAGCACACGAACGGGCGGTCTACGAGGAGGACGCGTGGCAACTCACCTTCGAGGAGATCGACAAGAACCTCGTCTTCCTCAGAGCCGACGGCACCTCGCTGTACACGACCCGCGATTTAGCCCACCACGAGTGGAAGTTCGACAACTACGATCGCGCGGTGACGGTGCTCGGCGAGGATCACAAACTGCA
Organism: Natronomonas sp.; assembly: GCF_046483325.1. Taxonomy (GTDB): domain Archaea; phylum Halobacteriota; class Halobacteria; order Halobacteriales; family Haloarculaceae; genus Natronomonas. The sequence continues at coordinate 47,396 of NZ_JAWODL010000033.1, read as the reverse complement.
GGCCCGCCAACTCCGCGCGGCCCTGGAGGATCTCGGCAGCGACACCGACCGACTCGACACGGTCGTCTACTCGTACGTGAACCTGCCCGAAGGGAAGATGTCTACCCGCGCCGGGACCGGCGTCCAGCTCGACGACCTCCTCGACGAGGCGATCGACCGCGCACGCGAGGAAGTCGAAAGCCGCCTCGACGACCGACTCCGCGACGACGAGCTCGACGGATCCGGCGTCGAGCGGATCGCCAGACAGGTCGGGATCGGTGCAGTCCGGTACGATATCGTCTCGAAACAGCCCGCGAAGGCGATCACCTTCGAGTGGGAACGCGCGCTGGATTTCGAGGCCCAGTCGGCCCCGTACGTTCAGTACGTCCACGCGCGCTGCTGTGGAATCATCGGCGAGGCCGACGGGATCGCTCCCGAACTCGACGTCTCAGTACTCTCGACTGACGCCGAGCGCGAGTTACTCCGGACGATCGCCCGCTTCCCGGGAGTCATCGAAAGCGCGGCCGAAGACCACGAACCGCATCGCATCGCGACCTACACCCGCGAGATCGCCGACCGATTCAACGGATTCTACCGCGAGTGTCCGGTCATCACGGCCGACGACGAGGCGACGCGGGCTGCCCGGCTGGCGCTCGTGATCGCCGCCGGACACGCCGTCGCGAACGCTCTCGATATCCTCGGGGTCGAAGCGCCCGAGTCGATGTAGCCCATCGCGCGCCAGCAGATTCATTTCTCCCGCGGTCAAACAACGGGTAGGAGGATTCAGAGAACCGTGCCCCCACGCGTCGTGTCGCTGTTGCCGTCGGCCACCGAGATCGTCGCGGCCCTCGGCGTCGAGCCGGTCGCGACCTCACACGAGTGTGACTACCCGCCGACAGTCGAGAACACGCCGTCGGTCATCGAGTCGCGCATCGACGCATCGGCGTCAAGCGCCGAGATCGACGAGCAGGTCCAGGAATCGGCGACGGAAGGGGGCGTTTACCGGATCGACCGCGAGTCGCTGGCGGCCGCCGATCCGGACGTCGTCATCTCTCAGGGGATCTGTGACGTGTGTGCCGTCGACACGGTAGTCGTCGAGTCCGCGATCGAGGAACTCGAGTTGGATTGCGAACTGATGACGACCGATCCCCACAGCGTCGACGACATTCTGGATGACATCGAGGCGATCGGTGACGCGCTCGGACGAGCGGATCGCGCGGGGGAACTCCTCGCCTCGCTTCGTGCACGAATCGACGGCGTCGCCGCGGCGGCGGCCGAGAGTCCGATCCGTCCGACCGTCGCGGTGCTCGATTGGCTCGAACCGCCGATGGTCGCCGGCCACTGGGTGCCCGAGCTGGTCGAACTCGCGGGCGGCGAGTACGACCTCGCCGATCCCGGAGACGCCTCGACGCCGCGAGAGTGGGACGAGATCCGCGAGTACGACCCGGACATTTTCGTCGCTGCCCCCTGCGGATTCGAACTCGATCAGACCGCCGAGAACCGCACCGATCTGACAGAGCGGGAGGGGTGGTCGAGTCTGCGCGCGGTCCGGATGAACCGGGCGTACGCGATGGACGGCCACCACCTCACGAACCGCCCCGGTCCGCGCGTCGTCGAAACGCTGGAGACGCTCGCGGCGTTGCTCCAGCCGGAGCGCTTCGACGTCCAGGAGCCGTGGATGGCGACCTCGTTTTCGGCACTCGAATGACGCTCGAACTTCCCGACGCGGTTCGATGCCGGATCGTCGAAGACGCCCGGTCGGGATCGCCAGCGGAGGTCGTCGGTATTCTCGTCGGCCGTCACGGAGACCCATCGCGCGTCGAGCGGGCGTATCGGGCGACCAACGCGGCTGAGAGGCCCGAAGTCAGATACGAAATCGCGCCGGCCGAAGAGTTAGAACTGCTCGAACGGATCGACGCATCGGAGCTCGACATCGTCGGCTTTTATCACTCCCACCCGCGCGGCCCCCTCGAACCTAGTGACACCGACGCTCGGCTTGCGGCGTGGCCCGGTTACTCGTACGTGATCGTCTCGCTCGCCGACGAGCCGCCGATCGCGAGTTGGCGCTGGCGCGGCGATCGCTTCGATCCCGAATCGGTTCGGGTCGTCTGATCACCGCACGATCCCTGCCACGTCTTCCGGTTTTCTGATCGATTCACACCCGATACGCAAAGTCGACACCGAGTCGAGACGATCACCGAAGCGAACGTAGCTCATCGGCGCAACATCGACGAGTCGTCCGGACGATGACCAGGCTGAGACGTCGGATTCGAGCGTCGAGAACTGATCGGGCTGTCGATCAAACGCGGGTTATCCGTCGACCGGCGTTTTCACGACGGTCACGGGACGTTCCGCCATTCGGGCGACGCGTTCGGCGACGCTGCCGAGGAGGCGGCGGTACTCTCCCGGCCGGTCCTTCGAGCCAATCACCGTGAGCCCGATGTCGGCCTCGTCGGCGTACGCGAGGATCTCCTCGTGGGGAACGCCGTGTCGAACGACCGCGGTCGTCTCGACGCCTGCGGTGTCGGCTGCCTCGACGACCTCCGCAATCGCCTCTTCGCCTGCCTGTTCGAGCGCGCTCTCTAAGCCCTCAAACTCGTGGACGTACTCGTCGCCGGAGTAGGAACTGTACGTGTCGGTGTCGACGACGTAGAGTACGTGCAACGTCGCGTCGTACCGATCTGCGAGGTCGATGGCGTGTTCGACCGCTCGGTTCATTCCCGCGCTGGCGTCGGTTGGCAACAGAATGCTGTCGTACATGCTCGGAATTGCTCGGAGAACCAACGTATGTGTTTCGGCGACTCCCAGCATTCGGAACGGGCGAAATGTATTTACACTCGTATCGCCCATCGGTCCTCTCCCCGGTACTGCCGACGATCGCTGGTTCTCACATCGTCGTCCGACCGCTGTCGGCCTCTTTTGTCGTTTGCACCAGAACCGCTAATGTGAGCCGTTGCCGAGTAGATAATATCTGAACATGTTTGAATCCATGCTCCGGATAGATATTCTCTTATTTTTCGCGATCGGACTACTCGGCGGAGCACACTGTATCGGGATGTGTGGTCCGCTCGTGACGATGTACTCCGATCGGATGCGGCCCCAAACGGACGGCGGGACCGAAACCGTAACGCGGCCCGCGGGACCGGGACACCTCACGCTGTATGAGGTGCGACAACACGCGCTGTTCAACGTGGGGCGAGCGGCGAGCTACACGCTGTTGGGTGCGGCGTTCGGAGCGCTCGGCGGGCTCGTGTTCGTCACCGCCGATCAGTTGACCGCGATTGCCGACCTTGTTCGCGGCGGCGTCGGTATCGCCGTCGGGGCGTTCGTCATCGTCGCTGGCGGAAAGTATCTGCTCGGCGGCGGGGGCGCTGGGCTTCGGATTCCAGGTGTCGGGCGAGGAATAAGCTGGCTCGCCGTTCGGGTCCAGCGGTTGGTGAACGGCCCCAGCATCGTCGGCCTCGGCGCGCTCCACGCGCTGCTTCCGTGCCCGATGTTGTACCCCGCATATCTGTTCGCCTTCGCCACCGGATCGGCGATCTCCGGCGCGGTCGCGCTCGCCGCGCTCGGGATTGGGACGATTCCGGCGGTGTTCCTGTACGGAACGCTCATCGAGTCGGTCGATGCCGTTCACCGCCGCCGATTGCACCGCTTGCTCGGTGCCGTATTCGTCGTTCTCGGATACGTTCTGTTGGCGCACGGGCTGATGGCGATCGGGATCCACCTCCCGCACCCCCGGCTACCACATTACCAGCCACTCGGTGGTGGAATGGGTCACTGAACGGCGTCGCTCGGAGCGTCTCATCTATTCGAACGACATTCGAATCCGTTTACTTCCCGCGGCGGCAACGGCCAGACGAAACCGATGTACGACGACATTCTCGTTCCGACGGACGGCGGCGAACAGATGGACTCCGTTATAGACGCGGCCGTCGATATCGCAGCACAGCGCGGGGCGACCGTCCACGCACTCTCGGTCATCGACCGGGGCGTGTTTCTCACGCTCGACGAGGGGCTGACCGACGCGGTCGAGGACGAACTCACCGCGAACGCCGAATCCGCGGTCCGAGCGGCCACGGACGCCGCGACAGCCGCCGGACTCGAACACGAAGCGGTCGTCCGCCGCGGCCGCCCCGGGGAGGAGATCCTCGCGTACGCCGACGAGATCGGGGCCGACCTCATCGTGATGGGTACCCGCGGTGCGGACGGCCACGAGCGTCGAATGCTCGGCAGCGTCTCCCAAGACGTGATCACGGAAACGGACCGCCAAACGCTCGTGATCCCGCTTCGCACGGCCTGACCGGTCGAGTCGAGCGATCGAACTGTTCGACGATCCACCCGTCTCGAGCCAATCGCGCCTGTGTGAATATTTCATTATTTTCAACAAACAACGACCATATGAATATAAAATGAATAATAACATGACCACAGATAACATTTATACGGCGCTAATACTGTATTCGTAATTGAAATGCTCGAAGCAAGAACGTCCGATCGCCGCTGGGGCGATCGACGCTCATGAGAGATGTGGTTCCGAACGGAACGGCGGCGTTCCGGCGCGACGGTTCCGAGCTACGGGCCGAGTGTACGTCGTTCATCAAGACGACCGTCGAGGACGCCGGAGCCGAGGGCGTCGTCGTCCGACTCGACGGCGGGCTCGAATCGAGTGCTATCGCGACGATGGCGGTGGACGCGCTCGGATCAGAGCGCGTCTACGGGATCGTCCTCCCGAGCAGTAAACTCGGCTCGAGGAGCGCTCAGGACGCCGAGGCGATCGCCACGGCGCTGGATATCGAAGCGGATACCATACACCTCCAGCCCCTCTTGATGTGCGTCAGCGATATCGTTCCGGCGCATACGGACCTCCACGGCGACCCGATCGTCCGAGCCGACCTCGTCGCCCGGCTTCGGATGGCGATGACGTATCTCGCGGCGAACGCGACGGACCGCCTCGTCGTCGGGTCAGCGACTCGGACTGCGTTCCTCCTCGGGTCGGTCACGAAACACGGCGATGGAGCTGCCGATCTGTTTCCGTTGGGCGGACTCTACGGAAGCGAAGCCGAAGCGCTCGGCGACGACCTCGACCTCCCGTCGTTCGTCACGGAGGCGCAACCGATGGTTGGACAGTTTCCCGGACAGTCCGGGAACTACGGGATCGATGCCCCGCTCGAAACGATCGATGCTGTCCTCTACGGATTCGTCGACGCCGGCTGGACTCGCGATCGGATCCGAGAGGAGTTCGGCGTCGACGCCGAACTCGTCGATCGGATCGTTCGCCACTACCGGGCGATGACGCGGGATCAGCGCGAGCCGCCGATCGGGCCGACAGGTTCGTCGGTGGGCGATCAAAACTAGATCGCGCAGGTCTCCTCGTACGCGACGTCGTGGATCGATTCGATCCCGTCCTCGCCGCAGATCGGACAGTCGGGACGGGGTTCGATCCGGATCTCCTCGAAGGTCATGTCTGCGGCGTCGTAGAACACCATCCGACCGTCGAGCGTTTCGCCGTACCCGAGGGCGAGTTTGATCCCCTCGGTCGCTTGGATACAGCCGACGGTGCCGGGGAGGACGCCCAATACGCCCGCTGTCGCACAGTCGGGAACGGTGCCAGGTTCCGGAGCCTCGGGGAAGAGACATCGATAGCAGGGGCCGCCCTCGTTCGCTTCGAACGTCGTCACCTGCCCCTCGAAACGGAGGATCGCGCCGTGGGCGAACGGCACACCCGCGAGCGTGCAGGCGTCGTTGACGAGATACCGGGTGGCGAAGTTGTCGGAGCCGTCGACGACGATATCGTACTCGTCGAGCAGCCCCTCGATATTGTCCTCGGTGACGCGCGTCTCGTGGGTGTGGACGGTCACGTCGGGGTTCTGCCGTTCGATGAACTCGCGCGCCGAGTCGACCTTTGGACGCCCGACGTCAGGGTCGCCGTGGATGACCTGCCGCTGGAGGTTCGATCGTTCGACGACGTCGTCGTCGGCGATGCCGATCGTTCCGACTCCGGCGGCCGCGAGGTACTGCAGGATCGGTGAGCCGAGGCCCCCCGCGCCGATACAGAGGATCGACGCGTCGAGGAGCCGTTTTTGTCCCGCAGGGCCGATCTCGTCCATGATGATGTGTCGGGAGTACCGATCGAGTTGCTCCGCGTCGAGCGAGAGGTCGGACATGGGGGCCTGTTGGATTCCCACGTATAAATCCGCCGGGGTGTCTGCGACGCGGCAGTCCTCGACCCGGATGCGTGCGTACAGGCGGTGCAGTCGCTTTGACGATCCGTTCACCGCGCTCCCGCCTCGGAGGATCGCCGTCCGTCAGTTAGCTCACAGGCGGTCTGGTCCCGTCGTCGTATATAAACTTCGGGGGAGTCCGGTCGAGAATCAGGCCTCGTCGTCGAAATCGAGGGCGACCGAGTTCATGCAGTAGCGCTTGCCGGTCGGGTCGGGTCCGTCGTCGAAAACGTGCCCGAGGTGGCCACCACAGCGCGCACAGACGACCTCGGTTCGCACCATACCGTGGCTCCGATCCTCGCGGAGTTCGACCGCGCCCTCCTCGGCGTCATAAAACGACGGCCACCCCGAGTTCGAGTCGAACTTCGTCTCCGAGTCGAAGAGTTCGGCCCCGCAGGCGGCACACCGGTAGGTGCCGTCGTCGTGTTTGCCGAGGTACTCTCCGGAGAACTTCGGTTCGGTCCCCCGTTCGCGGAGGATCCGATACTCCTCGTCGGTGAGCCGTTCGCGCCACTCCGCGTCGGTCGTGGGGATATCGCCATCCATACCCCTTCTTGGCGCTCGAAGGGCTTTGTCGTTGTGCCGGAGACGAAGCGCAGCGTGCCGCAAACACAAAGGGGGCTGCGACGCTCCGTTCGAGTATGCGCACCGAAGCGGAGATCCGCGAACGGATCGAGAAACTGGAATCACGATACGACGACTACGACCCGCCATCCTCGGAACTGGAGGATACGGCCGAGATAGCGATCCTCCGAGCGATCGAAGAGCTCGAATGGGTTCTCGAGGAGTACGACGGCGGGGCCGGATTCACCACCTCCTAACCGCCCGTCGAGACGATCCCCATCTCAGCGGCCGTCATACGGATCGTTGTGGTCGCCCACTGACCGTCGCCGATCCATACCGAGGAGAGCCGGTACATCGGTACAACGATCCGTACCAGTCGTCGCCCCGACACGACCTTTTTTGCGTTCGTCCGAGCGCCGGAGAGCCGCTCTCGAAGCCCCCGTTCGTGTTTCGTCTCAGCCAACAGCACCGAGCAATCGACGTCGTAGAGGACGTCCAAGACGAGCGAGCCGCGGACGACCCGCGAGCGGAGTCCGCGACTCTGGTGGACGAGGAAGTCCCAGGAGGAGGTCGTACGCAAGTTCGTCGACTCGTGGTTGGGACTCTCGTACTGGCAGGAGTTCTCGGTATCGTGGCCGCCATGCGGGTGATCGTAGCGGTGTTCTCGAACACCGAGGCCGATCAGCGGGACACCCGCAACCAGACTGACCGGCCCGCCGATCTGGGGACCACCGAGGATCGCGAGTGGCTCGTTGATTTGGGTGAGACTGAAATATGATTTCGTATGGGAGAACACGCCAACCACTGCGAGACCCGTGACAAGATACCCGACACCGATCATAAAACTCGCCGCAAAGCCGTAGAGCTAGTTGTTCGTTTGGTCCAGGGCATACGAGGCGGCGACAGGCCACCCATGGCCCGGCTTCACCTCACGGACAGCCCCAAGGGCGACCGCACCGAGCAACAGACCGAAAGCGTCTCTTGATACCATCATCGTCCCCTGGACTCGACAAGAGCGCCGAATACCCGTTGTCGATGCTTGATATCCTCCCCGCCCTAACGGGCGAGGATTTCCGAGCGTTGGGATAATAATTAAGCGGACCGTCATACTCGGGACTCTTGTGCGCGGAGACTGAACGGAACTGTATGCGGACGAGTTTCAATATCCCGGATTCGGTCGTCGAGGAGTTCGACCAAGTCTGGCGGGACGAGGGAATGGACAACCGATCACGGGCAGTTCGTGAAGCGATGCAGGAGTATATCGAGTCGCATTCTCGACTCGAAAACCTCAACGAGGACGTTATCGCGCTGGTCGCCTTTGACTACCGCCATCACGCGGTGATTGGGGAACTCCACGGTGTCCAGCACGACTATCAGGACGTGATTCTCAACACGAGTCACACACACCAGGGTGAGTGGTGTCTCGAGTCCCTGTTCTGCCAGGGAACCGGCGAGCGCGTTCGGGAACTGACCTACCGCCTTCGTGACTTCGACGGGGTCAACCGGGTGAAAACGATGGTAATTCGAGATAATTAAAAGTGGTATACGCTCCGTGAATCTGTTAGCTCAGTCCGCTGCCGTTGCCGTGTTTCCGGCCGACCCGGAGGGCGTGTTCAAATAGAGGTAGATCAACACGAGGATCAAGACGACTTGAGCCGCCTTGTCGACGTAGTCGATCAACCCGTACTCCGACTTGGCCACGAGCCAGAGCGGGATCTGGACGGCCGTGTACGGAATCCCGATCAGGTAGAGCAGTCGACGCCGATAGTCGAAGAAGAACAGCACAAGTGCACCGGCGTAACCAACGCCTGCGAGTGCAACAGGAATCCGCCCCTCGACGATACCAGCATACACGTGGAGGACACCAGTGATGACGACCAACGCAACTGCCAGCCACTGGAGCTGAGTGAGTGATCCTATCCGACTCGCCGAATTGTTTTGTGTATACGTCACAATACTGTATTGTATTGTATGGGTGATAAGGGCTGTTATTACCCAACCCACGCAATCATCATACGACAGCAACTGAGCCGTAGTACTGATTTTCCGGTCACACCGTCTGTACTACGCTTTTGTTTGATAAAGAACATCCTCCACACGACTGATTCGCTCGATCAACTACTGCCATGCATTGAGCGGACCGATCTCGACTCCTGGATGTCGACCTCGTCGTCGTCGACACCCACGGTTGAACGGGGGTTGATCGATACGCCCTTGCTAGTGTCACCGAATATCTCGTTCGGATGCGCCGATTCCGGTGTTGACGGTCCGGGGACCCGACCCCGATACAGGAGATACCGAGCCCTCGCTCGGTGAATCGGCTCGTCCCGGCGAGCGAGATAGTGGAATTCTTGATGCCAAGGGGGATAGCCCTAGTAAATGAATGGTCTCGAACTAACGCTCCGCCTGGTCAGCGGTGTTTTACTCATCCTCGCGAACGGGTTCTTCGTCGCAATCGAGTTCGCGCTCACTCGCGTGCGGCAGTATCCAGAATCCGAGTTCGACACCCCGGGACTCGAGCGGGCCTGGGAGATGACGCAGGACCTCGAAATCTATCTCACCAGCTGTCAGGTCGGTATCTCTGCGACGAGTATCGCCGTCGGCATCGTCGCGGAACCGGCCCTGGCATCGTTGATCGATCCAGTGTTCGAGAATACGCTGTTCACGTCGATTGGTGCGGGTGGCATCCTCGCGTTCGTCATTATCAATCTGCTCCACCTGACCCACGGCGAACAGACCCCCACGTATCTCGGGGTCGAGCGGACAAAGTTCGTCGCTCGATACGGCGCGACACCGCTTTATTGGTTTGCCAAACTGCTCTACCCGGTTATCGTGCTCGGAGACAGCGTCGCCAAATGGACACTCGGGCTGTTTGGCGTCGAGATGACCGGTGCCTGGCTGGAGACCGAAACCGACCGGGTCGAATCGCGGGCAGACCTCCGCCACCGCCTCGGGAGTTTGCTCGACCGAGGGAACCTCTCCGAGGAACGGCAAGAAGAGATCCTGAACGCCTTCACTGTCGGCGAACGGCCCGTCAGTGAAGTCATGACCGATCGTGAGGACATTATTTTTCTCTCGACAGCCGTCTCCGCGCGGGAAAACTTCGATCGAATCGGAGCGAGCCCGCACACGCGATTTCCCTTGATTGGTGACGATCCAGCCGAGTATCGAGGGGTTGTCTACGTCCCTGCAGTTGTCGAGCAAGTCGACGAGCTCCGGCGCGGCGAGGTCACGTTCGAGGATATCGCGGCTTCGCCGATGACGCTCCGTGCAGACACGCTCATCAGCGATGCCGTCGACCGGTTTCAGGACGAACACCAAGAACTCGCGCTCGTGTACGAAGAGCACGAAGAGAACATCGTGGGACTGATCACCGCGACGGACGCCCTCGAAGCGGTGATGGGTGAGATCGAAGACCCGCTCGACATCAAATTCCAGGAAGGAAAGAGCGTCGCCCAATGAACTAACTTTACGAGTCCAAAGCCGACGGAATCGCCATGAGCTCCTATTTACGGGGTCACAGAACTAGTCACGAGGAGTTGATTTTGGCCCGTTGGCCGGCAACAGAACAGTGTACAGCCGGTCAGTCGCCCCGGGATCAAGTCCCGGGGCTTGTCAGTGTCCCCGGCCTCTGACCCCGGTGGGGTGAGCCAGTGTATCTGGCTACCTCGGCATCCTCGAACCGGCCTTCGGAGCGTATTGACTGACGCTCCTCCGACCAGACGATTGGTGGCCTCGCCGGAGATACGGCTCTGCAGCGTTCTCTATCGAAGTGCAAGGAGAAAGCCCCGTGTTGGGCGCGGCGGTGAAGCCGACAGGCGATGACACAGACCACCGAGGACGACCGGCTCAGAGCCGAATCCGAACGATTGCTCGATGCAGCGACGGCCGATGCGGCGACGACGGGCGTCGAGACCGAAACGAGGACCGTCTTCTCACACCGGGGGATCGAGGAACTGTTCGATCTCGACACGTCGGTGCTCATGGCCGAACGACCGACCGATCGCTCACTTCGTGAACGGCTGTTCGGCCGGCGGTAGGCTCCAGTCGGGAAACTGCGGGGGAGACGATTCAATACCCTCGAGCCCCAAGAGGCGGTATGTCAGAATCCGAAACCGCGACCCTCGCCGGCGGCTGTTTTTGGTGCATCGAGGCGGCGTTGAAAGAGCTACGCGGCGTCGAGCGCGTCACTTCCGGCTACGCCGGCGGTCACGTCGACGACCCGAGCTACGAGGCGGTCTGTCGGGGCGAAACCGGACACGCGGAGGTCGTTCAAGTGACGTTCGATCCCCAGATAATCAGCTACCGAGACCTGCTCGAAGTGTTCTTTGCGATCCACGACCCGACGACATTGAACAGACAGGGACCGGACGTCGGCAGCCAGTACCGATCGGCCGTCTACTACCACGACGAGAAACAACGAGAAACCGTGGGGGCGGTTATCGGTGATCTGGAGCCGCTGTACGACGACGAGATCGTCACCGAGGTCGCACCATTGGAGAGGTTCTACCCGGCCGAGGAGTACCACCAAGACTACTTCGAGAAACACCCGAACGACACCTACTGTACGGTGAACATCAACCCGAAGCTGGCCAAACTGCGGGAGAAACACGCCGAACTGCTCGCGTGAGGGCGAATCGTGGGTGACGCCGTCGAAGCAATGAGAACCGGAGATACGCTGAAGATACCTGCGCGCGTATTTCCGCGGTATGGTGGAAGAAGTAAAACTCAGCCGCATCGAGGAATCGCTCGACGAACTGGAGTACCCAATCGAACAGGCGAACGCCGCCGCCGAGTTCTCGGAAGTCACGCTGCTGTTGGCCGACGGGGAAGAGAACCTCGGTGACCTGATCTCGGAGATCGACAGCGAGACGTTCGACTCCAGCACCGATATCGAAACGGCGTTGCACAACGTGCTTCCGCGCGAGGCGGTCGGGGAGCCCTACCAATCGGAAGGAGACGCGTGAGCCGAGTTCCGTCCGACCGATCGATCCCACGCGATGCGACACGGGATCACGTCTTTATATATTCGTGCCGATAGCGCCTATATGTACGAACGAATCCTCCTCCCGACGGACGGAAGCCGTGGAAACAGCCGCGCGGTCAAGCAGGCGATCGGGCTCGCGGCGGAGACCGATGCCGAACTCCACGTGCTCTTCGTCGTCGAGGACATCCCTTACGCCCCGGAGATGATGGACGGCGAAGTCGAGGCCCGCCTCCGACAGATCGGCGAGGACGCGATCGAAGACATCCGCGAACGCGCCGACGACGCAGGCGTCGAGATCGAGACGGCGATCGAGGACGGAACGCCACACCGCGCCATACTGGAGTACGCCGACGACGAAGGTGCGGACCTCATCGTGATGGGGACCCACGGTCGGAGCGGGCTGGATCGATACCTGCTCGGAAGCGTCACGGAACGCGTGGTTCGAGGGGCGGAGATTCCGGTGCTCACAGTCCGCGTCAGCGACGAACCGAACGTGTAAGAGGCGGCGTAGCCGGTCGATTACGACGTGAGGACATCGGACGGTACCGTCCCGAACGTCTCGGGATGACGCAGCGCCGCGAGCCGTTCGACCGCGTCGACGAGCCGCGACGTCGATCCGGCGAGGTGCGCGCTCCCGTCGACGTACACCCGATCGTGTCCGACGACGCTCAGCTCGTCCCAGCCGGGACGATCGATGGGTCCTCGAACTGTCGGCGCGTCCGGTCGACGTCCGTCGTCGACCCACACCGCGCGACGACGAGGACCTCCGGCGCAGTCACTCCAGTTGGTGGTAGTCCAGTTCGTGTCCCTCGTCGAGGGCCGCCTGAACACGTTCGCTCGGCTCCGGAATCGAGTCGGTGCGAGGGATCATCCCGCCGATGTCAGCGGCGTCGAAATAGACGTTCACCCGCCAGTCGGGGTCGGTTTCGGGGTGATCTGTGCGGTAGTGTGCACCCCGCGACTCCGTCCGTTCGAGCGCTCCGCGGAAGATCGCTTCCGCGACCGTGAGCATGAACCCGAGGTCGATGGCGAACTCGAACGACTCGCTCGCCACCGGACCGACGTCGACACGTTCCGCCTTCTCGCGCAGGTCGTCGAGGGCGGCGAGCCCTTCGCGGAGCGCCGACTCGTCACGGAGGATCCCGGCGTGATCCCACATCAGCTGCCGTAGCTCCGCGATCACTGTCTCCACATCGTGCTCACCACTCCGGCCGGCCGTCTCGGTCAGGTCACGGAAATGCGGTTCGACGACATCCGCAAGGAGCTCGTCCGGGATATCGCCGGGACCGGCGGCCCGCTCGGCGATGCGCTCGCCCGCGACGACGCCGAACGCGACGGTCTCGGCCAACGAGTTCCCGCCGAGCCGGTTTGCCCCGTGCACGCCGGCCATCGTCTCGCCGATCGCGAACAGGTCGTCGATATCGGTCTCCCCGTCGCTGTCGACGGCGACGCCGCCCATCCCGTAGTGAGCGGTCGGAGCGACCTCGACCGGTTCCGCGGCCATATCGACCCCGAGCTCCGAGAACCGCTCGTACATCCGCGGCAGCCGTTCACCGATAAACGTGGCGTCGCGGTGCGAAATGTCGAGATAGACGCCACCGTTCTCCGTCCCTCGCCCCTCCGCGACCTCCCGCGCGATAGCGCGGGCCACCACGTCTCGGGCGTCCAGCTCCATTTGGTCCGGCGAGTATCGCTCCATGAACCGCTCGCCGTCGGCGTTGAACAGGCGGCCCCCTTCGCCGCGGACGGCTTCGGTGACGAGCCGACCGCTCCACGGTGACCACTCCGAATCGTCTTCATCCACGGCCATCCCGGTCGGGTGAAACTGAACGAACTCCATGTCCATCAACGACGCTCCAGCGTCGTGTGCCAGCGCGGCCCCGTCACCGTTGTTCTCGTCGTCTCGGGAGGTGTGCCGGTTGTACACGGCGGCGTGTCCCCCGGCAGCGAGCACGATCTGCCCGGCGTTGAACAGCACGTATTCCCCGGTGTCCATGTCGAATCCGACCGCGCCGTACGCGCGATCGCCGTCGGACACGAGCCTAGTGATCATAACGTTCTCGCGGTAGGGGACCGACAGCTCCCGTGCGCGGTTGACAAGCGCATCCAACATCGACTCGCCGGTGTGGTCACCGGCAAAGGCGGTCCGCCGGAACGACTGGGCCCCGAAGAACCGCTGGTCGATCCGCCCGTCGTCGGTTCGAGAGTACTCCATCCCCCACTCGTCGAGTTCCCGAAGCCGGTCGGGCATCTGTTCGGTCACCGTTTCGACTTTCGCAGGATGGTTGAGGAAGTGCCCCTCGTTGAGCGTGTCGGCCGCGTGAATCGCCGGCGAGTCCTCCGGGTCGTGGGTTCCGAGCGCGCCGTTGATTCCGCCGCGGGCCCACGTGGTGTGGGCGTCGCCGTGGCTGCGCTTCCCGATCACCAGCACGTCGTCGACGCCGCGTTCGGTAAGTTCGATGGCGGCCCTCGCACCGGCGGCACCGGCGCCGATAACGAGCACGGACACGTCGACGCGGTCGTACTCGACGGAACGAGCCTCTTTGCCGATCTCGCGATCACTCATACGTAGTTTAGGGCTCGGAGACGGTTGAACCCTTCGCGCGAGCGCGCGCGGAAAGAGGGGCGCGCCACATGAAAAAACGAGATCGGCCGTCCATCTCCCGTCCCGGCGTCCCCGACGCGCCGGCGCCGCCCGCCAGTTCGCGAACCGGCGGAGCTCGGAGATCGGCGTCGTCGAGCGGTGGGCGACGGCCGGCCTACCCCGCGCACGCGGCAGTCGGATCGAGGGATCACCAATCGACGCGGCATCCGCACCGACGAGGAGTGAAGGTCCACGTGAGGGGTGCGGTAAACGTCTCGTGCGAACGCAAGCGCTCGGCGGTTGCCGGAGTGCGAGGAGGAAGCCCCGTGTTTCAGCGTCGAAAAGACGTTACCGATAGCCGAACTGTTTGAGCGAGGCGGATCCGGCCGCGATCGCGACGGCCACGGCGACGGCGGCGACGAGGAGGTAGACGGTCGACGCCGTTACGCCGTAGGCCGCAGCGCCGACCGCGCCGACGACCGACACCGCGGTCAGCCAGATGAACCCCAAGCCGACGAGTCCGCGGCGGATGCTGACGAGCCCTTCGTCGGGGGCGTCCGTGGGGACGGCGGCGTCGACAGACGCATCCGACCGCCTCGCTGGCGCTGAATTCCGTTCGTCCATACTTCAGACAGGGTGGCCCTTCGGATAAATCGACGCATCACTCCACGAACGACGGTGTTCGAATGAGGAGGACGGAACTATGACATCCTCCGCGTCCTGAACGGCACGGTTTCCTCTCCGACGGGAGTCTCAGACGGCCAGAGAGTCCCCGGAGGCACCATTCCCGTTGTGGTGGACGGTACTCGGGTCTGTGCGCTGTTCGTTGGGACGGTGAGAGCGTGGTGACTCCGAGCACGCGTGGTCGTCCCACTGGAACCGCACGGGCCGTGCCATCGGCCTGACTGCGTTGCTCGTTTGCCGCTTTAGGAATGTTTCCGACGCCGTGAGGTCGGCGTGGCCCTCGAACCCACGCGGACAGGTGAGCGTATCCTGCTGGCGTGTCGTTCGGTCTGTCGAACCGCACTGCGGGCACACTTGGCTGGTCCACGCTTCCGACCGACCCTCGACCGAGCTACCGTATTCTGCGGAGGTACAGGCCAGTCGCTCGGTAAACTGCTTAAACGCCCAGAAGTTGTGGGTCGTTGCGTTCGTCTCAACCGACCAGTGGGTGTCCAACACGTCGGTCAGATATCCGGGATACACGGTATCAACGCCCTCAGCGTACAGTCGTTCGAGCAGGTCACGACACAATGCCTCTTGGGCGTGCTCGCGATCGAACGGGGTGAGAAATGTGCGGCTGCGCGTGCGCGAGGCCGCCGGTGGCTTCCACACCGCCGGCTCACTGACGCCGTTCATCGCGTGGCTGAACACTACCTTCCGAACCGCCCGATAGCTTATTGCCAGCGGGCGCACCCATCTCGGGTATGCCCGACCTCTCCGTCTCCGACGCGCAACTCGAGCGACTCGAGGAGATCGCAGTGGAACTCGAAGCCGTCTACGTCGGCGACTACGGCTCCGTCCGGCCCGCGGACGCGCTGGAGTATCTACTGGACACGTACACGTCGCCGGACGCGGACGCGAACGACGAGGCGAACGCGGACACATCCGATGCGGCGATCGAGAGCTTGACCGCGATCGACGGCGTCGGCGAGGTGACCGCGACTGCGCTCGTTTCGGCCGGATTCGAGTCCGTCGCGGCGGTTCGAGACGCCGATCCGGAAGCGCTCGCCGAGGTCGACGGGATCGGTCCCGAACAGGCCATCGATATCGCGGCCGCGGCGGCGACCATCGGCGAGGCGGAGGCGGAGGCGGAGGCGGCGAATGGATCCGACAGCGGCGACGACGGCGAAGGCGACGCCGGTGATGGGCGTGACGGGGCGGGGGCGGAATCACCCGAGGACACCCTCCAGCAGGCGATGAGCCTCCTCGACGCCCACGACGACCGCTGGCGCGAATCCGACGGTGAGGAGCCCTACGAGGTCGATCTGCCGAACGGCTCGACGACCGGCGTACGGACGAAAGACGACATCAAGCGGCTCATCTTCAAACACTGGCGGTGACTGGCAGGCGAGGTCGACAGCATCCGACGGGTACACTCAAGTCACTGGCGGGGCGGAATCGACCATGGAAATCGACTGTACGCGCGACCCGCCGATCGCGACGCTGACCGTCTCGAACCCGGGCCGAAAGAACGCCATCGACGCGCCGGGCGCCGAGACGATGGCCGAACGCGTCAACGAACTCGCACACGACGATTCGATCCGCTGTGTCGTCGTGACGGGCGGGGGCGACACGTTCTGTTCGGGGTTGGATCTGGCCGGCGATATGGGTTCGCTGGGCGTCGAGGGAGAGCTCGAAATCGGGCTGAACGCCATCGTCAGACGGCTGCTCCGAATGTCTAAGCCGACCGTCGCCAAAGTCAGGGGAGCGGCGGTGGGCGCCGGCGCGTCGATCGCCACCGCGTGCGATTTCGTCTACGCCGCCGAGGACGCGTTCTTCCAGTGGAGTTTCACGAACGTCGGACTCGGACCCGACACCGGCGCGACGTACGTCCTCCCGCGGCTGGTCGGCACGCGCCGGGCGATGGAGCTGTTCGCGTTCGGCGAGCGGGTCGACGCCGACGCCGCGGTCGAAGAGGGAATCGCGACCGAATGCATCCCGGTCTCGGCGTTCGAGTCGACGGTCGACGAACGGGTCGAAACCCTCGCGAGTCGGCCGACGCTCGCTATCGGCGAGACGAAGCGGCTGACCTACCGGAGCCACGACCGATCGCTCGAGGAGAGTCTCCAGGCGGAGGCGCGCGCACAGGAGCGTCTGTTCGACAGCGCCGATTTCGTCGAAGGGATCGCCGCGTTCAGCGCCGATCGGGAGCCGGAGTTCGAAGGGAGATAGTCACTCCGAAGACATCGCCACGTCGCCGACCGACCGCCGTTCGCGGATGACGTTCATCGCCGTCACGAGATCCGAACGAGTCACGAGACCGACGAGCGAACCGGCGTCGTCGACGACCGGCAATCGGCCGACGTCGCCGGACCCGATCCGGCGCATCGCATCCATCGCCTCGGTATCGGAAGCGATCGTCTCCAGATCGGTACTCATCGTCTCGCCGACGGTCACCATCGCCCGCGAGTCAGGATCGACGTCACGGATATCGTCGAGCGTCACGATACCGACGAGCCGGCCGTCGTCCAACACCGGATAGCCCGTGTGGCGCTCGCGGAACATCCGATCGAGCACGTCGGCGAGCGAGTGCGTCGGCTCGACGGTTCGGATCTGCGCGGCCGGCGTCATCACGTCACCCACGCGGACGCCCTCGAACGTCGCTTCGATCGCCGTCTGTCGACCCTCCGCGGCCGCCGCGATGTAGACGAAGAAGGCGACGGCCACGAGAAACGGGTTGAACACGAGGACGCCGAACAGGCCCAGTACGATCGCAAAGAATTTTCCGATGCTGACGGCGCGCTCTGTCGCCGCCGCGCGGGTTCGCGTTCGGCCGAGCAACGCCCTGAGCACCCGTCCGCCGTCGAGCGGGAACGCCGGGATCATGTTGAACCCGGCGAGGACGACGTTCAAGGCCGCGAGGTAGCCCAACACGAAGCGTGCGGGATCGGACGGGACGGCGTCGAAGGCGAGAAAACAGCCCACGCCGACGGCGACGCTGACGATCGGACCGGCCAACGCGATCCACAGCTCGTGGTTCCACCGACGGGGCTGCTCTACGGTCCTCGCGAGCCCTCCGAGCAGCCACAGCGTGATCGACTCGATCTCGTATCCGTAGCGTCGAGCAACGGCGGCGTGGCCCAGTTCGTGGAGGAGGACGCAGACGAAGAGACCGATCGCCGAGGCCAAGCCGAGCCCCCACGGAACCATCCCTTGCGACAACGCGGCGGCGTCGATGCCCGCGTCGAGGCCGACGTTGAGCGCGTTCACGACCTCGCCCATCCCGTTACCGATGAGATACGCCAACACGGGGAGGATCAAAAGGAGCGTAATGTCGAGTTTGATCGGAATCCCGGCGATGGAGCCGACGCGAAACCCCTTGAACATACGCGATTCGTCGGGGAGGACGGCAAAGAAGGTTTCCCGCGTATCGACGACGGAGGGCCCTGTCAAAGGTACGCGAGTGGGTCGTCGGGCCGGAACCGCACGTTTCTTACCCGACTGTCGCGTCCTCGTAGCCAAATGGACGAGACCGTACTGCTCACCGGGGCCAAGGGATCCGTCGGGACGGCGATCCGCGATGGATTGGCCGGCGAGTACGACTGGCGCTACCTGTTTCACAACCCGCCGCCGTTCGAGCCGGATCACCCCTACCTCGTCGGGGACGTGACCGACGAGGAACTCGTCGCCGAGGCCTGTGAAGACGTCGGTGCGGTGATCCATCTGGCCGGCGATCCCCGCCGTGACGCGCCGTGGAACTCGGTCCTCGAGAACAACATCCACGGGACGAAAGTCCTCTACGACGCCGCCGTCGAGGCCGACGTCGAGAAGTTCGTCTTCGCCTCCTCGAACCACGCCGTCGGCCACTTCGAAACCGAGCGCAAGCCCGACCTCTATCGAACCGACGACGAGTTCAGGCTCGACGGAACGGAACTGCCCCGCCCCGGCAACCACTACGGCGTCTCGAAGGCGACCGGCGAGGTCATCGGTCGTTACTACCACGACGAGTACGGCATCGACGTCTGCAACATCCGGATCGGCAACCTCACCCGCGGCCACCCCCCCATCGACTACGAGCGCGGACAGGCGATGTGGCTCTCCTACCGCGACTGTGCGCACATCCACGACCGAGCGCTGCAAGCGAAGTACGATTACGAGATCGTCTACGGCATCTCGGATAACGACCGCAAGTACTACTCCTTGGAGCGCGCCAAAAAAGTGCTTGGCTACCAGCCACGGGACAATTCCGCGGAGTGGAACGGCGACGAACGAACGGAGTGACCCGTTCAGTCGTCGGCGGGCGACGGTCCCTGTGTGCCGCCGATCGACGACGTATCCTGCGTCACCGTCGCGTACAGCATGATGAGCATCGAAACGATGAGCGCCCCGCCCCACAGGAAGCCGGTCGGCAGCAAAAACAGCAGGCCGAAGCCCTCACCCAGCCAGACGATTCCGGGGATGCCTCACTGTCCCGCGATGAAGAGGACGGTGACGGCGGTTCGGAGCGTCCCCGTCACGTCGAGCGCCGGGACGGCGAAGCCCATCACGATCGCCCGGATCGAGAGGATGCCGAGGTGTGCGTGCCCGCCGATCATCCACGGTGGCACCGTCCCGCCCCGCGAAAGCAGTACGAACTGATGTACCCCAACTGCCATCATGACTGCGAGTCCGAGAAACCCGCTCGCCTTGAGTGGCTTTGTCATATTCATCCGGGAGAACATATTCGAGGATATTAAAATTAATTCAAAGAGATCGATCAAAAAAGCCCTTCGACGTCCGACTCGCGTGTCCGCCGCCGTTCGACGTGCCCCCGCAGGCGCCGTCGGACGACCGGCCGAGGGTCGTTTAGATACTCCAGTGTCAGCCCCACGAACGGGGTCGACTCCTCGCCGTCTTCGAAATCCGATTCGGCGTACGCCACAGCATTTTTAAGTAGGCTATCGGACGCAGTTTCGGCGACCGCCTCGCCCGCGATGATCACCTCGTCGGGTGCGAGGTCGTAGACATCGATCGCCACGCCGTCGATCCGGAGTTCGGGCGAGCGCTCGGAGCGACCGAGATCCGGATCGACGGCGAGCCGGTCGAGCCACGCCGCGAGGTCGTCGACGGCGAGATCGCCGCAGTTATTTAAGTACCCGACCGCGCTCTCAGCGAGTCCGACAGCGCCTGCGTCGTTGCCGTTTCGCGCCTTATATATCGCAACGCTCGCCTGAAGCACCCCCTGGAGGCAGTCGTCGCGCTCGCCCGCCGGCGCGTCGAGCCACAACGCTTCCAGCGGTTCGTGGGCGGCCAGGTAGTGACCGGTGTTGTAAAGCGCGACCCCGATTCGCAGACGATCCATGTGTGGCGTTTCGACCCCATATATATATATCACCGTTGGCGACGACCCTGTTCGATACCGAATCAGTCGGTCGGCGCGCCCGTTGCGGACGGATCGGCCGTCCCGGTCCACAACCACATCGCGGCGGTGGAGACGAGCAACGCGACGGCGACGACGGCCGGACCGCGCCCGTACCGACGTACAAGACGCCGCTCGTCAGGCCGTCGAGCGGACTCGGGCGTCGGCCGTCGCACGGATGTCCTCGACGCGCAGTGTCATGTCCGGGGCGACCTCGGGGGCCTGTCGGCCCGACGGAGGGCCGACTTCAATGCGGCGGGCGGGGGATATTCGACCGCGTTGGTCGTCGATACGCTCGGGCTCGAACCCATTCAGGCGGGCGGTGATCCGCCACTCGGTGTTCACCGGGGCCACGCTCTCGTGCGGCCCATCGGGTTTCCACGGAACCTGCGGACGTCATCGTTCCAGCCTTCAGGGCGAGCTGACTGTTGCCCGTCCGCCGGGACGACTGTTGGCCTCGACGGACATATCGCATACCGGTGTTCTTCGCCGCGTCGTACTCTGCGTTCGCTTCCGAGTCGCGCTTTTGACACCGGAGATCGTCGCGAGTCGGGCGATGCCCGTCTGCAGGGAATCCACACTCGGCACGCCGCGTCGACGTGTACGCCGAACCGACTTACTTCACCGAGATGTCGACCGCTTCGGCCCTGTACGCCACCTGTTAATACAGCGTTCGGAACGCCCACGTGTGCCCCCACGACGCACCAGTCCGTTCGCGGATGTGGGTCACGTCATCGAACGCGAAAACGTCACACTCGTATCGGAGTGCTTCATCTACGAACCCGTTCGAGGCTCCATTTACCACGTTGCGGACGTGGCGACGTTCGCGGCCACTCGGCTGTTCGAGCGTTCGGTGGGCGCTTCGCTCGTTTCTTGAGGAAGCGGACGCCGAGCTACCGTATCGGTTGAACCGCGTCAGTGCCCCACGATTGAACTCGCGGGCTTCCTCCTCGATGTTCCGTGGTCCAACCAGCGTCGGGATCGAGCGAACGCGTCGCTACGGCGAAAGCGCACGAAAGAAATGGGACGGTTGACCGCGTTTAGAACGTCTCGAGATACCGATCGATCTCCCACTGGGAGACGTCGACCAGGTACTCCTCGAACTCCTGCGTTTTGGCCTCGATGAACTTCTCGCTGATATGATCGCCGAGGGCATTGAGGATGACCGAATCGCTTTCGAGCGCCTCGACGGCGTCGCCGAGGTTGCTCGGGAGCGTGCTGATGCCGTACTCTTGGCGTTTGGTCTCGTCGAACTCGTAGATGTTCTCGCGGATCGGATCGGGCGCTTCGAGACCCTGCTCGATGCCGTCGAGACCCGCATGGATCAGCGCCGCGAAGGCGAGATACGGATTACACGAGGGGTCGGGGAAACGCGCCTCGATCCGACTCGCCGCGGGAACGCGTGCGGCCGGCTTGCGGATGAGCGCCGAGCGGTTGCGATCGGACCACGCCACGTAGACGGGTGCCTCGTAGCCGGGGACGAGTCGCTTGTAGCTGTTGACCGTGGGGTTCGAAACCGCCGTGATCGCCGGGGCGTGCTCGAGAATGCCGGCGAGATACGAGTGCGCCGTCTCCGAGAGGTTGAACTCGTCGTCCTCGTCGTGGAAGGCGTTCTCGCCGTCCTTGAACAGCGATTGGTGAGTGTGCATACCGGAGCCGTTGATCTTCGGAATCGGCTTTGGCATGAACGTCGCGTGCAGGTCGTGTTGGGCGGCGATCGCGCGGACGACCGTCCGGAACGTGGCGACGTTGTCCGCCGTCGTAAGGGCGTCGTCGTACTCGAAGTTGATCTCGTGTTGTCCGCGGGCGACCTCGTGGTGGGAGGCCTCGATCTCGAAGCCCATGTCCTCGAGCCCGTAGATGATGTCGCGGCGAACGTCGGACGCGAGGTCCTTCGGCGCGAGGTCGAAGTAACCGCCCTGGTCGGCGGTTTCGGTCGTCGCGCGGCCGTCTTCGTCCTCCTCGAAGAGGAAGAACTCCGGCTCCGGTGCGAAGTTGATCTCGTAGCCCATCTCCTCGGCGCGCGAAATCGCGCGCTTGAGGACGTAGCGGGGGTCACCTTCGAATGGCTCGCCGGTCGAGGTGTTGTAGACGTCGCAGATCATTCGGGCCGATGCGCCGTCCTCGCGTTTTCTCCACGGCAGGACGGCGAAGGTGCTCGCATCGGGAATGAGCCGCATGTCGGACTCCTGAATGCGAACGAACCCCTCGATCGAGGAGCCGTCAAAGTAGATACCGTCAGTAAATGCCTTCTCAGCCTGGGCCGCCGGGACGGCCACGTTCTTGACCGTTCCGAGAATATCCGTAAACTGCAGTCGGAGGAACCCGACGTTCTGCTCGTCGATCTCGTCGAGGACGGCCTGTGCTTCCGCGGTGAGGCCGCCATCGGCGGTTACGTTTTCGTTCGTCATATTTCTCGTCGCTCGTTTCGACGTGTCCCCGTACTAAAACCTTGCTGATCTGCGCAAATCTCCCCGACTTCGCTAGGGAACTGAATATTCGTAAACTTCTAATCCCTGCATCCAGTATCGGGGTATAATGACGTACGAAAATCTCGACCGTAAATTGGTAAACGCACTCCTCGAAGACGGCCGTGCCTCGCTCCGATCGCTCGGGGAGGATCTCGACGTCTCGGTTACGACGGTGTCGAACCACATCTCCGATCTCGAAGAGGAGGGGATCATCCGCGGATACGCCCCGATCGTCGACTACGGCGAGTTGGGATACGACGTGACCGCGATCATCCAGCTGAAAGTCGAGGGGAGCGCGCTGCCCGACATCACGGACCGACTACAGGGACACACACACATGGTCTCGGTGTACGAAGTCACCGGCGACCACGACATCATCGCGATCGGCAAGTTCACCGACACGGATCACATGAACGAACAGATCAAAGAGCTCCTCATCGACCCGGATATCAAGGAGTCGAACACGAGCGTCGTGCTCAACACGGTCGCCGAGAACCAGCAGTTCGACCTGGAGTACTGAGGGCGGGGCCGCACCCACGTTGCGATGAGCGCCCCGTAACACACCCGTCGGCGGAGAGATGTATCTCTATCGTGGGGAGCCTCCGCTCGGTTCGCCCTCAGCGTTCGGAACCGACCACGTCGGCGTCAGTCGGTCCCTGTCCGTCGAACTCAGTGACGAAGGCGTCGAGTTGAGCGGGGTCGTCCGAACCGGGCAAGCGGCGCTCGGCGGTCGTGCACTCGGCATCGATGCCCAGACGCTCACAGGCGAGGTCGGCGGTCTCTTGCGCCATCTTCCGATAGGTCGTGAGCTTGCCGCCGACGATGCTGGCGAAGTTCTCGACGCCGTCCTCGGCGTGGTCCAGTCTGAAGAATCCGCGGGAAATCCCACGCCCGTTGCGCCCGTCTTCGTCGGGTGCGTACAGCGGACGGACGCCCCACCACGTGCGGGCGGCCGGAGCGTCGACGATCGGCGGGAGCATAGCGCCGCACTCCCTGCGGGTTCGCTCGATCTCCCACTCGCCGACCGGGTAGTCATCAGGGTCCGCGACCGGAACGCTGGTTGTTCCGAGGACGACGGCCGACCCGTGCGGCACGATGATATCCCCGTCGTTCGGGGGTCGGCATCGGTTCAACACCGGCCCGAGGTCGTCGTATTCGATCGAAATCATCACCCCGCGCGTCGGTCGCATCTCGATATCGAGACCGACCATCGTGGCGATCCGATCGGCCCAGGCGCCGGCCGCGTTGACGACGTAGTCCGGTTCGATCCGCTCGCCGCCGCCGAGTTCGACGCTCGTGATCCGCCCGTCTGTTACGATCATCCCTCCGACCGGCGCACCGACGGCGACCGTCGCGCCGTGATCGCGGGCGTCGGCCGCGTTGGCGGCGACCAATCGCGAGGGATACACGACGGCATCGGGCACCTCCATCGCGCGGGCGACGTCGTCGGAGAGCTCCGGAACGATCGCTCCAGCTTCGTCGCCATCGAGAACCCTCGTCGGGATTCCAGTCGACGCACACCGGTCGCGTTCGGTGTCGAAGTACTCGGGGTCGTCGGCGGCGAGCTGGACGAAGAGGCCGCCCGTCTCGCGGATGCACGCGCCGGCGATCTCTCTGAGGATGCGGTTCTCCTCGAGACACTCCCTCGCACCTTCAGGGTCCGACTCAGCATAGCGAGCCCCGCTGTGGAGCAGACCGTGCGATCGACCTGAGGTCCCGCTTCCGAGTCCAGCGCGGTCGACCAGCGTGACGTCGACGCCTCGAAGGGCGAGGTCTCGAGCGGTGCCGGCGCCGGTCGCACCGCCGCCGACGACGAGCACGGTCGGGTCGTTCATAGACCGTCGAGCGACCCGCGGAGAAGCGTTGGCAGTTCGGTCAGCGACTCGATTTCGGCCACCGGTTCGTGCGGGAGCGATACGTCACTGTTGTGCGCACGTCTGACGAAGACGGCGTTCAGCCCTGCACGCGTCGCTGCGAGTACATCGGTCGCCCGATCGCCGACGTAGATACCCCCGACGCCGCCGAGGGCGTCACGACCGGTCAGGAGGTAGTGCGGATCCGGTTTTCGGCGGTAGAACCCACTTACGCCCGGTTCACGGCCACAGACGTAATCGAAGGCGTCGAGTCCGTAGTGGTCGACAACGAACGTGGTGACGGCGTCGTAGTTGTTGCTCACGAGGCCGAGATTGCAGTCGTCGGCCAGCTCGTCGAGGGCGTCGCTGTCCGGGTACGGTGTTCGGTGGCCGGATTTGAGTCGCTCGATCGCGCGGCTCGCGCTGTGTCGTTCCCGGCGGCCGTAGAACTCGACGGGGTCGATTCCGAGGCGCTTGCAGCCGCGAACGAAGTCGGTGTCGTACTCGTAGCCGGCCAGTAACGATCGGGTCTCGCTGTCGACCGCGAGGTCGGCTTCCGCGATGGCATCTTCGAGAGCGTGATCGTGTACCGCCGGATCGGTACCGTGACCTTCGATCACCACGCCATCCATATCGAACAACAGCAGTCGTCGGCCCATGTCGTCCACACCCGATCGTGACGCCGGAGCCGTATTGGCGTGTCGGTGAGCCATCTCAGCGCACCATCCCTCTGGTCTGTTTCGAGATGAGTTCGCTGAGGACGACGATACCGAGAATCGCGATCAACATCATCGAGACGGAACGCCACGCGAAGGCGTCGATCGCCCGGAAGAGTTCGACACCGATTCCCCCCGCGCCGACGAACCCGAGGACGGTCGAGTCCCGGATGTTGATCTCCCACCGGTAGACGGTGAGCCCGACAAGCGCGGGTTTGACCTGCGGGAGGATCCCGTAGAGCAGCGTCTGGACCGGCGACGCGCCCGCGGCCCGCACCGCCTCGACCTGGCCGAAGTCGATCTCCTCGATCTCCTCGCCGAGCAGTTTGCCGAGAAAGCCGACCGACCGGAAGGCGATCGCGATCGCGCCGGGGAGCGGGCCGGCCCCGAACATGACGACGAAGATCAGCGCCCAGATGATGGTGTTCACCGAGCGGCTCACCGTCACGAGCACCTTGCCGAGCCAGTACGTGAGGGCGTTCGGCGTCGTGTTCTCGGCGGCCAACAGCGCGACCGGGATCGCGAGCACGACCGCGCCGATGGTGCCGAGCGCGGCGATGTGGACCGTCTCGATCAGCGGGCCGACGATCTCCGGAGTGTACGCCACGTCGGGCGGATACATCCGAGTGAGGAGGTCCGCGACCTCCCGCGGGACGGTATCGAGGGCGACGAATTCAATGGAGAGAAACCGCCACGAGACGAGGACCGTCACCGCGGTTGTGAGGAGGGCGAAGAACCGACCGAATCGACGACGCCGATCGAACCGTTCCCACGTCGGTGTTTCACTCGACATCACTGGTACCTCCGTCTGACGACGGCGCTCACGCCCTCGGCGACCAGCACGACCGCGATGATCGCGAGCAGGATCGCCGAGACGTAGCCGTAGTCATAGCGGTTGAACGCGGTGAGAAGCACCGATCCGATCCCCCCTGCGCCGACGATGCCGATGATAGTCGAGGTTCGGATGTTGATGTCCCACCGGTAGATCGACAGGCCCGCAAAGCGCGGGACGATCTGCGGGACGACGCCGTACAGTAACGTCTGGATCGGCGAACTACCGGTCGCCCGCACAGCCTCGACGCTTCCCATATCGATGTCTTCGATGTCTTCGGCCAGCAGCTTCGAAAAGAAGCCGACGGTCTTGAACGTGATCGTGAGGATGCCGGCCAGCGGGCCGAAGCCGACGGCTTTGACCGCGATGATGGCGACGATGATCGCGTTGAACGCCCGCGAAATGGCGATGAGTCCGCGGTTGAGAGCGTACAGCGGCCGCGGTGAGATGTTCTCGGCCGCCATGAACGCGATCGGCACGCTGATGAGGACGCCGGTCAGCGTCGACACCATGGCGATCGCGACGCTCTCGAGCATCTTCTCTATGATTCTGTTTCGCTGTCGTGGCGTCGCCTCCGGCGGGACGAAATCGCCGGCCAGCGTGACGGCGTTCCCGATCCCCTCGAGGACGCGTCCGGGCGCGGCACCGAGGCCCCACGCCGACCAGAGGAAGAACGCGACGACGGCGAGGTAGGTGAGCCACTTGAATTCCCGGCGCGGAAAGACGGTCGGGCGGTCCCACGTCGATCGACCGGTCGACACCTCAGAGCCCTCCGTCGGCCGGTTCAGTTTGACCGAGCACGAGACGGTCGCCGTCG
The DNA here is from genome assembly GCF_046483325.1 of Natronomonas sp. Taxonomy (GTDB): domain Archaea; phylum Halobacteriota; class Halobacteria; order Halobacteriales; family Haloarculaceae; genus Natronomonas. Next base: position 20,311 of record NZ_JAWODL010000033.1, on the reverse strand, counting down.
GTCTGCTCGGCGTCGTCGTTCGCGGCCCGCGAATTCGTGCTTCTCGAATCCGCGCCGCGGTACACGGTATCGAGTCCGCGTTCGTCGAGGTCGTCCGGTGTCCCCTCGAAGACGAGTTCACCGTCGTGGAGGCCGACGATCCGATCGGCGTGCTCGATCGCCAGGTCGACCTCGTGGATGTTGATGAGGACGGGCACCTCGCGCTCTGCGGCGATCTCCGTCAGCAGACGCATGACGGTCTCGGAGGTCTCCGGATCGAGGCTCGACGTCGGCTCGTCGACCAGCAGGATCTTCGGTTCCTGGATCACCGCCCGCGCGATACCGACCCGCTGTCGTTGCCCGCCGGAGAGTTCGTCGACGCGTTTGTCGGCCATCTCACCGAGACCCACCCGGTCGAGGATATCGTAGGCGCGTTCGATCGATGTCGACGGAAAGTCCCGCCTGAATGCAGCCCACGCCGAGACGTATCCGAGTCGTCCCGTCAAAACATTCTCCATCACGGTGAGACGTTCAACTAGGTTGTACTCCTGAAAGATCATGCCGATGTCGCGGCGAGCCGCGCGGAGTGCATCGTCATCGAGGGCCGTTAGATCTTCCCCGTCGAGCACGACGCTCCCGGCGGTCGGCTCGGTGAGCCGGTTGACACACCGGATGAACGTGCTCTTGCCTGCGCCGCTCGGCCCGATCATCGCTACGGTCTCACTGCCTTCGACCGAGAGATCGACGCCTTGCAGGGCCTCGTCGCCGGTCGGATAGGTCTTCCGTAGGTCAGAGACTGTCAGCATTACTCACTCAGCGCACCTTCTTCGTACTGAACGTCGTTGTATCCCTGAATCGTCATGATGTCGTACCAGTGTCGCCGGTACTCGATCGGGAGGAACTCGGTGTAATCGGTTCGTTCGGCGTAGTCCGTCCCCGAGAAGTCGCTGTCGAGCCACGCCGCTTCGACCCCTTCGACGATGTCTGGATGGAGGTTGTACCGGTAGGTGATCGGACCGTTCGGGAACGGGTTCGACGCCCAGACGACTTTGAAATCGTCGAATTCGAGGCTGCTGTCGCCATCGACGGTGTCTTTCAGACAGGTCGAACAGATCGGCCCGGCGTCGTAGTCGCCGGCAGCGATCCCCCGAGCGGTGTTGGAGTGGCCGCCGGAGAAGTTGACTTCGTAGTCCTCGCCGGGCGTTACGTCGAACTGCTGGTCGAACAGCGCCGAGGGTGCCTGGTGCCCGGAGTTCGAGGACTCTTCGGCGTGACCGACGGTTACCTCATCGCGGGCGAAGTCGTCGACGCTCTGGATGTCGTGGGCCTCGGCCCGCGTCGTCGCGAACAGCCGATATCCGAACGCGCCGTCGCTGGCGAGGCCGACCGCGAACGGCACCGCGCCGGCGAGGTTGACCGCGAACGCCGTCGCGCCGGTCGAGAAGTTGGCGATGTGGGCCCGCTCCGAGCGCATCGCCTCGACGGAGGCCGCATAGCTGTCGACGCGGCTGTACTCGACCTCTTTACCGGTTTCCTCGCGGATGCGTTCGAAGACGGCCTCGAAGTCCTCTTCGTAGCGACCCTCGACGTCCTCGCTGGGGCTCTCAGTAAAGACAAGCGTGTCGGGATCGAGATACTCGTCGCCCGATGGCTCGCGGACCGGCTCACCGTGCGGGACTTCGTCGACCTCGCGGTCGCCCATGTTTTCGAGGTCGGCTTTCTGGCCCCGTTCGTAGCCGGCGTCGATCAGCGGCGAGGCGAGGTAGTTGTTCTCGGCCCAGTTCGGGTTGGAGAACTCGAACTCGCTGTCGTCGGCCAGCATGGGATCTTCGCCTCCCCCGTTGCCGCCGATGTCGGCAGACTCCGAACCGATACAACCTGCTAAACCGAACGTCACCGCCGCTGCCGAGGTTTTCAATAACTGTCGACGCCGTTGTGGGTCGTTGGTTCCCATCGTACGACGACATCCGCCTCGCGATATTAAATTATAATAATATTTATATGTTCGGACACAGGGAAGCACGAATCACTTGTTAGACGTAACGGGTGATACGAGCTCATCATAGCGGTTAAAATACCACAGTACCGATATACAGAGATATATAGATCTTTTATCGGTTCAGTGATACTATCTCTGAAAGCGGTCGACGAGTACCAACGGTATCGGAAGATGGCGAGGTCCTCGTTCGAACTCGTCCGACGTCGTCACCAGCATCGACCGCTCACTCAAGACAGTACCGGACGAAGTTCCGGAGGATCCTCAACCCCGTTTCGCCCGATTTCTCGGGGTGAAACTGCGTGCCGAAGACGTTGCCGGCCTCGTCGGCGACGATCGCGGGAAAGTTGACACCGTAGTCGGTCGTCGCGACGACGGCGTTCTCGTCGTCGGGCTCGGCGTAATAGGAGTGGACGAAGTAGGCGTACTCGCCGTCGATCCCCTCGGCGATCGGATGCTCGCGCCGGACGGTCAGTTCGTTCCATCCCATGTGCGGCACCTTCTGTCCCCCGTCGAACCGAAGGTTCGTTCCCGGAACGAGAGCGAGTCCCGTGACGTCGCCTTGTCCGACGGTTTCGGCCTCCTCACTGGAGGTGAGAAGCATCTGCATGCCGAGACAGATCCCGAACAGCGGGCGCCCCTCCTCGGCTACATCGACGAGCGCGTCACGGAACGGTCCGGCGTTCTCCATCCCCTCGCTGAACGCCCCGACGCCCGGCAACACGATGCCGTCGGCGGCGGCGAAGTCGGCCGGGTCGTCCGTTAGCGTCACGTCCGCGCCGGCTCGCTCTAACCCCCGGGTGACGCTTCGGAGGTTACCGAGCCCGTAATCGACGAGGACGACCTCCGCCGTCCGCTGGGTGGTGCTCATACGTCCCGATCCGCGGCGGCCGGCAAAGTGAGTTTCCATCCCGGCGGTGGCGAGGCGTCAAAAGTCGCCGAGTTGTGACTGATCGCCGCCGTCGACGAACTCCACAGCCGCGTCGAGCGCCGCGGCGAACGTCTCGCGCTGGCTCGGGTCGTACAGCGTCGCGGCGGGGTGGACGCAAACGAGGGTTCGTCGGGGCGTCCCGGCGATTCGAACGTCGTGGATCGACCCCGCTTCGGCAGTCACCGCGACCGATCGGCCGAGCAGGTGCTCCGATGGAACCTTTCCGAGCGTGACGATCACGTCCGGATCGACGGCGTCGATCTCGCGTTCGAGATGCGATCGACAGTTCTCCAGCTCCTCGGCGCGCGGATCCCGGTTGTCCGGGGGGCGACACCGGACGCAGTTCGTGATCCGGACGTCGAGACGGGCGAGCCCGCGGTCGCGGAGCGCCTCGTCGAGTACGTCGCCGGAGCGGCCGACGAAGGGCTCGCCCGTCTCGTCCTCCTGCCGCCCGGGAGCCTCGCCGACGAACAAAAGCGCCGCGTCGGTCGGGCCGACGCCGTTGACGATCCGGCTCCGCGAGGCGCAAAGCTCCGCACACCGCGTACAGTCGACCACGTCGATCTCGTCGGTCACGTCAACCCGATCGGCGGGGCGGGAGTTAACCTCCCCGGATCAGTCGGGGGCGAGGCGGCCGTCGCGGCGAGCGGCGTCGACCCGCCTCGCGAGCGCTCTCGCGACGCGAAGCGGCTCCGGCCGGCGCTCGTGGGTGTACGCCTCGACGACGGCTTTCGCGTCCCGGTCGTCGAGACCGACGCTCCGAACGAACAGCGGGTCTCCGTCGACGGAGACCCGAGAGCGATCGGGAAGCGATCGGTAGGCGTCGAGGCGAGCCGATCGCTCGTCGCCGTCGAAAGCGTCCTCGATGCCCGCTTCGAGGCCGTCGCTCTCCTCGAAGGAGATCGACAACGCGGGTCGGTCGGTCGCGGTCGCCAGCGCGTCGAGATCGAGGACGTTGTACCACGCCGGGGCGACGCCCGCGACGAAGAGGTACCGAACGTCGGGGCGATCGAGTCGGTCCCACAGATCGACGGCGGCGTCGGTCGAATCGCGGCCGCCGACGGTGCACGTCGAGAGCGCGAAGTCGTCGACGGCGCGGTTCGCGCGAACGACGGCTCCGCCGAGCGTGCTCGTCGCTCCGTCGTCGGTACCACGGTACGACTCGGCGATCCCGAGCGCCCGGCGGCCGGCTTTCACCGGCTCTTGAACTCCTCGTAGGCTTCGAGCAGGTCCTCACTCGAGGCGTCGCCGTACTCGAAGTTGAGTTCGCCGTCGTGGGCAGCGGCCGTTTTCGGGCCGTCACCGTCGAGGTCTTCGGTGTCGATGTCGTGGTTTCCCTGTTCGGACTCGTCGTAGCTTCCGAACCCCATGGGTGTACGTACCACCGTCGGGGTTGTAAATCACACGGCGATCCGGTGGCGCGACGTGGCGGTCCCGTCCGTGGGTATGAATACACCGCGGGCCGAGCGACCGGTATGGACGTATTCAACGTCACGGCGGACGCGGACGTGTTCACCTGCAACGCCTACCTCGTCGGTGGGGATCGGACGGTGCTCGTCGATGCGGGCGCGTGGAACGGCGTCATCGACGCCGTCGAAGCGCACACCGAAACGCTCGATGCGATCATGTTGACGCACCAACACAGCGACCACATCGCACAGTTGGACGCCGTCTTGGACGCCTTCGACGCGCCCCTGTACGCCTACGCCGATCACCCACAACGTGCGGGCGAACTGGACGAGGGCGATCAGGTATTCATCGGCGACGAGGCGTTCGACGTGGTCTACACGCCCGGCCACGCCGACGACCACGTCTCGTTCGTCTCCGAGACGACGCTGTTCAGCGGCGACGTCGTCGTCCACAACGACGGCGCGTTCGACTACGGAAGCTTCGGACGGACCGACATGGCCGGCCAGTCCAGAGAGCGGCTCATAGGGAGTATCGAAACGCTGTTGGACGCGATAGGCGACGACGTCGAACACATGTACGCCGGCCACGGCGACGAGTTCCACGGCGACGTTCGAGACGTCGTCGAGACGGCGCTCGGACGCGCCGAAAAGCGACAGCCGAAGTACCCGAACTGAACTGCGTTTACTCGACCGTTCTTAGGGGGTGTGACGACACTCGTTCGTGAGCTCGCCGATGCCCTCTACGGCGACTGTCATCGTGTCCCCGTCCTCCAGCGTGATACGCGGCTCTCGGAAGTAACCGACGCCGTCGGGCGTCCCGGTGAAAATCACGTCACCGGGTTCGAGTGTGAACGCCTCACTGCAAAAGGAGACGAGTTCGGCGATCGAGAAGATCAGCTGTTCGGTGTTCGCATCCTGCAGTCGCTCCCCGTTAACCTCCGTCCAGATGTCGAGCGAACCGACGTCGTCGAGCTCGTCGGGGGTGACAACGTGCGGACCCAGTGGCGCGAAGGTGTCGAGGCTCTTGCCGCGGACCCACTGCTCGTCCGACATCTGCAGATCGCGTGCGGAGACGTCGTTTCCGACGGTGTATCCGGCGACGTACTCCAGCGCCTCGTCGACGTCGACGTTGCGGGCACGGTCGCCGATGATGGCGACCAGTTCGGCCTCGTAGTCTACCTCCGCCGTCAGTTCGGGATCCCACTCGACCGGGTCGTTCGGCCCGACGATCGCCTGTGGGAACTTCGAGAAGATCAGCGGCGATTCGGGGACGTCCATGTCGCCCTCGTCGGCGTGATCCATGTAGTTCAGACCGATGGCGATGATCTTCTGTGGGTCCGTGATCGGCGCGGACGCGGTGACTTCCCCACGGGGGCGAACCGCCTCGCCGGTTTCCGTCGCGTATTCGACGGCGAGTTCGGCCTTCTCACGCCAGTTCCAGACGCCGAACATCTCGCACGTCTCACTCGGGAGCGCCACGCCCGCCCGCTCGCCGGCGTCGGCGAGGTCGACGATACCGGCGTCCGTGATCGCGCCCGCTCTCGGTCGCGTGCTGTCCGTCGTTGTGAATTGACCCAGTTTCATATGTTAGCCTGCTCGGTACAACCGTCCGCGGTGTATAAAAGGGTGCGAAACGGCAACGCGAGTCGTAGCTCTTCCACCGGAACGACGACCGCGTGACGAGAGCCTCGATCAGTCGACGCGGTTCCGCGGGGGTGAACACCGCTGGGGGAACATTGATCTGTGCGGTGTCGGATTGTCAACGTATGTCTTGGAACCCAGACCAACTCGCGGGCGATTTCGAGCCGCCGGAGTCGGTTCGACCCACCGTAGAGCGCGTCCGAGAGTTCGTCCGAACGGACGTCAAGGAGATCGAAAAGGAGTACGAGGAGTACTTCGGCGATCCGGTCAATCACCTCGACGAGAACGCCAAGCTCATCCCGGAGCTCCACGAGGCCCAATCGAAAGTCCGGCGACGATCGGCCGAGGAGGGGATTTACGCGCTCCACCTCCCGGAGGGAGTCGGCGGCGGCGGGCTCTCACAGCTCGAACACTTCTACGTGATCGAGGAGGTGTTCCGGTACGGCACCGGGCACGGGTCGGGGCTGACGAAGTCCGTCTTGGCGTGGACCGAAGGGCCCTCCGCACCGCTTTTACATCTCGACGAGGAGCAACGCGAAGAGTGGCTCGCGCCGCTCGTCGAGGGGCGAAAGACCGCCTGCATCGGGATCACGGAACCCGGTGCCGGCTCGGACGTCGGCGCGATACAGACGACCGCCGAACGCGACGGCGACGGCTGGGTGCTCAACGGGCACAAACGCTACATCACGAACGGCCCCTACGCCGACACCGCCCAGATTCTCGCCAAAACCGACCGGGCCGACGGCGCGGATGGAATGGCGATGTTCCTCGTGGACATGAACGAGAATCCGGGCATCCGCTCGGGTAAGATCAACACCAACCTCATGATGGACGGGATCACTTCGGACGTCCACCTCGACGACTGCCGAGTCGGCGACGATCAGGTGGTCGGCGAAGTGGGCCAGGGACTTCAGCTCGCACTCGCGTGGATCAACTGGCGACGGATCAACCGCGGCGGGATGTGCGTCGGCATGGGCGAGTACCTGCTCGATCGGATGCTCTCGCACGCCGAGAACCGGGAGGCCTTCGGCGAGCCGATCGGGCACAACCAGGCCGTCCAGTGGCCGATCGTCGAGACGGCGACGGAGCTGAAGGCGACGCGAGCGTTCGCGATCCAACTGATCGAGGAGTACGAGTCGATCGCGAGCCTCGAGGACCTCCGCCAACCGCCCGAGGCGAGACAGCTGCTGTCGATGCTGAAGTACTACCCCGAGGACCAACTGTTCGAGTGGTCCGACCGGGCCATACAGGTACTCGGCGGCCACGGGCTCATGCGGGCGGGCGGCGTCGAACGGGTCTTCCGCGTCGCCCGAAACCTCCGGATTCCGGCCGGCGCGACGGAGATACAGAAATCGACGATCGCGAAGACGCTCGGCCTCGGGGAGTGAGATGCGGGGCGACGGCCATCGAATCCTGCTCGTCCTCCTCGACGGTGCGGCGGACCGGCCCGCGGCGGAACTCGGTGGACGGACGCCGCTGGAAGCCGCCGAGACGCCGACACTCGATCGGCTCGCGACGGCCGGCATCTCGGGGATCGCGGATATCGGTCCGCCAGGGGTGCCGATGCCGAGCGACCGCGCCCACGCGCGGCTCTTCGGATACGATCCCGCGAGCGTTCCGCGTCGCGGCGTCCTGGAAGCGCGGGGGCTCGGCGTCGACGTACCCGACAGCGGCGTGACCGCCAGTGCGAACTTCGCGCGGATCGAATCATCGTCGGACGGATCGTGGACGGTCGGGGATCGCTCCCTCTCCGAAGTCCGTTCGCGCTGTCGCGACGATGCCGAACTCGTCTCGGCGTTCGATACGGACGGCGTTACGATATCGCTCGAATACACCTGGAAGAATCGTGGGATACTCCGATTAACCGCCGACGAACCGCTCGACCCGGGCGTGACGGACACTGATCCGTTCGAGTCGGGGCTTCCGATCACCCACCCCGAGCCGACGGTAGCGGCAGACGATTCCGAGGCGGCGACTCGAACCGCCGACGCGCTCGCGACGTACACCCGCTGGTCGATCGACCGACTCAACGAGGGCGAAAGCGACGCCGTCCTTTCGAAGTGGGCGGGCGCGCCCACCCACCCGGAACCGTTCGCCGAGACGCAGGGGATGAGCGCGGCCTCTCTGACGTCGAAGCCGGTGCTCGCGGGGCTTGCGGCAACGCTCGGCATGGACGTGATCGACCCGCCCGAGGGATACGACGAGCGCGCGGCGGCCGTCCTCGACGCGCTCGAATCCCACGAGTTCGTCCACGCCCACTACCCCGAACCAGACGAGGTCGCTCACGCGGAGACGCCGACCGACAAGGCGTGTGAGATCGAGGCGATCGACGCGTCGCTTGCGACCCTCGTCGATCACGTCCTCGACGACGACCTCGTCACGGTCGTGACCGCCGACCACACGACGCCGAGCGAGAGGAACGTCGTCCACTCCGGAGAGCCGGTCCCGGTGACGATGGTCGCACCGACGGCCCGGACCGACGGCGTCGACCGCGTCGGCGAGCGTCCCGCAGCGGGTGGCGGGGTCGGTCGGATCGCGGGGGACGACCTGCTCAGGATCGCCCGCGCGCTCGGTGATCGGGTGCTCCTCGACGGGCTCAGGCGGACACCACGGGACGGGACGGTGCCGACGATCGACGTTCGCCCGCTGACCGGGGGAGGGATGAGCCGCGATGGGGAGTGAGAGCGGACGGACGGGTCGTGAAAGCGAACCGACGGGAGGGAACCCGATCGAAGCCGTTTCGACCAGATGTGGGTGTGCGGGAAAGACCCCATTGGACCGCATCGTTCGGCCGGCACTCGCGGCGATCCGAAGCGAGTCAGCCCCGGTCGACGTGGCCGGCGATCTGGAAGCCGGATTGCTTCCGAACACCACCGGGCTGGATCGCACCGTCGTCGAAACGGATCACGACGTTGTGAACCGCGGGAGGGGCCGATTCGTCGCCGCGGCGTTCGTCGATGCCGCAGCCGGTTCGGACGTCGAGGCGTTTCGATCGCTGCTCGCGGACGTGTACGGACGGTGGGCGGGCGAGCGCGGGGCGACGATCCTGAAAGGGCACTCGATTCAAGTGGAAACCGACGGTGGCTCGGTCGTCTGGGGCGAGGCGCTCCGGCCGACCGGCCGACGGGCGGACGGGTATCGTGCGGTAAACGTCGACGTGATCCACGCGTTTCCGGGGCTCGATCCCACGACGCAGGCGGCGATCGCATCCGCACACGCCCTCAACGACTGCTACACGCAGGGGGCGGCGGCCGGGCGGGAGCTGCGACCGATCGTCGGCGTCCCGCGCGGGACGGCCCTGACCGCCGATCGCGTTCGGCGTTGGTACGAGGCGGCGGTCGCCGAGGAGACGTCGGTGTACGACCCGTCTGTCGTCGTTCACGACGGTGTCGGCTGGCAGTTCGGTGCCTCGGTCGTCGCCTCGACGGATCGGATCCCGCCGGTTCGGATCGGGGGCGTCGAACCGGGCGATGAAGTGTCGATCCACCGGGCGCTGGGCGGCCTCGCGCTGTACGCGGGGTGGGTGGGGTTGGCTGAGTCACCCGGAACGGCGGTTCGCGACCGTGCGATCGAGGCGTTGTCGCGAGACCACGCCGCCGTCGCCGAGGCGATCGCGGCGTCGTGTCCCCGACCCGACGAGCCCTTCGATCCGGATCGGCATCTGAAATGGGCGGGTGACGTTTCCGGACCGGGTATTCGAGGGCTCGCTGACGCGGTGGAGGCCGCGGGGTGTGGCGTGCGGCTCACGTCGCTTCCGCTTTCCGACCGGGAGACGCTCGCGTCGGTCCGCGACCGGTGGCTCGTCCCCGACGCGACCGTCGAGACGAACGGTCCGATCGCGGCGATCGGAACGCCGGCTGCACTCGACCGATTCGAAGGGCGACTGACAGACTGCGCTGGGACCGCCCCGACACGAATCGGCGAATTGACCCCCACTGAGGGCGATTTGCAGTGGGAGCGTGGCGTCGACGCCGATCGGTACCTCGACGTCGGAGCGCCGGCGCGGTAGCAACGCCCATGTGGCGTCGGCGAGGGGGATCGAGTATGAGCTCCGAATCACCGGTCGCACACGTCCACGGGCGGTTTCAACCGTTTCACGACGAGCACCTCGCGTACGTCCGGTGGGCCGCACGCGAGCACTCGGGCGATCGGCTCGTCGTCGGGATAACGAACGCCGACGCGGCGCACACGGCACGAGAAGACGCGGATCCCGATCGCCACCGTCCCGAGAACAACCCGTTCACCTACTACGAACGTCAGCGAATGATCCGAGAGGCGCTCGACGACGCCGCGTTAAACTGTGCGATCGATATCACACCGTTCCCGATCAACCGCCCGGAGCTGTGGGACGCCTACGCGCCGCCGTGGGCGATCCACTACGTCAACGTCCTCGAAGCGTGGCACGAACACAAGATCGAAACGCTACGCGAGCACGGTCGGGCCGTTCGGTACAAACGGGGGACCCGAACGGTGAGCGGTACCGAGATCCGCCGAGCGATGGCAAAAAGAGAGCCGTGGGCCAGTCACGTTCCCGATCCGATCGTGACGTACATCGAGGCGCACGACCTCCGCGAGCGCGTCGAACGGCTCTACCCGGACGCCGAGTGAGGTGAGTCATCTAGTATTAACCGGCGAACCGCATCGAGCGATCGACACGTCGGTACGTCCGCCGGGAGCCACTCGGGGACAGGGCCGGGACGGAGAAAGATCGGATCGAGTCCGGCCGCAATCGCCCCCTCGACGTCGAAGCGGGCGTCACCGACGTGGACTGCGGATGCCATCGACTCGCCGGCGCGCTCGAAGGCGATCTCGAAGAGCGTCGGGTCGGGTTTGGCCGTCCCACAGCAGCCAGCGACCGCGAGCGCGTCGACGCGGGCCGTGAGGCCGGTTCGGTCGAGTTTCTCGCGCTGGAGTTCGGCAGGACCGTTCGTGACGACGACGACCGCGTGGGTCGCCGAAAGCGCGTCGAGGAGGGCTTCAGCGCCGTCCATCGGGATCAGTCGATCCAGCCGACGACGACGGTAAGCGTCGGCAAACGCCGCGATGTCAGCGTCCGAAACGGCTGTTCCAGCGCTCTCGAAGGCCCGACGGAGGGCGCGACGGCGGACAGGGGCGTCGGGAGCACGCTCGGGAAACCGGCCGAGCAGCGACTCGTGAAACGCGCTGCGATACGGTTCGACGGGAGGGAGCGGGACCGAGAGGTCGGCTTCGTCGCGTGCGTGTTCGAAGGAGCGCTCGCGCGGTTCGGGACAGGTGACGAGCGTCCCGTCGAGGTCGAGGCTCACGACGGCCATGTGCGACGTTCAGAGGCGACCGGCATGGCTCTTTCGCGCCGCCGAGGTCGATCGGGAGACGGCGCTCAGTTGGGTGTCAGAATCGAGCGGACGAGGCGGAAATAACAGAGCGCACAGCAGCTCTTGGGGCGCTGGTAGTAGCAGCCCTTCGTTTCCTGTGGAAAGTGAATGTCTGACATCGGCCTTGTGGTACCATTAGGATCCACCTATAAAGTTAGTATGGTTCTCTTACCGATCGAATTCCCGGGGTACGTCCGTATGCGTTCACCGGACGCCCGTCGTTGGGATCCACCGTGGGACGCGCTCCGATCAGCACCTGCGGAGTGTGGCTCGAGCGTAGCACTCGATAATCGGGAGTACGTGAGCGGTCATACCCATCTCGATCCCCGTCCGCAGGTGAAATTCGTCGGTCGAGGGACACGACCGGGCGAAACGCTCACTCCTCCCGAAGCAACTGCCACGACTGAACCACGCGCTGGAGTGCGGTGAGGTTGCTCGCGATCGCGAAGAAAACGAGCAGCCACCCCACAATCGTCATCCCGAGATATTCCGCGCGGATCCACGTCGCGGCGATGCTCACCCCGCCGACGAGCAGCAGGACCTCGATCCGCGTCACGAGCCCCACGTACATCCGTCCGAGCCCGATCGCCTGCGCCTGTGTGCCGAGATAGGCGTTCAACAGCACGCCGACGATCGCGACGAAACCCAGATCGAAGCGTCCGACGCCGGCCACCAATCCGCCAAGAATGACGACGTCCGCGTAGCGATCGACCACGTGATCGAGGAAGTCCCCCTCCGGCGTCGCGCTGTTCGTTTGCCGCGCGAGCGCCCCGTCGAGTACGTCCAGAAAGCCGTTGCACAACACCAACGCGCCACCCACCAGATACCACAGCGAGTTGCCACCGGCGGCCGCCAAGGCGACGCCGGCGAGGACGGCGACCACCAACGACGCCATCGTCACCGCGTTTGGCGTCAGTCCGAGACGGTCGGCGACCGACACGAACGGCGCGATCACCCGATTCGAAATCGATCGGAACCTGTTGAGCGTCATTCGGGAGACTCCTCGACCCCGCCTTCGTCTCTCGGGACCGCGATCAGAGTCCGATCCATGCGCGGGTGGTCTCGGGGGAGCGGTAAAAACTAGTGCGTTGTGGAGACGGGAGAGGTCCAACCAGGTACGCGGAACCGCCGATCTCGGACGCCGTGGAAACGCTATGCTATGGATCCCGCGTCGGGCGACAAAATCGGCTCAGGCGGACTCGTCGGGGACGTCGGGTTTGACTTCGACGGCGCGGATCACCTCCATCGGTAGTTCGCACGTTGTGAGTATCCCGTATCACGATTCGGGCGGACACGGGGGAATCGGTCCGCTATCGCTCGGAGATCAGGTGGGTGATTTCAGCGCTATTTTCCGTAAACCCAACGCCGGTGATCTCGAAACGTGCGCCGCCGTCGGATCCGGCTGTCACCCGAATGTCCCACCCGTGCGCCTTGACAATATCCCAGACGATCGAGAGCCCGAATCCGCTCCCGTCAGCGCTAGTTGTGTAGCCGTGCTCGAAAATCTCCTCACGCTGCTCGTCTAGGATGCCATCCCCAGTGTCTTCGACAAAAAAGCCCCTTCGCTGGCCACCGTCAGTGGACGGTTCGCGGTCGCCAAGCATCCCGACGCGCACGGTTACTGGAGTGTCGTTGTGGTCGGCTGCGTTCCGATAGAGATTCTCAAAGACCTGCAACAGCCGATCACGGTCGGCCTCTAGTTTCGTCCCCGCTGGAACACCGGGGGTGAACTCACAATTAGCAAGATCGGTGTGAGTCCAAGCGGCTCCGGCAACGTTCGCGAGTCCGATCAACGCAGGGTTTTCGACGGTCTGCCCGGCTCGGGCCAGCGTCAGCAGATCATTAGTCAGGGCTTCCATGCGCTCGTGTGCGTTCTTGATAGAAGCAAGATGTTCGCTCTCAGACTCGCCCTGTACGAGTTCAAGATACCCTTGGGCCACGTGAAGTGGGTTTCGAAGATCGTGAGCCACAGTGCTGGCGAACTGATCGAGCCGCTCGTTCTGTCGTTGCAGTTGTCGCTCGCGTTCTCTCTGCTCGGTAACGTTCCGCAGTACGATCAACTGGCCCGTAGCGATGTTCTCTCCGTCCTCAATGGGAGAACGATTCAGCTCGAAGTGACGTGTCTGCCCATCGTCCTCTATGCTGATCTCAGTGGGGACTGACGCCTGTCCAGCGACCTCTTCGACCTGTTCGGGAAACGGCGCGAAAAATTCCGTAGCAGCCATCCCTCGCCATCTCGCGGGTGCATCGACTAGACCTCTGGCAGCGAGGTTGCAGTCGACGACCCGTCTCTCGTCGTCGAGCATCACGACTGCATCGGCCATTCGATCCACGAGTTGCTGCCGTCCTAAGGGGGCGACCCGCAAGAGCCGGTACCGAAAGATGGCGATTGCGAAGGCGATACCGGTAACAGCGAAGGCAATACTAGTGGCACCCACCCCCGGCGGTATTATCCCAGCAAACAACAGGAAGTTGACGACCAGTGGCGTCCCGATGCCGACAGCGAGGGCAGTGGCTTGTCCGGTGTATAGGTCACCGCGATTCCGATGGAGATACTGACCGAGGACACCACCACCGATTAGCATGACGGCATAACCGTACAGCTGGGAGAGTAGAAACGGAGATTTGAGATCTCTGTCAAGAACTACCCATTCTTGAAAAGTAACACCCAAAATAGTCACTGGTCCTCGGGTAACGAGTCCGTTGACGTCGTACATGAACCCTGGTCTGAGGATGCCAGCAGTACTGGTCACGAGGATCGTAGTAACGGCGATCCCGACGGTCCAGCGATTCACCCACCGGGTGTTGTCGGAATACGCCAATGCGAACCACAAGAACGAGTAGACAAATAGCCACACGACGACGGTGTTGAGGAAATCGAACCCCAGCAACATCAGCTCGGCTGACGTTACGACATGGATGAAGATCGTCGTGAGATTCCACAGGCCGATCGCAAGCATGAGTGAGGTGAATGCGAGCAGATCTGACTGGTGACCGCGGCAGTGATACTGCACCCCACCGTACGCTGCCAGTGAGACAGCGAGGAGAAAGACAAGCCCATTAATGGGTAATTGTGGGGTGATCTGATACACTATCGTTACTGAGGTAGATTGGGCACGGCATTTAGCTTTTGATCGTCTCTATTCAGCAGCTTCCTATTATCAGTAGTTGAATAGGTTCAAACGCCGTAGCACGTCCCGTCTTTCTCGGTGCTCAAACTGGGTGATAGAATCTGAAGGTGACATAGCTATCTTCAATGAGGGATTGGTAACCTCGATAACAGCTCGAGTTGCATCGACGAATCGCAAGCCGGCGAGCACCTCCGACACGAATCATGACGAACGATCCGGCGGTCAGTATATAAATATCTCGCCGCTTTCTGGTGGTTTAGATATATAAATGGACTCGCCGGGATTCCGGGACACTGCTTCAAAGAATCCGTTCGAACCCCGTGCTGTCAAGCGATTGCAGATCGGCTCCCTCAGTCGTCGTCAGCAGTGTAGGCCCCGCTTCGATGTCCGATTCGATGTACCTCCAGCACCGACTCACTCCGGTCGAGAACGCAGGCTAACCGGTACTGCCTGACGCGTAGTTTCGAGAACGGACCACCGGTCAGTGGTTTGAGGAACTCGTCGGGGTCGCGCCACTCTGACTCGACGATCTCGTCTAACTTCGAGACAATTCGGTCCTGTACGTGCGGATCGAGAGATTCGAACTGATCGACCACCCTCGTCGTGAAGTTCCACGTCCACTCGTCACTCGGCATCTTCGTCTCGACCCATCATCTCCACGACTTCCTCACGCGACACTAACTCTGCGTCGCCAGACCGCAGTTCGTGTTCACTGGCAGCAATCTGTTTCCATCCCTCGCGAGAAAACTCAGGGTGTTTCACCGCGTCGCGTGCTGCGTATCGGAGGAACTCACTCCGAGAATTGAATCCTTCCTCTTTCCACGTTGTGTCGATATCTTCGAGAAACGCCTTGCTCAGCCGGAGGTTGATTTGGACCATCTCTGGCCCGTCGTCGCCAACCGTGGTATCTGCATTAGACATATACGCATGCTTTACTCCTACATATACAAAATCTTGCCGCTGGACTGAACACGAGAGCGGCCGCTGGGGAGGTGCCACTCATTAAATGGCATCCCTCATGGAGCGTGATGGATTCACGAGGAGTTGATCGCACCCTTCGAAAATCGGTTACAGAACACTTCTGACCGGGAAATAAGTAGGAATGGACTCGCCGGGGGGTTCGTCACGCCGCGTGAAAGAATCGTTTTAATCCCGGCGCATTCTGGTGGTTCGGCCGAAATAACTGATGTAGACTGTTGTGTAGCAAAACATTCGATGTTAACTAGAACTTGAGCCGGATTTGGGTAGCAATCTTTGCTTGGTGGCTTGGCTATCCTCATCGTAATATCGGACGACGAGTTCGATGCCATCCGGGCCATGTTCGACACGCAACGCTTGTAAGTTGAGGTCGTACTCTGTGGTGTGCGTACCAGTTTTGCTCAGTCGAATACGTGTGCTCACGAGTCCAGTCTGTTCCAGTAAATCGAGCTTCCGATAGACTGTCGAACGTGCAATTTCACAGCACTCGGCTAACTCCGGTGCGGACATCGATGCTTGCTGGAGAGACTGAAGAATACGCCGGCAGTCACCGTCCGCAAGTGTTCTGAGGAGCGTCTCAATCGACTCGTCGTCGGTGAAACGGCTTGAATAGCCGCCGGTGTTGCTCATTGGATATCACTGTCTTACTGTTCGTTCGGACATCTGTGACTTCCCGTTTAGCACAAGCTAACCAACTATATTTTGAGATCGAAGAAACCCCTCTCTGGTTTTGATCTCACAATAATACATCAGTACAGAAATGCGGGAAGGCGTTGAGCACCGAAAATCGGGATTCGGTGAGTTCTCTACGGCTAACCAACGCTCAGAGTGTGTGCTTGACAAATTGGGAAATAATACGATCCTCGGCAGTCCGGAGCCGATACTGAACAGTTGAACGGGGCTCGTCTAGTATTGATGCAAGATCGGCGACGGAAACTGCTCGCGGTCGTTCATAGTAGCCGTGAGATGCAGCAGCATTTAGGACACGCCAGTGCTCCGGTGAGAGCTCCGCAACGATCCTCTCAACAGCTTGCCAGTTGCCGGCACTGGTGATATGTGACACCGAGAGTGACACTCCCTCACGAAGATGTGACTCCATTTGGTCGTAGACATCGCCAATAGGGTAGCTACCTGGATAGAGAACGCGCCAGCGGTACTCATCGTCCGTTCGACGTGATTTAAATACAGTTCCCTTCCGAACGTGGTTTCGAATGAAGTTTGGAAGAGATTGGCACTCGCTAATTTCGCGGCGGAGCGTGTAGATCGTTTGGCTTGTTTCTTGTGAATCAAGCACGTGGTATGTGCGAGATGTCTCACAACTATCGACATCAAAACACTCGTTGCATCGGGTTTCATCGAGAAACACCTCATTGAAGGCACTCAGCGCTTCAGCAGTCCCTTTAGCGTGATCGAGTCGCCACATATGATCACCGCCCACAAAAATGGCAGACGACCAAAGCGAGAGGCTACTGTGTCGACGGAAGACATCCATTAATTCGTCTGCTCCAGAGTCGAATCGGAGAACGAACTCGAACTCACGTGTTTCCTCTATCGCCGTCGAATCTGGGCTCATCTTGCTTATTGATAAATAGATACTAGAACAAAAGCCCGGCTTTAACGGTCTTTTCTTTATCAACCTAGTTGAAATTAGCTTATGCTAAGTCAAATCTGATTGCACTCCCCGCAGTATGTTGAGTTGCGATGTCAAACGAGAAAAAGCACGGAAGCGGTGCTGTCGAACCGGGAGATACGAGCAAGCGAGTTGGGGCCGAAGTCATCCGCGAGCGCGGTGTCGACCCCGAAGAGTTGCGCGAGAAACTGATCGACGCCATCGGCGCGGAGTTCACGACCTATTATTACTACACGAATCTCCGGATGCACCTCGCTGGTGAGGAAGACTACAAGGAGATCACTGAAGACGCTCGTCTCGAAGACCGAGCGCACTTCGAACTCGTCGTTCCGCGGATCTACGAACTCGAAGGGTCGCTCCCGAACGACATCCGCGATTTCGCCGACCGAGCATCCTGTCCTGATGCCGAAGTGCCGACACCGATGGACGATAGCGGTAACTTCGACACCTCTGACCTCGAAGTCGAAGACATCCTGGAAGTGCTGCTGGAAGCCGAGCGGTGTGCGATTCGGACCTGGAGCGAGATCTGTGACATGACTCGGGAAGCGGATCCGCGCACCTACGATATGGCTCAGCGGATCCTCAACGAAGAGATGGATCACGAGGCGTGGTTCATCGAGCTCCTGAGCAAGGAACGCGACGGTGAGATCAATCCGGCCGGCCACTTCGCTCGTGGTGAACCCGGCGACGCCCCGTACTCGACGAACAATCGGTTCAACGACTCTGCCTGATCGGCTGACAGTCAGTTACATACCCCCCTGTCGCCCTTATGAAACAGTCGTCGAAGGAAATGTGGACCGTCACGATTGAGATCCCCGAGGAGTCCTCGCTGGATGCAGCCGGGAAAACGGCGAACCTCGAAGTCAACGAGAACGAAACGATCCTCGCGGCCGCGCGTTCGGCGGGGGTGTGGCTTCCGGCGGACTGTCAGCAGGGGTGGTGTACCACGTGTGTTGCCCGCCTGATCGACGGTAAGGTCGTCCACCCGAACGCACGTCGGTACTACGACGAGGACCGCGAAGCTGGCTACGTGCTGCTCTGCACTGCAAAGCCACGGGATGACACGACTCTCGTCGTCGATCAGTACGACGACTTTCTCGAGTTCAGGGCAGCCAACGACAAGCCACCTGGCAGCTCGAAACTTGGCACCTAGTATAGGACCAACTCAGACACCGAAGCTGGAGTCAGTATCCAATTACGGATCTCGCCATACTGATGGTACTCATATGGTGTAATAAATATGCTTACATCGACGAACGCGTGGCCGAAATGAGTCTGCTTTGGGCCCTTTGGGTAACTCAGAGAGGTGCTATCGCTGTACTGGCTTCTGCTTCTCCCTGCGAGCAAACTGCGATAGACGTTGAAGTAGAACTGGCTGTTCGTTCAATGGGCGATTGATTTTCCCCCATACGTTCAGAGTTGCATCGACGAATCGCAAGCCGGCGAACACCCCCGACACGAATCGTGACGAACTCTCTGGCAATAAGAATATAAATACCTCGCCGCTGTCTTGCGGTTTAGGTATATAATTGGACTCGCCGGGGTTTCGTCACGCCGCGCGAAAGAACCGATTAAATTCTGCCGCTGTCTGGGGATCTCGTGAGTGGTAGTCAGCTTACAACGGCTTGTACTGACACGGATGGCTTGTCACAACACCTATATCGGTTGGTGACAAATATACAGTCAAAGATGGCGACGAACAACGACAAGATTCAGTTCCGGGGGGAAGCCGAGAAGGAAGCGACACAGATCGTCGATCAGATGCGGCTCGGGGGGATCAACATCAGCGAGTTGGCCCGACAGGGGCTCCGAGAGAAACTCCAAGAAGCTCTTTCCGACGAGGAGAAGATCACCCTTCACCAGCGGTACAGGCAGGGTGACCTCTCTGACGAGGTTGCAACGATCCTTCTCGGGGATGCCATAGAAGAGATCGAACGTGAGCGAGAAGCCTTCGAAGAGGCGTCGGAGCTTGACAGGACGGGAGTCTTCCAGCAGTAGCGATGGCGGATGACGAAAAGCGCTACCCAGTCATCGTCGATACTGACGCTCTAATCGCCGTAGCCAACACGAGTCTCTGGCCTCGTATCAGGGAAACACTGAACCTCACATCAACGAACGTCTGTTATCAGGAACTAAAACGACACACCCGAGAGCGATCCGAGTACGCGCCCGAAGGAACGAGGGAACGATGGATCTACGAGGGAAGCAAGAACGCACTTGAGCCGTTCGATGATGACCTGAGTAACTCCTTCACCGTGGTCACGTGTGTCCCGCGACCGCATGGAGAAGATGCTGGCGAGAAATCGATTCAGACGGAGATCGAACAGCACATCGACGCATACCGATTTGCGATTCTGATGGATAAACACGGACGACGATCCATCAATCGTGTCTTTGACGATGCAGAAGGAACAACTGGGAAGGCGGTTGCTCCCACATTCCTGCTGTATCTACTACTTGATGCGGGAGAATGTACTGTCGAAGAGTTTTGTCAGACCTGTGGGGAAATGCTTCGTGGTGAAGGCTGGACGGGGTATCAAGCGATTCGAGCAGCTTGGGATGCTATCCCGGTTGATTGTTCGCAGTACCTCTCAGACGATCTGGTCGCATGAAATTGAGGCTCAAAGGCCGATTGATTATCCCCCACACTCTCCGAGTTGAATCTGCGAATCGCAAGCCAGCAAGCACCCCCGACACGAATCATAACGAACTCTCTGGTAGTCAGATGATAAATACCCTGTCGCAGTCTTGCGGTTTAGGTATATAAGTGGACTCGCCGGGGTTTCGTCACGCCGCGTGAAAGAATCGTTTTAATACCCTCGCTATCCGGTGGTTTTCAACTAAAAGACGCTATCAGCACCATCCCGGTTTGCACGAACCAAACGGTTATGTAATTGAATCGCTATGGTAGACGTATGAGTCAAGGACGGGACGATGCGGGGCGGTTTGAGGAGACCGTTACCGAACAGGAGATCTTGAAAGTATTTGACTACGAGGATGATCCGGTGTTGACGACCTCGGAAGTCGCGGAAGGGCTACGGCGGTTCGGGAAGCACATGACTTCGGAAGGAGTTCGGAACCGCCTCAAAGTGATGGCTGAAGAGGGGCTCGTGAGCCGGAAGAAACTCGGCGCTCGTGCTGTCGGGTGGTGGGCCGAAGTCGCTCCAGAACTCGATCCCGAAACCGCCGAGACGGTCGATGCGCGGAAGGAAAGTGACGAGTGGAGCGAACTGTAGCGACGCATGGCGACGGTTCTGTTGCA
>NZ_JAWODL010000054.1:0-9822 GCF_046483325.1 Natronomonas sp. | reverse complement strand
GGTGCGGTCGCCGTGCTGGTCGGGCACTTCGAAGTGCAACCGTACAACGCGTTCGTACAGCTGTTCGCCGTCAGTGCTCGTCGCCATCGCGATCGTCTCGTCGCTCTCGTCGAGTTCGACGGTCGCCTCGACGCGATAGGCCGGGTCGGGATCGAAGTACTCGAGGCCGTCGAACTCCCGCCGTCCGTCCGGCCCGAGCGGTGAGGAGTGGGGCTCGTGAAATTTCTCGTCCTTGCGCTCGCGATACGATTCGAGCTTCCCGCGCCAGGCGTCGACGTCGAACTCCATACACGAACGTGGACGCGGCGACCAATAAGCCGTCCGGGACCGGCTCGATCGACCGGTGGTCGATACGTCTTTAGCTGAAGACGAGCCAGTTCCGGTCGTGTCCTCCGACCGCGACCGGCGGCCGATCTTCAGCCACGAAGGGGGCAGGGGCCATCGGATCGAGGGCATCTCGCCCGCCAACGATCCCGATTCGCCGTTCGAACGCGTCTTCGTCCCGGCGAGCGTCAACCAGCAACTCCGGCAGTTCGATGAGGGGACCTCCAACCGATCAACGAGAACCCCCCCGAGGACTGGCACCCGATCTCGGCGATGTCGCCGGTCGGAAAGCCAGACTTCGGTCCGTACAACCTCGCCGGAACGGGCGGTATCGACGACCGAAACGTCTGCCAGCGGTATGGGTGGCTTCGGGATCGAACTCGCGGACTCACCGGCGACGACGAGTTTCTTCACGCGGCTGTTGCCGCGACGTCGACTACCTCGTTTCCGGAGGCACTCATCTCGGTTAGTTATAACCACTGAAACCATGTACACACCGATCGGACTGTATTCGGGCGATCGGATGTACAGTGACGTCCAGTGGTCGCTATAGATACCGAGCTAGAAATATCACCTTCGAAGGCTCTCAACAGAGTCAGTAGGGAGACCACGACAGGGGATGCCGTCCTCGAATACGACGGGTGAGTGGGAACGGTTTTTAGCCTATCAAGCCTCACGTCTCACTATCCCGTGTCTGAGAGTTCTGAGACAACATGGCGGACCTATTTCGGCTTCAGCGATACGTACGAGAATCAAGACGACGTCATCGAGAACATTATTGATACCGCGCGGGACTCTGGATATCTGGCGATTGAAGGCCCGTGCGGGACGGGCAAAACGATGGCGTCACTTACTGCGGCGAGTTATCTCATCCGGGAAACCGACCAGTTCGAGAACGCGATCGTCGTCACGCCTGTCAAACAACAGCGCCAACAGTTCGTCGAGGACCTCCGAGTCATCAACAGCAGGGTGGACGATCCGTTGGCTGGGGTTGCACTCGTCGGGAAACGAGATCTGTGCCCGTACGGACGCGAAGACGTGTTTCCGGCCGGGAGTAGCGTACAGGAACGGTGTGAGGACCTGAGAGAAGCCACCGCTGAACTCGTCGGTGAAGACAGCGAGCTCCACGTCAACCAACAGTTCGAGACAGGCGAGCCATCGCCCTCACCGGAACCGATTCCCGAAGAGGACAGATGGTGGGATCCGGCGAAAGGCCGAGTCCTCACCGAGAACGCACAACGAGATCCGCTCGATGAGAACGCTGAACCACTTCACACCGCCGGGCGAACCGCGCCATACCCCCGCTCGCAACCGACGACGACACCGGAGATGACGGAGTCCGGGAACCGACAGCTGTACTGTCCGTTCGAGGCGGACTGGTACGGTCGTGACAAGGGATCGCCGGTAACGTTCAACTCGGGGGACAACCACGTCGTCACGACCGAGGAACTCCTCCCGAACGCTGTCGATATGGGTACGTGCCCTCATCGTGCGATGACGGTGCTGATGCAGAGCGCGGATATCGTGATCGGGAATTACAACCACCTCTTCGACGCCGCCAGCCGCCAACTCACCGCACCGATCCTCGACGAGCGAACGCTCGTCATCATCGACGAGGCTCACCGAATGGAAGAGCGCGTCCGGGACCTCCTCACGGACACGATCGGATACTACACCGTCAAACGCGCGAAGAACGACCTCGAACAGATCCTCCGCCCAGCACGGCAAGGACCGCAGAACAAGCGCCAAGTCGAAACGCGGCTCGCAGTAAACGATGTCCCCTTCGAGGCCGTCGAGACCGCAGAGGAGTTCTACGACGACGTGATTGGGTGGTTCGAGACCCGCGTGGACGACGAACTCCGAGATCGATTCGAACACTACGGGTCTGGGCTATCGTGGGGGTCACTGCCAGACGGGGACATCGAGATTCCGCTCCGTGATCCGAGTGAACCCGAACCGGACGAATTCACGCGCTGGGCCGAACGGGTGGGTCACGGCGGAGACACGTTTCGGATGCTTAGCAAGGTTGGCCTCGCCGTCGAAGACGCGTTAGAACAGATGGGCTCCGAGCGGGACTGTGTCTGCACCGCCGTCGGAGCGCTGTTCGGGCACTGGTGGGAGCGAGACCACGTCGAGTACTTCCGCGAAATCGGTCTGGAGTATTCGGAGAAAGACGATCGGGACGTCGACGAGCCGTGGATGAGTTACTACAACGCGTCGCTCGTGATGTACAACTGCATGCCGTCGCAGAAAATCGGGGACGTTCTTGACGAGTTTGGCGGCGGGGTCCTGATGAGCGCCACCCTAGAGCCCCTCTCGATCTTCGAGGAAGTAACCGGGCTGGACGAGTTAGCGACCGACGAACAAAACCCGCGCGTCGTCTCCTCACGCACGTACGACCTGCCGTTCCCCGAAGAGAACCGTGCCAGCTGGATCGTCGACGTCGAGGCGTTCAAAAAGCGAAATCGAGGCGAGCCCGCCGTTGAAAATACGAACGAGACGCGGGAGCGCTACGCCTATGTCGCACGAGAAATCGCACGAAGCCAAGGCAACGTCCTCCTCGCGTGGCCGAATTATTCCGAAGCCGAATGGGCGGCAGGCCGTCTTCGAGAGGAGATCGACAAGCCGGTGCTGCTCGACCGGTCATCGAGCCACGAGGAGACGCGAGCACTGAAACGCGAGTTCGTCCGCGGCGAGCCGAACGTTCTCGTGACGAGTACCCGCGGCACGTTAACCGAAGGTGTCGATTACGAAGGTGACGAACTGCACACGTGCGCCGTGTTCGGCATCCCACTGGTCAATATTGGATCACCCAGGGTTCAGGCCGTCCAACACGCGTACGGTGAGCGATTTGGAACGGAGAACTCGTTCACGTACGCGCTCACGATCCCCGCCGTTCGCCAGGTTCGGCAAGCGCTCGGTCGCGTCATTCGCAGCCCGAACGAACGTGGTGTGCGCATCGTTGTTGGCGAACGGTTCGTTCCAGGTGCGCTCCATTCAGTGTACGAGTACCTCCCGCAGAATGAGCGAGAGGAATTCGTACGGATGAAACCCGATTTTTTACACTCGCAGTTCAGAAACTTCTGGAATAGCTGAGGATCTGTGTGAAAGCAATCTAACAGGTTGAGTTCACCACGGCGTTCTTGATGCATGATACCGCCGGTGAACACCCGACGCTTCGAAACGAGTTCTGCCTCGGTTTCGTACGTTTCGACCCACAAGCCCCACGGTGTCCGTGCTGATCGGATTATCGCACTCGTGACGTCATCCTCGTGAACGAAGGTTAACCGGTTACCGTGCGTTTCTGAAAGCGCCTCGAGGATGCTTCCAGCCTCTTTTCGGACGCCGAAGTCATGCCCGAGAAACAACAGGAGGACGCTCTTCTACTGGTAGATCGCAGTCACGCTCCTGTGTGTTCGATCCGACGACCCTCGAGTCGTTCACCGGCGGACTCATTTACGAGGGGACGTTCGTCGTCTGCCATGAAGCCCACACGCTCGAATCGCGGGGCAGAGAGCCGGTCGCCGCGATCGAGGAAACCGGTACCGACGCCCGAGACGGTTCCGATGTGAAAGGGTCGGCGATGACGATCCGCGAGGTGCTCGGCCGAGAGCGACGTCGGAACGGACGTGTTCGACGACGCGCTGGAGCAGTTCTGGAACGAGTGAGCCACCCGGACGCGTCGCTCGTACATAGAGCGCGGAGACAGCGCCGTTCGCGTCCGTCCGGGACGCCCCCACGGTGAGTGCGCCCCTTCCCTTTCCCGGATGAAGACCGACGGCCGTCGGTTCGCGTATCCGGCTGCACCGAGACGTTCTCCGTGCCAATATAAAAATCCGATGGCCGTTCCAGGGAGCGATACGCCGAATCGTTCGGGTTCGCACTCGCACGAACAGCAGTGCCACGACCGTGACCACCGCGACGAATCGGTCGCCTTCGGGGGAGTGACCACGCCCTCGGCGGAACGCTCACGAAAAAACGGGGCAAAAAGCTGGGTGTGCAAAGCATTTATATGTCGAGTCGTCAAAGCATATAAGTATAATGCCAGGACCCACCCGCCAGCGAGAGCGTACCAGCGAGGAGGAGACAGAGACGGAGGAAGAGACCGGCTGTCCGGAGTGTGAATCGGATTCACTGGTACGGAGCGCTGACGGGGGCGGTGAACTCGTCTGTGAGGACTGTGGTCTCGTCATCGAGGAGGAGAACATCGACCGCGGTCCGGAGTGGCGGGCGTTCAACCACTCCGAGCGCCAGTCGAAGTCCCGCGTCGGCGCGCCGACGACGCAGACGATGCACGACAAGGGGCTCACGACGCAGATCGACTGGAAGGACAAGGACGCCTACGGGCGCTCGATATCCTCCGAGAAACGCTCACAGATGCACCGGCTCCGAAAGTGGCAAGAGCGGATTCGAACCAAGGACGCGGGCGAGCGGAACCTCCAGTTCGCCCTGTCCGAAATCGATCGGATGTCGTCGGCGCTCGGCGTCCCCAGATCCGTACGCGAGGTTGCCTCGGTCATCTACCGGCGCGCGCTCGACGACGATCTGATTCGCGGCCGCTCGATCGAAGGCGTCGCCACGGCGGCCCTCTACGCCGCCTGCCGACAGGAGGGCATCCCGCGTTCGCTCGACGAGGTCGCGGAGGTCGCCCGCGTCGAGCAAAAGGAGATCGGCCGAACGTATCGATACATCGCACAGGAGCTCTCGCTCGGCCTCGAACCCGTCGATCCGGTCCAGTACGTTCCTCGTTTCTGCTCGGAGCTCGGCCTGAGCGAGGAGGTCGAACAAAAGACCCGCGAGATCATCGAAGTGACCGCCGAGAAGGGAATGCTCTCGGGGAAATCGCCGACCGGCTACGCGGCCGCCGCGATATACGCCGCCTCGCTGCTCTGTAACGAAAAGAAGACACAGCGGGAGGTCGCGGAGGTCGCGCAGGTGACCGAGGTCACCATCCGAAACCGGTATCAAGAGCAAATCGAAGCGCTCGGCATCCACTGATCGCGCCGTCCCGTTTTTTGCGACACCGTCGCTCTGTTCGATGGTGCATAGATACGCGTGCCGTATCGAGACCTACATTAGAGGCAGCGACTGCCGGTAGATCGGCGACGAAAACGTCCGATTTCGGCCGTCGATCGACGGCGAATTATTCATCCAGGAGTCTCTTTGACGTGGTATGAGGACCGTCGAACGCGAGATCGAGATCGATGCCTCACCGGAAACCGTCTGGGAGATACTGACCGATCTCGAAGCTTACGACGAGTGGAATCCGTTTATTTCGAGCGCCGAGGGGGCGATAGAGCGCGACGAACGCCTCAGAGTCCGGGTCGAGCCACCAGGCGGTCGGCCGATGAGCTTCAAACCGGTGGTCAAAACCGTCGAGCAGAACGGTCGGATCGTCTGGATCGGCCGCCTCTTCGTCCCGAATCTCCTCGACGGTCGCCACGAGTTCATCATCGAGCCGGCGGTCGATGGCGTGCGATTCCTCCAGCGTGAAACCTTCGCCGGGATTCTCGTCCCGATTTTCCTCGATGTCGAATCCGTCGAACGGGGATTCGACGAGATGAACGAGGCGCTGAAACGGCGGGCCGAAACCGCAGGGTAGTTACAGAACGACTCAGATCGGCGATTCGACGATAACGGTCTCCTCGCGACCGGGCCCGACGCCGATGGCGTAGATCGGCGTCTCGAGTTCCTCGGCGATGTACTCCAGATACGTCCGGGCGTTTTCGGGGACGGCGTCGTAGTCCTCCGCGGCGACGGCGGCCCAATCGACGTCGTCCCAGCCGTCGAACGTCCGGAACTCGGCCTCACAGTCGTCCCACTTCTCGGTCGTCGCGGGCATCGAGAGCAGTTCCTCGCCGTCGAGGGTGTAGCTGTGGCCGACGCGCACCTCGTCGAGACCGGCGAGCACGTCGATGTGGTTGATCGCGAGCCCGGTGAAGCCGTTCGCCCGCGTGGCGTGGCGGAGCATCGGCATGTCGAGCCAGCCGACGCGGCGCGGACGACCGGTAACGGTTCCGTACTCGCCACCCTTATCACGGATGTATGTGGCGAGTTCGGATTCGTCCTGACGGCCGCCGTTTTCGGGCGTCTGTCCGTCGACAGAACCGAGCTCAGTCGGGAGCGGACCGGTCCCGACGCGGGAGAGATACGCCTTGACGATCCCGACCACTTCGCCCTGTCCGATGACGGTCGGCCCGACGCCGGTGCCGACCGCGGCGCCGCCGGCGGTCGGGTTGGAGGACGTGACGTAGGGGTAGATTCCGTGGTCGATGTCGATCGAGGTGCCCTGTGCGCCCTCGAACATGATCTCGTCGCCCGCGTCGAGCCGCGCCTGGAGAAACTCGCCGCAGTTGACGGCCATTTCCTCGCGTTCGATCCGTTCGCCGAACGCCAGATACGTTTCGAAGAGCGTGTCGACGTCGAACGCGTCGCCGTCGACGTCCTCGCCGATCTCGATACCGTAGACGTCCTCGACGAGCGCCCGCTTTTGCGGGACGACGTACTCGAGTCGCTCACGGAGCGTCTCTGGATCGAGCAGGTCGCCGATACGGACGCCGCGGCGGCCCGCCTTGTCCTCGTAGGTCGGACCGATTCCTCTGCCAGTGGTTCCGGCCGCGAGGTTGTCATCGGATTTGACGTCCTCCTCCATCCCGTCGATGATCCGGTGATACGGGAGGATGACGTGGGCGCGCTCTGCGACGCGAACGTCGGGGGAAAGCTCCCGTTCGGAGAGCACATCCAGTTCCTCGAAGAGCGTGTTCGGATTGACGACACAGCCGTTGCCGAGAACGCCGATCTTACCCCGGACGGCACCCGACGGGACGAGAGAGAGCTTGTACTCGTCGCCTTCGGAGACGACGGTATGGCCGGCGTTGTCGCCGCCCTGATAGCGCACGACGACGTCGACGGCATCGCCGTACACGTCGACGATACCGCCTTTCCCTTCGTCGCCGAGCTGTGAACCGACGATGGTTACGGTCATCGAGACGACGTTGCCGCCAATGGGCTAAACCGATTACGGTATGTGGGAGGCGCGAGCACCGCGATCCACGAACCACGGCTCGACGTCGCATTCTTCACGATCGAAGGAGTAACATACGTGTACTTGTCACAAGGGATTTATACACGTAAAGCGAAACGTTGACACGATTGAATTCGGACGCTGATGTTCCGCCGATCAGACAGCAACATTTAAAACCCGCAAACACAAGTTAACAAATGCCATGATAGATCGACTTGAAAAGGAAGTAGACATGCTCGAACGACACCTCCGGGTACTCCGGATGGTGATCGAAAACGAACCGATCGGTATCGTCAAGATGTCGAACGAGACGGGCTATCCGCATCATAAGGTTCGATATTCGCTCCGCGTCCTCGAAGAGGAGAACCTCATCGAACCGTCGAGCCAGGGTGCGATCACGACCGACGACACCGGCGACTTCGTCGACGATCTTGACTCGAAGATCGACGACATCATCGACAAACTCGAAGGGATGAAGATCGACGACATCCCGGAAATCGAAGGCTAATTGGGGCATTTTCGGCGTTTCCGAACGTCTATCGCGAGAGGTACTCGGACACTGACGGTCGCTCGAAACGCGACGCGTAATCGTCGTCGAGATCGGGATTCCGAATCGGTGATCGCTACAGCTCCGGAACGGTCAGATTGAACGAACCGTCCCTCGCTTCGACCAAACAGAGGTGATAGCCGTTCGCTCGCGAGAGCTTCACGTAGCTTCGGTGTTTGCTGCGGCTGAGCAGGCTCGTACTCGTCGCCTCCTCGACGGCACCCATCGCATCGGCTTCGAAGTAACTCGAGGTGATCGCGACCGCACCCGCGAGCGATTCGTAGTCCTCACAGACGTCCGAGGCGTCGGTAACGAACGGTTCGATCGCCTCGGCCCGGGTCGGATCACGCCGTCGGTCGAACTCGATGACGACGAGTGGGTTTCCCTTCTTACCGCGGGCGACGATGTCGAACGTCACTTCGCGACCTTCGGTGCCGTTGCCGACCGCGACCGTTTCGTCGAACCCGATCCGGTCGATACCGGGAAGCGCATCGTAGAGCGGGCGAAGTCCCTCGACCGAGCCGGTCGAGCGGATCTCGAAGAGTAGCTCCATCACGAGCCACTCGATGAACGCATACGTGACCGAAGACCGAAGCCACGATTCGAACGGCTCGCCGTCGACCGAGACCGACTCGTCGTCGAACGTCGTGTGATATTCGATTCGGAGATTCGATTCGACCGTCTCTCGGTCCCCGTTACCGTCGTGTGCGTCCGCCAACGTGGCTTCACCGCGAGTCGTCTCCCGGACGAACAGACTCGTGCCGGCGAGTGCCTCGGTCGACGACATCGACCGGGTACCGGGGACGCTGTCGACCGCGTCGAGTCGGGCCTGCAACTCGTCGCGTTCCGCCCGAATCGCATCGATTTCGGCTTCGAGCTCTTCGATCCGAGCGTCGGCGTCGTCGACGGACGTTTCCAGTTCCTCGATCCTCGATTCGTAGGTCTCGATCCTCGATTCGTACTCCTCGCGGAGTTGATCGCCACGATCGGAGGACGGAGGGATCGTCTCGGACGGTGACGCGGACTGGGAGTCGGCAGATCGCGAACGCCCCGATGGGGTCGAGCGATGCGATTCAGTTCCCGCGGAGGCGGTATCGCTTCGGCCGCTGTTTTCGGGGTCGAGCGACGGAACCGTTCGGGTCGTGATCGCTTCGATCCCACCCGGACCACGGCGTCCACGGCGGTTCGAGGGCTTGGATCGGTCCCCGGACTCTCGTCTCGACGTCGCTGACGACGACACATCCGTGTCGGAACTGGCGTTCGGTCGGGTGGTCGAATCGCGAGGCGGGTCAGGTTCGACAGGGTCGGATGCGTCGTCGGATGCATCGTCCGATCGGGCGCTGGCGTGCCCGGAGGAGGGACCGTCGCTGACCGAAGCGGGATCATCGTCGTCGGGGCCCGCACTCGCGCGAACGCTTCCCGACGTCCCTCCAGTCGTCTGCTCCGACGTCGAATCGGCCTCAGAATCGACCGCAGAGGTGCCCTGGACGTCGGCGTCGGAGACCGCTTCGGAAGCCGTAGCCGTATCGGATCCGGGGGCGGGGGCCTGACTCGCATCGGCGGTGGTCCCGGCTTCGGCGTCGGCTGCCGACGAACTGCCAGCCGCGTCGGCCTCCGGATCCTCGGCCGATCCCGGCGCGGATTCGGCGTTGTCCGTCGTCGGTTCGTCACGATCGTCGGAGGCGATGTCATCCGTTTCGGGATGCACGCAGGGCATCCTCAAGGAGCCGATCCTTTATCTCAGCCTCTACTTCAAGACGTATCGCCGCCAGTACTATGACCTGCTGCAGCAGGTCCGTGAGAACGGCGACTGGGAGGCCATAACATGGAACCGGGCGAAAAGGCGGTTATCGCGGTCGGACTTGGCGTCGGCGCCCTGACCGCCCTGATACTGCTGCTGGGTGTTCTTGGATTGATGCAGGGTTGG
>NZ_JAWODL010000027.1:0-49049 GCF_046483325.1 Natronomonas sp. | reverse complement strand
GCTGTGCATGTACGTCCCGATCTTTCCCGAACAGCCGATGCCGGCGACGATGAAGGTGTTGTCCGGGTCGTTGCCCGTCTCCGCCAGCGCTTTCATCATCCCGTTCATCGTCCCGAAGTCGCCGCACCCGGGACACCACGTCGGCTGTTTGTCGGATTTGAAGTCGGTGAATCGAACGTTAGAACTCATGTTAAGCCTCCACTTCCGCGGCCTCGCCGAGAATCGATTTGACCTCTTCGGCGAGCTCGTCCGCGTTGAATCGGACGCCGTTGTACTTGTTGATGCGTTTCACGCGGGTGAGCGCGTCGTGCTCGATGAGGTCGGCGAACTGCCCGGTCGCGTTACACTCGACGACGATCGTCTCGTCGGCCGCTTCGATGTCCTCGGTCAGATCCGGGCGGGGGAAGATGTACGGCACCGAGATGAACCGGATGTCGATCCCCTCCTCGTCCAACATCTCGATGGCCTCTCGCATCGCGCCTTCGTTGGATCCCCACGAGACGACGAGCGTGTCCGAATCGGGGTTACCGAACTCGCGGTAACTCCAATTCTCCTGTTCGCGGGCTGTCTCGATTTTTAGCTCGCGTTTGTCGACCTGCTTGATCCGCATGTCCGTGTCCTCCGTCCGACGACCCAACTCGTCGTGTTCGAGGCCGGTCGACATGTGGGCACCACCCGCCGTCCCGGGGAACGCCCGGGGACTGATCCCGTCGTCGGTGAGCGCGTGCGGCTGGAACTGGCCCTTCTCGTTTTGCCACTCGTCGATCGTCTCCTCGTCGACGAGCTTCCCGCGGTCGACCTCGACCGCGTCCATGTCGAACTCCTCGGGAGCGAACGTCTGCTCCGTGACCGCGAGCGCGAGGTCGCCAGTCAGGTAGACTGGCGTCTGGTACTTCTCGGCGAGGTTGAACGCCTCGATCGCCTTGTGGAAACACTCGGCGATGTTCGTTGGTGCGAGGACGAACCGAGGAATCTCGCCGTGTCCGCCGTAGAGCATCTGGTTGAGGTCGCCCTGTTCCTGCTTGGTCGGCATCCCCGTCGAGGGACCCGACCGCATGACGTTACAGATGACGAGCGGCGTCTCGGAGGTGGCGACGAGACCGAACGTCTCCGTCATCAAGTCGACCCCCGGTCCGGACGTCGCCGTCATCGAGCGCGCACCCGCACGGGCACTGCCCAGCGCCATGTTCACGGCCGACAGTTCGTCCTCGGCCTGTACGACGATCCCGCCGTACCGTTCGATCCGTCCTTTCAGATACTCCATCACGTCCGTCGCCGGCGTGATCGGATAGCCAGCGTAGAACCGACACCCGGCAACGAGTGCGCCCATCCCGATCGCTTCGTCGCCGTTCAGCAGAACGTAGTCGTTGTCCGTCGTTTCGAGGTCGTACGGCGTCGAGAGGCCGTACTCCTCCTCGACGTACTCCGCGCCGAGTCTCGCGGCCTTCTTGTTGTTCTCGACGATCGCTTCACCCTTGCCGCCGAAGCGCTTTTCGAGCGACTCGTCGAGGTATTCGATGTTGAATCCGGAGACGGAACAGGCGGCGCCCAACGCGACGATGTTGCGCATAATGGCTCCGCCGGCGTCCTCGGCGAGCCGTTTCAGCGGCACGTCGAGACCCGTCATCTCCCCCGGGGTTTCGAAGTCCGACATCATCGATCGTTCGCCGTCGTAGATGATGATGGAGTCCCCGTGTAGCTCGTCAAGATTCTCGTCGACGGTTCGTTCCGTGAGTGCGATCAGGATGTCGAGTCTATCAACGACGCTCTCGACGCGGTCAACCGACGTCCGAACCTTATAAGCGGTGTACCCGCCCCGGATCCGCGATGCGAAATCCTTCGAGGTAAAGACGTGGCGCCCCGCACGGGAGAGCGCCTGGGCGAAGATCTTCCCAGTCGAGTCGATCCCGTCGCCGGCTTCGCCGCCGACGGCCCAGTTTAGGTCCTCTGGCATGCTACGTCGGGGTTCAACACGACGAACGTTAAGCCTTCTGAATACGGCTGTATCTATTCGATTTCAGCGCGGAGAAATCCACTCCGACGGGTTCGTCACCTGCCGAACACTCTCTCGACGATTCGCTTCGAAAGCGCCTTGCGGTCGGAGCGACCCATACCGCGTATGGAACCTATCGAGACGACCGTTGCCGCTATTCGCGATATCGGCACCGATGCAGTCGCCATCGAGATTACGACACCGTCTGCGTTTTCGGCTCTCCCCGGCCAGTTCGTCAAGATTTCGGCGACGATCGATGGCGAGACTGCCGCCCGTTTTTACACCGTCTCTTCGCGCGATACCGAGGAATCGTTCGAACTCACCGTCAGCTACGATCCCGACGAAGGCGGAGATTTCAGCGAGTACCTGCTCTCTCTTTCCCCCGGCGATTCGATCACCATCACCGGACCGTTCGGCGACGACTACTACGAGAGCGAGCCGCGCGTCGTCGTCCTCGCCGGCGGCCCCGGTATCGGCCCGGCCGTCGCGATCGCTGAACGTGCACTCGCCGACGGACACGAGGCGGCCGTCGTTTATCGCGACGACGAACCGCTCCACGAGGATCGACTCGCCACGCTTTCGGCCGGCGGTGCCGACGTGTTCGTTCTCGCTGCCGAGACCGATCTCACCGACGCCGTCGCCGACGTACTCACCAACGACGACGGCGAGCGAGCGTTCATCTACGGGTTCGCAGATTTCCTCGCCGACGCCGAGGCGGCGATCGAAGCCGCCGGCGGCGATCCCGACGCGGCGAAAGCCGAGAACTTCGGCTGAGCGACGAACCGTCCGCTGTCCCGACGATTTACATACGAATACGCGGCCAGCCACCCCATGCGCTGAGAGACGCCCGCGGTCCGACCGGACTGGAGTGCGGCATCCGGGCCGCGGACGGGAAGTGTGCCGCCTGCTCGCCCCTCCGGTAGCGTCAGTGTTCGACGAACTCGATCAGCACGCCGCCGGTCGACGCCGGGTGGAGGAAAGCGACCTGGTGTCCCCACGCCCCCCGTCGCGGCTCCTCGTCGATCAACTCGACGCCGATGTCGGCTGCGGTTTCGAGCGTCGCCTCGATGTCGTCGGTCTCCAGCGCGATATGGTGCAGTCCCGATCCGTTCCGTTCGAGATAGCGTGCGATGGTTCCGCCGTCCTGCGGTTCGAGGAGTTCGAAGTAGCCGTTCTCGAGTTCGAGGAAGATGACCTTCAGCTCCTGAAACCGTTCTTCGTGGGCTATCTCACAGCCTAGCAGGTCCTCATAGAGGAACGCGAGTCCTTCGGCGTCGTCGGTCGCGACGCCGGCGTGATCGAAGCGCATACCGATCTCTCGGTCGGCGGGACTAAAAGCGCGCGGGAAGGCTTATTTGCCCCGCGAGAGACACCATCCAACGATGTACACCACCACGACGGACACCGTTCCGGACGGCGATATAGTCGAGATTCTGGGCGTCGCCCGCGGAAACACGGTCGAGGCCCGAAACGTCGGTCGCGATTTCACGCAGAGTCTCCGCAATCTCGTCGGCGGCGAGATGAAAGCTTACTCGGAACTGCTCTCGAAGGCGCGCGACGAGGCGATCACCCGCGCCGAGGCCGATGCGGAGGAGATGGGCGCGGACGCGCTCGTCAACCTGCGCCTCGAAACGTCAACCGTCGTCGACGGCGGTGCCGAGGTTCTCGCGTACGGGACTGCGGTTCGGCTCGGGTAGCTTCCCCGCTGGTTCGACGCCGCGTCAGCCCTGGTACTCGCCGAAGACGTCCCGCATCGCGTTGCATATCTCGCCGGTCGTCGCGTACGCCTTCACCGCATCGATGATCGACGGCATGACGTTTTCGTCCCCTTCGGCGGCGGTTTTCAGCTCCGCGAGTGCGTCCTCGACGGCTTCGTTGTCACGGGTTTCGCGTATCTCTTCGACTCGCTCGCGCTGTTCGCGCTGTTCTTGTTCGCTGACCTCTTCGATATCTTCCTGCGGTTCCTCGTCGACTTTGAACTCGTTGACGCCGACGATGATTCGCTCGCCCGTCTCGATCTCGCGTTGGCGCTCGAAGGCGGTGTCCTGAATCTGCCGTTGGACCCATCGGTCTTCGACGGCCTGTCGCATCCCGCCGTGCTCGTCGACTTCTTCGAGCAGTTCGAACGCCTCGGCTTCCAGTTCGTCGGTCAGGCTCTCGATGTAGTACGACCCCGCTAGCGGATCGATCGTGTCAGCCGCCCCCGATTCGTGGGCGAGAATCTGTTGCGTTCGAAGCGCCGTCCGGACGGACTGTTCGGTCGGGAGACTGAGCGCCTCGTCCTTTCCGTTCGTGTGCAGGCTCTGGGTTCCGCCCAAGACCGCCGCGAGCGCCTGGTAGGCGACGCGGACGACGTTGTTCTCCACCTGCTGGGCGGTCAGCGTCGATCCCGCGGTCTGGGTGTGGAACTTCAACTGCTTCGAAACCGGCTTTTCAGCGTCGAAGCGCTCGTCCATGAGCTTGTACCACATGCGGCGGGCGGCGCGGAACTTCGCGACCTCTTCGAGAACGTTGTTGTGCGCGTTGAAGAAGAACGAAAGCTGCGGGGCGAAGTCGTCCACGTCGAGCCCGGCCTCGGTCGCGGCTTCGACGTATTCGAGCCCGTCACCGAGGGTAAACGCGATCTCCTGGGCCGCCGTCGAGCCGGCCTCGCGGATGTGGTAGCCTGATATCGAGATCGTATTGAAGTTCGGGATCTCCTCCGCACAGAACTCGAAGATGTCCGTGATGATCCGCATCGACGGCTCCGGTGGGAATATGTAGGTGTTCCGCGCGATGTACTCTTTGAGGATATCGTTCTGTATCGTCCCGCGGAGCTGTTCTCTCTCGACGCCCTGTTTGTCACCCACCGCGATGTACATCGCCAACAGCACCGACGCGGGCGCGTTGATCGTCATCGACGTGGAGACCTCGTTGAGCGGAATGTCGCCGAAGACCGTCTCCATGTCGTCGAGTGAGTCGATCGCGACGCCGCTCTTGCCGACCTCTCCTTCGGCCATCGACGAATCGGAGTCGTAGCCCATCTGCGTCGGCAGATCGAACGCCATCGAGAGGCCGGTCTGTCCCTCGTCGAGCAGATAATTAAAGCGTTCGTTGGTTTCGGCGGCGGTTCCCATCCCGGCGTACTGTCGCATCGTCCACAGCCGTCCCCGGTACATCGTCGAGTACACGCCGCGCGTGTACGGCTCCTCGCCCGGGAATCCGGTGTCGGTTCCGTAGTCGATGTCGGCTACGTCGTCGGGCGTGTACAGCGGTTGGACGTTCTGTCCGCCCGTATCGGTGGTGAAATCCTCCTTTCGCTCCCCGAAGCGATCCACGGTCGGGCCGTACGTGTCGGATTCCCACCGGTCACGCCCCTCGCGGATCTCTTCGAGGTCGTCAGCGTCGAACATTATAGATAAATTCGAACCCGTCGGCTTAAGCGTTGGCGGGATGGCCTCATCGGCGATAACCGGTACAAGACCACAACAGTCCGTATCAGACGCCTTCGATCGGCTCGGATCTCGCGTCCTTCGCGCCCGCGACGGTCTCTTTGACCGCTTCGACCCCTTCGTCGTGCACCAGATCACCGACGATGACCGTGTCCGCGTGCTGGCCCATCTCATAGGCCGACTCGTAATCACCGACACCGCCGCCGTAGAACACTGACGCGTCGTCGACCGCGCCGGCCGCGGCCTGAACCACGTCGGGGTCGCCGAACGTCCCCGAATACTCGATGTAGACGATCCGCTGGCCGAGCATTTGCTCTGCCACCTCGGCGTAGGCGGCGACCTCGTCGACGCCGAGATCGCAGTCGGCCTCGGTGTACGTCGCGACCGATGAGTCGGGGTTGAGGACGATGTACGCTTCCGGATAGGTCACGTCCCAATCGATCTCGCAGTCCAGTCGCGTCCACTCCTTGTGCGCGCCAGTCACCCAGAACGGGTCTCCGGCGTTGAGGACGATCGGAACGAGGTACCCGTCCAGCCCGTCGCGGTGAACGACCGATCCGACGTTCGACGGCTCGATGTAGACCGGCACGTCGTAGGCCGTGGTGGCCTCGACGACGCGGGCCATCTTCTCCTCGGTCATCCCTGTGGTGCCGCCGATCTCGAGGGCGTCCGTTCCGGTCGCACAGATGTCCTCGAACGTCTCGCCCTCAACGAGCGTCTTGTCGGGATCGATCTTGACGACGTGATCCCACGCTGCCCACGGCGCGCTCATACACCCTCTGTCTCGGTGGGTAGCTAAAACCGCTTCGACATTTCACTCCGCGACGGCGCCGGCGTTCGCTTGGGCTTGCCACTCGCGAAGCCGGTCCTCGGAGATGCCCTGTACCTCGGCGGCGACCGTGGTCACGTTGGCGTTTCGCAGATCGTCGAGCGATTCGATCCCCGCCGCCGCGAGCTTCTGGGCGGTTTTCGAGCCGACGCCGTCGAGATCCTCTATTTCGGAGGCCGTCTGCCGCTCTCTATACTCGGCGTAGTTGCAGATCGGACAGCCGAGCTCCCACGGATCGTCGTCGTCCTCGCCGTTGGTGACGAGCAGGTGGGGCAAGCCGTGCTCGTCGCAGATCTCGTCGGTCACCTCGATCTCGCCGCGCCGCGGCAGCGGCAACGAGTAC
The DNA here is from genome assembly GCF_046483325.1 of Natronomonas sp. GTDB lineage: Archaea > Halobacteriota > Halobacteria > Halobacteriales > Haloarculaceae > Natronomonas. The sequence continues at coordinate 42,453 of NZ_JAWODL010000027.1, read as the reverse complement.
TCACAGTCGGGATAGCGAGTGCACCCCACGAGCCGCGAGCCGTTTCGGAGCGTTTTGATCGCCAACTCGCCGCCGTGCGCTTCGACGGCGTCGCCGTCTTCGCCTCTCGGTGTCTTCGACGCCGCGCCCTCGCCACACTCGGGACAGGGCCCGATGATCTCGTCCTCCGCTTTGTCGGCCTCGTCCGCCTTACACTGCGGACAGCCGTGGACGTACGTACTGCGCCCGGCGAGCATCTTCACGTGTTTGAGATCGTGTTCCTCGCACGTCTCGTCGGTGACCGTTGGCTCGCCGTTGTTCGGGAGCGGAAGCGTGTACCGACAGTCCGGAAAGCCGTCACAGCCGACGAAGTACGAGCCGCGACGCGATCGGCGAATGAGCAGGCTTTCGCCACACTCGGGGCACGGGCCGAGAGTTCGATCCGCCTTCATCGATTCCCGGAGGTGCTCACCGATCTCCTCTCTGGAGTCGTGAAGCTCCCCGAAGATCGCTTCGAGGATCTCCCTCGATTCGTCGGTGACCTCCTCGTACCCCTTCTCGCCGTCGACGATGGCTTTCATGTCGGCCTCCAACTGCGCCGTCATCTCCTCGTCGACGATCCGGTCGGCGAACTTCTCGGCGGCTTCGATGACTGCCATCGCGAGCTTCGTCGGCCGCGGCGGATCGCCCTCGATGTAGCCACGATCGTACAGCTTCTCGATCGTGTGGTGGCGCGTCGATTTCGTCCCGAGCCCGCGGGATTCGAGCTCCTCGATGAGTCTCGATTGGCCGCGACGGCGCGGCGGCTGGGTCTGTTTCGCCTCGATCCGGACATCGTCGATGCCAAGAACTTCTCCCTCCTCGACGTCCGGAAGGTGATTCTCGGCGGTCGACCGGTACGGATACACCTCGTGGTATCCCGATTCGACGAGCCGTTTCCCGTTTGCTTTCAGGAGACAGCCGTTCGCGTCGGCGATCACCTTCAGGTGCTCCCACTCGGCCGGCTCGGCAACGGTCGCGAAGAAATGCCGCACGACGAGCTCGAAGACCTCCCACTCGTCATCGGAGAGATCTTCTTTCGCCGGGATCTCTCCAGTCGGGTGAATCGGCGGGTGGTCCGTCGTCTCCTCGTCGCCCGCGGTCGGCTCGATCTCTTCGGCCGCTAGCAGCGATTCGGCGCCCTCGCCGAAGAGGTAGTGATCGGTGAATGCCGAGAGGAGTTCCTCGGGATCGAGATCGTCGGGGTAGACGGTGTTGTCCGTCCGCGGGTAGGTAATATATCCCGCGGTGTACAGCTCCTCGGCGACGCTCATCGCCTTCTGGGCGGACATGCCGAGCGATCCGGCCGCGCTGATGTACTGGGTCGTGTTGAACGGGTTCGGCGGCTCGTCGGTCCGGCTGCGGCGACGAACCGACTCGACGATCGCGTCCCGAGCTCCACGTAATTGCTCGAACGCTTCGGTCGCGTCGGCCTCGTTCCAGACCCGTTCGGCCTCGTTACCGTCTTGATCCTCGTAGAAGTACTGCGCCTCGAAGCCCGCGTCGTCTTTCAGCAGTTCCGCGAACAGCTCCCAGTAGTCCTCCGGGTCGAACGCCTGAATCTCCCGTTCGCGGTCGACAATGAGCTTCAGCGTCGGCGACTGGACGCGGCCGACGGAGATGAAGTCCTCGCCCAACTGCTTCGCTGACAGCGAGAGAAACCGGGTGAGTGCAGCGCCCCAAAGCAGGTCGATCACCTGTCTGGCCTCCCCGGCGGCCGCGAGGTCGAAGTCGAGTTCGTCGGGGTTGGCGAACGCCTCTCGAACCTCGTTTTCGGTGATCGAGGAGAACCGGACCCGGTCGATCGGCGCGTCGGTCTCCTCGCGAATGAGTTCGTAGGCCTCCTTGCCGATCAACTCCCCCTCGCGGTCGTAGTCGGTCGCGATCGTGACCTTGCTCGCGTCGGCTGCCAGTTGCTTGAGCGTTCGGACGATGTTCTCTTGGGTCGGCGTCTTCACCACGTCGGCTTCGACCAACTCGACCGGTTCGACGTCGCGCCAGTCGGCGTACTCGGGCGGGAAATCGACGCCGACGACGTGCCCGGACAGCCCGACGCAGCGCGTGCCGCCCCAGCGGTAGACGTTGACGCCGTTTTGGCGGTCTGTCGATGCGCTGTCGCCGGAGAGGATCTCCGCGATCCGGCGCGCCGCATTGTCCTTTTCGGTGACGATGAGTTCCACAGTTGGCTCGGAGTACGCCGACTCCGGGTTTCAACCTTTCGTCGGAACCATCTTCAAACCGCAGTACAAAGCGCCTACGGGCGTACCAGCCCGCACACGCCGCGCGCGCGGGAGACAGAACGGACGCGAATACGCAGGAGACCCGGAATAACGCGACCGGAAGCCTACTGGTCCAACCGTTCGCGGAGAAGTTCGTTGACCGTCCCCGGATCGGCCGACCCGCCCGTCTTCGCCATTACCTGGCCGACGAGGAAGTTCAGCGCGCCGCCCTCGCCGGCGTGGTAGTCCTCGACCGCGTCGGGGTTTTCCTCGATCGCGTCGCCGACCGCGGCGGCGACCGCGTCGTCGTCCGTCTTGCCGAGCCCTTCAGCGTCGACGATTTCGTCGGGACCGAGCCCGTCGTCGAGCATTCGGCGGAGGACGATCTCCTCGGCGTTTTTGACCGTGATCTCGTCGGTGTCGACCAGCTCGACGAGCCGCGTGAACTCCCCGAATCGGTCCTCGACGTCCGTAATCGCCATGTCGCGGTAGTGGAGTTCGCCGAGCAGATTGTCGGCGACCCACGTCGCGGCGAGATCCGGATCGAACCGTTCGGCGATCCGCTCGTAGAAGTCCGCGACCTGTTTCGTCGAGGTGAGCTTCGCCGCGGACTCGCCATCGAGATCGTACTCCTCGCGGAAGCGCTCGCGGCGGACGTCGGGGAGCTCCGGAATCTCGATCTCTTCTTTCCAGCTCGACACCCGAAGCGGCGGCAGATCGGCCTCGCGGAAGTACCGATAGTCCTTTTCGGCCTCCTTCGAGCGCATCGAGACGGTGATGCCGCGTGATTCGTCCCAGTGACGGGTCTCCTGTTCGACCTCGCGACCTCGCTGGATCGCGTTCTTCTGTCTCGTCTCCTCGTAGGCGAGCGCCTTTTCGGCGCCCTTGTGACTGGAGATGTTCTTCACTTCAGTTCGGTTCGCGGATTCGAGGGTCTCCGTGCGAATCGAGCCATCGTCGTCGACCTCCTCGGCGTCGACAATCGAGAGGTTCGCGTCGACGCGGAGGCTGCCGTTTCGCGTCACGTCGAAGACGCCGAGATACTCCAGGACCTCAGTGAGCTTCGCGAGGAAGGCGCGGGCCTCGGCGGCGCTCCGGAAATCGGGTGCGGTGACGATCTCCATGAGCGGCGTGCCGGCGCGGTTGTAATCGACAAGGGTGTACTCGGCGGTGTCGATCGAGCCGCCGGCGTGCGAGAGGCTGCCCGGATCCTCCTCTAAGTGCGCGCGCTCGATCTCGACGGTCCGGCGCTCGCCGTCGACGCCAAACTCGATCGAGCCGCCGTCACAGATCGGCGCGTCATACTGGGTGATCTGGAAGTTCTTCGGCAGATCGGGGTAGTAGTAGTTCTTCCGGTGAAAGCGGGTCTCTTCGGGGATCGCCGAGCCGAGCGCCTTACCGACCTTGATGGCCGCCTCGACAGCCCCCTCGTTGAGCACCGGCAGCGCGCCCGGGAGGCCGAGACAGACGGGACAGGTCCGCGTGTTCGGCTCCTCGTCGTCGTCGGCTTGCGTCGAACAGCCGCAGAATATCTTCGTCGCCGTTTCGAGCTGGACGTGGACCTCGAGTCCGATGACGGCCGCAAGGTCACGCTGCTCGGCGGTCTGTGCGGTCATTGATACGGCTTTTCGCGCGCCGGCTTATATGGATTATCGTACTCGGTTGCGCTATCAGTTCTCCGCGACCAGCGTTCCGCCCCCGTCCGCCGTGACGGTCGAGGGCTCTCCGTGCCACTCGATGTCGAGTCGGTGCCGCGAGAGGTACGGGGCGAGCGTCGTCGTCGACACCACGCCGCGGTACGTCCCGTCGTCGATCGCGAGATGACGGACGCCCTCCGATCGCATCAGTTCGGCTGCCTCGACGAGCGTCGTACTGGGGGACACCGTGACGACTGACGACGACATGATCGATCGGGCGGTCGGATAGCGCTCAGTGTTTGCGACCATGGCCACGATATCCGATCCGGTGACGATTCCGGCGATCGCCTCGTTTTCGACGACGACGACCGCCGAAGCGTCGGGATCACACAGCAGCTCCGCGATATCAGTGACTGGCGTTTCCGGTCGAACGACCGGGGCGAACTCCGGGTCGATGTCTTCGATGCGTCGATCGATCATCTTTGTTCTGTGCGTCTCGGTAATATCAGATAAACTATTTGGATATATAGGTTATAATTCCTAATATTACTAGTCTTATTTTTCACCTCTGGGCTTTTTTATTTCTACTTTTGATATTGTTGATGGGTCTGGTATCTGGATTGGTAATGTATCCACCGTGACCTGTCGTGGGACAAACGCCGGTTTGACGTTCCACGAACCACTTTCGAACCGATCCGAAAACGCCCGGTATGCGACGACGGACGCTACTGGCGACTGGAATGTTGGGATTTGCCGGCTGCCTTTCGAATACCGCCGGGGACGCGCCCGCCACTGACACGCCCTACGGTACCGGGGAGCCAGCATCCGAGACGCCTGACAGCTCCGACGGTCGGCGGTACGAAGAGTGTCCCCGGGAGATCATCCACTACGAGGAGCTCCCCGACGACGTACGGGACGAGATCGATGCCGCGCTCGACGGCCGGTACGAGGCCGATCGAATCTATCTCCGGGAGGCGTATCGGCGAGTCGTACGTCTCGGCCGACGGTGCGTACTATGATCCGACCGTCGAGAGAGTGTGAGATCAAGGGAACCTGACGCTCCGCGCCGTCGAGCCGGGCGAGGTATACGTCACCGGCGCGGTCGCGGAGCTTGTCGAGTGTCGATTCGAGGCGTAACGCCACGGTAGTCCTCAGGCCACGAACGTTGCCCGCGAGCCGTCCCACTCGATCCGTCCCTCGTGGTGGAGTTTGTCCAAGTGGGCTCGGACCGTCATCCCCGCGAGGTCGCGAACGCCCGTGAGATCCTTCTCGTAGGCCGAATCGAGGATCCCGGCCACGGATCGATTTTCGTCCTCGAGGGCCGCTAACACCCGCCGTTCGCGCTCGAGTCGATGCCTGATCAACCGCTCACACGTCGACCGCGGCGCGTCGATCACTGGTCCGTGCGCCGGATAGAGCCGTTCTGGGGCCATCGCCCGAACCCGCCGCAACGAGGTGAGGTACGCGCGCATGTCCCCCTCGGGCGCACCGACGACGACGCTCCCCTCGGCGACGGCGAGATCGCCGACGAGGAGCGACTCTCCAGCCGAGAACGCGACGTGTTCGGCCGCGTGTCCCGGCGCTTCCCGCACTCGAACCGCGCCGTCGCCGATCGGTATCTCGGTCCCATCTCGGAACGTTCGGTCCGGCTCGATTCCCGTGGCGTCTTCGAACGCCGCCTCACGACCGTACCGACACCACACCGTCGCGTCGGCCGCGTCAGCGTACGCCGCGACGCTTCCGACGTGATCCGAGTGGTGATGGGTGACCGCGACGTGGGCCACGTGGTCGAGTTCGGCGTCGATGCGGTCGTCGCTCGCGGCGGGATCGACGAGGAGGGTGTCCTCGCGTCCGACGACGTAAGCGGCAGTCCGGCCGGCCGGTGCCCGCGTCGGCACGTCGACCGGAATCCGTTCGATTCGCATACCAGCGTCACGACGCGAGACGGTTTATCGGTTCGCCCACGAATCCGGTGCGACGCCGAGTCGCTGTACCACGGGACGGTACGCGAACGTCACCGCGAGCACGATGAGGAGTTCGACCGCGAACCCGAGATCGCCGACGAACTCGCGCACCACGGCGAGCACGAGAAACACCAAGAGCAACAACACGATGTAGTGTGGGAGGACGTCGAGGATGCGGTCGGTGTCTACCATACGTACTCCCCGTCGTGAGCGGGGAAAAACCGATCGCTCGAATCCACCCTCCGCCCACCGAACGGCTTAAACCGCCGACTGGCCTACCGACAACCGGCAGAGGAAGCCCGGTTCCCGTGGGTCGGCGGCGTCGCCGTCGGACCTATGAGGAAAGTCCCCCCACCCTCCGGGCAGGTGACCGGGCGCAAGCCCGGGGCGGGAGACCGCCGGCACTGGAACAGAAACGGGACCACCCGCTCCGACCGATGAGGCGCGTCGGCCGTTGACACGGCCGGCGGCGTCCGCGGGGCCACCCGCGAACGCGCGAACCGACCCGAGAGGGAAGGGAGTTAACCCGCCGAGGGCCGGGCGATAGCGATCGTCTTCGGATGATCCCATCGCCACCTGTGCGCGGCCGACGCCGCGCGCCGACGAGCGGGAACGGGTGGAACGGCGAATCCTCACCGGTGCAAGCCCGTCGCAACTGGTAGCCCGGAGACGCGGCGGGCGCTCAGCCGAATGCCGGGTCGAAACAGAAGGGGGCTTACTCTCCTCAGCCGTCTCGAAGCCGAGAGCGGCGCGTTCGGACGCCGACGTTAGCCCTCGAAGCCGTCCTCGAACCAGAACGTCCCGTCGCGTTGGATCGTCTCGCCGTCGACCTCGATTCGCGATGCCGTCGAGAGGTCCGTGAGCAGATCCACGTGGACCGCCGATTCGTTGCCGGACTCCCCCTCGGGGACGTTCGAGTCGTAGGCGCGACCCAGCGCGAGGTGGACGGTGTCGCCCATCTTCTCGTCGAAGAGGATGTTGTCGGTAAAGCGGTCGATGCTGCGGTTCATCCCGATCCCCAACTCGCCGAGCCGTCGCGCGCCTGGATCGGTATCGAGGACGGCTTCGATGGCGTCTTCGCCCTGTTCGGCATCGAAATCGACGACCTCCCCGTCCTCGAAGACGACCCGAACGTTCCGGACCCGGCGGCCGTTGATCGTCATCGGCACGTCGAAGAAGACCTCGCCCCCCGTCCCGTACGGCGCGGTGAACACCTCGCCGGAGGGGAGGTTGTGTGAATCGTAGGCGACCGACGCCGCGGAGTTGACCGCGATCCGTCCGGCGATCGACATCGTCAGATCAGTCCGCGGCTGGTCGTCGCGCTCTTTGACGATCCGGATCGTCTCGCCCTCGTCGAGCCGGGTCTTCACCCGCGCCATCTCCTCGGCCAGCGTCTCCCAGTCGTACAGCACGGCGTCGTACACGAAGTCCTGATACTCCTCGTAGGCCATTCCGGCCTGCTGGGCGAGGCTGCGCGTCGGGTGCACCGTCGAGACCCAATCCGTGTCCATTCGGGCCTCTCGAATCTCACTGCGGGCACGGCGATAGGCCGCTCGCGCGTCGGCGTCCACGTCGGCCGTCGCGGCGGTGTTTCGGCCGCCGCCCAATCGGAGATAGACGTCGGCGTTCTCGAATAACGCCAGTTCACCGTCGCTCGCTGTCAACTCGTCGTCGTGGGCGCGAAGATACGCCCGCGTCATTTCCTCGGACCCGTACGTGACGGCGAGGTTCGCGCCGACCTCGCCGAGTCGCGCGGCGACGGCGACCGCGAGGTCGTGGGCTCCCTCCCCGACGTCGACGACGACGTCGTCGCCCGGTTCGATCCGCGCGCTCCACCCGACCAACACGTCGGCATGTTCGCGTACACGTTCGTCCATACGGGTCGTTCGGTCCGAATTGATTTATAAATCGCCATCCATCTCGATCGCGTACGTTCCGAGCGGATCGCGGGCGGTCAGGAGAGATCGATGTTCGCCGAGCTATCGGTCCGATCGAGCGTGATCTCGAGGACGCCGTTGTTGAACGACGCCGACGCGGAGTGCTCGTCGACGCGCCCTGGCAGTTGGATTCGCTCCTCGTACTCGCTCGTCGCGGTCGTGGCTGCGACGGTGACGTTCCGGCCGTCGCATTTGATCCGGAGGTCGTCTTTGTCGACGCCTGGGAGATCCGCGACGACGCGGATCTCGTCGTCGGCCTCGTACACCGACACGTGGGCGTCGCCGCCGAAGCCGGAATCGGCCGCGTCGATGCCGCCCGCCATCCCCTCCATCATTCGCTCTATCTCGCTGAAGATGTCGTCGAACGGATCGTCGCGGTCATCACGGCGCATTGTACATCCATCGGTAGGACCGAGACCATCAAAAGCCTTCTGTCGACGTCAGACGCTGCGGTTGCGCCGAGGCGCTCAGAAGCCGATGCCCATCGTCCCGTTCGTCCGCTCGATCGACTCGGCGGCGTCGGCCGTCCCGAGGACCGCCCGGATCGCGTCGACGTTCTCCGGGACGACGTCGGACTCCTGGTGGATCGCCTGAAACAGGTACAGATCGTCGCCCTTCATCGACACCGACTCCGACCAGATGCAGTTCTCCCAGATGTCGGCGCGCGGGCGGCCGCGATCCATCGCGAACTCCTTGAGCGCCCCCGCGCCGTCGATGCCGGCGCCTTCGGGAATCAGGAAGATCCGCATCTGTTCGTCGAGCGCGTCGCGGACCTCGTCGGCGTCCGGCGTCGCTTCGAGCGTCACGTTCACCGAGTGGGTGTGCATGAGCGTCGCCGGCACCTTCAGCCCGAGCGTGTCGATGTTCAAATCGGGAAAGATCGTGTTCACGTCGGGGCCGTGGTGGGAGGGGAGGCTCACGGGGTTCGGCAGGATGTCGTTGATCGGGCCGCGGCCGGTCTGGGCGGGGTCGCCGCCGCGTCGGACCAACGTGACTCTCGCCTTCTCGACGCCGTACTCCTCTTGGAGCGGAGCAAGCAGCCGCGAGAGCCCAGTCGTGTTACACGAGACGACGCGGACGTGATCCGCGTCGGTCGCGGCCTCGAAGTTCCCGCGGGCGTTGAACGAGACGTCGACGAGGTCGGCGTCCTCGCCGCCCTGATACAGCGCCGGGGTGTCGTACGCCTCGTAGAGCGATTTGTTGTCAGCGCCGATTCCGGACGGACAGGCGTCGACGACGATGTCGGCGGCTGCCACCATCTCCTCGACGGTGCCGGCGAGTTCGAGCCCCGCCTCGTCGAACAGCTCGATCCGCTCCTCGATGGCCGCGTACAGCGGGTAGCCGTTCTCGATGGCCAGTTCGGCTTCGTGGTTCGGGCGCGTCTTTCCGACCCCGATCAGTTCCATGTCCGGCTGTAGCGCCACGGCGTCCGCGACCCGCTTGCCGATGGTCCCGTACCCATTGACCGCGACCTGAATGGTCATGTTCGTGGGTGGTCACGCCATCGGAATAACCGTTTCTCTCCCCATCCATCGGGAGCACAGCCGGTGGGTCGACGAGACCGGACAGGAACGGCTTTCCGGCCGCCGACCGAACCGCTGTGCATGAACGGGAACGATCCGATCGTGATCGAGGATTCGAACGCGGTCTCGGCCGCGGCAGGGACGGCGATCGAGCAGTGTCTGGCGGTTTCGCCGGACGAAACCTGCGTCATCGTAACCGACGACAAGCGTGAACAGATCGGCGAGGCCCTCTACTCGGCCGCCCTCGACGCGACTGACGATGCGGTGATCGTCCGGTATCCGCCGGGGCCCCAACACGGTGCCGAACCCCCCGAGCCGGTCGCCGCCGCGATCCGCGAGGCAGACGCCTTCCTCGCGCCGACGACGAAGAGCATCAGCCACACCCGAGCGCGCTCGAACGCGACGGCCGAGGGCGCGCGCGGCGCGACGCTTCCCGGGATCACTGAGCAGGTGTTCACCGTCGGCCTCGACGCCGACTACGACGCGATTGCCGCCGAGTGCGACGCGATGCTCGATTCGGTCGAGGATGCCGACGAGGTCCGCGTCACCTCCCCGCAGGGGACTGACGTCACCTTCGAACTGGGCGATCGCCCCTGGAACGAGGACACCGGCATCGTCCACGATCCCGGCTCCTTCTCGAACCTGCCGGCCGGCGAGGTGTTCGTCAGCCCCGAGTCCGCGACCGGAACCTACGTAGTCGACGGAACGATCCGCCCCCACGGCCTGCTCGACGAGGGGCAGACCGTCACGATCGACGTGGAGGACGGCTATCTCACGCACATCTCCGATGACGCTATCCGCGCCGACGCCGAGGCCGCCGCCGAACGGGCGGGCGATGCGGCGTACAACCTCGCGGAACTCGGCATCGGGACGAACCTCGGCGTCACCGAACTCGTCGGGAGCGTCCTGTTGGACGAGAAGGCCGCGGGCACGGTTCACATCGCCTTCGGCGACGACGCCGGCATCGGCGGCGACACCGACGCGCCGATCCACATGGACGGCATCCTCCGGGAGCCGACGGTGTACGTCGACGGCGAGGCGATCGAACTGCCCTCCCCCGCGGCCTGAAACAGGGTTCGGCGGATCGGAGCCACGGCCTTATACGGCTGGACGGTCAACTCCGCCCAATGAGTCAACAGCGCGTCGCGGTTCGATGTCCGTCCTGCTCGCCCGTCGAGGAGACGGTACACGAGGTACTGAACCGCGGGGGCGGCGTCACCGTCAGGTGCAGCGAGTGCGGACAGGTCCACAAAACCACGCTCGAGGAGGAGGCGACCGTCGACCGTCGTGTCGTCGTCTCGCAGGGCGACGAATCGATCAGCGCCCGGGTCGACATCCCGCCCGAGGAGCGGCTCGTCGTCGGCGACGAGTTCCTCGTCGAGACCGACGAAGCGATCCTGACCGCCCGGATCACTTCGCTCGAGAAGGCCGACGGCTCCCGGGGCGACGGGGCCGACGTGACCGACGTCAAGACGATCTGGGCCCGCGCGGTCGGCAACGTCACGGTCAATCTGACGTTGCATCCGAAGGAGGGGACCTACGACGAATCGAGGAGCGTCCGCATCCAGGTGCCCGGCGACGAGTCGTTCGTCATCGGTCGAACGCACGAGTACGGCGGCGAGGAGTTCAGCGTCGAACGGATTCTCGTCCGCGAGGACGCGACCGACTACGAGCGCAAGGACTTCGATTTCGCCGGCGATTCCGTGCTCGCAAAGGACATAAAGCGGATCTACGCGCGCGACGAGGACGCCAAGACACGCGCGTGGTCCGGCTGGTGAGCGCGGGGTGATCGGGCGTGTTTCGGCGTGATTCGGACGAAGGCGATCGCGAGCCCCCCGACTTCGAGACGGCACGCGAACGGATGGTCGACGCCCTCGTCGAATCCGGGCGCATCGAGCGGCAGGCGACGGCCGACGCGCTCCGGGCAGTCCCGCGTCACGAGTTCGTGCCCGACTCGCGTCGCGCCGCCGCCTACCGCGACCGACCGCTGCCGATCGGTGCCGGTCAGACGATATCCGCCCCGCACATGGTCGGCATGATGTGCGATTTGCTCGCGCCAGAGCCAGGCGACGAGATACTCGAGATCGGCACCGGCTGCGGCTATCACGCTGCCGTGACCGCCGAACTCGTCGGAGCAGAGCACGTGTACACCGTCGAGTACGTCGATTCGCTCGCCGCCGCCGCTGAACGACGGCTCGATCGGCTCGGATACGGCGATATCAGCGTCCGCCTCGGTGACGGTCGGGACGGCTGGCCCGAACACGCCCCCTACGACGGCGCGTACCTTACCTGCGCCGCGCGGGAGCTTCCCGACGCCGTGCTCGACCAGCTCCGCGTCGGCGGGCGACTCCTCGCGCCGATCGGGACGGGGCGACAAACGCTCGTCGAACTCGTCCGGACCGACGAAGGCGTCGAGCGTCGGACTCACGGGGACGTTCGGTTCGTCTCGATGCAGGGTAGCCAGTAGCCTCGCCACGAGTCGACCGTCGCCGGCCGAACCGTCGCCGGCCGCTCGATTCAAGAGGCTCGGGCACGGACCCTGGCGTATGGATCCCGTGGTGCTCCGAGACGACATGGTCGACAGCCTCGAACACGAGGCCAAGGCCGTGGTCGGATCCGAGCGGGTCAGCGTCGCCATGCGAACGGTCCCGAGGGAGCCGTTCGTCGAGGACGACGCCACAGCCTACGCCGACCGCTCTTTCGAGCGACTCGGAACCCGCGTCCTCTCGCCGAGCGCGGCCGGCCGCCTGTTCGAGGCGCTCGACGTGCGGCCGGACGACACCGTCCTCGTCGTCGGCGTCGGCGTCGGGTACACCGCCGCGGTACTCGCCGAACTCACCGACGAGGCCAACGTTCACGCGGTCGACATCGCCCGCCGAATCGTCTACGAGGCCCGATCGAACCTCGAGTCGGCCGGCTACGGCGGCGTCCTCGTCGACCGCCGCGACGGCGCTCGTGGCCTGCCCGAGTACGCACCCTACGATCGAATCCTGGTCGAGGCTGCCGCCGTCGAACCGCCGCGGGCGCTCCTCGAGCAGTTGGCCCCCGAGGGTCGGCTCGTCATGCCGCTGGGCGGTGCGACCCAGGAACTCGTCGCTATAGAGGCGGGTGAGCGGATCGAGCACGGAACCGTCGCCTTCCACCCGATGCTCGTCGACGGCGAGCAGGCCGATACGATCGAGCGAAACCGGACCTATCGTGAAGACCGAGAGTACGCCCGCCGAGCAGCCGAGCGACGGAAGGGGTGGGAGCAGACGTGGATCGACTGGGATCGGGTCTAGTTAGTAGAAACCCGAGATATTTATGAGCTTATACATAATATATATGACACTATATAGTTAACGATATTTTCAGCTGGCGGTTGATTTTCGAGTGATTGATGCGGTCGCTGGTGGTTATAATAGTGTACGAACTGTTCAATCCATTGGCGAACGCTCCGCCGACTGCCCACCCATGAGTGATAAAAGCGGTCGATGCGTTGTTTCAATGTTTGAAACCACTTTTCGATAGGTTTCGATCGGTATAGTTCCGCCGACCGCTCAATCCTAATCGAGCGAGGGCAGTCTGATAACCGAAGCCGTCGACGATAAACACGGTCTCGGAGAGATCGTGTTTCTCGGCAAGATGATGAAGAAACGCAGCCGCCGGATCAGTGCCCTGTCGTCCAAACAATTCAGCATCGAGAACAAGCTTTGAGTCAAGGTCGATTGCAGCATACACCCAACACAGCTCGCCGTTAATGTTGACAGCGGTTTCGTCAACAGCGACCCGCTTCGGCTTCGCCTCAGGCGGGTCTGGAACGCTGTTAGCGACGTGATGTACCCAGTGCCAGATTGCTTGATGAGAGCGTTCTACGCCGAAGAGTCGAAGAATCTCTTGTGTCTCTCTGAGTGAACAACCGGTCGCATGGAGCCGGACGGCAAACGCCCTGACGGGCGTCCTCAGAAATCAAAGATTTCTGATGGGCTGTACAAGAGCGAAGCTCTTGAGAACGTCGCCGTCCGCTCTCGCTCCCAACATTCAAGATTCGCCGTATCTAACGCTTCTTTGAGCAGATCTTGGTAGAGCATGAGCACCTAAACGATTGATTTGCTCGTTTCTCAAACTGGCTTATCTAGACAGTGCGTTGAAAGCAATCATTTCGATTATTTTGTATTTTTAGATATATGTTTGAAGACAGTTCGGTTTCCGCGTCGACGCGTCTGAAATCCGAGGTCGAGTCGACATACTGCCGCTTTGCGGTGACGAGCATCATCGACGAGGACCACAGCCCGAGTCGTCGGCACTTTCTGCGTGAGTTCACGGAGAAACTGTGTGCGGTTAGTTGCGTACTTGTGGTCTGAGACAGGCGAATATCCAGGAATACGTTTGGTCCCCGGATCGACCGTACCGTACAGCCAGTGACGTTCGCCGTTGCGTTTCCCACCGTTCGTTGATCGCGAGGTGATCCGACTCGGCATCGCTGCTCGGCTGAACATCGGCTTTCTACACCCAGTTTCGAGTGGCGATCTAACTTCCCATGACGCCCAAATAGTAAATATCTTGTTCAGTATATTAAATTGAAATATAACGCGCTTGGATAGCCATCTCAACGATCTGTTCGGGTGTCCGCTCTCGCTCGACAAACCCTACGACAATCCAGCCGGTATTCCCGTTGAGACAGTCGACTTTGCGCATAAGCACGCAGAAACCCACCGCTCTTTGGTCAAGGTAACATCGCGGTTTAATTAGACCGTGGCTTTAACTAGATACCTTTTTATGTCAATACATGCTCGAACTGTCGGAAGAACAAGAGTTGGTGATCTCGGCGTTGGGCGACCTCGCGGCGAACGAATTCGCTGAGAACGCATTTACGGACGACGACGAAAGACCCGTAAAAAATATACGAACGTTAGCTGACCGAGGATTCCTCGGGATCAATATCGCAGAGGAGTACGGGGGCGGTGGGATGGGTGAGTTCGAAGCCATGCTGACGATCGAGGTGGTTGGCGAAGTATGCCCGGACACCGCGGAGTATCTCTACAATCAGCAACTGGTGGCCCCACGAGCCATCGAGATGTTCGGGAGTGAGGAGGTCAAGGAACGATATTTACCGGGTGTAACCGACGGCGAGGAAACCATCGCGATCGGTATCTCCGAACCCGAAGCGGGATCCGACGTCGGCTCGATGAACACGCGTGTCAAGGACGACGGCGATCGGCTCGTCCTCGACGGCGAGAAAACGTGGGTCAGCCACGTCCCGCACTCAACTGCGGCCGTCGTGTGGGCGCGGTTTCCGGAGGGGTTGGGATCGGCGGTCATCGATTTCGACTGGGACGGTGTCGAGATCCAAGAGCACTACACGAACATGCACGGCGGCTCACAGTCTCATTTTTACATCGAAGACGTCGAACTCCCGGAGACTCACGTGTTAACCCGTGGGAAAGAGGGATTCAAAAAACAGCTGCAGGCGCTCAACTGGGAGCGAGTCGGGAGTGCGACGCTCGCGAATTCGATCGCGCGGTGTGCGGTCTCGAAAGCCCTCGAGTACGCACAACAGCGCGAACAGTTCGGCCGAGAAATCGCCGACTTCCAGGGTATCGAGTGGAAGTTCGCGGAGATGATCAAAGAGCTCGAGGCTTCACGAACGTTGGCGTATCGGGCGGCTATCGAATCCGAGCAACGAAGTCGCCCACCGAACCGACTGCAGGCGTCGCTGGCGAAACTCTATTCCGGTGAAATGGTCGAGAGCGTGGTGAGCGAAGCCCTTCAAATCCACGGCGCGAACGGATATCAGCGAGGTCATCCGCTGGAGTACCTCTATCGCTTCGCGCGTGGACGACGTTTGGCCGCTGGAACCGATGAAATCCAGAAAAACCAGATCGCACGTGTGCTCAAGACACACGGGCTGCCCACGGTAGTGTAATTATAACGCGAGACTACTCGGGAAGCCTCAGTATTCGGGACCAATCGATAGAATATAGACGCTGATCGAAGGATCAACTCGTGGTTTCCAGCGCCCGTTCGAATGTCCGAGCGATCGCGAGCGTCGAGATGTCTTCCATGGTGGATCCGATACATTGCAGGCCGACGGGAAGGTCGTCGTGGGTACCCGCCGGAAGCGTCACCGCGGGAAGCCCGACGAGATTTATCGGACGCGTATTGACCGCGAGCGGAACGTTCTCCCCGTACCCATCTGCGGACCACTCCCCGAGTTCTGTCGCGACCGTCGGAAGCGTCGGTGTGACTAACACGTCTGTCTCATCGAGCGCCGCTTCGAATTCGGTCTCGAGCCGTCGACGGGCGTTCTTGGCCCGAACGTAATGTCGCCCCTGATACCGATCGAGGAGATACTCCCCCTCGACCATCTTCCGTTTCACGATGTCGCCGAGCTTGTGTCCATGCGTCGACAGTGCCGTTGCGAGGGCGTCTTGGAGCACCGTATCGTATGACGTGTTCCGTTGGAACGGGATCCCACGGGAGCGAATCGCTGCGGCGAATTCGCTTACCATGATCGCGTTCGAGACGGCAACTGCATCTTCGACCGTCGGAATCGACGTTTCGGTGACCGTGACTCCGGCCTCCTCGAATCGACCGAGCGCGGCGTAAATGGTTTCAGCGACGCCGTCCTCCACGTCCTCGGCGAAGAATTCTTCGGGTACCCCGATCGTAAGTTCCTTGAGGTCCGGCGGATTCTCCACTGCGCTCCTGAACGAGCGGTCCGAAAGGAACTCCGCACGAACCGACGATAGATCACGGTCGTCCCTGCCGGTGATCGCATCGAGCACGGCAGCTGTCGTCTCGACGTCCGTCGCGAGTGATCCGACGTGATCGAGCGTGTACGCCAGTTCTACGACCCCGGACCGCGGAACGACTCCCCACGAGGGTTTCATGCCGACGACACCGCAAAAGGCGGCGGGAATACGAACGCTTCCCCCAGTATCACTGCCGAGTGCCGCATCGACGGTTCCCGCTCCAACGGTGGCCCCACTACCCGACGACGACCCCCCGGAAACCCGGTTTCGATCCATCGGGTGTCGTGTCGGCCCGAACTGACTCGTCTCGCCGGTCGGTCCGTAGGCCAGTTCGTCCATGTTCGTCTTCCCGACGATCTCTGCACCTTCGTCCAAGAGCCGATCGACGACGGTCGCGTTTTGTCGCGGGATGACGCTCTCGAAGATGCGCGACCCACACGTGAGCGGAACGCCAGCGACGGCCGTGTTGTCCTTGACCGCGACCGACAACCCACTCAGAATCCCGTCTTCGCTCGCGGTATCCCGCAGCGAAAATTTCGAGATGAACGCGTTCAACGGGTCCGCTTTTGCCCCCGGATTGAACTGGAGATCCGTCGGATGGACCCGATTCGCTTCGGTCCCTGCATGACCGTACGAATCGAGCGTTTCGTACCAGTGAAGGCCGTTGTTTATCTGCTCGGCGAATGCCGCTGCTTCCGTATCTGTCACACTCGTGTGAAGCATCCTGGCGAGGGACTCGACGTCGTCTTCGGATAGGGTTTCGATTGGGATACTCATGGCGATCTCTTCTGAATCGGCTTCCTGACTGTTTCTCAACGCCTTCTCTCCCCTTCGATAATAAGTGTTCTGTTAACTATGACCGTGGTACTCCCGGGTGGATGCTGATTTGAGCTCTCGGACGTCACTGATGTCGAGGATTCCGACCGTGCGCTAGATCGAGACAATGCCGGCCCCTATTCTGGAACGCTGGGGGTGTCACGGCCCACACGCGCGTCGTGAGCGCGCTTGAGCGTGGCCGTTTCGCTTCCGTTAGCCCGATGTCAACGACGCTGACGCATCACCGTTGCTAACGTACTGATCTGCGCCTGGTCTATCTCTGTCAGATCGGAATCGATAACTATTGATGAATGGTATCATTTTTCATGAAGCTCGGTGACGAGATGTACGAGGCGTACAGTTCCCCACACATCTCACCGCTGTACCCGGAAGGCCCCTACCAGTATTCCGATTCGACGGTGCTCGCCGTGTTTTATTCAGTGGACGATGACCTCGCACGTGGTGTCCTCCCGGAACCGCTGACGCTGGGCGGGGATCCCAACGTGTCGCTGTGGTTCTTGGAGTATCCGGAGACCAACGGGCCCGGCGCGTACAACGAAGTTGTCGTCGGCATCAACGCGACCTACCAGAGTGAACACCTCATGTACGTCGCGTACGAGGGCCTCGACTCGGAGATTCCCATCTGTGCGGGACGAGAAATACACGGCACCGGGAAGAAGTTCGGCAACGTCACGCTCGAACGGGCGGGGAACCTTCAGACGGCGACGTACGAGCGCAACGGTATCGAAGTGGTTTCGGCGTCCGTCCGTCGCGACGCGTACATCGACGATCACCCGATGACCCACGACGCCGCCCGGAACGCCTACTGGAAGCGGATCCCCTCGGCGGCGAAGGACGCACCGCCCGCCGTCGACCGTATCACGGTGAGCGAAACGCGCGATATCGACGTCGAGTGGGCGCTGACCGGGGACGCGGAGGTTTCGTTCGATCGATCCGCGGCCGATCCGTTGTACCGGTTTGCACCGAACTCTCCGATTTCCGGGTACGTACTAAAATTCGATTTCGTTCTCGACAACGTCGACGATCCGATTCTCCACACGTTCGAGGAGTACGACCCCGGCCGGTGACGCGTCGAGACCCACCGTCCCGTCGTACTCCCGAAAACCCTCCCTCCCAGAAGTTAAGTATCCCACCGCGTGAAACCACTTCGCATGGTAGAGGTAGTTCGAATCCCGAAACTGGGGCTGAGTGACTACGGTGACCTCGTTTCATGGGAGGTCGACGAAGGCGAGCACGTGTCCGAAGGAACGGTCATCGCTATTTTAGAATCAGAGAAGGCCAGCGCCGAGATCGAAGCGCCGACGGATGGCGTGCTGTTGGGCCAGTACGTCGACGAGGGGACTGAAATCGAGATCGAGGTCGGGAAACCCCTCGCCGTGATCGGCCAGGAGGGTGAGTCAGTCCCACCCCTCTCGGAGATCTCGGAAGATGGAGTCGAGATCTCCGGGGACGACGGCAACGCTCCAGCGGAGGCAGGTGGGAGTTCCGACGAGGGGGCAGCGCAACAGAAGACCGATTCGACGGACGTCAAAGCGACGCCGCGGGCGAAGCGGCGGGCGAACGAGGATGACGTCGATCTCACACAGGTCACCGGCACGGGGCCGGAGGGCGCGATCACTGAGTCCGACGTCGAGTCCTTCGCGGCCGAGGCTGAAACGGGTCCATCGGACGGCGATTCACCGACGGACGTCAAGGCGACGCCGCGGGCGAAACGCCGGGCGAACGAGGATGACATCGATCTCGCGCAGGTCACCGGCACGGGGCCGCAGGGTGCGATCACCGAGTCTGACATCGAGTCGTTCGTGGCCGAGACTGGTGATGGCGACGAACCGGCGTCGACCGACACGGCCGGAGAGACCGACGGACTGACAGTCACGGACTCGCGGGCGCTGACCGGCGTTCGGCGAACGATCGCC
This sequence comes from Natronomonas sp., assembly GCF_046483325.1. GTDB lineage: Archaea > Halobacteriota > Halobacteria > Halobacteriales > Haloarculaceae > Natronomonas. The sequence goes on along the minus strand of NZ_JAWODL010000027.1, from coordinate 23,668 downwards.
GAACGGCTGAGCGAAAGCGCCCGAACCAAACCGCACGTCATGGGGACGCGGGACATCGAGATCGAGCGTCTCGAAGAGGTCAAAGACCGCCTGGTCGACGAACGCGGGCTCGAGGTCTCCTTGAACGATCTCATTCTCCACTTCGTCGGGCGGACGCTCGAGGACCTCCCGGCGTTCAACGCCCACTTCGAGGACGATGCCCACCGGCTCATCGACGAGGTGAACGTCGGATACGCGGTCAACGGTGACCGGGGGCTCATCGTTCCGGTCATCGAGGACGTCCCCGAGCGGACGCTCGGAGACCTCGCGTCGCGTCGGCGTGAACTCGTGGACGCCGTGTTGGCTTCGGAGCATACACCCTCGGATCTGCAGGGCGGGACGTTCACCGTGACCAACGTCGGGGTCTTCGACATGGACGTGTCGTACTCGATCATCAATCCGCCGCAGGTGGCGATCCTCGCCATCGGCCGCCGAAAACACGTCCCCGTCGAACGGAACGGCGAGACAGTTTTCCGACGCGCGATCACGTTCAGCCTCACGATCGATCATCGCGTCCTCGACGGCGCCGACTCCGGGGCGTTCCTCGAACGGCTCGCCGAGTACATCGAATACCCGGGTCGGGCCTTCGACGCGGTGTGACCCATGCCCACCGAGACCGTCAACGGCTGTGAGCTGTACTACGAGACGTCGGGAGATGGGACACCGATCGTCTTTCTCCACGGCGTCATGATGAGCTGTCGGTTCTTCGATCCACAGCTGGACGCGCTGGCCGACGCCCACCGGTCGATCGCGCTCGATTTCCGCGGACACGGACGCTCAGAGACGACCCCTCGGGGACATACGCTCCCCACGTACGCCGCCGACGTCGAGCGGTTCCTCGAGACGCTGGGACTCGACAACGTCGTACTCGTCGGGTGGTCGATGGGCGCGCTGGTCGGGTGGGAGTACGTCGACCGGTTCGGGACCGACCGCCTCCGCGGGCTCGTCGTCGTCGAACAACAGCCGGCCGACCTCGAGCGGGAGGGCTACGAATACGGTTCGTTCGATCTCGACGGTCTCGCCGAGTTGCTCGAACTTGTGCAGACGGAACCCCACGCGATAGCCGAGCTGTACGCCGATCGGATGTTTAAAAACCCGCTGGAGGGAGCTCGCGAGCGGCTCGTGTTCGACGAGATCGCCCGCGTTCCGCCGGGAATAAAGAGCGCGATCCTGTTCGATCAGTCGGTGCGAGATTACCGGTCCGTTCTGGGAGCCGTCGACGTCCCGACGCTGGTCTGCCTCGGTGAAGGTGAGTCCGTACTGGAGGCGGGGAGCGTCGAATACGTCGCAGATCACACCCCGGACGCCGAACTCGAACGGTTCTCCGAGAGCGACCACTGCCCGTTTCTCGAGCAGCCGGACCGCTTCAACCGCGTGCTGGATGCGTTCATCGGTTCGCTCGAACCGACCGCGCCGTAGCGGTCGACTCTTCATTCGCGATCACTCGTCGAAGAACGCCGCCGAGGAGCGACGTGCACCCTCGTCGCCGCGCAGTTCGACGGTGTAGGCACACTCGCGCTCGTATCCCGCGTGCGTCTCCATGTCGACGGTCTCGATGACGGACGCCTTCGCCAGACGGATGGTTTCGCGGTTCTTTTCGGCGATCGTCGCTGCGGTTTCGGCGACCGCCTCGTGCAGTTCCGCCCGCGTCTCGAAACAGGCCTGGACGTATCCCTCCTCGCATGCAGTCTCCCCGGTGATCGTGTCTCCGGTGAAGAACAGTTCGCGAGCGCGACCCTCCGGGAGGTGTCGCTGGGCGAATTTGTACCCGCCGAGTACGCCGCGATCCACCTCCGGAAGCCCAAACTCGGCGTCCGCCGTGGCGTAGCGGAGGTCGGTCACGGCCGTGACCGCCAGGCCGGTCCCGAGCGCGTATCCGTCGACGGCGGCGATCGTCGGCCAGGCCACTTCGTCGATGGCCCGGAAGAACGCCCGGGCGCGCTCGGTGAGCGTCCGCGCGGTCTCGGGTGTGAGTTCGACGAACTCGTTCACGTCGTGGCCGGCGAGAAACCGGTCCTCGCCCGCCGTCTCGATGACGACGACCTGTGCCTCGTCGTGCTCCGAGAGCGCGTCGAAAAACGCCGCGTATTCGACGTACTCCTCGGAGCGGAGCGCGTTTACCGGCGGGCGGTCGATGGTCACGGTCGCGACGCCGTCGTCGACGCCGAAGTCGATCGTCTCGGGAACTGCTATCGTCATGGTTCGAGTTACCACGAGTCGCATATAACTGTTGATCACGCGGCCGCGGTGGCTTGCCGCGGTCGCGTGACGCCGCCGATCACGTGTAGAGTCCGCCGTTGAGTTCGAGGACCTGCCCGGTCATGAACGAGGTTTCGAGCCCGTCCCGTACCACCTCGGCGATCTCCTCGGGCGTCGCGAGCCGTCCCAGCGGGATCGCGTCCCTCGCGAGTTCCTTTCGCTCCTCGGGGAGCATCCCCGTGTCGGTCGGCCCGGGGGCGACGACGTTTGCCAGTATCGAATCGGCCGCCCGCGACCGCGCGACACTCTTCGTGAATGCAATGAGCGCGCCCTTCGACGCGGCGTATATTGCGTCTTTCGGCCCGCCATGGACGCCCGCGGTCGACGCGATGCTCACCACCCGCCCGCGGACACCGTCGACGGGTTCGTTCGCCTCCATTGCCGAGAGCGCCGCCCGCGTCGCGTAGATCGCGCCGTCCGCGTTGACGCCGAAGGTCCGCTGGTACATGTCGTCATCGTACGCATCGAGTGGGGCGTCGTAGAACACGCCGGCGTTGTTCACGATCCCGTCGAGCCGTCCGAAATCGTCGGCGACCGACTCGACGAGTCCCACCGCCGCCTCGGTGTCCCCGAGATCGGCGCGATACGAACGGGCGTCGCTGCCCTCACTCCGGACCGACTCGACCACCTCGGTGCCCGTCGAACTGTCGGCGTGATAGTGGGCCGCCACGTCCCACTCGCCGGCCACGTTCTCGCAGATCGCTCGCCCGATGCTGCCCGAGGCACCCGTGACTAACACCGTTCGTGCCATGTTCACACGGTATCTGGATTCCGGAGGTCATAGACGTATGGGTCTCGCTCGCGGACGTCCGTCTCCGCCACGTGTCCGACCGCGGTCCCGGCGGTCATGCGAGCGTGATCTCCGGATCGATGAGACCGCTGATCGAGGCGCGATACGACGATTCCCGACACGCAGCGTGTGTGAGCCGCCGCATCGTCGCCGGCGACGTCCCCGCCGGTGCGTCGACGGTGATCGACAGCCCGGTGTCGTCCACTCGCACGTCGAACTCGGGGAGTTCCCATCCGTGCGCGGCGGATATCTCACGCGCCTGCTCGCGAAGGTCGTCCGCGATGGCCGACCCGATCGCGTCTCGCCCCGAGTCAGCGGCCGGCCCGTCCGATTGCGCCGCGGACTGTTCGGCCGCTTCGTCGTCCGCCTCGGCGCCGGCGGTTCGAAGGACGACCGGCGACTCGATCCCTTCAGCGATCGTGTCGAGGAACCGGGCGGCGTCCGCGCCGTCGACGGCGCGGTGATCGAACGAGAGCGACAGAACGCACGTCCGTCCGTCGTCCCCCTCACGAATGCGACCGACGCCGAGGATCGCCACCTGCGGCGGATTGATGATCGGGTCGAAGGAGTCCACGCCGAACATCCCGAGGTTCGTGATGGTGAACGTGCCGCCCTGCAGGGCGTTCATCGTATACTCACTGTTCAGCACCAAATCCGTCAGCCGGCGTCGCTCGCTCGCGACCGAACGGAGCGATCGATCGCCGGCCGATCGAATGACCGGCGTGACGAGTCCGGCGTCCGTATCTACGGCGATGGCGACGTTGCGCTCAGCGATGAACCGCATGCGCTCTCCCTCGTACCACGCGTTGAACTCCGGATGAGCCGCTAGCGCACGCGTGACGGCGGCTATGAGCACGTCGGTAAAACCGATCGTGGGTCCGAGTTCCTCCGAGAGGGAGTCGGTGGCTTCTAACGCACGATCGACGGTAATTTCGCGCTTGTTCGTCACGTGCGGCGCCTCGCGCGCGGACCGAGCCATCCGCTCGGCGATCGTTCGCCGCATCGGCGAGAGGCTCCGCTCCTCTTCGACCGTGACGCCGAAGTCGTCCGGATCACGCCGTCGTTTCCCCTCGCTTTCCGCCGCGTCAGTTCGAGCCGGTTCGGCCGACCGATCGGGAGCTCGATCGATCTCCCCGGCGGCCGCCCGAACGTCAGATTCGGTGATTCGCTCGTCGATGCCGCTCCCGGCTATCTCGTCGATCGAAACACCGAGATTGCGCGCAAGCCGTCGAGTGCTCGGGGTGGCGAACACGCGAGTAGTATCGTCCGATTCGTTCGCTTCCGATCCGGCGTCCGCGTCGCGGACCGCGACGTAGTCTTCGACGTCCGCGATGATCACGGCCCCGTCTGGCCCGGTTCCTTCGACCGCCGCCAGATCCACGTCGTGTTCGGCCGCGAGCGCTCGCGCGCCGGGCGCCGCCGGGACCTCCGCCGGCCGATCGCCCCTGGTTTCAGCTCCGGCCTCCTCGCTGTCCGTCCTGTCCGCCTTCGGGGGACCGTCGCCAGATCCCTCCGTTGCGGCGTCGTCGGCGTTTTCGCCTCCCGGCTCGATCCGGCTTCTGGGCGGTGGCGCCTCCGAGAGAGCGTCGTTCTCACCGACGATCACGCCGAGAAGCGTCCCGGGCGCGACCTCCTCGCCCTCCTCGACGTCGATTCGGGCGACGATGCCGTCGCGGTCGGCGACGACGTCGGCCGCCGCCTTCTCGGATTCGACGACGGCGACCACGTCGTCGGCTTCGATCTCCTCGCCCTCCCCGACGCGCCACTCATCGAGCAGCCCGCTCTCCATCGTGTTTCCCATCATCGGCATCCGTATTGCCTGTACCATCGATGGGTTCACTTCGACGAACCATAATAAAAACATTGATCATCGTTACCACGCGACTCGTTCGGGACGCATAGATTTTTCACGGTCCCGGTAGGGCGTTCAGTCATGCCAAACAATGCCAGTGAACACTCTGATCGACGGCTCGAGCAGTTGGAGCAGATGATCCTCATTCGCGAGTTCGAGTCCAGGGTCCAGACGCTGTTCGAGAACAACGAACTCCCCGGATTCGTCCACCTCTACCTCGGACAGGAAGCGATCGCCGTCGGCGCGTGCTCGACGATCGAGGCGGATGACTACATCACTTCGACCCATCGGGGCCACGGACACGCGATCGCGAAGGGGCTCGAGCCCGACCGTATGATGGCCGAACTGTTCGGCAAGGAGACCGGCTACTGCGGCGGCAAGAGCGGGAGCATGCACATCGCGGACGTCGATCAGGGGATGCTCGGAGCGAACGGGATCATCGGCGCCGGACAGCCGCTGGCCGCCGGGGCCGGCCTCTCGATCCGCCGTTCGGGGTCTGATCAGGTGTGTCTCTCATTCTTCGGCGAGGGCGCGATGGCGGAAGGGCAGGTACACGAGGCGATGAACCTCGCGGGCGTGATGGACCTGCCCGTCGTCTTCATCTGCGAAAACAATCAGTACGGGGAGATGACACCGGCCGAGGAGCAACACCACGTCGAGGGGTTCGAAGCGCGCGGTGAGGTCTACGACATGCCCGCAGAAACCGTCGACGGGATGTCCGTCGACGAGGTGTACCGAGCGACGAGCGACGCCGTCGAACGCGCCCGGTCCGGCAACGGTCCGTCGCTTCTCATCTGTGAGACCTATCGGTACCGCGGACACTACGAGGGCGATCAGATGCGCTATCGAACCGAGGAGGAACTCGAGGCGTGGAAGGAGCGGGATCCGATCGAGACACTCGAGGCGTCGCTTCTCGAATCCTACGCCCTCGCCCCGTCGAGACTCGAGGCGTTCTACGATGAAGCGTCAGAACGGATCGACGACGCCGTCGAGTTCGCCCGCCAAAGCGAGTATCCGTCCCCCGAAGCGGCCTTCGAAGACGTGTACTCGGAGGAGATCTGAGATGGCCGTCAAATCGATGCGGGAGGCGATCAACGACGCCCTCGTCGAGGAGATGGAGCGGGACGATTCGACGTTCCTCATCGGTGAGGACGTCGCCGAGGCCGGGGGGACGTTCGCCGTCACCCGCGGTCTGCTCGAGCAGTTCGGTGAGGACCGCGTGATTGACACTCCCATCAGCGAGGCCGCGATCATGGGCGGAAGCGCCGGCGCCGCACTGACCGGCTCGCGACCGATCGCGGAGATCATGTACTCCGATTTCATCGGGCTCGCGGTCGATCAGATACTGAATCAAGCCGGCCTATTTCGGTACATGTTCGGCGGTGAGACATCTGTGCCGCTGACCGTCCGGACACTGAACGGCGGGCCGACGTTCAACGCCGCGCCCCAGCACTCGAAGAGCCTTCACGGGCTGTTCATGCACATGGCCGGCGTCCGGGTCGTCGTGGCGAGTACGCCGTACGATTCGAAGGGGCTTCTCAAGAGCTCGATCCGATCCGACGACCCAGTTCTGTTTTTCGAACACATGCAAGCGTACAACCGGGAAGGTGAGGTTCCCGACACGTCGTACACGCTCCCGCTCGGGGAAGCGGCGGTGGAACGATCGGGAGCGGACGTCACCGTCGTCGCAACACAACAACAGTTGCAACACGCACTCTCCGTTGCGGAGTCTCTGGAGGGAGAAATAAGCGTCGAGATCGTCAGCCCGAGAACGTTGAAACCACTCGACAGGGAGACGCTCGCCGAAAGCGCAAAAAAAACCGGTCGCATCGTCGTCGCCGACGAATCGTTGATCCAGAACGGCCCCGCCTCGTACATCGCTCGGGTCATCGAAGATGAAGCGTTCTACCACCTCGAAGCACCGGTGACGGTGTTGGGCATCGACGATACACCCGTCCCGTTTTCGCCGTCGCTCGTCGATGCGGTGGTGCCGGGGGAAGAAGACATCGAACGCGCTATCCGCGACCTCCCGCGGCTCTGAACGCCCTTCGGCCATTTTCCTCGACTGGGGATATCACTCAAGGCCGGAAGTGGTCTGCCCGCTGGTATCGCTGTCCGCCGTCGACGACGAAATCCTCCCCCGTGACGAACGAGGCGTGGTCGCTCGCCAAAAACGCGATACACTCAGCCACCTCTACGGGATCCGCGAGACGGTCGAGAGCGTTCTCCGCCGCCATCGCTTCCCGCTTCGTCTCAGGGTCGTCCCGGGAAGCGATGTACTGCTCGACTGGGGGCGTCGCGACGATACCCGGACAGACTGCATTAACCCGGATCCCATCTCGTCCCATCTCGACGGCAAGTGACCGAGTGAGGTTGATGACGGCGGCCTTCGAGGCCCCGTAGGGTGCGTGATACGCCGCACCGAGGATCCCATCTACGGACGCCGTGTTGACGATCGATCCGCTACCGTGTTCTACCATGTTCGGGATAACTGCCTGACATCCGTTCCAGACTCCCTTGAGATTCACGTCGGTCTGCAGGTCGAAATCCGACTCCGGCGTCTCTTCGAACCGTGATAGACGGAGCACCCCGGCGTTGTTGACGAGCACGTCGATGTGTTTGTGACGCTCCGTGACGTCGGCAACCATCTCGTCGACCCGACGTCGGTCCGCGACGTTCACTCGGTGGAAGTTCGCGTTTCCCCCAGCCTCACTGATCCGTTTGACGGTTTCTTCGCCTCCGTCCTCGTTCATATCCGCGACGATCACCATCGTGTCGTCAGCAGCGAGTCGGAGCGCGGTCGCCCGCCCGATTCCCGAGGCCGCACCCGTAACGATCGCTGTCCGATCAGTCATACGTGCTCAACTTCGCCGTCCGACTTGAATGTTCACCACACGCTCACGGGGCTTAATAACGGATAGTTCGAGATTGCCCGTCTACCGCGTGACCGGCTTCAGTCCGAGTTCGTCGGCGATCTGCTCTCGGAGAACGTTCTTCTGGATTTTGCCGCTCGCGGTCATCGGGAGCTCGTCGACGATCTCCAGCCGTTCCGGATACTTCTGTTTCGCGATCCTCTGTTCATCTAAGTATGCTGTCATTTCTTCGAAGGTGAACTCGTGATCCTCTTTGACTTTCACGTACGCGCATCCCTTTTCTTGCAATTCCGGGTCGGGCATCGCGACAATGGCGATGTCGTCGACTGCGGGGTGTTCGTACAGCCGGTCTTCGACGTCCTTGACGGGGATGTTCTCCCCACCGCGGATGATGATGTCCTTCTTCCGACCCGAGATTTTGATGTACCCGTCTCCGTCCATCACCGCGAGATCGCCCGTCTTGAACCACTCGCCGTCGAACGCCTCGTCGTTAAGATCGTCGCCGAGATAGCCGACCATCAGTTCGGGACCGTGGGCAAGCAGTTCGCCCTTATCCCCGGGTGGGAGTTCCTCTCTCGTATCGACGTCGACGATTTTGACCTTCACACCGGGGGCCGGCGGACCATCCGTTTCGGAGAGCTTTTCCAGCGGTGCGTCGAGCGGCGGCCACGTCGCCGTGGGATACTCCGTCGAGCCGTAGATTCGCTGGACCGTACAGTCGAGGACGTCCGTCGCCTCGCGTATCAGTTCCGGGGGAATGTCCGCTCCACCACAGCCGAACACGCGGAGCGGTGAGTCCCACTCATCGGGCGCTTCGTCGGTTATCCCACGGAGGAACGGCGTCGCCCCGACGGTCATGTTCGCGTCGTGTTCGTCGATGAGGGCGATCGCTTCTGCCGGATCCCACTGATCCATCAACACGAGATCCATCCCACGGGTGAACGGAAGTTCGAGCGCGTAGAGCATTCCGGTCACGTGCGTAACCGGCGACGGCATGAACACCGTCGTCTCCGAGGAGAGCCCGAGAAGTTCATTAGTCCCTCGAAGCTCGAAAAGCGTCGTGTTGTGCGTGTGAAGCACTCCCTTCGGGTTTCCGGTCGTGCCGCTCGTATACAACAATGCGTGGATGTCGTCCGCTTCGACAGCAGCTCGAACGTCGCCATCGGCCAGCGAACACAGGTCGTTGTAGGATCCCGACTCGACGTTTTCCAGCCCCGGGTCGTCACCGACGACGATGGCGTGTTCAAGCGTTGATAGTTCCGAAGCGACCTCGTCGACCATCGACGGATAATCGAACCCTCTGAAATCGTCAGGAATGAAGATGCACTTCGAGCCGGAGTTTTCGAGTATGTACGAGACTTCGCTGCGTCGGTAGATCGGGATGATCGGGTTCGCGATGGCCCCCAGTTTCGAGATCGCAAGATGAAGTACGTTCGTCGTCACCCAATTTGGGATCTGATACGAGACGACGTCGCCGGCTTCGACACCCAGCGCATCCAGCCCGGCTGAAACCCGTCTCACTTCCTCACCGAGTTCGCGATACGTCACCGTCCGATGGGGGCCGATGACCTTTGCGTCCGGCCGTTCCTCGATGGCCGTTTCGAACAGGTCGACGAGCGTCTTGTCGCACCAGTGATCTCGTTCGTAGTAGCGATCCCTGATTTCGTCCGAAAGACGCGGTAACGTGACATTGTCTATGTCTCCCATGACAATACATCATCGGATTGGAATAATATGAGTTGCGGTCCGCAGAACGACTCGCGGTCGAAACCGTGCCAGCGAGGTGAGCCACGTCACGAAGATTTTTGTCACCCGACAAACAGGCTACTCACGTGCAAGGACTTCGAGACGGTTGGAGGAGTGCCGATAGCGGGACGCAGCCGAGATGACAACATCAACATCGGCAGGTCGGCTATCAGTACGCGATCACCGACCGTACGGGCTCTTAGCCGGATGTTTCATCATCTCGATGGGGATCAACGCCTATTTTATCGCGCCAGCCAGCGTCGTTCCGCTTCTGACTGACATATACGGGATCAACAAGGCGACTGCAGGGCTGGCAGTAAGCGTCCCCATATTGGGATCGGTTCTGCTACAGATTCCGGGCGGATTCCTCATGGACCGGTACGACAACCGACGGCTCCTGTTCTGGGCGCTCGTCGGATTCGTTCTTACGACTATGGTCGGCCTGATCGTGACCTCGTATACGACGTGGCTCGCCACGAGATTCACCGCCGGGATCTGTGCGATTTTCCTGTTCACGATGGGTGCGAAAGTAATCACGGAGACGTTCCCACCCGCAAAGCAGGGATTCGCGACGACCGTGTTCACCGCGAGTGCACCGATGGGCATCGCGCTCGGTCAGTTTGGGACGCCACGTCTGGTAAACGTAGTCGGATTCAGCACCTCTTTTGCCGTGTACGCCGTGGTCTCGACGATAGGTTACTCGCTGTTTTATTCGTCGACACCCACGCCGATACACAGCGGTAGCGACGTCGAACCAGGTGTTATCCGCAGGGTTTTAACCGACCGTCGTATCGTTCTCATGTCGATTTCGGCAGCCTGTAGTTACTCTCTGTATTTCTTTTTGAACTCGTGGATGCCGACCTACGGAGTGGAAATTCTGTCGCTCCCGATAAATCGTGCCGGCGCGATAGCCGCTCTGGTCCCCATAATGGGTATATTCGGTCGTCCGGGAGGTGGGTGGCTCTCCGACTATTTCGGGACCCGTCGCTACGTTATCGTCGGTGCCATCGCGGTCACGCTCCCCGCATTCCTTGCTATCACGAGCGCTCCGACGCTATTGATTTTCGCGCTCTGTCTCCTTCTCGTGGGATTCGTTCTCCAGTTCGCTATGGGGGTCTACTTCGTGTACGTCCAGGAGCTGGCAGAGAAAGGAACGGGAGGGACTGCTCTGGCTGTTTTCGGAGCAGTCGGGTTCAGCGGCTCGCTCGTCTCACCCACCGTCGGCGGCTGGCTCATCGATGCGTTCTCTTGGACGACAGCGCTCGTTGCCTACACGTTCGTGGGTGTGGCCGGGATCGGCGCTACCCTCCTCATTACCCGGTCGAATTGAGGATCGATCCCGAACGTACCCCAACGGTCCTCGTTAGTACGAGCTGCTCGGAACAGTAGACACGCTCGGTCTGGGCCCTTTCCCAGTTCGGCTCACAACTCGGTCCCGTCTATACTGTCGTAGATGATGTTCTTTTGAATCTGGCTCGTTCCCTCCACGATTTTCTGAACGCGGGAGTCCCGATAGAACTTCTCGACGGGGAAGTCGCGAGTGTAGCCGTAGCCGCCGTGAATCTGGATCGCGTCGGAACAAACGTCCTCACAGATTTCACTCGCATAATACTTCGCGATCGAGGCGAGTTGTCTCGGATCTTCGCCCGTCATATGACGGTTGGCCGCCCGATAGATCGTCGAGCGCGCCGTCTCCACTTTTGTCGCCATATCCGCGAGCATCCATTGAAGTCCCTGAAACTCGGATATCTGTTGCCCGAACGCTTCCCGCTCCTGTGTGTACTGGTAGGCGTGTCGGTACGCGCCCGCCGCCGCTCCCAATGCGTTGGCAGCGACCATGATCCGGTTCTCGTTGAAGAACTCCATGAGCTGGTAGAACCCTTCGTCTTCGGTTCCGACGAGGTTCTCTTCCGGGATGCGGGCGTCGGAAATACTGATCTCCGCCGTGGGGCTAGCGCGAAGTCCCATCTTCTCGATGTCCTTCTCGATGGTGAACCCCTCCGTATCAGTGGGGACGATGAACGCGCTGATGCCGCCGTGTCCCGCGTCCGGATTCGTCTTCGCCATCACCGTCATGTAATCGGCGACCGGGCTGGTGCTGGCCCAGGTTTTCGATCCGTTGAGCACGTAGTCCTCGCCGTCCAACTCGGCGGTAGTTCGCATCCCAGCGACGTCGCTGCCCGCCCCCGGTTCACTGATCGACGTACCACACGCTATCTCCCCGGACAGCACGGGTCTGACGAACTCCTCTTTTTGCCACTCGTCACCGTACTCGAGGATCATTTCGGTTCCGAATTTTCCGGTGAGCACCGCAGTTCCGATCCCCGGATCCGCACGGTTGAACTCCTCGTGAACGATGATCGTCGACAGGAAGTCCATCCCCGAGCCGCCGTACTCCTCCGGATAGTGAGGCGCGAGAAAGTCCAGTTCCGCGGCACGTTCGAATATTTCCCACGGGAACTGGACCACTCCGGGTTCGTCGTACTCGCTCGCGACTGGGGCGATCTCCTCCTCGGCGAACTCGCGTACCGCTTTGCGTACCGCTTTGTGTTCGGCTGACAGCGTCCCTGACATTGGTCATATATTACCAATACCGGGGTATATATTTACCCCCTGAACCTCGGTCCGAGAAGTCGCGCTGCTACCGTCCGGGCAGTGCCGCTCAATCAGGTCATGGTGAACCCACCGTCGACGGCGATAATCTGTCCGTTTACGAAACTCGCATCCTCGCACGCGAGGAAGCGTACGACGCGTGCGACCTCGCCGGGATTGCCCAGACGGCGCTGCGGCGTCTGTTTGACGGCAAACTCCTCGGTACCGTCGGGAGTGTCCTCCCGGAACATTCGTGTGTCGATAAATCCCGGCGCGATGGCGTTGGTCCGAACTCCGTCACGCCCGAACTCCGCCGCCACCTGCTTGGTCGCAGCGACGACGCCGCCTTTCGTCGTGCTGTATCCGAAGTTCCCGATGCCGCCCCGGATCCCGTACGCGCTCGAAATGTTGATTATCGCGGACCGTTCGTTCTCCGTGAGCACTGGAATGCCGTGTTTACAGCAGTTGAATACTCCCGTCAAGTTCACGTCGAGTTCGGCCTGCCAATCCTCCGCCGACGTCTCGGTGACCGATCCGAACCGCGCGACTCCGGCGTTGTTGACGAGCGTGTCGACACCGCCGAATCGCTCCGTCACGGTTTCGAACATCGATTCGACCGACGACTCCGCGGAGACGTCTGTCTCGACGTACGCGGCTTCGCCGTCGAACTCTTCGAACAGTTCCGCGACGGAGGGGACGTCCTCGAACGGTTCCTTTTTGACGTCGGCGACCACGACGTTCGACCCGGCCTCTCCGAACGCTCGACAGATTTCGCGGCCGATTCCAGATGCACCACCGGTGACGACGACTGTGCTGTGTGTGCTCATCGTACGATCGATTTCGCCGTACACGTATAAATGCCAGGGGGTGGCGGAGGCGGGGTTGTGAGGGAAACAGTTACCACTTCATCCGCACAACTGTGGCGCATGCGGGCAGTGTTATATCACGGTAGAGAGGACGTTCGCGTCGAGGAGGTCGATTCGACGCCCCTCGGTCCAGGGGACGTTCGTATCGACGTCGAAGCGGCCGGGATCTGTGGCTCCGACCTTCACGAATACGCCGCGGGTCCGATCTTCATGCCCGAAGATCCCCACCCGATGACGGGTGCTTCGATTCCGCTTCGAATGGGCCACGAGTTCGCCGGTAGGATCATGGCTGTCGGCGACGACGTGACTGAACACGCCGTCGGGGATCCTGTCGTGGTCAACCCGATCAGATACTGTGGCTCGTGTCGGTACTGTACTGCCGGCCAACAGCACCTCTGTGCGTCTATCGCGCTCACTGGGGTCTCCGCCAACGGGGGCGGGTTCGCAGAACAGTCGGTCGTTCCCGCCGAGAGCGTCGTTCCGCTACCTGAATCCATCCCGCTTCGACTCGGAGCGCTTGTCGAACCGTTCAGTGTGGCGCTTCACGCCGTTCGACAGGCGGATCTGACGGCCGGCGATTCGGTCGCCGTCTTCGGTGCCGGACCAATCGGTTTGGCGATCACTCAACTCGCCCGTGCCGCCGGTGCGACCGACCTGTTCGTCTCGGAGCCACGGGACGCTCGACGGGAGCGAGCCGCCGACCTCGGAGCGACGACCGTCGACCCGACCGACACCGCTCCGATCCACCGGATCAAGCGAGCGACCGACGGTGGGACCGACATCGCGTTCGAGGTCGCGGGAATCGAACAAACGTACAACGACGCCATCACGAGCACCCGGCGTGATGGAACGGTCGTCGTCGTGAGCATGTTCGAGGGGCCGGTCGAGACGCACCCGAACACTGTGGTCATGGCCGAACGAACGATCGAGGGGACGATGTCCTACACCGCCGGTGACCGCAACGGGAGCGAGTTTCGCTCGATCATCAAACTCCTCGACGACGGGCAACTCGACCCCGAGCAACTGATCACCGATACGATATTGCTCGAGGCCGTCCCGGAGGGATTCGAGTCATTGCGGACTCCCGAGAGCGAGCAGATCAAGATACTCGTCGAACCGTAGGTGCGTTACGGCGCGGTACCTTCCGAACGGAGGATGCGGATTCGGCGGGCCGTCGAGTCAGTCGTCGTCCGGATCCCGGCCGCTCGGGAAGTTCGGTCGTCGGCTTTCGAGGAAGGCGTCGACGGCTTCCTCGTGGTCGGGGTGCTGTTGGCCAACCGCCTCGAGCGCGATACCTTCAGTGAGCGCCAGGTTGTTCCCGAGCTGGAGCCAGCTGTTGAGCGTCTTTTTGGTGTATCGGATCGCTGGCTGTGGTCCGGACGCGAGTTTGTCGATCATCTCGTCGGTCCGCTCGTCGAGTTCGTCCGCCGGAACGACGTGGTTTGCCAGCCCGAGCTCTCCCGCTTCCTCCGCCGATATGAGGTCCCCGGTCATCAACAGCTCTTTGGCTTTGTTGAGGCTGGTCAACAGCGGCCAGATGACGGCTCCGCCGTCTCCGGCGACGAGCGCGACCTTCACGTGGGGATCGCCGATACGCGCGTCCGCACTCATCATGACGATGTCGCAGAACAGCGCGAGGGTCGCGCCCAGCCCCGTCGCGTCGCCGTTGACTTTCGCGATGATTGGCTTCTCAAGGTTGACGATGTCCTCGACGATCTGTTCGCCCTCTCGCATGGTCCGCTGAAAGTTCTCGGGATTCTCGATGTTACGTTTCATCCAGTTTACGTCGCCACCGGCCGAGAACGCATCTCCCTTCCCAGTTAGGACGACGACGCGCGCGTCCGTCTCGTACGCGTCGCCGAACACGGTCGCAAGCTCCACGTGGAGCGGGTCGTTGACCGCATTGAGGTTGTCGGGGCGGTCGATCTCGATCGTTAAAACGTCGTCGTCCAGACTCACATCCAGGTTGTCGTACTCTCGCATACCACGTTCATGATCGACAGTTCCGTTATTAAAACTTCGTGTGACCAACCTCTAAGTATCGTCCCGTCTCAGATACCGCGTATATGTTCGAAGACGAGGAGGGATTCAATTATGCGACGCTTCTTCGAGTCCGGCTTCGCGACCTCGACCACATGAAACATGTCAACAATTCCGTGTACGCGACGTACATGGAGCAAGCCCGAATGGATTATTTCACCGACGTGCTCGACCTCGGTATCGACGACGTCGAGATGGCTCTCGCGAGCAGTCATATCGAATTCGAAAAGCAAGTACGATACGGTGGTCAACTGCGGGTGCAGATCCGCGTTCCCGAACTCGGAACGACGAGTTTCCCGTTCGAGTATCGGTTCGTCGACAGTGGCGATGTTGCCGCGACCGCACGCACGGTGCAGGTCGTCCTCGATACCGCCGGTGAGACGACGAGACCGATCCCGGATACGTGGCGCGAGCGGATCACTGCTCACGAAGGAATCGAGCAAGAGAAATAAACGGTCGGTCGGGTAGATCCCGTACAGGACGTCGAAAAGTCTAAGCGGATGACCGACTTGGCTCGTGACATGGGTTACCTTCCGACAGTTCCCGAAACGCTCACACGGACGACGCGTAAGTATCCGGATCGTCCAGCGATCGTCTATCCCGAAAAGGGCGTTCGCTGGACGTACGATGAGTTCGACGAACGGGTCACCCGATTCGCCAATGCACTCCGAGACGCCGGGATCGAACCCGGAGATCGCGTCTCGCTTCTCATGTACAACTCGGCCGAGTTCGCCGTCGCTGTGTTCGGATTGCTCCGCGCCGGTGCCGTGTTCAATCCAATCAACTACCGTCTCGCCCCGGGTGAAGTGGCGTACATTCTCGACGACTCGGCCTCGAAACTGCTGCTGTTCGAGGAATCGACACGCGAAACGGTCGAAGCCGGCAAAGACGACTTCGAGACGGTCGAACGATATCTCTATATCGACGACGACGTCGATACGACGCCGAACTACGCCGACGGATTTCACGAGACGATCGCGAGCGCGGGTGACCAACCGCCCTCGGTCGAGATCGCGTCCGAGGACCAATACGCCATCATGTACACGTCGGGGACGACCGGTCGGCCAAAAGGCGTCATTCACTCCCACCGCGATGCCACGTATCACAACTTGATGTACTTCGGTCGGATGGACCTCGATTACGGCGACGTGGGCATCTCGACGATGCCGCTATATCACAACGCCGAACTCAACTGTGGGCTCTTTCCGCGAGTGAACCTCGGGGCCAAGACGGCTATCTTACGCGAGTTCGACCCAAAGCGAGTTCTCGAGATGATCGACGACGAACGTGCGACGCATCTGTTCATCGCCTCTCGAACGTGGTCTGAACTACTTGCGGCCGCCGATGAGATGAACGACTTCGACGGGAGTAGTCTCGAGCTCGGTGTGTACGGGGCTGCACCGATGCCGCCGACGCTTCTCGAACAATGTATGGATGTGTTCTGTGACGATTATGGCACGGCCTACGGGATGACGGAGATGGGCCCGTGTGCGACGTTCATACGACCGGACGAGGTTCGCGAGCAGTTGGGAAGCGTCGGGCGGGCCGCTCCGAACCACGAGGTTCGAATCGTCGAACCGACCGAAACGGAGGACCCCGACGATCCGGTGACACCGATCGATACGGTTCCACGAGGGGACACCGGCGAAATCATCCTTCAGGGTCCACCGATGATGAGCGAGTACTGGAATCGACCCGAAAAGACGGCTGACGCGATCCGTGACGGGTGGTTCTTCACCGGCGATGCAGGCTACTTCAACGAGGACGGCTACCTCTTCCTCGTCGACCGCATCGATGATATGATTATCTCCGGCGGGGAGAACATCTACCCGACGGAGATCGAGAACGTTCTCTACGACCACGACGAGGTCGAAGAAGTGGCAGTCGTCGGTGAGGAGGACGACGAGTGGGGCGAACGCGTCGTCGCCTATGTGGTCGGTAAAACCGTCGACGCCGAGACACTCGATGCGTACTGTCGGGACCACGGCGAGCTCGCCAACTTCAAGCGCCCGCGCCAGTATCACTTCCTCGACGAACTCCCACGAAACCCGAGCGGGAAGATTCAGAAATTCAAGCTGCGAGAGTGAGTTACGAACCTCGCGCTAGTTCGCGTCCGGATCGCTCATCCCCTTGTTCTGCTCGTTCATATACTCCAGCGCCGCGTCGATCCCCTCCGATTCGGCGATCCGGTAGTACTCCTTTCCGTACTCCGTGTGGTGGCCGAGCGTGTCGAATAGTTCGCTGTATTTCAACATCGGTTTTGTACCCTGCATCTCGGCCACCCCGTTGACGATGTGCTTGAGGATTCGGACGTTGTTCCCCGGCATCTTCCGTATCTCGTTCACCTCGTCCATAACGGCCTCGAGCACGTCCCCGTTCGGAACGACCCGGTTGACCATCCCGAGCTCCTTCGCGCGCTCGGCATCGACAACTTTCCCCGAAAAGAGCATCTCCTTAGCCTCGTGGAGATTCATGACGAACGGATAAATGAGCGTCGGCGGTACGCCGGCCATCCGCAACCCCGGGTAACCGAACTCGGAGTCCTCGGAAGCGATGACGATATCACAGGCCATCGCGATATCGCTGCCCCCGGCGAGACAATAGCCGTCTACCGCCGCGATCACCGGCTTGTTGCAATCCCAGATCGCGTGTACGTGGACTGTAGAGTCCTCGAACGTGTCGAGGAGGGTATCGACCGTCGGAATCGGATCCTCGTCGTCTCCACTCGGTTCGATATCGTAGCCGGCTGAAAACGCGGAGTCACCAGCACCGGTCAGCACGATCACGCGAACGTCGTCATCCGCTTCGGCACGTTCGATAGCGTCGCAAAGTTCGGTGATGAGGGTGTCGCTGAGCGCGTTCATCTTTTCGGGGCGGTTCAACGTGAGTAGTGCGACGGCGTCGTCCGTACGGACGTCGTATTTGATAACGTCTGACATGCACTATCCATATCCCCGGCGTCGCTGAAAGTCCTTACCCTGATTCGCTCCGGTCGAAGGTCTTTCACCGGATATGATCGATGAATGGCGGGAACGACGGGTTGAGACGCAAATCATCCCGTCTACCCATAGTTATTTGTAATGAGTCACCGACGTTTCCGCCTGTGCGTGCTGCAGCATTTACCGGGTTCGGTGGCCCGGAACACGTTTCGGTAGAATCGTTCGACGACCCTGATCCGGGTCGAGGGGAAGCAGTCATCGACGTCGCCGCCTGCGCGCTCAACCACCACGATCTCTGGATACTCAACGGAGATCTCTGGTACGGTGAGGACGACCTCCCGTTCGTCGCGGGGATGGATGTCGCGGGTACCGTTGCCGCCGTCGGCGATGGCGTCTCCGACGTGGAAGTGGGTGATCGCGTGCTTCTCTCGCCCAACGAGACCTGTGGTTCTTGCCGATACTGTCGGGACGGCCCCGAGACCCACTGCTCTCAGTTTAGTCTGTACCACGGTGGACTCGCAGAGAAAGCGCTCGTCGAGGCCAATCGTCTCATCCAACTCACGGACGACGTCGATGCAATTCAGGCGGCGGCCATTCCGGTCGCCTACATGACCGCACTTCGGATGCTCAAACACGCTGACGTCGGGCTTGGCGATCTCGTGTTCGTTCCGGGGGCGACCGGCGGAGTCGGCGTGGCCTCGATTCAGCTCATCGATTCCCTCGGAGCGCGCTCCATCGGTACGTCGACATCAGCACAAAAACTGGATCGGCTCGAAGAGCACGGAGTCGATTACACGATCGAGTCCGGTGATCCCGAAGATATCCGAGCGGCCGTCCGCGAAATCGGACGCGTTGATGCGACAATCAACCACCTCGGGGGACCGTTCTCCGATATCGGATTGAACGTTCTCAGACGCGGTGGTCGAATGGTCATCTGTGGACAGACCGCAGGGCCGACTTCGGAGTTGACGCTCGGCGATCTGTTCTTGAATCACAAACAGGTCATCGGAAGCACGATGGGTACCCAAGCGGATCTCGAACGCCTCGTCGATCTCGTCGAGGCCGGCGACCTCGCCCCGGTCGTGAACGAGACGTACGCGCTCGAGAACGCCGATCAAGCGTTCGCCGACATGGACGACCGATCGCTCTTCGGGAAACTGGTCGTCACTCCCTGAGGCCTCCCCCTTGCTTACACCTCGTTTTTATATAGGGTATTCGACGGCCCCGTCTCTCCTGTCGGTTTTGTTCAAATATTTTATAGATACGTTTATATAACTGATATTTGTATGGGTTGATGTTCACCCGATGACAGAGAATGACAGACTAGAGTGTCCGAAGAGGCGGAACGTACTCAAAACGCTTGGCGTCGGCGGTGCTGCGTCCCTCCTGGCGGGCTGTGCTGGAAACGGGAACGGCGGGAACGGGAACGGGAACGGTGGTAATGGAGGCGGTAACGGAGGAGGAAATGGGGGCGGCGGACTCCCCGATACGGTTACCGTCGGATTGTTGGCTCCATTGTCGGGCGCGTACGGCTTTGCCGGCGAGTTCCAAGATCAGGGGCTTCGGCTGGCGTTCAACGAGATCAACGAATCCGACGACGTCCTCCCGGACACGACGCTGGAGGTCGTAAACGGTGACACGGAAACTGATCCGGACACCGGACTCTCCGAGGCACGTCGGCTAGTCCAACAAGAGGATATCGACCTGATGGCTGGCGCAACGAGCAGTTCGGTTGCGTCCGTTCTCAGTGAATACGCGACCAGCCAGGGCATGCTCTTTTCGCTGATCCAAGCAGCCGATCGTGCGCTGACCACTGGCGAGGACTGCCGAATGACGACGTACCGTCCGAACCCCCACACCCACCAGGCCGGAATCCTCGCCGGTGAGTGGTGTACCGAGCAGTTCGGCGACCAGGCGTTCGTACTGTATCAGGACTACAGTTACGGTCAAGCCACGCGCGATGGCGTCGGTATCGGCATCGAACGAGCGGGCGGCGAGATCGTCGACGAAGCCGCGGTTCCGCTCGGAAACCAGCAGTTCCAGTCGGTTATCGATCAGATCCAATCGAGCGATGCCGACTGGCTCTTGTTCGGCATTACGGGTAGCGGGTCGACGGCGTTCTTGACCCAGGCCGCAAACCGCGGTTTCGACATGCCGATGGGGAATCAGAGCCTCCCGGCGTATGCGACCGGGGAAGTCGGTTCGGACATCATGAGTCAGTTCAGCGAACTCTACCGGACCCCCTGTCTCTACACGCGGGAGATCGACACCGAACAGAACGCCCAGCACGTCGAGGCGTTCCAGAACGAATACGGCCACCCCCCGAACTACAGTTCTGAAACCGGCTACATGGTTGGCCGTTTCCTCGGTGAGGGTCTCAACGAGGCGCAGACTCTCGATCCGGCGGAGGCGCGGAGCGCACTCGAGGGCTTTAGTTTCGAGAGTGCCCGCGGTGAGAACACGATCCGTGAGTGTGACCACCAGGGGATCCCGCCGTTTTATATCGCGCGCGTTACCGGCGCTGACGACGACCTCGGTCTCGGCACGCACGAGATCATCGAACAGGTCGACAGCGCCGATTACACCACGCCGTGTGAGGACGTCGAGTGTCAGATGTAAACACTGGTGCCATGTCGGATACAACGACTGATTCGGTCGTCTTGCAGACGCGTGACCTCACGAAGCGGTTCGGGAGTCTGACTGCCGTCGACGACGTGACGTGGAGCGTCGAGGCAGGGAAAACGAAGGCGATTATCGGACCCAACGGAGCCGGAAAGAGCACGTTCTTCAACGTCATCAGTGGTGTGTTTCCACCGACGAGCGGTGAGATGATGCTCAATGGCGAACCGATAACTAAAAAAAAAGAACACGAAATCGCTCGTCTCGGATTGGTCAAAACATATCAAAAGTCAAATATTTACGGGGAGAGCACGGTCTTTGACAACATCCGAATCGCGGCACAGACGAACGAAACCACGTTCAACATGTGGTCGAAGGCGAGCGATCTGACGTCGGTCAACCAGCGAACCGAAGACGTTCTAGAACGCTTGGGCCTCTCAGAGGAACGGGATCGCACCGCCGATGAACTCCCGCACGGACTCCAACGGAAAATAGAGATCGGAATCGCACTCGCCACTGATCCGGATATAATTCTGTTCGACGAACCGATCGCTGGAATGTCCGAGGATGGGCGCCAGGAGATGCTGTCTGTACTCCAGAATCTATCGAACGATCCCTCGCTGACGATCGTCATTACCGAACACGACTTCGATCTGGTGATGAACCTTGCTGAAGAGATCACGGTGCTACACCAGGGCTCGGTACTGACTGAGGGGACCCCGGATGAAATCTCCGCTGACAAGCAAGTACAACGAGTATATTTGGGTGGTGAATAATGTTAAAACTACGTTCAGTCAATGGATATTACGACAAAAGCCACATCCTCAAGGACGTCTCCTTAGAAGTCGGCAGTGACGAGATCGTCGCACTACTCGGTCGGAACGGTGCTGGAAAGACGACGACGTGTCGGGGAATAATGGGCGTTTTACCGCGTATCGAGGGGCAAATTACGATGAACGGTACGGATATTACGGGCCAGTCGCCGGACAAAATATACCAGAACGGAATCGCCTGGATTCCCGAACGGCGTCGTATCTTTGCGAACCTCTCGGTCGAAGAAAACCTCGAGATGGGGCTGACGGATCAATCCCAGCGGAAATCCCGATTTCAGGAGGTCTTCGATCTCTTCCCTCGTCTCGAAGAACGGCTCGATCAACAAGGTGGGACGATGAGCGGCGGTGAACAGCAGATGCTCGCGATCGGGCGGGCGCTCGTCGCCGATCCGGACCTCCTGTTGGTCGACGAACCCTTCGAGGGATTAATGCCCTCGCTGGTCGACGATGTCGCTGACGCAGTCGCTAAACTTTCCGAGAAAGACATCGCAATGATACTCGCCGATCAAAAAACGGACGAAGCACTCGAACTGGCCGACCGCGCATACATTATCGAGAACGGCCAGATCGTGCATGAAGACGACGCGGACAGCATCGGTTCGGATCAAGAACTCCAAGAAAAGTACTTGGGGGTACAGTGATGACGCCTACGACCCCGCTGTTCATCACGCCATTGCTCGACGGGCTCAGTTGGGGGATCATGCTCGTACTCATCGCGATGGGGTTGACCCTCATTTTCGGCTTCCTCGAAGTCGTTAATTTCGCGCACGGTGGGTACTATATGATCGGCGGCTACGTGGTGTTCGCTTCCGTCACAGCCGGATACGGATTTCTCGTCGGTGTCGTTGCAGCGATACTCGTCGTCGCTATACTCGGAGTACTGACCGAGCGGTTGCTTCTCAAACCGTCGTACGACTTCGGTCCGGTCACACAGCTACTGATCATGGTTGGTGTCGCACTCGGAATCGAAGGTGCCGTTATTCTCGTTTGGGGTGAACAAGCAAAAGGTGTCCCCATCCCCGAACTGTTCGCCGGATCGGTGAGCGTGCTCGGAAGCACTTATCCGATCTACCGGCTGGTGCTTATGGTCGTCGGAACGGTAATCATCGTCGGTGTCTGGATATTCCTCGAACGCAGCCGAATGGGGCTCGTCATTCGGGCTAGCTTGACTGACAAGGAGATGGCTAGGGCGTTCGGGAACAACATTCCCGCGATCTATACCTTCGTGTTCGCCAGCGGTGTCGCTATCGCTGCCCTCGCGGGTGCGCTGATGACGCCGATTCGGGGTATCGGTCCCGAGACTGGAGCTTCGATCCTTCTCCAAGCATTTATAGTCGTCGTCGTCGGGGGCCTCGGTAGCTACCGAGGAAGCGTCGTGGCCGGGATCGGACTCGGCATGCTCGATATTCTCGTCGCACGATATATTTCGTTCCGACTGAGCGGTATCACCATCATCGCCGTCCTTCTCGTGGTATTGATCATACAGCCGCGTGGATTGTTCGGTGTGAAGGGGGTGATGGAGGAATGAGCGTGCGCGATAGATTCAGCAGTGGTGGCAGTGATCTACCGATACTCGCCGTCGGAATCGTCGTGTTCGTCGCCTTCCTCGCACTTCCCTCGTTCATCGGCGCGTTCGAGGTCAACCTTCTGACGAGAGTGTTCATTCTCGCGTTCTTCGCGATGGCGTTCAATCTCGCTTTTGGCTTCACTGACCTCCCATCGTTCGGGCACGCCGCGTTTTTTGGACTCGGCGCGTACGGCGTCGCGATCACGTTCGATCAACTCGAGCCTAGCGGCCTGCTACTCCCCATCCTCGTCGCTCTGTTGGCTGCGCTGGTCTTCAGCCTGTTCATGGGAGTCGCCTCACTCCGCGGACGAGGTATCTATTTCTCCCTGCTCACGTTCGCCTTTGCGCAGTTCCTGTACGAAATCGCATTCAGGTGGACCGAATTCACTGGCGGTGACGACGGTCTCATCGTGATCTTCCCGCAGGTTATGGGAATGAACGTCACCGGTCCGGAGAACGTCTACTACATCGCGCTCGTGTTACTTGCGGTACTCACCGGCGCGATGTATCGGCTCCTCAACTCACCGTTCGGTAAGGTGATGAAGGCGGTCCGTGAGAACGAGGACCGAACGGGTGCCATCGGATATCCAGTCAAGCGGATCCAGATCACCGAGTTCGCCATTTCGGGGTCGCTTGGAAGCATCGCTGGCATC
>NZ_JAWODL010000016.1:0-248526 GCF_046483325.1 Natronomonas sp. | reverse complement strand
TTGGGTATAGTTGTCCGATTTTGACGTCGGATTTGCCGGCGTTTCGCGATAAATCGGTAGAGATTTGTGAGAAAGGTAATTGGGCTGAACGTATTAACGAAATTATTCGCGATGAAAACAAACTCGAAAAAATGAAATCTAATCCGGTTCGAGACCCCAGCTTTCGTCCCTCACTGTCGGATCCGTTCTCTCGAGGTGCTTTCGCCATCGGTAGTCCGTCCAGGATTACAGGATTTCACTCCTACCCCGGACGTACCCCTTGGATCTTCCGGTCCCAAGCCGCACAGTTTTCGCCGGACGCCCACTCGTTAAGCGAGTGGATTTCCCGACGAACTTGCGCGGCCAGCTACGGACGCTTTAGGCCCAATAATATCGGCCATCACTTGGGCTGCCGGTGTTACCGCGGCGGCTGGCACCGGTCTTGCCCAGCCCTTATTCGTAGACCTCCTTACGGTCTACAAAAGCGAGGGCTCTATGCCCTCGCACTCGGTGTCCCCCTATCGCACTGGCGTGCAGTGTAAAGGTTTCGCGCCTGCTGCGCCCCGTAGGGCCCGGACTCGTGTCTCAGAGTCCGTCTCCGGGCTCTCACTCTCATGACCCGTACCGATTATCGGCACGGTGGGCCGTTACCCCACCGTCTACCTAATCGGCCGCAGCCACATCCTATGGCGCCGGAGCATTTCACACATCCCCCATTTCCAGGATGGATGTACTATCCGGGATTAGCCTCAGTTTCCCGAGGTTATCCCAGTCCATAGGGCAGTTTGGCCACGTGTTACTGAGCAGTTTGCTACGTTATACGTACAACTCGCATGGCTAAGTCGGACACCGATAGCAATGGCCTCCGGCAGGATCAACCGGAATGTGTTCCCCGAACTTGAATACCCAGCTCGGGGAGGGTTTGGCGGGAACACACCCGTATGGGTGTGTTACCATCAATGTCTATCGGCGTTCGATGACATTCGGACCGACCGAGTGTCACCGAACTGCCAAAGCTAACATCAGATCCCATCTATACGGCGGACCGCAGGGGTGGAATCCTCATTTCCTTCGGACCTGATTGTTACCCGCGATGGGTCATAAACCCATCGGAGTTCATCGGTCCGTGAGCGAGGATGGGTTCGAACCATCCCCGACCACGTCGTATCTTTTCCGAACACCCTCGTATGTATAAGGGCGTCGAATCGGAGGCGAACCGAACGGGGTCCGGTCCGCCTTTCGTATTTCAATTCGAGTGCCCTATTACACTTAAGGGCATCGGAGTCAGGTCGACGCCGGAATGCGATTCCGGACCGGCCTTCGTATTTCAATTCGAATGCCCTGTTGTACTTAAGCGCATCGGATCGACGTTCCGGCGATTCGGAGCGTCAGGCCGTCGTCGTACACTGCTCCGAGCCCGGCGGGGCCTCGGAAACGAGACGGCTCGAAGAGCTGTCCCGCCGGGGCGTTGCGCCCCGCGTCGTTCGCACTCTGTTCGATGGGGGACGGCGTATTAAGCCCGTCGAAGTATAACCGCCACGTCACGCGATTTCATGCCGCTTGAGCCATGTGAGTGGTACGCGTGCCGTTCGGCTCGAAGGCGCGGTGCCTCGAGAGCGAAGTGCGTTCGTCCCGCGATCGCCGTTTACGTGCGTTCGCGCGCGGATCGTGAGAGATGTCCGCACACAAATATCAAATTAAGATAATTTAGCGAGCGTGACGTACAGAAGCGTTGGCACACGGCCAGCCGGAAACTATTGCGCGGCTGGAAGGCGGTCCCTCATTCCACGCGCATGCGCACGCACAGTCGGGCCGGGTGAGTTACCGCGCGCCCGTAGCTACTCTCCGTGCCACTCATATCCATTCCGGTGTCTACACTGTCGATGGGTGTACAACCGACAACGAGGCGCGGCGCTACCGACCGAGAAACGGAGCGTCGACCGCATGCTAGCCCGCTCAGAGTTCTTCGAGGTGTTCGATCCCCTGTTTCGAGACGTTCGCCTCGGTTATCTCCTCGGGCATCCAGTCGGGGCTATCGTCGGGGGCCGTCTCCTCCCAGGCCCAGCCCTCGTAGATGTGGACTTTCTTCGTCCCCTTCTCGCGAAGCCGAAGTTCCATCGTCTCCGCGTCGTCTTCGCTGGGTGCCGGAGTAAGCCGGCGAGCGGCCTTCAGTGCCGCCTGTCTCGGTGTTCGCCCGGAGAAAACGCTCGATTCGTCGCCGCTGTCCTCCCGAAGCGCGAAGTTTCGGGTATCGTCGTCACGTGCCATGATTTCGTGTCTCCGTGTGATTTCTGCACACACGTCAATATAAATATATCCCCGAAGTCGCCCTCCTGATACGGTTTTTTTATAAATATCTCAACGAGAGGGAGCAAATGGGAATGAAACGAGGGAGAGCGGTGCCGTAGCTCGCCCAAACCAGGTCGGTTTTACTCGTGCGCGCGACGCGTTCGGCCTCGCACGGTACACTTATGTATCTCGTGTGGTGAACGACCCAACATAACGCGATGGTGCGAAAGAAGAAGCTCAGCCCCAGTGGCGCCAAAGACGAGGACGGCAAATACCACAACGTCCACGTGAACCTTCACGAAGACGAACTCGCCGTCGCCGGCATGGAGATTGGGGACGAGGTGTTCGTCCGTGTCCGTGACGGGAAAATCATTATCCAGAAAGCCGACGCTACCGACGTCGAACACGAGTTCTAAGGAGGATACGGGACACGCAATGGGGGCCACATCATAGGGACACCGATCGTGTCGGTGAAGCTGGACGGCGACGCCCAGTCCGAACGCCGGGGATCGCGGGGCTTAAGCGAGTCCGCCGGCCCCATACCACAATGACGCCCTACGATCTCGCCAAACCGCTTTTGTTTCGACTCGACGCCGAAACGGCCCACGGCCTCGGCAGTCGAGTACTCGGATCGATCCAGCACACGCCGATCGAGCGAATGGTCGCCGATCGCTACACCGTCGTCGATTCGCGGCTCCGCGTCGAGACGCTGGGGCAGACGTTCCCCAACCCGATCGGCGTCGCGGCAGGCTTCGACAAGAACGCGGAGATCCCGAACGCGCTCGTGGCGTTGGGCTTCGGACACGTCGAAGTTGGCGGCGTGACGGCTGAACCGCAGGCCGGAAACCACAGACCTCGGCTGTTCCGACTCGTCGAGGACGGCGCGCTGATAAACCGTATGGGCTTCAACAACGACGGGGCGGACGTCATCGGTGAACGACTCGATAGAACCGACTGCCCGGTCCCGATCGGCGTCAACATCGGGAAGTCGAAATCGACGCCCAACGACGACGCGGAGGACGACTACGGCTATACCTTCGACCGCGTCGGGTCGGGGGACTACTTCGTCGTCAACGTCTCCTCGCCGAACACCCCCGGTCTCAGAGAACTCCAACGGCGGGATCGATTGGAGTCCATCCTCGGGAGCCTCAAGAACGACGGCGCCGATCCGCTCCTCGTAAAGCTCTCGCCGGACCTCACCGACGCCGCGATCGAGGACGCCCTCGCGGTCGTCGAGGGGCTCGACCTCGACGGCGTCATCGCGACCAACACCACGACGAGTCGACCCGCGTCCCTCCGTGGTCGGTACGCGAACGAGGAAGGGGGCCTCTCCGGGAAACCGATCGAATCGGAGTCGACGGAGATGATCCGCTCTATTGCCGAGCGGACCGACAAACCCGTCATCGGCGTCGGCGGCGTGACGGACGCCGCGAGAGCGTACGCGAAAATCAGGGCCGGGGCCCACCTCGTCCAGTTGTACACCGGACTGATCTACGAGGGGCCCTCGATCGCGCGCGATATCAACCGCGGCCTGCTCGACCGACTGGAGCGCGACGGATTCGGTTCGATCGAGGACGCCGTCGGCGCGGACCTGTAAGGCGACGAAACCGCCGTTTATCACAGTAGCAGCCGGACACCGGATATGGGAGCCACCGACCACGGGGACGACGATGGGCTCGAAACGACCCTCCGGCAGTTTTTGGCCCTCGAACGGGACGTACTCGTCCTCTCGGTCGCGATGTTCGCCTTCAGCCTCGGCTTTCAGATGACGAGCCGATACATTCCGCGGTACATGTCGGTCCTCGGGGCTGGTGCCGTCGCCATCGGGCTGTTCGGTACCTTCGGAAATCTCATCGGCGCGATCTATCCCTACCCCGGCGGCGCGGTCTCGGATCGGCTCGGGTCGCGGGTCGCGCTGACGCTGTTCGGGTTCGCCTCCACGGCGGGATTCGTCATCTGGCTGTTCGCGGACGCCTTCGGCGTCGTCGTCGTGCCGCCGGTCGGGACGACGATCGACGTTCTCGACCGCGAGGTCGTCGTCGGCTGGCTCGAACCCGCCTCGATCCCGATCGGGATCTTCCTCGGGTTGCTCTTCGCGCAGGCGTGGAAATCGTTCGGCCTCGGCGCGACGTTCGCCATCGTCAAGCAGGCCGTCGCACCGGACCGGCTGGCGACCGGGTTTGCGAGCACCGAAACGTTCCGCCGGACGGCGTTCCTCTTGGGACCGCTCTTCGCCGCCGGTGTACTGGCTTTTTTCGCCTTCGAAACGGGCTTTCGGATCGTTCTCGCGGTCGCCGCGGCGTTCGGCCTCGCCGCGACGCTCACACAGCACGTCCTCTACGACGCCAGCGAGGACCGTCTCGGCAAGTCCTTCGAAGGCGTGTCGACGGTACGTTCCGATCTCCGATCGATGCCCGCGGAGTTGCGCCCGCTGCTCGTGGCCGACACGCTCGTCCGCTTCGCGAACGGCATGGTCTACGTGTTTTTCATCATCGTCGTCACGGAGTTCCTCGCGGTCGGCGCGCGGCTTCCGATCGTCGGGGCGCTCTCACCGGACGCGTACTTCGGCGTGCTGCTGGCGGTCGAGATGCTCGTCGCGCTCGCGATCATGATCCCCGTTTCGCGGCTCTCGCGTCGAACCGGGCTGAAACCCGTCGTAGCGCTCGGCTTTGCGGTGTACGCCCTCTTCCCTGTCATGCTGATTTACGCGCCACCGAACGCCGCCGTGCTGGCGCTGCTTTTTGCCTTCTCCGGACTCCGCTTTGCGGGGCTACCGGCGCACAAGGCGCTCATCGTCGGCCCGGCCGCGGCGGGGGCTGGCGGGCGGGTGACGGGATCGTACTACCTTGTCAGAAACGTCGTCGTCATCCCCTCGGCCGCGATCGGCGGGGCGATCTACGCCGTCTCGCCGGAGACCGCCTTCTTCAGCGCGACCGCGATCGGGAGCGCCGGAGTCGCGCTGTTTCTCGTCGCCGGATGGGAGTTCGAGGCGGCGATCGCGGGATAACGCGAGCGGCGGCGTTCAAAGAATCGTTCGGGGGGGGGCGAACGCGTTCGGTGACCGGGCTATTGTCCCGAACCGATGCGATACTCCCCGTGTTTCATCCCGAGCGCGAACGCGATGAACCCGAAGGCGAGCATCGAGGGGGCGACCATCATGAGCGTCGTTTCGAGTGCCATTACTCCGCTCCCGGCGAGGCCGGCGACACCGATAACGACGATTACGAGTAGTGCGCCGAGCGAGACTGGAAGACTGAATTCCATACGTCACCCCGTTGGGGTTCCGGCGTCATAGTTCATGCTGTCGAGGAACCCAGCGTACGGCGGTGGCGAGATCCCGGTACAGGTTCAAGTGTCGTCGGCCCCAAGACTAGGCTATGTCTGACAGCGTCGCCCGTGAATTCGGTCGCAAGAGTACGGGTCTCTCCACACGCGTGTCGGTCGTCCTGTTCACCCTCCTCGCCGTCGGTGCGGCTGTCGCGTTGGGCGTTGTCGAGTTCGATCCACTCTTGATCGCGGGGTTGGCGCTATTACTCGTCGCCATCGCCGCGGTGTCAAGCGCCGTCGAGATCGTCGAGGCCTACGAGAAAGAAGCGCTGACGGTGTTCGGCGAGTTTCGAAAGCTCCTCGAGCCGGGGATTCATTTCATCCCGCCGTTCGTCTCCCGCACGTATCCGTTCGACATGCGAACCCAGATGCTCGACGTCCCCCGTCAAGAGGCGATCACGGAGGACAACTCGCCGGTGACCGCCGATGCCGTCGTCTACATCAAGGTAATGAACGCAAAACGGGCGTTCCTCCAAGTCGACGATTACAAGCGGGCGACCTCGAACCTCGCACAAACGACGCTTCGAGCCGTTCTGGGCGATATGGAACTCGACGAAACCCTCTCGAAACGCGAGAAGATCAACCGCCGTATCCAACAGGAATTGGAAGGGCCGACCGACGAGTGGGGCGTCCGCGTCGAGGCCGTCGAGGTCCGGGAGGTCAGTCCGAGCACGGACGTCCAGCGCGCGATGGAACAACAGACCTCCGCCGAACGCCGCCGCCGCGCGATGATCCTCGAAGCACAGGGCGAACGACGCTCCGCGGTCGAGCGGGCGGAGGGGGACAAACAGGCGAACATCCTCGAAGCGCAGGGGGAAAAACAGAGTCAGATTCTCGAAGCGCAGGGAGAGGCTATTTCGACCGTCCTTCGCGCGAAATCCGCCGAATCGATGGGCGAGCGCGCCATCATCGAACGCGGGATGGAAACGCTCGAATCGATCGGAGCGGGCGAATCGACGACGTTCGTCCTTCCGCAGGAACTCACCGCCCTCGTCGGCCGCTACGGCAAACACCTCACCGGCGGCGAGATCGGCGGCGAAGGCGCCGGACTCGAATCGAGGGCCTTCGACGAGGAGACACGCGAACTGCTCGGTATCGACAGTATCGAGGAGCTCGCGGCGGGCGACGGGGACGTCGATATCGAGGTCGAAAGCGCCGATATCGAACTGGAGGACGACATCGAGTAGAGCGCTGGGGAAGTGGCAGTACAGCACTGAGGACGGCGACAGATTCAGGCCGAAACGGCTCCAAACGTGCGTATGCCGAGCGTCGCTGACTGGCTGGTCCGGTACGCCCCACCGGCGAGAGCCGTCGATTGGTCGATCCTCGTCGTCGTGCTGTTCTCGACTGCCTCGGGGCTGTACTCGTTCACCGTCGGTCGACCCGACGGCTTCGGGTGGCTGTGGGTCTGGAGCCACCGCGGCGTCGGCGTGGTCCTCGTCCCGCTGCTCGCGTTCAAGATCGCCCGGGTCAGACAGCGGTTGACCGACCCCGATCGGTGGCGGCGATCGACGGTGCTCTCGATCGCGACGCTACTCGTCGCGTCCGCGACGCTCGCGACCGGCATCGCGTGGGGCGTCGTCGGACTCGTCTGGATCGCCGTCTGGCCGCTGCTCGCGGTCCACGTCGGGCTCGGACTGCTGTTGGTGCCCCTCATCCTCGCGCACATGAACACCCGGTTTCGCCTCCCGAGACGGCGCGACGTCGCCGATCGCAGGATCGCACTCAAGTATTTCGGCCTGCTCGCGGCGGGAGCACTCGCCGTCCGCCTGAGCGACGCGGCGACCCGGATCGCCGGCGCGCCGGGGGCGGATCGCCGGTTCACCGGCTCGAAGCCGTCCGAGGGGGAGGGAAACGGCTCGTTTCCCGTGACGATGTGGGTCGCCGACGACCCGGACCCGATCGATCCGGACCGGTACGGGCTCCGGATTCGCGGCCTCGTCGACGCGCCGATCGAACTGAGCTACGCCGATCTCGTCGACGACCCGGCGACGACCGAGGAGGCCCTCTTGGACTGTACGAGCGGCTGGTACACCGTCCAATCGTGGAGCGGAATCCGCGTCGGCGACCTCCTCGATTCGGTCGGGACCGACGGATCGGCCGCCTACGTTCGGTTCGTCTCGGTGACCGGCTACCGGTGGTCACTGCCGGTCGAGGAGGCGCGAGACGCGCTGCTCGCGACGCACGTCGGCGGGGAGCGACTCGCCCACGGCCACGGGGCGCCCGTCCGGCTCGTCGCCCCCGGTCGCCGCGGCTTTCAGTGGGTCAAGTGGATCACGCGAATCGACGTACGAGAAGAGGGCGATCCGGCGCAGTGGATCGTCACGCTCGTCAGCGGCTTCGACTAACGTCTACAGCGCGTTCTCGATGGAACTGGCCACCGTTCGCGCGCGCTCGGCGAGCGGTTCCGAGACCGACCCTGCATCGACGGCGGCGTCGAGTTCGTCGTCGTCGACTCGACGGACCTCGCCCTCGGGGCCCTTCACCACGTCGACGTGGAGGTCGACGTACCGAACCGACCTGGGGAATATCTCGACGGGCGTGCAGACGTTGACGTAGGTGCCGCGACGCTCACCATCGGCGCTCCGGTAGACGGTTGCGTACCACCACCGACCCTCCACGAACGTCGTCGTCGCGACGTCGCCGGTCGTTCGTTCGACGCCGAGGGCATCGTAAGTGCCGCCGCCGGTCATCTCGCGCTCGACGGTGATCGATCCCGTCGGGTCGAACTCTGTGACCTCACCGCGACCGAGGGTGATGGTTCGGCCGGATGGTTTTCCGTGCCTGATCGCGACCGTGTCACCCACCGTCGGTCCGAACTGTCGAGCGACGACGGCGAACGGGAATCCGACATCGCCGTCAGCCACGTCGACGCTCGACGAACAGATCGCCTCGACGAAGTCGACGGCCGCGCTCGCGGCGTTCGTCGCGGCCTTCGTCCGGTGGTGACCGGCCATCGTCGTCTCGACCCGACGGCGGACATCGTCGAGTTCGAAGCGACCCTCACGGCCGAACCACACCCACGCGCCGGCGATCGGGGCGACGAGGCGGCCCGGCGTGGCGTCGTCTCGGGGTGCGATGGCGCCGTCTATGTCCTTCGCGCGTTCGTTCGCCCGTTCGAGGGCGTCGGCCATCGCATCGAGCGAGGCGTCGTCAGCCGCGGACGACCACCGCGGCTTCCACCCCTCGATCGGATCGACCGGAAGGATATCCGCCAGTCGCGCGGTCTCGCTCATCGAATCGCCGCCGCGCCGGCGGAGTTCGACGAGACCACCCGGCACGCGAAGGTCGGTCGCGAGCGTCGGCCGATCGTCGCTCCAGGGTGGCTCCGCCGAGGCGATCTGGAGGCGATAGCGATCGCCCTCGTTTACGTAGCCGTCGACGCGGTCGTAGGGGAGAAACCCCGAAACCGGCTGTCCATCCACCGAACCCAACTCGACGATCGCCCCGGAGCCGAGCGTCTCGCGAACTTCACCGTCGAACACTGCACCGACGGGTACGGGGTCGCGCCACCGGAGCGTATCCCGGGAAACGGCCGCGAGTCCGTCGACGAGTTCGGAGACGGCGTCGGGATCGCCGGACACGCCGACCCCCTCGCGGTCGTCGGTCGTCCGAACCGTCGCGTCCGCAACATCGACGTCGAAGGACTCCTCGAACCGATCCCGGATCGGCCGCGACGCAGAGACAACCTGGTAGTCCGCTCGGAGAAGTTCGGTGAGCGCCGTCGCGTAGATCCCGCGGATCCGAACGTTCATAGGTCGTCGCGGTCGGCGGCGAACCGAACTCGGTCGTGGACCGTCGGTCCGAGCGTCAGTTCGACGACCGAATCCGAGAGGACGCGACCGTCCTCGACGGGGACGCCCCAGCCGTCGAATGCGATGTACCCCCGCAGATCCGCCCCGTGGGTGTACAGATCGACGTACTCCAGGCCGTGTTCGGGGAACTCGGCGTTCGAGTGAGCCAGATCCATGTCCGAGTGGACCGTGTCGAGTCCCGACAGGAAGCGCTCGATTGCGGTGGCGTCGGTCGCGACCGCATCGACGACCGACTCGGAGATGGCGGCGATCGCTTCCGTGTCGAGGCCGAACTCCCGGAGAGCGGTCTGGGTCCGCTGATCGAAGTGCATGGAGGCCCGTTAGGGGCCGGGGACCGAAAACGTCCCGGCTTTGCCCCGAGGCGGCCGACCGATCGGGATAACGGCGGAAGCGAGCCAAACAGTTAGGGTCGGCCGACGAGAGAACGGACGTATGAAGGATCCGGTTGAGAAGCGATCCGACGACGAGGATCTCTACGACATCGCGTCGTGGGAGCCGCGAACGGCGCTCGATCGACTGGCGATTCGAACGCACCGCGGCGTCGTCCAGGCCGGACGACGGTTCGTCGTCGGACTCGGAGTGTTAATACTGTTCATTATTCTCGCCTTCAGCGGGGCGGGCGCGCTCATCATCGAGGATCCGTTCATACTCGGATTGGCCCTCTTTTCGGTCATCCCGGCCGGGGTTCTCGCGCTATACATCTACCGGGCCGACATCACGACGAAGGAGCCGCCGTCGTTGCTCCTGGCAACGTTCGTGCTATCGGTTCTCTTTGCAGGGTTTGCCGCGGTCATTAACTCTGTGTTCGGCTTCTTACAGCTGCTGCCGCTCGTCGGGTTTGTTCTGTTTTTCTACCTCGTCGTCGGCCCGGTCGAAGAGTCCGTAAAACTGCTCGCCGTCTGGTTGTACCCCTACCGCGACTCCCGGTTCGATTCGGTCGTCGATGGGGCCGTCTACGGAGCCGTCGCGGGGCTCGGATTCGCGGCGATAGAGAACGTCCTCTACATCACGCAGAATCTCCAGACGCCCGGAGCGATGCTCATCCAGACCGGGATCGGTTTCGTCGACGGGTTCGCGGAGACGCTCGAAGCGGGGGGCCAGATCACCGCCGTCCGAGGGCTCGCCGGCCCGGGACACGTCGTCTACTCGGCGTTCGCGGGCTATTATCTCGGGTTGGCGAAGTTCAATCGCGAGAACGCGGGCCCGATCGTAGCGAAGGGGCTGCTCATCGCGGCCTTCATCCACGCGACGTACAACACCCTCGTCGGCCTCGTTCCGGGGGTCGTCAGCCTCATCGTGCCGGGCGTTCCGATCATCGTGTTGTTCCTCGGATTCGTTCTCGTGTATCAAGGCATCTTCTTTTACATCCTCTACCGGAAGCTCAAGCGATACGAGGCGGCGTACGAGCGGAGCCGCGACGCCGGGACTGCCACGAACGTCGACTCTGAGCTGACGGAGTTCGACCCCGACACGCCGTGAACAGCTCCGGTGGCTATCACAGGTGCCCGAGGCGGCAGAAAACCGCCGTCTGGGAACCACCGATCCGGCCGCATCCACCGGAATCTCGATTCGAAACGGAGCGTGGATTTATACCGATGACTTTCGAGTGACCACTGACGTGCCCGTCGAACACGATGCGTTTCGGGAGTCGATCACAGCGACGCGGTTACCCGATCGTGTGTCGGAACTGGCGGCCGACTACGATCGCCGAATCGGTATTCGTGACGACTTCGTGTGGCGGTGGATCTACTCGCTGTTACCGTCGTTTCGCATCCCCACCGTGCCCAAGAGGCACGAACCGACGGTTCGAGAGCAGAAGACGCTGCTGACGATCTTCATCACCGTGCTCGACGATATCGCCGAGCACGACGGTGACAAGACCACCTTCGAGCAGGCTCGGAATATCCCGTTTCCACACCAGACGGTCGAGACCGGCCGGTCCGACGTCGACGCCGAAACGATCGAGTTCGCGAGGCGGGTGTGGCGGCAGTTCGAAGCGCCGCTTCGAAGCGCCCCTCGAGGCGAGGAGTTCGCCGAGATCCTCGGATACGACGTTCGACAGGCGATCAACGCGATGGATTACTCCCGGCTCGTCGGGGAACATCCCGCGATGGCCAACCTCGCGAACGCCTACCGGTACGGCGCTCACAACATGATTATGTACCCCTACGCCGACGTAGATCTGATGTACTCACCCGACTTCGATCGCACGGATCTCTCGATCCTCCGCGAGACGCTCGGAGAGCTCCAGCGTCTGGCTCGGATCGGCAACTGGTTGACGACATGGCGACGGGAGCTCGAGGAAGGTGACTACTCGTCGGGTATCCTCGTCGCGGCGCTTCAGGACGGTCTCATCGATCCGACGGGACTCGCCCATCGTCCGACCCCCGAACAAGCCGCCCGGTACGTCGAAACGATCGAGGAGAACGACGTCGAAGCGCGGTTTTATGCCGAGTGGAGCGAGCGGTTTTCGGCACTCGAACGCCGAGTACCGGCGGCCGAGTCGGTCGATATCGGCGCGATCGTCGACGGGATGCGGACCGTCTTCGACTACCACCGGAACAGCGAGGGACTGAAATGAACTGGCGATGACCGCGGAGACGGGCGGGGACGATGCGATTCGGATCCTGCACGTCGACGACGACCCTCGCTTGGTGGAACTGGCGACGGAGCTGTTACACCGGGAGGACGACCGCTTCGAGTGCGTCACCGAGACGGGTCCACACGAGGCACTCACACGCCTCTCCGCGACCACGTTCGACTGCGTCGTGAGTGACTACGATATGCCGGGGATGGACGGGCTCGAACTCCTCGAAGTCGTCCGCGAGGATCATCCCGACCTTCCGTTCATCCTCTTTACCGGGAAGGGATCGGAGGAGATCGCGAGCGAAGCGATCGCGGCCGGCGTCACCGGCTACCTTCAAAAGGAGGGGAACGTCGGACAGTACAGCGTGCTCGCGAACCGAATCGAGAACGCCGTGGGCCAACGTCGGGCCGAGCGACGGGTCGAAGAGACACAAGAGAAGTTCCGAAAGCTCGCCACGCACTCGACGGACGTGATCTCGATCGTCGACGAGATGGGGCGGTGGCAGTACTTAACACCGTCTTCGAAGCGGATCTTGGGATACGAACCGGAGGAACTCATCGGGGGTATCGGGTTCGACCACGTTCACCCAGAGGACCGAGTGGAAGCGATCAAGCAGTTCGGCCGATCGATCGAGAACCCTGAGCGGATCCCGTCGGTCGAGTTCCGGTTCGAGCATCCCGAAGACGGGTGGATCTGGGTCGAGAACCACGCCCGGAACATGGTCGAGGACCCGGTCATCGATGGCTTCATAGTTCACACGCGCGAGATCACGGAACGGAAGCGACATGCCGAGGAGCTCAAGCGGCAAAACGAGCGTCTCGAGGAGTTCACGGGGTTCGTCTCACACGATCTCCGGAACCCGCTCGACGTCGCGAAAGGGCGGACTGCCCTGGCGAGCGAGGAGTGCGAGAGCGACCACCTCGACGAGGTGGAGTCGGCGCTGAGTCACATGGGCTCGGTCATCGAGAGCGCGCTGACGTGGGCGCGAACGGAGAAGGCCATCGACACCTGCGAAGCGGTCGAGCTCTCGACCGTGGCCGAGCGCGCCTGGGGAATCGTCTCGACGCGACGCGCCGAGTTGCGGATCGACGCCGACGGGACCGTCGAAGCGGACCCCGACCGATTGCAGACGCTGTTGGAGAACCTGTTTCGGAACGGCGTCGAACACGGGTCGACACGGGGGACCGCGACCGCCGAGGATGTCGGGGGCGATAGCCGCGTGACGGTTCGCGTCGGGACGCTCGCGGACGGGTTGTATATCGAAAACGACGGCTGCATTCCGTCGAAGGCGCGCGAGGCGGTGAGCGACACCGACGACGCGACGGCCGAGCGCGGCGTAGGACTCGGATTGCGGATCTGTCGAGGGATCGCCGAGGCGCACGGGTGGGAGATCGATATCGATATCGCGGATGGCGATGCCGCATCGGGGGCGAACGGAACGCGAATCGAAATCACGGAGGTCGACATCGAATGAGTAACACAGACAAGGACTCGGACACCGAAAGCGGCGGAGAGGCGAGAACCGAAACGGAAACCGAACTCAGAGAGCAGTTCTTCGCGGCGATCGAGGCGGCCGAGTACCCGATCGAGGATCAGATCGGTGCCGTCTCGGCGCTGCCGAACGGAATGACGACCCGGTTCGAGGCGGGGGAGTTCTCCATGTCGGCCGCGTCGATAGCCGCTCACCTGTACACGTATCAGTCGTTTCCGTACGAGACGCCGGAGGCGTTCGTGAACGATCTGATGGACGGGTTGCGGGCCGAGGATCTCATCTAGACGCTGCGTCCGATCAAAAGAGACCACCCACACGGTTCGGGTGCTACTGGAATTTCACGCCGAGGTCGTGCAGCCCCTCGTTTCGCATCGCGACGTTGATCAAAAGCGGCGTGACCGCCTCGACCTCGGGTGCGTTGGTGAGTCCGCCGACGTCGAGCGGACGCAGCCCCTCGATTCCCGAGGCGAGATCGATAACGATCGATTTGGCGTCGTCGTCGTCGCCGAAGACTAGCGTGTCCCAGTCGAGTTCCTCGTCGAGGTCGGCGAGGCCGCCCGCCGGAAGGTTGTGGAAGGCGCCGACCAGCGGCACGTCGTCGGGTTTCGCCTCGTCGGCGAGCGCGGCGACGCTACCCGCACCGGGGCGATTGTAGTGGAAACCGCCCTCGTCGCGTTTCATCCCGACCGCGGGCGTGACGAGGATCGTCTCCGAATCGAGTCGGTCCGCGATGGTCTCGATCGTGTCGACGACGTGGTACGCCGGCACCGCCAACACGACGACGTCGGCGCGATCGGCCGCCATCGCGTTCTCGAATCCCTTGATCGAGGTCTCGACGCCGCGGCTGTCGAGTTCGGTCTCGTACTCCTCGCCCTTCGTCCGCGCCTTTTCGGGGTCGCGCGATCCGATGAGGATTTCGTGGGACGTATCGAACCCCCATCGAAGCACGAGACCCTGTCCGATATCTCCGGTTCCGCCGAGAATCGCGATTCTCATGCGTGGTACGTCGGGTAACGGGAGGTTAACCGTTGTGTGATCGGAGAGGCTTGCCCCGAGTGGGGGGATTTGTACCAAGGTGTACAGAAACACACATAAATAATGATAAAAGTATATGTAAGAGTCACCCCATTTCGCGGACATGTCACGAAGAAACGTCGACAGACGGACGTTCCTCCAGTACGGCGGGACCGCGGGTGCGGTCGCAGCGAGCGTGGGGTTGGCCGGCTGTGGCGGCAACGGCAACGGTGGGAACGGCAACGGTGGGAACGGCAACGGTGGGAACGGGAGCGGAAACGGCAACGGGAACGGTGACCTCGACGAGATCACGATCACGCTCTCGCAGTTCCCCGATACGATCGATCCGCTCGATCACATCACCGGCGACTACTTCGACGTCCTCGATCACATCTACGAGCCGCTGTTCGATTTCGAACCGGGCGAGGGGATCTTCCCGCGCGTCGTCGAGGAGACGGAGATTCTGGGCGACGGCGCGACTGAGCTGCGACTCCGCGACGACGTGGTCTTCCACAACGGTGACGAGTTGACCGCCGAGGACGTCGCGTGGACCATAAACCGGACGGTCGACAACGAGATCGGCGTCACGAGCGACATCGGGGCGTTCGGTCTCGGCTCCATCGAGGGTGCCGAGGCGACCGACGAGACGGTTCTCGAGGTCAACTACTCCGCGGCCCCGGGCCTCGCAGAGTTCGAATTCGGAAACTACGCCCGCGCAATGAACCGCGAGTGGTCGATCGAAAACTACGACGCGGATCAGGAGGGCGAGACGATCTCGGGGGCGGACCCCGAGGATTTCAACGGAACCGGCCCCTACGAGGTCGTCGAATTCACGTCGGGCGAGGAGGTCGTCCTCGAGCGCTTCGACGACTATTGGGGCGAGGAGCCGCCGTTCGAGCGCGTCACGTTCAACGCGAACGGCGAATCCAGCGGTCGGGTCGCCGCCCTCGAAACCGGTGAGGCGGACCTGACGATCAACATCCTCCCCGAGGACGTCACGACCGTCCAGGACGCCGATGGGGTCGAGATACGGCAGGTTACGAGCTTCCGGAACATCTTCTTGCCGATGAAGAACACGGTCGAGCCGTTCGACAGCCTCGAGTTCCGACAGGCGATGAACTACGCCGTCGACAACGCGGGAATCGTCGATTCAGTTCTCAGCGGCTTCGGCGAGGCCCGAGGACAGCCGGTCGCCCCGGGAATCAACGGATTCAACGACGAGATCGAGCCCTACGAGCAGGATCTCGCGATGGCCGAAAGCCTCGTCGAGGAGAGCGGCTACGGTGACGTCGAGATCGAACTCGTCGTCCCGCAGGGCCGGTATCTCAACGACGCCGCGGTCGGCGAGACGGCGGCGGACCAGATCGATCAACTCCCCAACGTGAACTGTGACGTGAGCATCGTCGACTTCGGTGTCGTCTCGGATGCAAACTCCGCGGGCATCGACCCCGACGAGTTCGAGATCCCGTTCTTCATGATCGGATGGGGGACGATCACGGGCGATACCGACTACGGGGTGCAGGGCTTTTTCAGCCAGGACTCCGGAACCAGGACGTTCGACGACGAGGAACTCAGCGACGCGATCGAGGAGAGCCAGCAGATCGAAGACCCGGACGAACGACGCGAACAGCTCGAAGAAGTCAACCGACTCGCTCACGAGAAGGCACCGTTCGTCTTCTTGCACACACAAGAGAGTATCTACGGCGTCAACGAGGCCATCGAGTGGGAGCCCCGAGAGGACGAGAGCGTCTACATCTGGGGCATGGACGCGTAACCACCTCAAAGCCTAAAACCAAATAAAACACACAAACCGTGCGTGGACGGCGTCACGAAAGCGTAATTATCGGTGCGCCGTTCTTATGGATACATTAAAATGTCGATGGGAAAGTTCCTCGTTCGACGGATACTGCAGGGGGTGTTCGTCGTCTGGGGAGTCATCACGATCATGTTCGGGCTCCGGGCGGTATCGCCGGGTGATCCAGCGACGCTCATGCTCGGGGAGGGCGCGACAACCGAGACGATACAGCGCGTTAGAGAACAGGAAGGGCTCAACGACCCGATATACGTCCAGTACCTCGAGTACGTACAAGGGATTTTGGTCGGCGATTTCGGCTACTCCTGGCAATCGAATCGGGAGGTCGAGGCGATGGTAATAGAGCGGATCCCGGCGACGCTCGAACTCGCGATCGCGGCGACGATCATCGCTGTTCTCATCGCGATTCCGCTCGGCGTGATTTCGGCGACCCGCAGGAACCAGCCGTCCGACTACGGCGCCACGATGTTTTCTCTCCTCGGCATCAGCACTCCGAACTTCTGGCTCGGGCTCATGTTGATTCTGGTTTTGAGCGTCTGGGTCGGCGTCTTCCCGACGGGGCGTCGCGCCGTCGGACTCGATGAAGCCGTGATCACGCTCGTCCAGACCGGATCGGT
Organism: Natronomonas sp.; assembly: GCF_046483325.1. Lineage (GTDB taxonomy): Archaea > Halobacteriota > Halobacteria > Halobacteriales > Haloarculaceae > Natronomonas. Next base: position 231,593 of record NZ_JAWODL010000016.1, on the reverse strand, counting down.
CGGCGATCTCGGGACCTGGTTGCACCACATCGCGCTGCCGGCGGTCACACTGGGAACGTACTTCACCGCGCTCATCACCCGGCTGACGCGAAGCGGGATGGTCGACGAACTCGGGAAACCATACGTGACCGCGACGAAGGCGAAGGGACTTCCGGAGGTGTTGGTAAAGTACAAACACGTCCTCCGGAACACGATGATTCCGATCGTCACCGTGCTCGGTCTCCAACTGGGGACCCTGCTGGGAGGCGCGGTCATCACCGAGACGGTGTTCAACTGGCCGGGACTCGGGCTCCGACTGGTCGATGCCCTCAACGCGCGAGACTGGCCGCTAATGCAGGGGATCATCGTCTTCGTCGCCATCGGATTCGTGACGATCAACATATTCGTCGATGCGATCTACAACTACCTCGATCCGCAGGTGAGCGCGGAATGATCTCCGACAGAATCAAAACCAACCTCAAGTCGACGTTTTCGTCCAGTCTGCTCCCGAAAGTCGGACTTGCACTGTTGCTCATAATGGTATTTTTCTCCGTGTTCGCGCCGGTCTTGGCGACCCACAATCCAACGAGTACCGGGAACTTCGACGAAAACGGGCAGCCGTACCCCCCGCTGGGGATGGAGTACACCACCGACGTCGCGACGGGCGGGGAGATCCAGGAAGTGACGATCTCGCCGACGAGCGAACACTACCTCGGCACGAACAACGTCGGACAGGACGTCTTCTCTCGCTTCCTCTACGGGGCGCGGATCTCGATCGTCGTTGGGCTCGTCGGGACGATCCTCGCACTCGTGATCGGTGTCCCCTTCGGACTCGTGTCCGGTTATTACGGCGGGCGCGTCGACGCCGGGATGATGCGGATCGCCGACGTCATGCTCGCGTTCCCGGCGCTCATACTCGCGCTCGCGTTGATCGGTGTGTTCGGAAAATCCCCGGTACAGATGCCCGATCCGATCGTGATGGCGGGCTTTGCGGAGGGGATGCCCGCATCCGTGCCGATACCCGGGACGGTCACGATCGTCGTCGCGCTCGTGACGTGGGTGTGGTTCGCCCGCGTCGCTCGCGGCGAAGCGCTCTCGTTGCGCAACCAAGAGTACGTCAAGGCCGCGGAGAGTTTCGGTGCGAGCAACCGAACGATTCTGAAAAAACACGTACTCCCGAACAGCCTCACGCCGATCATCGTGCTCGCGACGATCCAGGTCGCGGTCATAATTCTGATCGAAGCCTCCCTGGCGTATCTCGGCTTTTCGGGGACGACGCTGTCGTGGGGCTACGAGATCGAGCGCGGACAGGACCTGCTTCGAACCCGGCCGTGGATCTCGGCGCTCCCCGGCATCGGGATCATGCTCACCGTCATCGGCGTGAACCTGCTCGGCGATTGGCTCCGCGATGCGCTCGATCCGAACATCGAGGGGGGACAGCGAGGTGCCTGAGATGAGCGAGGAACTCATCCGAATCGAAGGCCTCTCGACGCGGTTTTTCACCGGCGAAGGGCAAGTGAACGCGGTCTCGGACGTCGACATGACCGTCCGGAGCGGCGAGACGTTCGGGATCGTCGGCGAATCCGGATCCGGAAAGAGCGTCACCGCGCTGTCGATCGTCGGGCTGATCGAGTCGCCCGGCGAGATCACCGACGGATCGATCGAGTATCGAAACGCCGAACTCGCCGACGCGGTCCGCGGTGACCATCCGAACGCCGTCGACGGCGACTTCGTCGACCTCTGTTCGGTTCCCGAGGGAATCAGACGATCGCTTCGGGGAACCTCGTTCGGAACGATCTTTCAGGACCCCGAGAGCAGTTTCAATCCGACGCTGACGGTCGGCGAGCAGATCGCCGAAGCGGTCGAAGTGCAGCGTCGAACGAGCGCGAACCCGCGGTCGACACGGTCGCGAACGCAGGGATACGGGTTCGGGTCGTTCATCGTCGATTCGATCGTCCCGGATCGCGACTTCGTGAGCGAGGCGTCGAAGGCCGAGGCGGTAGAGCTGCTCGAAACCGTCGGGATCCCCGATCCGGCCGAACGCGCCGACGAATATCCTCACCAGTTCTCCGGCGGCATGTTACAGCGAGCGATGATCGCACAGGCGCTGGCGGGCGAACCGGACGTGCTGGTCGCGGACGAACCGACGACCGCACTCGACGTGACGATCCAAGCGCAGGTGCTCGATCTGCTCGACGAGCTGAGCGAGGAGATCGGCATGACGACGGTCCTCATCACGCATAACCTCGGCGTCGTCGCGAGGATGTGCGACCGCGTCGGCGTGATGTACGCGGGCGAAATCGTCGAACGGGGCACGCTAACCGACGTCTTCGACGATCCGGTCCATCCCTACACGAACGGACTGCTCGGCTCGATTCCGGACCTCGACGGGGCGTCGGGGCGACTCAGTCCCATCACCGGGAACGTCCCCAGCCTGCTCGACTCGGAGATGGAAGACCGGTGTTACTTCGCCGATCGCTGCCCGAAGGCGATGGAGGAGTGTCTGCAAAAGCCGCCGGAGTTCGAGATCGACGACGAGCACGCCACGATGTGTTATCTGGCCGAGAAGCCCTACGACGAGGCGACCGCCATCCCGGAGGGACACTTCGATGAGTGAAACGAGCGACACAGAGAGCGGCGAGAGGGAAACCGACGGACCGCTCGTCCGTGTCCGGAACCTTCGAAAACACTTCGACACGGGGACGACGCTCCTCGATCGACTGCTCGGGGAGACGTCGAATCCGGTCCGGGCCGTCGACGGGATCGGTTTCGACATTCACGCCGGCGAAACGCTCGGACTCGTCGGCGAATCCGGCTGCGGAAAGTCGACGGCCGGCGAGACGGTGCTGCAACTGCTCGAACCGACCGGGGGAACGGTCGAGTACGACGGGCAAAACATCGTCGAAAGCGACGATCTGTTCTCGTTTCGCCGACGCGCCGGCGTCGTCTTTCAGGATCCGTTCTCCAGTCTCGATCCCCGCTTGACGATCGGCGGATCGGTCAGACAGCCGCTCGACGTCCACGAGTGGCCCTGGCCGGAAGCGGGCGTCCGAACGGAGGGCGACCTGCAGACGGAGGGAGTCGACGCGAGCATAACCGTCGCGGACGACGTTCACCGCGTCGATGGACTCGACCCCGAGAACGGCATCGCGACGGTACACCTCACGGCCCGGCGTCGGACGCCCGAGGAGCCGCCGGAGTCGTTCCCGACGGAGACGACGATCGCGCCCACCGACCCGCACGGCTACGTCGAAGTCGGTGGGAAGCCGGTGGAGGTGTCGGTCGACGAACGGCTCGAACTCGTCGTTTCGGGCGGCGAGGAGTTGGACATCGAGGTTCGAGTCGGTCGATCCGACAAGCAGCTCAGACGCGAGCGGGTGGCAGATCTGCTCGAACGCGTCGGGCTCTCGGCGGACCAGATCGACCGGTATCCGAACGAGTTCTCGGGCGGCCAGCGCCAGCGGATCGGGATCGCTCGCGCGCTCGCGTTGGACCCCGAGTTCCTCGTGTTGGACGAACCGACGAGCGCGCTCGACGTCTCCGTGCAGGCGCAGATCCTCAACCTGCTCGGTGACCTCCAATCGGAGCTCGACCTGACCTACCTCTTCATCAGCCACGACCTCAGTGTCATCCGGCACATCTGCGATCGGGTCGCGGTGATGTACCTCGGCGAGATCGTCGAGATCGCGCCGACCGAGGCGCTCTTCTCGGATCCACAACACCCCTACACGCAGGCGCTCTTAGAGAGCGTTCCGCGAGCCTCGACGACCGAGCGTGACCGCGAGGTCGAACCGCTCTCCGGCGATGTGCCGTCGCCGAGGAATCCGCCGTCGGGCTGCCGGTTCCGAACCCGGTGTCCGAAGGTAATTCCGCCGGCCGGCGTCGATCTCTCGCAGGCGGCGTACCGGAACGTGATGGACGTTCGGGGACGGCTGGAGCGCGAGGATCTCGCTATCGATGAGGACGAGACCGTCGAATCGCTGTTCGATCGGTTGCTTGAAGACGACGTGACGCTTCCCGACGGCGAGCGCGATCGGATCGTCGAGGCGTTCGAAGCGATCCTTGACCGCGAGTGGGATCGGGCGGCCGAGACGCTCAGGGAGCGATACGAGAGCGTCTGCGAGACGCACAATCCGTCGCCGGGTCGGGTCGCATGCCATCTCCACGGACTGCCGAGTGAGGTCGATCCCGGCGACGTCGATCCGATCGAAGAACCGTAGAGCGGACGAACGCAGTTACTTCAGCAGGTTCGGCAACTCGTTGATCGAATCGACGATCACGTCCGCGCCGGCGCTCCGGTATTTTCGACGCCCCTCGTCGCCCGTGAGTCCCCCAGTGAGGACGCCGACGCTGTGGTACGTCCGCGTCGGATCGGCCTCGGCGGCGTTGACAGCGGTCCGAACGTCGTCGAGGGTGTCCCCGACGAAGACCGACCGGTTCGCGTCGAGCCGTTCTGCGAGCGTACACAGGGCGTGTGGATCCGGTTTGCCCGCCTCCCAGTCGTCCATGGTAAAGCGGCGCTCGTCGGGGACGTCGAGGCCGACCCGGTCGAGGGCGATGTCGGCCTCGGCGGCCGGACGCCCGGTGACGACGCCGAGCGGCCACGCCACCAGTTTCTCGCGCGTCTCGGGCGTGAGCAACACCGGTTCGTCGTGGATGAACCCCTCGCGGTCGAGGTCCGGGTCGGGCTCTTTTCCTTCCAGTCGGCGGTAGAGGTCGCCGCCGAGGTACAGCTGTTGGAACACCTCGCGGAGACGCGACCTGTCCCATTCGGAGAGGATCTGTTCGCGATCCGCCGGATCGAGTTCGTCGGCTATCGCGGTTTCGGCGGCCGCTGGCCCGCCGCCCGAGGCGGCGATCAAGCCCGTGTACGTCTCGATGCTCAACTGTGGCTTCTCGCGGCGCGCGAGGACGTACAGCGCGGCGGCGTAGGTCAACTCCCAGTCGTTGTTGAACCCTCCCGCGTCCTTGAATAGCTGGATGTGGTCGTACTCGATCGTATCGCCGTAGACGTACTCGATCGATTCAACGATCGCCCGCCGATAGGAGTCGGCCACGTCGACGAGCACGCCGTCGATGTCGAGAATCACTGCGTCGACGTTCATGGTTTGAGTCGCGAGAGTGTGGTCATGTGTTGAGTCGAAACAGCGTGTCTCCCGAAAGCGTTTCGGGAGTCGCGTCGACGACCGCCGGATCGCCGCCGAGCGTGGTGAACAGACAGTCCGCGTCGGCGGTTCGGGCGGTGTCCGCGAGGGGACGTTGAAGTTCTGGTGGACAGTTCAGCGCGTACACCGCGTCGACATCCCGGTAGAGGTCCGGATCGGGGTCGGTCACGTCGTCGCGAACGAACCGAACGGTGTCGGGAACGGATCGATCGTGCACGTCGGTCGCCGTGACGCGACAGCCGCGGTCGGCCAGTCCGGCCGCGACGTCGGGTCGGTTGCCGACGCCCACTTCCACGAGCGCCCCGTACCGGCACAACCGGTCGACGAGCGCCGTCTTCGGATCGCTGTGCACGTCGGGATGTTTATCAGCAACGGTATCTAACGCTTTCCCATGCACGTCGATATCGTGCCGGTCGGCGACCTTCCCGCAGTAGTAAAGCGGGAGGCATCCAGCGGGCTGCGCTCAGTCTACGACTGCGAGGTGACGATTCACGAGAGCCAGCCCGTCCCGGACGGGGCGTACGACGCCGGACGCGAGCAGTACCGGGCCGAGGAGTTCATCGAACTCGCCGGTCGGGTTGGCAGCGGCGAGAAGAATATTGCGATCACGGCCCACGACCTCTACTATCGCCGCCGGAACTACGTGTTCGGCCTCGCGTATCTCTCCGGCAACGGCTCGGTCATCTCGACGTATCGCCTGCAGACGTCCTCGGACGGCGGATTCTCCGAGCGATCCGCCAGCGACATCTTCGCCGACCGGGTCCGAAAGGAGGTCGTCCACGAGATCGGCCACACGCTCGGGCTCGAACACTGCGACAACTCTCGCTGCGTGATGAACTTCTCGCCGACGGTGCGGGAGGTCGACGTCAAGGAGGAGAACCTCTGCGGCAGCTGTCAGCGGCTGGTTTTGTAAGGGCCCGCGGGAGTGGTATATAAACCGGGCTGGCTTTTTGAGGACGCTCCGCGTGCAGATCGTCCAGCGGCGCTACGGCACGTGCAGCGACGTCGATGGCTACGATGGCGAGCGACGGGTGCCGAGAGGGGACACGGCGCACGAAGCGTCAGTGTCGAATGGTCACCCATCCGACGTTCGAGTACACACTGGTCACGAGCGACGGACGGAGCATTTGTGAGGCGATTACTTATTCGGAGTGACAGCGTCACTCGCTCGACTCTCTCACCAACCGCTCCTTCCGATCCCGCGGAAACGCCTTGATCTCGTGTTCGCGGCGCATCGCGGCCGAGCGGCCCTCGAACGTTTCCTTATAAACGAGTTCGACGGGCGTCCGCCCGCGCGTGTACTTCGCCCCGGTGCCCGCGTTGTGCTCTGCGAGTCGGCGCTCGATGTCGGTCGTGTAACCGGTATATAAAGAGCCGTCGGCGCACTCGACGACGTAGACGTAGTGGGCGTCGGAGGCCATCGCTGGCGGTTCGCAACGGGCGCACAAAATAGCGATGGATCGGGGCCAGGCGGCCGATCGGCCGCTGTTCGTCCAATTGAATTCGTTTCCGGGTCGTCGTACCCGCTCTCCATAGACGGAACGCAGGGTCCGTCCGGGAGCGATCTCACAACGTGCGACGGTTCCGCTCAGTCGTGTGCGCGTTCCCTCGAGACCTCGGCGATCCCGGCGTTCGCGGAACAGTTCGGGCACGCGCGTATGTGCCCACTCTCGTCGGCGAACACGCGGGCAAACCGTCCCGAGACGTGCGCATCACAGTGATCACATCTGGGCATTCTGTTGTCGGCGAGGGGTCACCTCGTCCGTACACGAAGGGAGGGCTTCGAGGCATTAATACCCTCGGCAGACGGTACCAAACGGCCGGATTCGAGGGAGTTAAACGGGTTGACGAACGGATCAGTCGCTCCGGGCCGCCGATATCGATCGGGCGATCAGACCCGCCTGTGGGCCCGCGGTGAATCCGGCGTCGATGTTGACGACAATGATCGGCGCACACGACGGTAACATACCGGCGAGGGCCGCCTGTCCCGACCCGCCGTGGCCGTACCCCGTCGAGACGAGACCGCCGAGCACGGTCGGAAGCGCGCCTTCGCGACCGGTGGCGACGACGAGTACGTCGGCTTCGCGGATCGCGTCGAGCCGATCGAACAGCCGGGCGATCCCGGCCACCCCGACGTCGTCGATCCGGTCGACGCGTGCGCCCATCTCCTCGAGGACGACCGCGGCTTCGCCGGCCGGAAACGCATCGGACGTGTCGGCCGTGACGACAGTTGCAGTGGCGGACAGCGACGGCAGTTTCGTACTCGGGCGCGCTGTCGGTCGTTTCCATCACGGCGGCGGTCATCGTCGCGGTTTCCTCGGGTGTCTTTCCGGCGTCGAACCGACCGGCCTCCGTGCGGGCGTATCCGCGGAGCTCGGCCTCGGCAGCGGCGGGTAAGAGCTCCCCGTCGGCGACGGCGTCCAGTATGTCGTGCATGAACGGCCGTTCTACACCGGCGGCAAGGAACCTGTCCCCTCCGGACGGGCGACCTGAAGCGCGCGAGAACCGCTCGAATCCGCCGCGAGAATGGCGCGACCGTCGAAACGGGGGGAATATTTAAATCCCTCCACGATCGAGCCCGGGATTGGTGGCGTCTAGACCCCTTAAACCGGCGATAGAAGCGGCTATACCGCCCCCTTTTGGGAAAGTATATAAGGGGGCCGGGAAAACCGCTGTTTGTATGGCAGACCTGATCGTCAAAGCCGCCGTAAAGGAAGCGCTCGATGACATGAACGTTGCTTCGGACTTCTACGACGCACTCGATGCGGAAGTCGAGGAACTCCTCGAGGACGCCGCACGCCGAGCCGAAGAGAACGACCGAAAGACGGTTCAGCCGCGCGACCTGTAAGGTCGAAAACGTTCATATTCTTTCGACGTCACGCCGAATAGCGGCGGCCGCATCCACAGCGTGGAGAGTGGGGGTCAAGACTCTCGGGGATATACCTCGACACCGTCGGCGACGCCGACGTGTACCTCGTCGACCATCCCGACGAACAGCCCGTGTTCGACGACGCCCGGAAGCGCCGCGATGCCGTCCGCGAGCGAGGCCGGATCGCCGATCGCACCGAACCCACAATCGACGACGAGGTTGCCGTTTTCGGTTACGACCGGGCCGTCCTTGCGTTCGGCGGCCCGGAGCGTCGGTTCACCGCCGAGTGCGACCAGTGCCGACTCGACGACCGAAACGGCGTCCGAGAGCACCTCGATCGGGACCGGGGCGTCGAGATCGTCGGCGAGTTTCGTCGGATCGGCGACGACGACGAACCGGTCGGCCGCGGCGTCGACGATCTTCTCGCGGGCGTGAGCCGCCCCGCCGCCTTTTATCACGTCCGCGGGACCGTCGCGTTCGAGACCGGCGATCTGGTCGGCGCCGTCGATGGCTACGTCGGGGAGCGCGTCGTCGAGCGTCGTCAGCGGAATTCCGGCGTCGCGGGCGAGCGCCCGGGACTGATACGACGTGGGGACCCCACGAACGTCGAGCCCCGAGTCGACCCGACGGCCGAGCGCACGGATGGCGACGGCGGCCGTCGACCCGGTCCCGAGGCCGACAACGTCTCCGTCGGAAACCGCTCTCGCGGCGCTTTCGCCGGCGCGGCGTTTTTGCTCCTCGGTCCCGCCCGGCCGTTTCATGTGCACGACTCACACCGAAGCGGAAAAAGCACTTGTGGTGCGACCTCGGTCCATGGGGCATGGAGTGTACTTACTGTGGGAGCGACCTCTCGGCGTACGAGCCGGTCTACGTCGAGGAAACGGGCGGTGGCGAGCGCGTTTCCGCCGGCGGTTTCTGCAACTATGCGTGTCTGTCGGCCCACATCGAGACGGAGGGATTGACGGACGGTGACGCCTGTGCGTGGTCGCCCGACGGGTAGAACTTTGATCGTGCCGCCGTAGGTGCCGGTATGTTCGGAACCAGCGGGATCAGGGGTCCGGTCGGCGAGGAGGTAACCGCGGAGACGGCGCTGTACGTCGGGCGGGCGCTCGGCGTCGAGACGGACCGCGTCGTCGTCGGGCGGGACCCGCGAGCGAGCGGCACGGTACTCGCGGACGCGCTGGCGGCCGGTCTCCGGGAACTCGGCACCGACGTCGTCGACATTGGTGTCGCTGCCACGCCGACGATCGCCCGAAACGTCGGCTGGCTGGGCGCCGACGCGGGCGTATCGGTGACCGCGAGCCACAACCCCCCCGAGGACAACGGACTAAAGCTGTGGCAACCGTCGGGGCAAGCCTACGACGCCGCCGGGCAGGATCGGATCACGGATCGAGTCGAGGCGGGCGAGTACGAACTCCGAGCGTGGGACGGTCTGGGCGATCGAACGTCGGCTGACGGAAGCGAGCGCCACGTCGAGGCTCTCGTCGACGCGGCCGGCGGCGCCGGTTCGATCGCTCTGGATATCGCCGTTGACCTCGGGAACGGGGCCGGCGGGGTGAGTGTCGAGGCGCTCATCGAAGCCGGCAGCCGCGTCGAAACGCTCAACGCCCAGCCCGACGGCCGGTTTCCGGGCCGGCCCTCCGAGCCGACCGCCGAAAACTGCACCGCGCTCGCGACGCTCGTTGCCGAGGGCGAGTACGACCTCGGGATCGCCCACGACGGCGACGCGGACCGGATGCGGGCCGTCGCCGGTGACGGCACGTTCCTCTCGGGCGACGCGCTGTTGGCGCTGTTCGCGGCCGACGCCGCGGAGTCGGGCGAACGGGTCGCGGTACCGGTTGACACCAGCCTCGCCGTCGAGGACTTCCTGGCCGATCGCGGCGTCGACGTGACGCGAACACCGGTCGGGGACGTCCACGTCGCGGCGGCCGCCACGGCCCCGGACGTCGCCTTCGGCGGGGAGCCCTCGGGCGCGTGGATCTGGCCCGATGAGACGCTGTGTCCGGACGGTCCGCTGGCCGCGATCCGGATCGCGACGATGGCCGTCGACGAACCGCTCGAAGATCGGCTGTCGGCGATCCCCTCGTATCCGATTCGCCGAGCGAGCATCCAGGTCGAGCGAAAATCGGAGATCGTGGCGGGCGTCGAATCGCGCGTCCTCGACGCCTACGAGTCGGTCGAGACGCTCGACGGCGTCCGGGTCGACGCCGGAGAGGGGTGGTTTTTGATCCGCGCGAGCGGCACCCAGCCGCTCGTCAGAGTGACGGCCGAAGCGCGCGCGGAGTCGCGGGCGGATGAACTGTTGTCGGCTGCGAAGACACTGGTCGAGGAAGCGATCGTCGGGAAGTGAGTGCGGAAACCGGCGAGTAGTTTTCCGACGGGTCCGAACGAAAACGGGAGTTACGTTCTGCGGGTCGAGCGGGCTTCGCGAACGTCGGAGCCATCTCGAATCTTGTCTTCACACTGTGGGCAAACGCGCGGATTCTCGACGCCGTTCGGCGTGAAAACCCGTGCGTACGCTGCCGTTACGAACGCACCGCAGTTTTGACATTCCGGCATACAGATACGCTTGGGCGCGACATACATAATAATAGTGTGGCACGCAGTAGCGAGCGAGGAGTTGCGTACCGTCCGGTGGGGAAAACGGTTACCGAATCACAGCAACTCACCGAGCGCGTCGATATCCTCGGCCGTATTGAACGCGTGAACCGACGCCCGGACCGCACCCGTGGGAATGTCACGAACGACGACGCCGGCCGCGTCTGCGCGAGAGACGAAGCCGGCCGGGTCGTCGACCTCGAAGACGACGAGGCCCGATTCGTAGTCGCGGGGGGAGACGAGTCGATCGCCGAGGGGGGCTTTGAGTCGGTCGGTGAGTCGCTCGATTCTGGATTCGACGGCATCCAATCCGATCGACTCGATCGTCTCGATTGCCGCCATCAGCCCGGCGTACGGCGCGACTGCGTCCGTCGACACTTCGAAGCGCCTCGCGTCGGGATGGTACTCGAGCCCATCACCGGTGGGATGGGTCGTACTCCGATAGCCGATATGGCGGGGGCGGAACGCCCCGAGCGAGTCCGGGTCGACGTACAGAAACCCCGCCCCCCACGGACCGAGCAGCCACTTGTGTCCGGACGCACAGACGGCGTCCGCGCCCCACTCGCCGACGTCCATCGGATGTTGACCGACCGTCTGAACCGCGTCGACGATGACAAGCGCGCCGGCGTCGTGAGCGACATCGACGGCTTCGGCGACGGAGAGTCGGGTCCCGTGGACCCAGCTCTCGGAGCTCAGACAGACGAGGCGAGCGTCCTCGACCGCCTCTCGATACGCCTCCATCGGCAGGCGACCGCCCGGACACGCCAGTTCCGTCACCTCGACGCCCGTCTCCTCGAGCCGTCGCCACGGCAGCACGCCCGAGGGGTGTTCGAGGTCGGTGTGGACGATCCGATCGCCCGGCTCCCAGTCGACGGCGTTCGCCAGCCGACTGATCCCATCGCCCGTCGATGCTACGAGGGCAACGTCTCCGGGACGCGCACCGACGTGTTCGGCGACGGCCTCGCGCGCGTCGTCCCGAATGCCGGCGGCGGCGGTGTAGTGGTCGGTCTCGCAGGCGTCGAACTCATGTCGACGCTGGGCCTCGACGACGGTATCGACGACCGACCGGGGACTGGGACCGCTGGCCCCAGTGTTCAGGTACGCACACGACTCACAGGCCGGGATTGCGGCGCGGAGTTCGGCGGGATCCATATCCGGCGTTCGACCGTCGACGGGAAAATCCTATGCGTCTCCGATCGTTGATGAGCGTATGAGAGCGGGTGCGGCTGACGGGGGGACGACGACCGGCGAGACCGGCGGGCGTGTCGAAACGGTCGCGACCGGCGGAACGACGCTCCGATACACCGTGTCAGACGAGGGGAGCCGACCCGCGATCGTCTTCGTCCCCGACGCCGGCTTCGGGCCTTGGATGTGGGGCTGGCAGGCGCCGGCGCTGACGGGGCGGTATCGAACCGTCGTGTACGCCACCCGGGGAACGGACGGTTCGGATCGGTCGGGACCGTACACCGTCGATCGGTTCGCGGCGGATCTGGATGCCGTCCTCTCCGACGCCGGGATTCGTCGTGTACACCTCGTCGGTGCGGGATTAGGTGGCATGGTCGCGCTCCGATACGCTCGCGAGTACGGCCGTGCGCGCTCGCTGTCGCTGTTCGGCGTGGCGGCCTCCGGGGAGCGGATCGATCGCGGCGCGCTGGCGGCACTGCATCCTGACGACCCCGCGAGCTTCGAGGCGTCGATGTCCGGGGCGTTCACCGAGCGATTTCTGGTCGAATCCGGACTCGCAGCGCGGATCGCGGCGTGGCGGCGAGCCGAGGACGCGACGGGCGAGGCGGCGTCCGGGCATCGGTCCGCGGCGCTCGAGTTCGAGGCGGGGGCGCTCTACGAACTCGCGGTTCCAGCGCTCGTCTGTCACGGCGTGGACGATCCGATCGTGCCGATAGCGGCGGGGGAGGAAGTGGCCGACGAACTGCCGCGCGGGCGGTTCGAGGCCGTCGAGGGGCGACGGTGCTGTTACGTCGAACACGCGTCGGCTGTAACGGACGCGATCGACGGATTCCTCCGCGACGTGGACGCTTCCGACGAGTGACGGCCCGTTCGACCGAATCGGCGGTGTCACAGATCGGCGCGAATCTCCCCGGCGCCGAGGCGTTTTTGTCCGTCGAGACGGTACGCCTCAGCGGTGAAGCCCCGAATCGCGCTGTTGGACGCCTCACACGGCAATCCGGACACGCCGCGGAACTTCCGTCGGGAACTCGACGGGAGGCTTCGGCGGTTCTCGGTCGTCGATCGGGAGTTCCCCGAGACGTACGAGTTCGACGCCGTCGTCGTGACCGGCTCGCGGGCGTCGGTCTACTGGGACGAACCGTGGATCGAGGAGACGCGCCGCTGGGTCGTCGGCGCGCTCGAACGTGACCTGCCGACACTCGGGATCTGTTGGGGCCACCAGCTGCTCGCCGACGTGCTCGGCGGCACCGTAGAACCGATGGGCGAGTACGAACTCGGCTACTGGACCGTCGTACACGGCGGCTCCTCGATCTTCGAGGGCGTTCCGGAGGAGTTCACCGTATTCACGACCCACTCGGATGCCGTGACGGAGTTACCCGACGGAGCGGAACTGATCGCGAAAAACGACTACGGGATTCACGGATTCAGGTGCGGGCAGGTGTACGGACTGCAGTCACATCCGGAGTATGATCCCGAAACCCCCGAATCTGTCGTCCGCGGCAAAGACCACCTCGCCGACGAGCGGATCGAAGCAGGCTGCGAGGAGATCACGGCAGCAAACTACGAGGCTGCAACACCGGCAAAGACCGTCTTCGAGAACTTCCGTCGGGAGATCGATGCGGAGCGGCGGATCGCTACCGACTGAGGACACCTCCGATTCACTCTCGAGGGATTTGAGAGACGATCGCACACGAGACAGCACGTTTTTGATAACCCGCTCCAATGACCAGGTATGTTGGATTATTTCGATCTGGGGTCGGATCTGACCGAAGAGGAGCGCATGGTCCGCGATACCGCCCGGCGGTTCGTCGAGGAGAAGGTCAAACCGGACGTCGGCGAGCACTGGATCGAGGGGACCTTCCCGAAAGCGCTCATCACCGAGATGGGCGAGTTGGGATTTTACGCCCCGAACCTCGACGGCTATGGCCTCCCAGACCTCTCACAACGCGCGTACGGTCTGTTGATGCAGGAGTTGGAGGCCGGCGACTCGGGGCTTCGATCGATGGCCTCCGTCCAGGGCGCGCTCGTCATGTACCCGATCCACGCCTTCGGTTCCGAGGAACAAAAGGAGGAATACCTGTGGGATCTCGGCACCGGCGAGAAGGTCGGCTGTTTCGGGCTGACCGAACCCGAACACGGATCGAACCCCTCGGCGATGGAGACCCACGCCGAGCGCGACGGCGACGAGTACGTCCTCAACGGGGCGAAAACTTGGATCACCAACTCGCCGATCGCCGACATCGCCGTCGTCTGGGCGAAGGACCGCTCCGATGACGACGCGGTTCGTGGTTTCCTCGTCGACACGGACAAAGACGGCGTGAGCACGAACAAGATCGACGAAAAGCTCTCACTACGGGCGTCGATCACCGGCGAGATCGGCCTCAACGGCGTCCGCGTCAACGAAGCCGACGTGCTTCCCGAAGTCAAAGGGATGAAAGGGCCGCTGTCGTGTCTCACGCAGGCGCGATACGGGATCGCGTGGGGCGTCGTCGGCGCGGCGCGCGATTGCTTCGAGACCGCCCGGCAGTACGCGATCGACCGCGAGCAGTTCGGCGGACCCATCGGTCGGTTCCAACTCCAACAGGACAAACTCGCGGAGATGGCCACTCAGATCACGCTGGCGCAGCTGCTGGCGGACCGGCTGGCCGAACTCAAAGAGCGTGGCGAGATGCGACCGCAGCACGTCTCGATGGCGAAACGCAATAACGTCCGTATGGCGCGCGATCAGTCCCGGATCGCGCGCGAGATGCTCGGCGGAAACGGCATCACCGCCGACTACTCGCCGATGCGCCACATGGCGAATCTCGAAACCGTCTACACGTACGAGGGGACCCACGACATCCATACGCTCATCCTCGGCGAGGATCTCACCGGCCTGCAGGCGTACCAGTAACGCGACGAACGGCTATCCGTTGTCGAGCGCCTCGAACGTCTTTTGCGCCCACCGAACCCCGAAAGAGGGGCCGTACTGTTCGTAGGCGGAACTGTCGAGCGCGGCGAAGGGCGTCGGGAGGTCGAGATCGTGTTTGACGGCGCTGCAGGCGAGTTCGGCCGCGTCAGAAAAGCCCGTTCGACCGATAGCGACGTCCCGCGACAGCTCTCCCAGGCGGGGGCGGAGTCGTTCGCCGGCGTCGACCCACTCGGCGTGCAGGGCGGGGAACTCCCCTTCCCAGTCGGCGAAGACCGGACGAGTCGAACGGCCGACGAAAGCGGTCAAGAGGGCAACCGCGAGTTGATACGTATCGGCGGGCGAGAGCGGCACCGCCTCAGCGAGTTCGCGGTAGCCGCCCTCGAAGAACCCGAGGAAGTGCTCGGGATCGCCGAGCCCGATTTCGACGAGGGCTTCGGCGATCAGAAACTCGGTGAATCCCTCCGGAGAGCCTTCGAGGCGCGGCTTGACGAGGACGACGGGAGGTATTGTCTGTCGGGTCCACGCGATGCCGCCGTCGCCGGGCGCACCGATCGTGAACTCGCTGCCGGCGATGCGGTGTAGCGTCTCGGGGGCGTCGGGTGGGAGCCACGATACGTCGTACGAGAGCGGCTCGAGTCCGTCGGTGACCGCGAGGAGATTCTCGGCGATCGAGGGGGGCAGCGTTTCGAAGTCGCCCTGCGCGTCGAACACGAGCGTCGACGGCGCGTGCGAGCGCCGCAGCTCGTCGAGCTCCCCCGAGAGTGTCCGCTCGTCGAACATCAGACGAGGGCGATGCCGGCGAGCAATAGAAGTCCGACGGCGACCGCGGCGCCGATGGTTCCGAGAACGACTTTGGTGGCCTGACTCATACTCCGGGCTTCCGCGGCGAGTAATTTAAACTCTTCAGTTCGCAGTTTGTCCTCTGTTCAGTCCGTACTCCGACTCGCAGGTCAGGTCGCAGGTCGTGCCTCAATTCGTGTCGGTGGGAACAGAAGACCGAACGGATTTCCACGTGAAACGGAGGGGTCCAACGAACGTCAGTTGTCGAAGCGAGCCTGGACGAACGGCTGTGCGTCCTCGACCTCCCCGACGCGCGAATCCGAGAGGAGGACGGCCTCGGTTTCGTCGAGCGGGACCGAGAGGTTGATCTCCTTCGTCCGGCCGTAGCGTCCCTTCGAGACGACGATCGCGTTGACAATGCCGAGCATATCCAGCTCGCTTATCAGATCCGTGACGCGGCGCTGGGTAAGTACGTCGGCTTCGATCTCCTGACAGAGCCGCTTGTAAATGTTGAACACCTCGCCCGTGTTGATGTTGTGGACGCCGTTCTTCTCGAGGAGGATCGTCGCGTAGAGGACGAGTTTAGACTGGGTCGGCAGCGTCCGGACCACCTCGACGACGCGGTCGAGTTCGATCTTCTCTTGGGCCTTCCGGACGTGGGCTTCCTCGACCGTCTCCGTGCGATCGCGCTCGGCGAGTTCACCCGCCGTCCTGAGGAGATCGAGCGCGCGGCGGGCGTCGCCGTGTTCTTGGGCTGCGAACGCGGCACACAGCGGGATGACGTCGTCCGAGAGCGTGGCTGATTTGAACGCGATCTCGGCGCGGTGTTGCAGGATGTCGCGAAGCTGCGTAGCGTCGTAGGGCGGAAAGACGATCTCCTCCTCGCCGAGACTCGATTTGACCCGCGGGTCGAGGAAGTCGGTGAACTTGAGATCGTTCGAGATACCCATGATCGACACCCGGGAGTTGTCGAGTTCGGAGTTCATCCGCGAGAGGTTATACAGCGTGTCGTCGCCCGACTTCTCGACGAGTTTGTCTATCTCGTCGAGCATGATCACAACCACGCGCTCGTGGTAGTCGACGGCGTCGAAGAATGTCGAGTAGACCCGGTCGGTCGGCCACCCGGTCATCGGGACGGGATCGAACGCCTCCAGGTCGGATTCGAGAGTCATGATCTCGTTTTCGACCGCGGCGACGCTGTCGAAGTCGGTGTCACCGAGGTCCGCTGGGTCCTCCGCGGCTCGGTCCCTGAGGTCGCCGAGTTCTTCCAGTCGATCCTCAATGTACCGCTCGTTCTTGTCGATGAATTTGTTCGCGAGCTGTGCGAGGACGCGATACTGCGTGTCCGTCACCTCGCAATTTATATACTGAACCTCACAGGGAACCTCGTACTTCTGTGAGGTCGTCTCAAGCTCCTCGCTGACGAACTTCGCGCTGGCCGTCTTTCCGGTTCCGGTCTTCCCGTAGATGAGGATGTTCGACGGGGTCTCCCCGCGCAGGGCGGTGACGAGGATCGTCGCCATGTTGTTGATTTGCTCCTCGCGGTGGGGGAGTTTGTGCGGCGTGTACGACGGCCGGAGGACTTCCTTGTTCTCGAAGATCGGTTCACCCTCGAGGAGGTCATCGAAGAGCCCCCTAGACGCCCCGTCCGCCTCGACGGAATCGTCCGCGTCGGGGTCGAGGTCGAGATCCTCGAGATCGACGTCCCCGGAGAAACCGTCGACCTCTCCGAGTTCGTCGGTGGCTGGTGATCGATCCTCGGACCCCTTCGTTTCAGGTGGAGAACCACCAGACTGCGGAGCCGATTTGGAACGTTCAGCCGCTGAATCGGGCGTGGGAGTAGTGTCAGTATCAGCCGCTTCGGAGTCAGTTGCTCCGGAACCGGTGGCGGTGGAATCGGCGACCGAATCGACGTCGTCTCGCTCAGTGGTGTCTACGTCGGTCGGCTCCCCGGCTTGTACGTGAATGTCGCGATCGTCATCCGAACTGCGCTTCGACTCGCCGTCCGAACTGTCCCCACGTGTGCCATCCTCCGACGTTCCTTTGCCCATATGGTCCTCCATTATTCGTACGCACACCCCTTCGTTTCAGGTGGAGCCAAACCCCACGCGACGTCCAAACCGATGGATTACGGCGTCTCAATCCCGATTAGACATACATAGACGGATCCATCCAGTCCACTTGATGCAGTCGAATCGATAGTCGAACACTACATTAAACTTTTCCATAGTTCGAGCAGTCGTGGGGTGCTTCGAATCGGGTCGTACGGGCTCGTTACACATTTGTTCGTGGTGAATGTTCGTGAGATCGCGCGAAATCGAGCTGGGACCGTCTCGGGAATGTTCGCGAGAGCTGTAGGAGGGACCGGTGAGGAGTCACTGAGAAGTCACTGAGAAGTCAAATAAGCGGCAAAAAACGGAGCCGGGATGTCGAGAGAGTAGAGAGCGAGATTGGGCCCCGGCAGTCGAGAACGCTTTGACAACGCGAGGACCGACACGAAGAGCGACACGAAGAGCGACACGAAGGGGGGCTCCAGTTGATCCACACGAAACGGAGGGGAGTACCCCCACACCCCTTCATTTCGTGTGGAGTGACGGGAAGAGGGGGTGGGGGTTGGAGCGACCGTCGGTTATTTACTGAGAAAGATTTATAATAGAGACCCTATAACAGGACCCGTATTAGGAAAAAAGCGGATCGAAAATATATCTAGTAAATAGAAGTAAAACTAGAAAAACGATTAGAACTAGTAACTCTAACTAGAATCTATTTCATTCTAGCTTCAACGTATTAACTCCGAACTGCTGATCGCTCCGAGCACATCCCCGCCCCACCCTTTCGACCCCTTCCACCTGAAACGAAGGGGTGGGGGGGCTGT
Organism: Natronomonas sp.; assembly: GCF_046483325.1. Lineage (GTDB taxonomy): Archaea > Halobacteriota > Halobacteria > Halobacteriales > Haloarculaceae > Natronomonas. The sequence continues at coordinate 213,231 of NZ_JAWODL010000016.1, read as the reverse complement.
GTATCCGAACGTATCCTTCCGATCACGCCTCCCGCCCTCCTGTTTCAGTCGTCGTCTTCCGTCGGTGGAAGACACTCTATATCCCTCCGATTTGATTCCCCGACTTTTCATATCCCGCCCATTCAGCTTCTCCTCTCCGGATTCCTCTCCGTGATCGTGATTCCTTACCGGTGGTTCGCGGAGAAAATCCACGAGTTCAGCCGGGAAACGGTGGAATGAATCCGACAGGAGCCGACGATTGGGGCGATTGGCGTCGTTAGGCCCGAGAGCGAGTGCGAGAGAAGAGTACACACTTCAGCGCGAGGGGACTCGAAGCCCGCTCTCGGTCGGAGGCCGTACTGGCACGGCCCACACTCTCCCCGTGCGGTTCGATGAGTTGGGAACCTCTCCGTCGCGGGCACGGTCTGTGGCTGTCAAACCCCACGACTGGGGACGACTCAGCACGACCGAACTCGTGGGAGGATGTCAGCGTCAGCTACTCGTTCCACTACCGTGATATCGTGCGACACCCGTCTGACACACAGTTAAGTGAATGCGGTATGGTACTACGTGCAGAGCGACTCCGATTTCGAGTCGAAATCGGGGCCGTGGGAGGATGATATGGGACTGTTAACAAGCCTCAAGTCGAGTATTTCCCGCGCTACGTCGAGTCTCTTTACGGGAAGTGAGCCCAAGCGCATCGGCATTTACGGGCCACCAAACGCCGGGAAAACGACGTTAGCCAATCGTATCGCTCGTGATTGGACTGGCGATGCAGTCGGTCCGGAGAGTCACGTTCCACACGAAACGCGACGGGCTCGCCGCAAGGAGAACGTCGAAATCAAGCGCAACGGCAAGTCGGTGACGATCGACGTCGTCGATACGCCCGGTGTTACGACCAAAGTCGATTACAACGAATTTCTCGAACACGATATCGAAAAAGAGGACGCCGTTCGGAGGTCCCGCGAGGCGACCGAAGGCGTCGCCGAAGCCATGCACTGGCTCAGAGAGGACGTCGACGGCGTGATCTACGTTCTCGACTCCGCCGAAGATCCGTTCACGCAGGTAAACACGATGCTCATCGGCATCATCGAGAGTCAGAACCTGCCGGTGCTCATCTTCGCGAACAAGATCGACCTCGAGGACTCGAACGTTCAGCGGATCGCGAACGCGTTCCCACAGCACGAAACCGTGCCGTTGTCCGCGCTCGAAGGCGAAAACATGGACGAAGTGTACGACAAGATCGCGGAGTACTTCGGGTGATACCATGGCTGAAATAACTACTGACGACGACGGAAACGACTCCGGGACCGGTGACGACGGTCGCGACGACGGCATCCAGATCGATATGATAAGCGCCGAGCGGATGGACGGGATGCGGACGATGGAGAAGATCAGGCTCATCCTCGACGGCGTCCACGACGGAAACATCGTCATCCTCGAACAGGGGCTGAAACCCGAGGAGGAGTCGAAGCTCATCGAGGTGACGATGTCCGAGATCAACCCCGACGGGTTTACCGGCATCGAGATCGAGAGTTATCCCGGTGAGGGAGGCGGTGACAACGGCTTTCTCGGACGTCTCATCGGACGCGACAATCCGAACAAACTGACCGTCATCGGTCCGGCGAACCGAATCGAGACGCTCCACAAGGACGAATCGCTCATCAGCACGCTGATAACCCGAACCTGAGGAGTTCACTCCCACTATCATGCCACACCAGTGTACCGGCTGCGGCCACACGTTCGAGGACGGTTCCAAGGAGATGTTATCGGGCTGTCCCGACTGTGGTGGCAACAAATTTCAGTTCCGACCCGCGGGTGAGTCCTCCGAGATACCATCGGACGACACGCCGGCCGATACCTCCTCCGACGACGGAGCGACGCCGCCGGATACCGACGGATCCTCCGTCGCAGAAACCGTCGGCCGGGCGACGACGCGCGTTCGGGATTTCGTTTCGTCTGGTCCCGAAGCACCGCCTGCAGACACGACCCGTTCGGCCGAGTCAGCCGGTTCGGCCGCTCCCGATCCGGCTGCCGAATGGCCCGACGACTGGGATAACGACCCCGGAAAAGCCCATTCACGCGGATCCAATCGCCACACCGCAGACGACACGGACGACGAGCGCGACACCGCGAAACGAGGTGACGAGATCGACTCCACGGCCGAACCCTCCGATGGCGATATCATCGACGCCGATGCCCACCACCCGTCCGACGACCCCGTGACGAACGAAGATCTCGCCCAGGCGAACGCGCGGTCGGATATCGTCTCCCCCGAAGAACTCGACGAACGCGCCGTCGAATCACCCGACGAGGGAACGGACTCATCCACTGCGTCGACGGCGGACGGGATGCCCGGAGCCGGCATCACCGAAACGTCGACAGCTCCGTCCGAAGGAAACGTCGTCAGCGAACCGACCGGCGAGCAACAGGATCTCACAGACCTTCGCGAACAGTTGAACGACCAGTTCGAATCGATCAAGATCCTCGAACCCGGTCAGTACGAACTCAATCTCATGGAGCTGTACGATCGCGAGGAGTACATCATCGCCCTCCAAGAGAACGGCCGATACGTCATCCAGGTTCCAGAACAGTGGATCGGCAACGACCCGGACGATCGATGAGTCCCGGATAGCTACCGTTTCTGACGACCGTAGTCGTCCTCGGCGATGTTTTCGATATCCACGGATCCTTGATATCGCTCGTCGATAGCTACTCGGATCCCTCGTCGAGGCGATCAACGACCGCGTCCGCATCGTACGACAGCGACAGCGCGCGCGAGCGCCCTCGACCGCCGACGCTCGTGTACTCCGTCTCGATGAGTCCCAACTGTTCGAGTTTGTTCACGATTTCCGAATATCTCGTGTACCCGAGATCGGTGGCCGCGCTGAACGCCTCGTAGACCTCTCCCGCCTGCTCACCGTCGTGGTCCGCGAGGACACGAATCAATGCCGCCTCGGAGTCCGATAGCTCCCGGAGATGCCGGGAGAGGTGGATATACTTCGCCTTTTCGTACGCCGAATCCACGTCGTCGACGCCGACGTCCGTCGAGCCGCGCATTTCGGCGCTCAACCCCGCCCGTCGGAGAAGATCGATACCGACGCGCAGATCACCGCCGCTGTCGGCCGTGTATCCCGCGACGCGATCGAGCACCTGCGGACTGACAACCCCGTCGCGGAACCCGCGCTCGACGCGCTCGGTGAGGATGTCGACGATTTCCCGTTCGCCGTAGGCGGAAAAGTAGACCTCTTCGGGTCGGAACACCGACTGAACTCGGGTGTCGAGCTCCTCGATCACATCGAGGCTGAGATCCGAGGAGACGACGATGACGCCTATCTTCGCCCCCGAGTGAGCCTCGTGGGCACGCAAGAGCGAGTACAGCGTATCCGACGCCTCGCTTTCATAAAAGAGATAGTTCACGTCGTCGAGTGCGACGATCAACACCTCGTCCTCCTCAACCAACCGGTCGGTAATCTGTCCGAAGAGCTTCTTGAAGGAGATCCCGGACGCCGGGGGTTCGTACTCGAACAGTCCCTCGAACAACCGGGAGAAGACGGCGTACCGCGTGGAGTCCACTTGGCAGTTCACCCGGACCACATCGACATCGCTCACGCTCGTCAGTTTGTCGAAGAGCTTCTGGACGGCCGTCGTCTTTCCTGTCCCCGGTGGCCCCCGGGCCATTACGTTAAGCGGCCGTGACCCCCGAACCGCCGGCCGAAGCGCGTACTTCAGCGTCTCCATTTGCTCGTCGCGGTGAAGAAACGTATCCGGCAGGTAATCGAGTTCGAGGACGTGCTCGTCGCGGAAGACGGACTCGTCCCACGAGAGCATATCATCGTCCGCCATTTCACTTTCACCACGCTGGCCGCCATGTTAAGCCTTCGGGCGAGGTCGATCCGAAAGCCGGTGAGGACCCACACTACCCCGAGTCGGCGTCGAACTTTTCCAACAGATTCGCATAGAACGCGCTTCCCGTCCCGTCGGCTTGCTCTTCGGCTAACTTTTCGACGATCAGTTCCGGCGTCGACCGCGCGAGATGATTTTTTACCGGCGACCGATTCACCTGCAACTCACCATCGACCAGTCCGACGGCTTCGATCCCGTCGACGCTCACGTCCGTCTCGGTGGCTTCGAGTATCTCGCCGGCGAGGTGGGAGACGAACACCGCAGTCGAATCGTTTTCGGCCATCGCTTCGAGAATTCCCGCGATGATGACGGCGCTCGCCCCGGGTTCGGTGATCGACTCCAGCTCGTCGACTAACACCAAGCGTGTCCGCCGTCCCCCGACGAGTGACCCGAACTCGAGGAGGGTCGATTCGAACGCCCCGGCGTCGAGCGTCCCTTGCGTCTTCGCTTGATAATGTAACGCCTCGAACCGCTGTACTCGAACCGACTCGGCGGGCACCGGTAGCCCCATCTGCGCGACGATAACGACCGTGCCGATCAGATCGAGCGTCGACGTCTTGCCCCCGCTGTTGACCCCCGACAACAGCGAGACGCCCGTTACTTCGTAATCGACCGGCTCTACCTCGTCGAACTCGACATCGAGAAGGGGTGAACGCCCCCCCTCGATCGCGACGCCGTTTCCCCCGAACGTCGGAAACGAGCATTCGAAATCGCGCGCGAACTGTGCGACTGCGAGTTCGACATCGAGTTCGAGCGCGGCCTCGACGAGCGTTTCGGACGGCTCGCGCAACTCGCGCAACTCCGCCGCTAATTCGCGTTTCAAACGTGCTGCACGCCGATCTCGGTCCACCGTCAGCTCCTCGCGCAACCGATCGATAACCCGGCCGTCGTGTTCGACTGGAAACGTCGGGTCCTCTCCGAACGCCTGTCGAGCCAACGACTCGTAGTCGTCGACTCCCAGCGTCTCGACGAGGCGGTCGCGGGCCGCCTCGACCGCCTCGGCGAACTCGCCGGCGAGTTCTCGCTGTAGCAGGGAATCGACGCCCGCGCCACGTTCGACGAGCGACAGCAGGTCCGCCCCCTCGATCGTCACGTCTCGCTCTTCGATCGCTGCTCGAAGCCGGTCGTTGGCGACGTTTTCTGCCATCGAGACCGCGGTGTCGAGGTCGTCGATCGCCGCGTCGAGTGCTCGAAGTCGATCGTCATCGACGACATCGCCGGCGTCATCGAGACGCTCTAAACCCTCCTCGAGCGTCCCGACGTCCACGGACGAATCGATACCGAATTGAGGTTCGAACCCCGGGGCCACCTCGTAGACTGACGTGGCCGCCCGAAGCCGCTCTCGATTGTGAGCGAAAAACGCGAGCGTCCGTTCGGGGACGACCGTCGCGGGATCGTCCATCGCCTTCGGATCTACGCGAACGTCCGCGTCGCCGTCGAGATCGAGGCCGGTGAACGCTCCGTCCAACACGACGACCGTCGAGTAGCCTCGCGCCAGATCCGAAATGTCCCGCGCATCCTCGACCAGTTCGACGCTCAGCTCCGGCACCGCTGTCCGCGCTTCCGAGTACGTCTCGGCGTCACTCGTCGCCAGACACCGATCCCTGACCTGCACGTCCGGTGGCGCGTCGAGCGGCTCGACCCCTGCCAGCGCCGCCAGGAGCTCCGGTGTCGGTTCCCGTTCAACCGCGTTCTTCGCAAACGTTCGAACCTCCTCGATCCGCGCGGCTGAGGCGCTCGGATACAGCGTCTCGAGCCGCTTTCGGCCGTACTCAGTCGCCGCCCGCTCCTTGAGTAAGCCGAGCACGGAGCCGTACAGCTCCTCGGCGCGATCGGTCGCGAGAAATCCCCCGCTGTCGCCGTGGCGGTGACGGATCGCAGCCCGCGCGATCCGCGCCGCTCGGCCTTCGCTGATCCCCGGCGCCCGCGAGATCGCCGCCACGTCACCGTCGGCCAACGCGCCCGCCGGATCGTCGAGTTCAGCCAGCCGCTCGGCCGTCTTCGACCCGACGCCCGGGATCGACTCCAGCTCCTCGAACTCCATCTATCGCCCCCTGCGTCGTCCGGCGGCAAAATCCCATCGCTCGCTCGGAGGAGCTGTCGCATACTCCATCGAGGGGGCAAGCTATTCATACACCCCCCGCCCTCAAATCGTCTTTACACCGGCCGTCAACCGCCAACTCCGACGGTCACCCCCTCGATCTGATCCATCACTCTGTCTTATCTCCCACGTGACACGCTACGTTCACTCCTGCGGGCGAAACAGCCAGAATGGGTCGATGTCGGCATCGGTCCGTGTCTCGGCTTCTCGCATGAGGTACAAACAGCCGAGAATGGCCAGCGCGATCGACCATAGAATGCCCGCAGACACGTGCCAGTTCGTTAGCGGCGTCGGAAGGACGGCGGCGATCGCTTGGGGCAGGCTGATGAGGAGAATGGAGACGCTGACCCCGGTGATAAACGCCCGCTTGCGGAACACCACACCGACGAGAGCGATGACGAAGAGAGCGTATCCCAGTCCCGGTGAATACAGCCAATCGGCGAGCTTGAGAACGTTTGCGGGGAGCGCGATAACGGCTCCGGCGAGGAGGCCGATCGAGAGTTTGAACCGTTCTTCCGGTCGGCCGCGAAGCAGTGTGAAGCTCATCTATCGTCACCTCGGAGCGGCTGGGCGCTGTGATCTGCGGGTTGTCGTGGCGTCGTACCGAGTCGTTTGACCAGCATTACATATCACCTTCGAGTACGGCGAAAACGTCGTCACCGAATCCCGACAGCGGTCCCTGCGACGGGTCGCCGTCTCCACCGTCGGCCGCGAGCTCGGGCGCGGGGAACTTCCCCCCGCCCATGCGGGAGTGGCCGCCGCCGTTGGCTTCGGGTACGTCGGCTGCTAGGGCTGCCAGTGCGTCGCCCATGTGCACGCGATCGTCGCGCGAACGCCCCGAAACGTGGATCATGTCGTTCCGAGAGCCGTAGACGACGGCGGCGGTCGCGCCTTCAAGAAGAATGAGTTCGTTCGCCGCTTGGGGGATGGCGTCGGTGTTTTTGATCTCGCCGACGTCGCTAACGATGAACGATCCGCGGACGTCACGGTCGGCGATGGCGCGCGATTTGATCTCGAGGACTTCAGTGTCAACTTCCGGGTTCGCGATGCGACCGAGGAGTGCCTCGTCGACGCCGCGGCAGAGGTACGAGGCGGAGTCGAAATCTGCATCGGTGGCTCCCAAGGTGAAACGATCCGTATCGGAGTGGATCCCGTACATGAGGCCCGTCGAGATCTCCGGTGGAACGACGGTGGCGTCCGAACCGCCGTCAGCGACGCTTTGGGGATCTTCGCCTGCGTCCTCGGAGCGGATCGGCGTTGCGCCGACATCCCGGAGATACTCGGCGACGATGCTGGCGCAGGACCCATATTCGGTTCGCTTGTCGGTAAAATCGAGACCGGTGCCGTTTCCGGGATGGTGGTCGATGACGGCGATGGGCATGATCTTCTCCGATCCCTCGAAACCGCGGGGCGTATCGTGGTCGACGAGAACGACGTCGTCAGCGGCGATTTCGTCGACGCGGGTTATCCGTTCGAATTCGGGATCGAGAACGTTGAGAAAGACACGGTTTTCCTGATGGCGAATCTGGCCAGGGTACTGGATGGTGCAGTCCGTATCGACCGTCGAGGCGAGATGAGCCAGACCCATCGCCGACGCCATCGCGTCCGGATCGGGGTTCGGATGCATGAGAATGGCGATCTTCTCGCGCGCTTCGAAAACAGGTTTTAGCCGCTCGCCCATCGGACGGGTAAACCACTTGACGAACAGCCACAGCGAGACGGCGACGGCAACGAAACCGAGAATCGTAGCCACGAAGGGGCCGGTTTCCGGGACGTAGTGTTCGATCGCTTGGATCCCTTGCGCCACTGATCTCCCCGAAAATTCCATGTTGCTTAGTCGCTTATCCTGATTTACTTCGAATAAACATTTACCTTATTTCAGAGATTGTATCGATCGAACGGTATCTATCTGCAACCATTTTTCTCTTTTCAAAATACGAAAGAAAAATCGGTTCATCGGTTTCGAGATGCGCACTCTCCGCCGCGACGAGCCGAGTACTCTTCTTACAAAACAAACGGACCGCCGCCCGAGCGATCGAGAGTCGTGTGGTTACATGAAATCCGCGATACCGCTCTGTTTGTTGGTGTCGTCCTCGAACACCGATTCGACGGCACGATCGAGAATCTGGAGCCGCTGTTTCGTGTACTCACGACAGCCGTACTCCTCTGCGACCTGAATCGCGGTGTCGATGTACTTTTTCACCGATCCCTCGTGTACGGTGAGATTCACCCGGCCACCGCACTCGCGACAGTCACCGGTCAGCGGTACCCGGCGGAACTTCTCGCCGCAGTCGAGACACCGCGTCTCTTGGCGCGAAAACGCCCGCAAGTTGCCGATGATATCCGGCAGGAAGTGGTACTCGATCACCCGTTCGGCCACGTCCGTCTCGTCCACCGAGCGCAGCTTTCTGGATAGCTCCAGCTGGGCGTTCATTTTTTCCATCATATCACCCAGCGTCTTGTACGCCGATAGGTCCGGTCCCGCGGCGATGTTCGTGGTGTCGTGGGTGTGTTCGAACCCGCGGTACTGATCGTCCGTGCCGAGGGTGTCCTCACCGAGCTCGATCAACCCCTCGACCTCCCCCGGGTCGGCCATCCGATGGGTCGCCTCGTAGAACTCGCGGGGGTACTCCGAGACGATGTCCATGTTGTGAGCCTCGTCGTCGATCTCGGCCGGATCGATGCGTGAGGACATGACGAGCGGGGCGTCCATCTTCCCGCCGCGCTGATCGGGCAAAAATGTCTTGGAAAAATTGAGTATCCCGTCCATGAGCAGCATAACGCAATCTTCGTCACCGTCACAGTTGCGGCGTTTCGCGGCGTGGAAGTACGGGTGAGCGTATCCGACCGCGGCCGACGTAAAACCGATCACCCTTCCGACAACTGCGGCGGAGGTGTGCGGTGCCATCCCAAACACTAACTCGCCGACCAGGTCGTCGCGAGTGTCGAACTCGTAGTATCGAGCCAAACCGTAGTACTGTTCGAGGAGGTCGTCGACGAAGTCCGCCGTGCGGAGCATATGCTCTGCGGCCCCATCGGAGAGTACCACGTCTTGGACCCGTAACTCGACCAACTGCTCCTCGTGGGTCAGCGGCTGGCCGTGGATGTCCTCCTCGTAGCCCAGCGCTTTCAGTTGGCCGACCGACACGTCCAGTTCGGCGGCCCGCAGCGCGGTGACCGGTAGATCGGTCATATCGTAGCGGACGGTCCCGTCTTTGAACGATGAAACGCCGTTTTTCGCCCGAAGAATTCCCTTTTCGATCGGTTCGGGAACCTTGTGCTTCGAGGAGAGCCCCTGAACGCCTTTCAGCACGTCGAAGGCGTTCTCGCGCTCGCCGACTGTTTCGAGCGCGGAGCGGTACTCCTCGTTTACGTCGATCGTCGTCCGCTGGATCGCGTCGGCCTCGCCCTCGCAGTTCGGACAGATCGCGCGCCCGGCCTCGTCGGATTCGACGTCGATATCGCAGTTGTGACAGACGTAGTGTGGCTCGGTGACGGCGTTACACTCCGGACACCGCGCGCGGAACGTCGAACTCGAACAGTTCGGACACCGCCGCCGGCCGACCTGCGCTTCGAACTCGCCGGGGGTGTCCTGCATCGTGTCGGCGTGCTTCGCGGCGTCGGCGACGTTTCGCTGTGGGCCACCCGTCTCGCCGATCGGGAACAGGGTGTGAACGGCCGGCGAGAGGTCGCGCTTCTCGGACTTTTCGGGACGGCCCATCCGACAGCCGATCCGCGTCGGGGCGCGCTCTCTGATCTCGAACGGGGCGACTTCGTTGACGGCCTTGATCGCGTTTCGCCCGCCGTCCCATTCGCGAGCAGACGCCGACAGCTCCGTCCACGTTCGTTCGAGATCGTCCGTCAGGCCGAGCGATCTGACGAACGGGACCGCGTCGGGGATCGTCAGCGTTTCCGCTCCCTGTCGGTGTTCGACCAGGAGGACTTCGAGCGCCTCCCGAACGGGATCGGCGTTCGGTACGACGAGCGTCCGATCCGTGTCGGATCGCGGCGCGTCCAGCGCCGCGCCGTCCGCTTCCGCCCAGTTGCCGTCGCTCGCCGCGTCGACCAGCGCTTCGAACCGATCGATATCGAGATCGTGCCACAGATAGGTGTACTCGGGATGGAGCGGCGCGTCGTACTCTCGGACCCACCGAAACGTCTGTGCCGCGTTCGGATGTTCGAGGTTCACGCGCGGGGCGTCCTCCAACGCCTGTACGTCCGCTCCCGCCGCCTCCATGTCCCGTTTCCACCACTCGGGCGTGTATCCCGCCGGCGACAGTGGGTGGTTGTTCTCGACGAACTCACCGAAGTTGACGAGATACTCGCCCAGATCGAGGATGGCTTCGACGCCGTTTCTGATCTCGAGCGCTTCGGCCGGATCGTCGATCCGCCGCACGTCGCCGTTCGCGAGCCGAACCGTCGGTCCGTCTATCGCGTCGACCGGGATGACGCCGGCGGCCTTTCCGGGGCGCTCGGTTTTGATCTGTGTCCCCGTCGCGAGGAAGTCGTCGACGAGGTGCATCGTCGCCGGATGAACGCCGGCGGTCGCGAAGCCGTGATTGCGCGATCGGCCGTATCGAAGCCGGAATCCCCCCGCCTCCGAGGGGTGGCCGAACACCGGCCGTCCGGCGATGAGGTCTCTGAGGAACTTCGTCGCCGGTTCCGGTCGGGGCGGGCCGCCCGATTCGTTGTCCCCATCTTCGTCCGCATCGGCTTTGTCTTCGGGCGTCGCCTCGTCACCGTCGGTCTCGTTGTCGGCTTCCTCGACCGCTTTGCCGCCGCTCTCGGCGGCTTCCTCCTCGCCGTACGTCCCGTCGATGAGATCCTGCAGCCACGGCCAATCGACTTCATCGAGTTGGGAGGTGTAACGCTGGATCTTCGGCGCTTTCTGCGCGATCCCCTCCCCCAAGACGAGACACATCCCGCCGCGGGCGTTGTTCGTGTCGACGCGCTCTAAGTCGCGAAACCCCGAGACCTCCTCGTCACCCGTCGCCTCGCCGTCGAGCATGACCGGGAGGTGCGTGGCGATGAACTTCGTCTCCTTGTCCTTCGGGGCGTACTGAAGCCCCGTCTCGTTGTCGTACAGCGACAGCTCCTCGGCGTAGCGTTCGATCTCGTCCGCTCTGGCGCTGTATTTCTCCACCCCGAGGAGTGTCCGAGTGTAGTCGGCGACGAGGACCGACAGCGCCTGGGCGGTCCCCCCGGCCGATCGGATCGGCCCCGCGTAGTAGATGTTGACGAACTCCGTCCCGTCGTCGTTTTCGAGCAGTTCGACGCGGTCGATCCCCTCGATCGGCGCGGCGACGACACCCTCCGTGAGCAACGCCACGGCGGTCCGGACCGCGCCTTCGATCTTTCCGGCGCGTGTGTCGTAATCGCCGACGGAGCCCTCCGCGAAATCCGTCGCGAGTTCGAGCGCGGCCTCCTCCCGCGAGAGGTTCGGATCGTCCTCCATCTCCCGAACCCGTTTCGCGACCCCGTCGATGCCGAGTATGTTCTCGACGCGGTCGGCCATGTCCTTCGCGATCGGTATCTCGACGTCGTCGGTCGGATCGCCGCCGCGCCGCCGAGCCTCACGGGCGACCGACAGCGCATCCTCGAGGCCGGTTTCGAGTCGATCGAAGTACCGCTCGTCGTCGGGATGCATTTATAAGTTCCACAGATCCAGGTCGGTGACCTCGTCGCGTTCGCGTTCGAGGTGAGCGCCGAACTCCCGTACGTACATCTCGCCAGCGAAGACCGTCGCCGAGTCGAGGTGGCCGCCGACCATCGACCCGTCCGGCCGCGAGAGCGTCGCGTGGGTGTGAGCGAACCGGCCATCGCCGAGGTGGGAGATGTTGCCGAGCGCCGTCGTCACCTCGAGGGGTTCGTCGAACCGCTCCGCATAGTACTCCTTGTCGTCTTGATCGTAAAAGAGAACGGTCGCGTCCGAAACTGCCCCGAGTCCGTAGAAGAACGCGGCGTCGATCCCCTCCGTCTCGGCGAACGACTCGATCTGGCCGCGCCAGTCTTCCCCGTGTTCGAGTCGAGCGACGTACTCGCGGCCGTCTTCGACGCGCTGATAATCCATATCGGGGTCAATAACCCGGGGGAGCAAAAAGCTGTCCGCCTCGCGACTCCGAAGCTATCGCCAGTCGTCGACTTCGACGGTCGTCTCCGTCGGCATCGCGAGATAGGCCTCGTCCCGGCAAATCTCGGCGATTACGAGCCGCTCGCCCGCATGGCTCTCGTCGACCGAGGCCATAACCTCACAGTCGGAGACCGTCACCGGAGCCGCGTGGTTTTGCGACATATATGGTAGTAGTTGACAGTGAGTATATAACGGTGGCGATGTGAGTCGGTGTCATACCCACCGGAACGCTCGTGATCGGCACCGACCGGCCTCTTATTTAATGAATACGCCGCTCAATTCGAGTGACGAAACGCAGTGAACTCCGGTCGCCGTCGCCGGATTCGGCCGACTGCGGGTTCAAGAGAACTTGCGAACTGTCATGTCGAGCGTGTCCAGATCCACGACCGGCGCGAACCCGGCATCGGGGTCGATGTTGACGCTCTTTTGGAAGTCCGTCTGGGCCTGCCAACAGCCGGAGTTGACAGCGACGACGTTGCGGTATTTCCCCCAGCCGAGTTTGTGGACGTGGCCGGTGTGGAAGATGTCCGGTACGTCGTCCATAACCAGATAATCCTTCTCCTCCGGAGAGAGCCGCGTGTGGCCGCCGAACTGCGGGGCGACGTGGCGCTTTTTCAAGAGCTGATACATCGCCTTGTGCGGTTCGTCGTAGTTGGCCTTCTCCTCCGGCAGTTCGGCGATGACCTCGTCGAGCGAGACCCCGTGGTACATCAACACCGAGACGCCCTCGATCGCCACGACCGCCGGGTTCGAGACGATGCGGGCGTCGTGGGCGGTCATGATTGACCGTAACTCGTCGTCGAATCCCGGCTGTGGTTCGGCCAGCCGAACCGCGTCGTGGTTGCCCGGGATCATCACGATCTCCAGATCACCCGGCACTTCCTTGAGATACTCCGAGAACCGCCGGTACTGATCGAAGATGTCCACGATATCGAGTTCCTCGTCTTGGTTCGGATAGACGCCGACGCCCTCGACCATGTCGCCCGCGATGAGCAGATACTCTATCCGTTCAGCCTCTTCGGTGTGAAGCCACGAGGTGAACCGGCTCCACGCGTCGGCCATGAACTCCTGGCTACCGACGTGGACGTCGCTTATCAAGGCTGCCTTGACGTGTCTGTCCGCCGTCGAGGGCTTGTACGTCCGTGGAATATCCGGGAAGTACAGATCGTCGACGAACAGGATTCCGCCGTCGTCCGATAGCGTTCCGTCGACGGCGATCACCTCGTCGAACAGCAGTTCCTCGACCAACCCGGCGATCGCTTTGTCTTTCATGACTAGACACGGGAAGACGCCGGTCGTGTCCTCCAACTCGATCAGCCAGTGGCCCGACGCCGTCGAGCGGATGTCCGAGACCATCCCGACGATCCCCGCGTCCCCCCCGCCTGGGCTGGCCTGCAGCGCCGTCGCGTTGCGGTGATTCACCCGACCTTTCAACTTCCCGGCGAGTCGCTCGTATCGATCCCGAAACGTCGCCACGAAGTCGTCGTACTCGCCGGTTCCCGTCGAGTAGCCGGTTATGTCGTTGCCGATCTCGAGCGATCGAAGCGAGCGGTCGACGCTTCGAGCAGCGGTCGAGCCACCGTCGCTGATATCCTCTCCGTCCACCGCAGACCCCTCCGTTTCGACTGGAGACGAAGCGCTACCATCCCGCATTCCCCCGTCCTCGGTTCCACCCGAAACGGAGGGGTCTCGATCGCGCGAATCGCCAGCGCTCGCGGTGGGTTCGGCGGGTGCCGTGCTCGAACCGCTCCCGCTGATGGGCTCCCGTCGCCCCCGCGGACGGCTCTCGAGCGCTCCCCGAACGTCCTCGGCGGTGAGCTTCAACGCGTCCTCCGGCGTCGCCTCGACAGCGAGCGCGAGCGCCCCGGCGACGTCCTCGGCGCCGGCCAACAGCGTGATCGCTTCCCTGTCGGCGGTGTAGCCGTAGCTTGCGAGCTCGCGGGCGATGCGCGCCGGCTCCTCCAATGGCACAGCCGCACGTCGTCGCCGTCGGGCAAAAGCGTAGCGAACCGGCGAGCCCGGTCCACGGTCGTCACGTGTTTTCATTCGACACGCTTTCCTCGGCTCGAGTGACGACCGCTTCGGTCGCTATCGGTTAGGTCTATACAACAGCGCGCCACCGGCGGAGAGTAATATCGTTGTATCTGGTGTGTGTGAACATCACACATCCCTGTAACGGTTAATGCGTCGGACAGCCTCCGTGGGGGTATGAAAGCGCTCTCCCGCCGTCGATTCCTCGCTGCCGCTGCCCTCACGGCGCTCGCCGGCTGTACCAGCGGGAGTGACACCGCAGAGCAGGCGACGCCGACACCGACGTCGACGCCGACCGAGGCCACGGAGACGCCGACCCCCACAGCGGCGGTACCGATGGCGGATCGACGGTTACCGTTGCCGATGGCGCCCGACCAGCTTCGAAACGAGGCCCGATCCGGTGGTCCACCCAAAGACGGAATCCCCTCGATCGACGAGCCCAAATTCGTCGCCGCTGACGCCGTCGACTATCTCGACCCGGGTGATCCGGTCTTCGGCGTCACCCGCGATGGGGTGGCCAAGGCTTACCCGCAGAAAATCCTCGTCTGGCACGAGATAGTCAACGACGACCTCGCGGGAACGCCAGTGAGTGTCACCTACTGTCCGCTCACCGGGACCGCCCAGGGCTTCGAGCGCGGGAACACGACGTTCGGCGTCTCGGGTCGGCTCATCAACAACAACCTCGTCATGTACGACCGCGCGACAGAAACGTGGTGGCCCCAGATCCTCGCCACTTCGATCCCGGGTCCATGGAACGAAACGCCGGAGGCCGGATCCCTCCGGGAGTTCCGGCTTATCTGGACGACCTGGGGGCAATGGCGCGAACAGAACCCAGACACTCGGGTTCTCTCGACGGATACCGGTCACGCGAAAAACTACAACAGGGACCCCTACGGTTCGTACAACCCCCGAGGGGGCTACTACGCGGACGGCAACACCCTGTTTCCGATCCTTCACGCGGACGATCGATACGATAAAAAAACCGTCTTCATGGGAGCGCGAACGCCCGAGGGTGCGGTCGCGTTCCTGAAAGACGCCCTTCGGGAGGCCGATCTCATGTCGGGAACGATCGCCGATACGCCGGTGTTAGCCATCTACGACGACCGGTTCGACACGGCGTACGTCTACCGGAACCCAGAGGAGAAAACGTTCGAGTTCGATGGCGGTTCGGTCGTCGCTGCCGACGGCACGAACCGCCCGCCCGACGGAGTATCGCTGTCGCGGATTCACACGTTCGACGCCATGTGGTTCGCCTGGAGCGGCTACTATCCGGACACGGCCGTTTATGAGTAACCAGTCCTACGCCGCCCGGTTCGGGAGGGTCGTTTCACGGACTCGGAACGCGACGGCGCTGACGCTTCGCCGACGTGAGCCTCGGATCGTATTGGTGAGCGTTACGGTCGGCTATCTCCTGACGTACCTCTGGGCGATCGGTCATCTCGCCACTGGGTTGGGTGGCTACGAGGTGACCGTCGTCGCCGACCCACTCGCGAAGCTCCTGCGTCCCGCACTCGGACCGTTCTCGTTCACACCGGTTGCCCGCGTTTCGCTCGGTCCCGTGACCTATCTATTCTCGTTGAACACGCTGTTGGGACTCGGTCTCGCGATACTGGTCGGGTTGAACTTGGCACTGACGTATCTGGCTTGGACGCAGCCGAAAGCCTGCGGTCTCCGAGAGTCCTCGAGCGGTGTTCTCGCGAGCTTGCCGGGGCTTCTGTCGGGGGCCGCCTGCTGTGGCCCGGTCGTGTTGATCGTACTGGGAATCCAGGCGTCCGGCGTTCTCCTGACGGCCTTTCAGTTCCTGTTGCCGATCGCGGCGTTCGTGCTGGTGGGCAGTCTACTCCTGATCGGCCGACAGGTCGAGCCGCGGGCGGGCTGATCTCGGGTCACGTCCCGCCTCGACCCCCCCGATCCGCGGTCTCGATCCTCAGCAATACTGTCGCGAAGCGTCCTCGCGTACGTAGATGCCGGCGATTTCGATACCAACGGGCGGCTGACACCATCGCCCGACTACCGTCTGAGTTCCCCCACTGGGGAATCGATCCCTCGGTGACGGAGACGTTCGCAGGTGCGCTGTAAGACGGCTCATTTGACTACGCATCGACGTTCTATCGAGAACGGTGCGTTTTAATCGGCCCTCCTCGATAATCTCACAAGAGCACTATGAGAGTACTCGGACGAACGCGGTGTAACACCGTCGAGCAAGTACTGACAGAGTCCGTCGAAGATGAGTGAACCATGCCCAAAATAAGCGTAGAGATCCCGAAGGAACTGCTCGACGATCTGGACGCACACGTCGGCGACGACGGAAAGTTCGTCAACAGAAGCGACGCGATCCGCGCGTCGATCCGAAAAACGCTCGATTTGCTCGACGAGATAGACGCCCGGCACGACCGGCTCACAGAGGACGATGAGTAACCTGTCTGCCACCCGAGCCCAGCCGTCTCCGCCGGCCGGCGCGATCGTGCTGACGGCAATCTTCGTCGCCTCGCTCGCCACCGCCCAGTTGACCGCGGCGAAGGTTCTCGCGTTCGAACTCCCCTTTGCGGTCCCGCTTGCCGGGGCCGAGTTGGCCCTGCCGGGCGCGGCGCTCGCGTACGCGTTGACGTTTCTCGCCTCGGACTGCTACACCGAACTCTACGGCAGACGGGCCGCGCAGGTGCTGGTCAACGCCGCCTTCGTGATGAACTTCCTCGTGCTCGCGTTGGTCTGGAGTACGATCCTCGCGCCCGCCGCGCCGTCGAGCATCGATCCCGCTGCGTTCGAGACGGTGCTCGGGGCCTCGACGAACATCGTCGCTGGAAGCCTGCTCGCGTACGTCGTCAGCCAAAACTACGACGTCGTCGTCTTCGACGCGATCAGAACGTGGACAGACGGCGAACACTTGTGGCTCCGCAACATCGTCTCGACGGGGACGAGCCAACTGCTCGATACCGTCATCTTCGTCGGCGTCGCCTTCTGGGTCGTTCCGACGGTCTTCGGGATCGGTCCGCAACTTCCGGGCGCGGTCGTCGTCTCGCTCATGGTCGGACAGTACCTCCTCAAACTGTTCATCGCGATCCTCGATACGCCGTTCGTCTATCTCATCACGGGCGCGGTCCGACGCTCGGAGTCGGCGTCGGTCTGAGGGTCCCGTCGATGCCGATTCGAGGCTTCTCGCCTCGTCATCCGGTCCGGGCGCCGCCGATCCGGAACTCCCTGCCGATCCATTAACCGGCAATTTTTTCTTGTATAATATAAAAATGTGACGAATTCGTGCGGTCCGTTAACACGACCGCGATACCCTCTTGGATCGCTCTGTCGTTACTCCCTGGCATGTCGACGCAAACTGAAACCGCGACCGCGACCGCGACGGAAACGATCCCCGGAAACTGGAAGGCTGGCGTCGTCGGCGGCCTCGCCGGCGGTCTCCTCTTCGGCGCGATGATGACGATGTTGATGCCGAACATCATAGAGACGGCGATCCCCGTGATGTACGGTATCGAGGGGCCGGCCGGTGCCGTCGGTTGGAGCATACACATGGCGCATGCGGCGATCCTCGGCGTCGTCTTCGCCGCTGTCGTCGGGTTCGCCGGCCTGGCCGGCGCATCGGGACAGAGACAAGTCGGTGCCGGAATCGCCTACGGGATCGTGCTGTGGATCGTCCTCGCGACGTTCGTGATGCCGGCGTGGGTCGGCGCGCTGGGTCCGATGAATCCACCCGTTCCGGATATCAACCCGATGAGCGCCGTCGGCCACGCGGTATACGGCGCGATCCTCGGTGGCGTGTATCACGCGCTCGAAGGGCTATGAGCCACGTAGCCAGGGCAGGAACGACTCATCGATGAACCCGACGAACTCGACGATCCCGAGCCCGAGCGAGACGAGCAACACGACGGCGACCGGCCCTCGGGCCAGCCAGATCCAGTAAGTGCCGAGCGACCCGACCCGACCGATCCCGCGACTCAATTCTTCGATCGCCTCGTCGGACCACTGCCACGCCACGTACGCGGTGAGCAGCAGGCCGCCCAAGACGAGGAGGACGCCGTCGGCCAACTCGTCGTACAACTCGAGCAACACGATGTCGTAGGCAGGCGCGAGCCCGAGGACGAAAAGCGCCGCACAGACGAGTATCGTCGCGCGGAACCGTTCCACCCCGCGTTCGTCGATCGCGTAGGCGACGACGACCTCCGTCAGGCTGATCGCGCTCGAGAGCGCCGCGATCACGACGGTGCCGAAAAAGAGCGCCCCGATGATCCCGCCCGCCGCGATTTCGCCGAATGCGGCGGTGAGCGTGATGAATATCGCCCCGACGCCCGGATCGCCCGGATCGATTCCCGCGGTAAAGAGGATCGGAAAGACGATCAGCCCGACGACCACCGCGATGAGCGTGTCGAATGCGATGATAATCGCACCGTCGACCGCCAAATTCCGATCCTCGCCGAGGTAGGACGCGTAGGTGATCATGATCCCGAAGCCCAACGAGAGCGTGAAGAACGCCTGTCCGGCTGCCGCCGGCAAAATCGTGGTCCACTCGGCCGCGATCGTACCGAGATCAGGCGAGAGATAGTAGCTGTACGCCGCGCTCGCACCGTCGAGCGTGGTCGCCCACGCTGCGAGTCCGATGACGATGGCGATGATCGCGGGCACCATGATCTTCACCGCCAACTCGATCCCCCGGCGGACCCCGAAACCGACGATGACGACGATCACGAGCAAAAACAGCGCGTGGAAGGCCGCGGCGTCGACGCCCTGCGCCAGGGTGGCGAACTGCTCGCTGGCCGCCGCCGGGGTATCAGAGTAGCCGTTCTGCAATCCGAGGAGAGTGTATCGGATCGTCCATCCCGCCACCACGCTGTAGTACGACATGATGACGAACGTCGTCACGACGAATATCCAGCCGAGATGCCGCCAGATTCCCCGTCCGATCTCGTGCATGGCTCCGACCGGATTCCGTCTCGTTCGACGGCCGACGACGAATTCGATCAAGATCGCGGGCAGTCCGATCGCGGCGACGAACAGCAGATAGATGAACAAAAACCCGGCGCCACCGGCTTCGCCGGTCACGAACGGAAATCGCCAGATGTTCCCGAGCCCGACGGCGCTTCCGACCGCGGCGAGAATGAATCCGACCCGCGTCGACCACTGTTCGCGGCCCGTCTCAGAAGGCATGCGTCGGATTTCAGCGTGATCGCTGATAAAATCGATCGTCCGTGGTCGCGCTGTGAACCGTTCTCATTGACGGATTCGACAGGCCCTATCGCGAGGCCGTCGGACTCTCCGAACTCGACCCCGACGACGAGGACATCGAACTCACCGATCGGGACGGGTACTCCGTCGGGATCCGCCACGAGGCGTGAGGAACCTCTAAACGCCCTCGACGGTCGATCGGTACGCGCGGATCGATTCGAGCGCCGCTTCGATGTGTTCGGCGGCAGCCTCCTCGTCCGCGGCGATCTCCGTGAGGATGTGTTCGTGGCGCGCGATCTTCCCGTGGTCCGGCCCTCGGTCGGCGGTCGCCAGGGTTTCGAACGCAGCCGCCTGCTTTTCGAGTCGCTCTCTCGCCTCGTCGTTCCGTGCCGCCTCGCCCGCCCTTTCGAGCGATTCAGCCGCCTGATCTAGTTGCTCTCGGGTCATCATCGTACGTTCGCCGTTCTGCACTAAAACCCCTCGGCCGGCCGGGCGATTCGACGCTACATCCGACGAGCCTTTCCGGATCGACCGCTTTCGAACGGGTATGAACGCGGACTCGCCGGTCGATCTCCCACCGCACGTACGACGCGTGGCGATGTATCCATGACGCGAAAGGACGACTACTACAACCGGGCCAAACAGCAGGGCTACCGATCCCGGGCGGCCTACAAACTCAAACAGCTCGACGAGGACGCCGGGCTGATCAGCGACGGCGACGCCGTCGTCGACCTCGGGGCCGCGCCGGGCGGCTGGCTGCAGGTCGCGACGGAACTCGCCGGCGAGGGCGGGACCGTCATAGGCGTCGACCTCCAGCGGATCGAGCCGATCGACGGCGTCGAGACGATCCGCGGCGACATGACCGAGGAGGCGACGCGCGAGAAGGTCCTCGACCGCGTCGGCGGCGGCGAGACGGCCGCCGAGGGCGACGGCGGCGTCGACGTGGTCGTCTCCGATATGGCGCCGAACATGACCGGCGAGTACTCGCTGGATCACGCCCGATCGGTGTACCTCGCCCGAACGGCGTTCGAGACGTCGCTCGATCTGCTCGCGCCCGGCGGTGATTTCGTCGCCAAGGTGTTCGAGGGCCCCGACACGAACGAACTCAGAGCCGACATCGACCGGGAGTTCGAGTACGTGCGAACGATCCATCCAAAGGCCTCGCGGGACTCCTCCTCGGAGCTGTACATGGTCGCGAAGGGACGTCTGACCGCGCCCGTTCGCGAGGGCGATCGCGTCGAGGTCGATATCGAAGCCGTCGGCAGCGAGGGCGACGGTGTCGGAAAGATCGAGGGATACACGCTGTTCGTCGCCGACACCGACCCCGGCGACACCGTCGAGGTCGAGGTGACGGACGTAAAGCCGCGGTTCGGGTTCGCAGAACGGATCGACTAGCGGGTTCCCGACCGCTGAAGTGGCCAGGGGACGAGACCAATTCATGGCCGACGAACCGCACCCACAGCTGACACGGATTTTGGAGTTAGTCGCCGACGCGCCGAACTTCGAGGAGGTCGGGGTCGAGGAGGCACGCGAGGCGTTCGAGGCGCTGGCGTCGTTTTCGCCCGCGTTCGAGGTGCACGAGCAGTACGACACGACGGTCGCCGGTGTGGACGGCGATCTCGACGCGCGGGTGTACCGTCCCGGAGAGGGTAACCGCCCGATTCTCATATACTTCCACGGCGGCGGCTTCGTCGTCGGCGGACTCGACACGCACGACAACGTCTGTCAACGGCTGGCGGTCGAAAGCGGCTGGACCGTAGTCTCCGTCGATTACCGGTTGGCCCCCGAGCACCCGTTCCCGACGCCGCTCGAAGACGCCTACGCGGCGGTCGAATCGATCACCGCCGACCCCGCGTCGTTCGACGGCGACGGCACGGTCGCGGTCGGCGGCGACAGCGCCGGGGCGAACCTCTCGGCCGGCGCCACGCTGTTGGCTCGCGACGCCGCTTCGATCGGCGACGACGCGCCCGACATCGCCCACCAACTACTGTACTATCCGGCCTGTGGCTCGCCCTTCGAATCCTACGCGAGCCGCGAGGAGAACGCCGAGAGCTATTTCCTCGAGCGGTCGACGATCGCGTGGTTCGACGAGCAGTACGTCCAGTCACCGACGCACGCGAGAAACGGGTACCTCGCGCCGCTGCTCGTCGACGATCTCTCCGGACTCCCCGACGCGACGGTCGTGACGGCCGGCTTCGATCCCCTGCGCGACGAGGGAATCGCCTACGCGGAAGCGCTCGAATCGGACGATGTCGCGGTCGAGCATCGCCACTACGAGTCGATGATTCACGGCTTCGTCAGCTTCCTCGGGCGCGTCGACGCGGCCGAAGACGCGATTTCCGCCGGTGCGACGGGTCTCGACGCCGCTCGATAACGGCCTCGCTCCCCCGCTTTTGCCGGGCGACGCCGCCGATCACTCGATCGCGGCTGCCACCGCTTCGACGGCTCCGTCGGGGACCGTCCCGTCCTCGTTCCAGCCGCGAGCGTCGTAATACTCCCCGATCGCGGCGTCGAGGTCGGGCAGTTCGTAGGGGAGTCCGTCGTCCGCGCTGTCGAAGGCTCGCTGGTTGTTGAAGTGCCGTTCACGGACGACGGCCTCGGCACCGACAGACAGTAACTCCTCGTAGTCGGTATCGAAGAGTTCCTCAAGGTGATCGTCGGTGATGTAGCCGTCCCCGAACGCACAGACGACGCCCGTATCCCGGAAGGCGGCGTGGTTCTCCCATTCGACCAGCGTTTCGGCCTTGCCGAGCGTTCCCTCTCGATCGATATCCCCGTTGTACTCCAATCGGAGAATCACCGAGTACATGTGATCGGCACCGCGGTTGGCGACGGCATAGGAGAGTCCCTGACCGTGGAGGACGCGCCCGTCGTGTGCCGGGAACTCGAGCCCCTTGACGGTCCAGTTCTCGACGCCGAGTTCGTCGTGACAGCGGTCGACCCCCTCCGCGAGGGTATCCCCGATTCCCTCTCGGTAGGCGATCTTCTCGGTGATCTCCTGGGCGAGGTCGGCGTTGCCGAACTCGTCTTCGCTCGCGAGGTAGGCGGCGACCGTCACGCCGGCCGAGACCGTGTCCATTCCGAGGGTGTCACAGAGCTCGTTGGCTTTCATGATCTCGACGAGATCGCCGACGCCCTGATTGGAGCCGAACGAGTAGAGCGTCTCGAACTCCGGCCCCTCGGTCTCGATCCCGGTCTCCTCGTCGCGGAGCGGGAGCTTGCAGGCGAACGCGCAGGCGGAACACGCCCCGTTTTTGTATTTTTTCGCCTCGATGGCCTCGCCCCCGATCGATTCGACCGCCTCGAAACTGGTCTCGCTGAAGTACCGGGTCGGCAGGGAGAATATCTCGCTTTTTAGTTCCGTCCCCGCCGTCGTCCCCTGGCGCTTTCGGATGTCGTCGCTGGTCGCCGCCTCGCGGTGGATATCCATCGCCGGCGGGTCCGGTATCTCGACCGGCAACTCGGCGTCCCCAGAGAAGGTGACGCCCTTGAGATTCTTCGCGCCGAGCACCGCGCCCAGACCGCCCCGTCCGAACGCTCGCGAATCGAAGGTCATCACCGAGGCGAACCGGACGAGGTTCTCGCCGGCGGGTCCGATCGTGATGCAGTGTTCGCGACCCAAATCGCGCGTTTCAGCGACGTGCTCCGATACCTCCGGGACGAGCGCGCCCGACAGTTCGGGTACCTCCTCGAACTCCACTCCCCCGTCGGTGACGTGGACGAGCAGCAGCTCGTCGCTCTCGCCGACGAGTTCGAGCGTCGAGATGCCGGTCCCGGTGAACTCCCGCGAGAGGTAGCCGCCGGCGTTCGTCGAGACCAACCCGTCGGTGAGCGGCGAAAGGCCGGTCATGTTCATCCGCCCGGTGAAGGACATCCGGCTCTGTTGGAGCGGCCCCGTCGAGAGGTACGCCCGGTTCTCCGGGCCGAACGGGTCGGCGTCGAACGGGATACGATCGTGGGCGAGTGCGGTCGCGACCGCCCTGCCGCCGACGAACCGTTCGAGGATGTGATCGATGTCGGTTCGCGTCGATGTCCGCTCTCCGACGTCGACGGTAAGCAGTGGCCCTTTCGCGTGAAGCATGGTATGCTATTTCATTTCGAGGCGCTTAATAGCTAGTCCCGATCGATTTATAAATCAGACCCGACGGGTTCCCGTCGCTCACTCCGTCGAGCGCCGCCCGGGCGTCCACGCGGCGTCGAGGTCGCGGTGGGAGAACGGCAGCGCGTCCTCGCCGGCGTACGTCGCGACGAGGTGGCCGTCGCCCTCCAGATAGTACTTGTACGTGGTCAGCCCCTCCAGTCCGACCGGACCGCGGGCGTGGATCTTGCCGGTCGAGATGCCGACCTCCGCGCCGAGCCCGTACCGATAGCCGTCCGCAAAGCGCGTCGAGGCGTTGTGGAAGACGCTCGCGGCGTCGATTCCGGTCATGAACGTCTCGGCTGTCTCGGCGTTTTCGGTGACGATCGACTCGGTGTGTTTCGAGCCGTTCGCGTTGATGTGCTCGACCGCCTCGTAGACGTCTCCGACGACCTTGATCGACAGCTCCAGATCGCCGTACTCGGTCCGCCAGTCGTCCGCGGTCGCCTCGCCGACGCCGACGATTTCGCGCGCCGCGGCGTCCCCGCGGAGTTCGACGCCCGCGTCCTCGTACCGTTCGACGAGCCCAGGGAGGAAGTCGCTCGCGACCGACCCGTTCACCAAAAGCGTCTCGACGGCGTTGCAGACCGCCGGATACTGTACCTTCGCGTCGAAGGCGATGTCCTCGGCCATCGAGAGGTCCGCTTCCTCGTCGACGTAGACGTGGCAGACGCCTTCCGTGTGACCTAATACGGGGATCTGGGTGTTGTCTTGGATGTAGGAGACGAACTCAGAGGAGCCACGCGGCATCACGAGATCGACCTTCTCGTCCAACTGCAAGAGGCGGTCGACCTCCTCGTGGGCCTCGATCAACTGCGCCCAGCCATCCGGGAGCGTCTCGAAGTGCTCGTCGGTCGCCTCCCGGATGATCCGATACAGCGTCCGGTTCGATTCTTTGGCCTCGCTGCCGCCTTTGAGGATCACCGCGTTCCCGGATTTCATCGCGAGGGCGGCGATCTGAACCAACGCATCGGGCCGGGATTCGAACACCGTCGCGATCACGCCGATCGGGACCGCGACCCGATAGAGTTCGAGCCCCTCGTCGAGTTCGCGCGCCGAGAGCGTCTCCCCGAGGGGGTCGTCCTGCCCGGCGACCGAGTCGACCATCTCGGCGATGCTCTCGAGCTTTGCACCGTCGAGCTTCAGCCGATCGACGAGCGCCCGGGTGTACTCGCCGCGTTCGAGCATCGCTTCGGCCTCCGTCACGTCCTCGGCGTTGGCCGCGAGGATCTCCTCGTCGTGTTCGCGGACGGCGTCGGCGATCGATCGCAGCGCCGCGTTCCGGTCGCTCTCGTCGACGTTCGCGAGTTTCAACGCAGCGCGTTGGGCCTCTGTAACCTGTCGATCGGTGTCGCACTCACTCATCGTCATCACCGTTTATCGGGACGAATATCGTTCCGACCGACCGTTCGGTGGCGATACGCTCCAACACGTCCGGCTCGGCCGACCCCGCGATGATCGCCGGGATACCGTACTCGCTGACGTCTCGCGCGCCCTCGACTTTCGTCCGGATGCCGCCGAACTCGGCTGTCGTGCTCCCCTGGACGAGTCGCTGTACCGCATCGTAGTTCGCGCCCACGGCGTCGATCAGTTCGGCGTCGCCGTTCTCCTTCGGGTTGCCCGTATAGACCCCGTCGACGTCGGTCAGCGTCACCAACAGGTCGACGTCGAGGCCGATGGCGACCGACGCCGACAGCATGTCGTTGTCGCCGATCCGGAGCTCCTCGGTGGCGACCGCGTCGTTCTCGTTGATTATGGGGACGACACCCCACTCCAGGAGCGTCTCGACGGTGTTTCCGAAGTTGGTAAATCGCTCGGGGGTGTCCAGATCCTTCCCCGTCAGAAGTATCTGGGCGACTTTCTGGTCGTACCGATCGAAACTCTGCGTGTAGTGGCGCATGAGGTGGCTCTGCCCGACGGTCGACAGCGCCTGGCTCTCCTCTATGACCTCGGTCTCTTGATCGAGTCGCCCCAGTCCCGCCCCGACCGCGCCCGAGGAGATCAGGATGACGTTCTTGCCCCGCTTGCGGAGGTCCATGATGTCCGCGACGAGCTTGTCGAGTTTCACCCGATTCAGCCGCGAATCCTCGTCCGTCAGCGAGTTGGTGCCCGCCTTGACGACGACGAGGTGGGCCTCGGCCGCCAGTTCTCGCGCTCGCGCGACGGTTTCGGCGTCGACCGCGTCGACGGTTGCCGTCTCACTCATCTTCGAACGCCTCTGCCAGCTCCTTCGATCGTCGCTCGGCCGCCGAGACGGCCTCGACGACCGCCTCGTCGGCGTCGCTGTCCCACAGCACTTCCATGCCTTCGATCGTCGTTCCGTTCGGCGAGCAGACCGCGTCGATGAGTTCGTCGACGCTTCTGTCGTCGCGGAGGACGGTCTCGGCCGCCCCCTTGAACGTCTGGGCGGCGAGCGTCTCGGCCTGCTCTGGGTCCAACCCACCGTCGACGCCGCCCTGCTTCATCGCGTCGATGAGGTAGAACGCAAAAGCCGGGCCGCTGCCGTTGACCGCGGTCGAGACGTCCATCAACTCCTCGTCGACTTCGACGAACTCGCCGACCTCGTCGAGCAGCGCCCGAACCTCGTCGGTCAGCCCCTCGTTCGTCGCCGCTGCCGCCATGTTCCCGGTCTCGGCGGCGAGGTTGGGCATGATCCGGACGACCGCTGCGTCGGTCTGCCCGGCGACGAAGTCGCGGGGGACGCCGGCCGCCAGCGTGATAAGCGTCTGGTCCGCCGAGAGGTCGAGGTCGTCGAGTACCGCGCCCGCGACGCTCGGCTTCACCGCGAGGACGACGACGTCCGATTCTTTCGCCGCCGCCGTGTCGTCGGTCGTTTCGGTCGCGTGCTCGGCGACCGCCTCGAGCGCCTCGGGATCGAGATCGATCGCCGTCAGGTGATGCGCGCCGCTCCGAGCGAGGCCTTTTAAAAAGGCACCGCCCATGTTGCCGCAGCCGATTACGCTCACTCGTGTCATGTTAGCCGTACCGAGTGGATCGAAAGCTATACCAACTACGGTTTTCGCCGTCCGCGTACCGTCGGCGTTCGCCGGTCGGGACCGAACTCGGCGCTGCGTTTTTATTTCGCCGCATCCTTTTATATACCATGGATCGGCCGACCGTGGGGGCGCGAGGGGATGGAGAGAACGGATGCTACCGCCGATAGCGAGCGACTTCGTCGCGGGCGAGGACGCCGACGCAGCTATCGAGCACATTCGATCTTGCAACGCCGACGGCGTCGGCGGCATTCTCAATCTGCTCGGCGAGCACTACGACCACCGCGCACCCGCCGACGCGGACACACGCGCCTATCGGGAGTTGATCCGCCGGATGGACGACGCCGGCGTCGACGGCTGTATCTCGGTGAAACCCTCCCAGATCGGTCTCGACGTCGGAGCGGACGCCTTCGAGGGGAACCTCGATTCGATCGTCGAGGCCGCTCGGACACACGACCGGTTCGTCTGGATCGACATGGAGGATCACACGACGACCGACGTGACGCTCGACGCCTTCGAGAAATACGCACGTGCGACCGACGGCGGCGTCGGCGTCTGTGTCCAGGCCAATCTGAAGCGGACGGCCGACGACCTCGAACGGCTCGCGATCCTCCCCGGAAAGGTCCGACTCGTCAAGGGCGCGTACGACGAACCCGAATCGATCGCCTACCGGGAGAAAGCCGCGGTCGACGACGCCTACCGGGACCTGCTCGGATACGCCTTCCGGGAGTTCGACGGCGGCGTCGCCGTCGGCAGCCACGATCCCGAAATGGTCTCGCTGGCCGCCGACCTCCACGCCGAGTACGGCACCGACTACGAAATCCAGATGCTGATGGGGGTCCGTGAAGAGTCTCAGCGGCACCTCGCCGCCGAGGGCGTCCGAACCTACCAGTACGTCCCCTACGGTGATAAGTGGTTCTCGTATTTCTACCGACGCGTCCGGGAGCGAAAATCGAACGCGCTGTTCGCGCTGCGAGCGATTCTCGGGCGGTAGTTCTCGCGTCGTCGGAGCCGGGGACGACGTTTTGACGTTTGAGAACTAATACCACGCATGGGCATGAGCGCGACCGGACACTACATCGGCGGCGAGTGGATCGAGGGTGCGGAGACGTTCGAGAGCCACAATCCCGCGACGGGCGAGCCGTTGGGGACGTTCCCTCGCGGCACCGAAACCGA
Organism: Natronomonas sp.; assembly: GCF_046483325.1. GTDB lineage: Archaea > Halobacteriota > Halobacteria > Halobacteriales > Haloarculaceae > Natronomonas. The sequence goes on along the minus strand of NZ_JAWODL010000016.1, from coordinate 185,608 downwards.
CGTGGCCGCGGCGGTCGAGGCGGCCGGATCGGCCTTCGAGGGGTGGCGAAAGCTCTCCTACATCGATCGCGCCGAGCACCTCTGGGACGTGTACACGGAGCTTAAAAACCGGACGGACGAACTCGGCGAACTCGTCACGAGAGAATGTGGCAAGGAGATCAACGAGGGCAGAGCCGACATCGTCGAGGCCGCCCACATGGTCGAGTGGCCCGCCGGCAACGCCCGCCATCCACACGGCGACGTGGTACCGAGCGAGATCGCCGCGAAGGACTCGTACATGCGCCGAAAACCTCGCGGCGTCGTCGGTTGCATCACGCCGTGGAACTTCCCGATCGCGATCCCGTTTTGGCACATGGCCGTCGCGTTGGTCGAGGGCAACACCGTCGTCTGGAAGCCCGCAGAGCAGACGCCGAAGTGCGCTCACGCCATCGCGGAACTCATGATCGACGCCGGAATCCCCGACGGCGTGTTCAACATGGTCCAAGGATACGGCGACACAGGGGCGGCTCTCGTCGATCACGAGACCGTCGACACCGTCCTGTTCACCGGGAGCGCCGAGGTCGGCCAGGGGATCGCGAGCAAGGTCGGCGGCACGCCTGGCAAACTCGCCGCCTGCGAGATGGGCGGCAAGAACGCCGTCGTGGTCACCGAACATGCCGATCTCGATCTCGCCGTGCCTGCGGCCGTTCTCTCGGCGTTCAAGACGACGGGCCAACGCTGCGTCTCGGCCGAACGGGTCATCGTTCACGCGGACGTGTACGACGAGTTCAAACGCCGGTTCGTCGAGGCGGCCGCGATCGTCGCGATCGGCGATCCCCTCGACGGGGACACGTTCATGGGCCCGCTCATCGAGGCCGATCAGCGCGAGCGGGTGCTCGGACACAATGACCTCGCGCGCGAGGAGGGCGTCGAGGTGCTCGTCGACCGTGGCGAGTTGGACGACGACGAGATTCCCGAGGGTCACGAGGGCGGCCACTGGACCGGCCCGTTCGTCTACGAGACCGCATACGATCCCGACCTGCGCTGCATCCACGAGGAGGTGTTCGGTCCCCACGTCGCGTTGATCCCCTACGAGGGCGGCGTCGAGCGCGCGGTCGAACTCCAGAACTCGACGCCCTACGGACTCGCCGGATCCATCATTTCCGAGGACTATCGGCAGCTCAACTACTACCGCGACCACGCCGAGTTGGGGCTCGCCTACGGCAACCTGCCGTGTATCGGCGCGGAGGTGCAGTTGCCCTTCGGCGGCGTGAAGAAATCCGGCAACGGCTACCCGTCGGCTCGCGAGATCATCGAAGCCGTCACCGAACGAACGGCGTGGACGCTGAACAACTCGCCGGACATCGAGCTCGCGCAGGGGCTGTCGGCGGAGCTGAAAACCGACGACCAGTAGCGTCGAAAGCGCAACCGTTTCGGTCCGCTCTCCCCTACACCGGATCGAATGGACCCGTCGATCGGCTCCGTGCTCGTCGGTGAGGTGCTACCGCGGGTCGCGACCATCGCGATCGCGATCGCCGGCGGCGTCGCCTTCGCGAACGTCCTCGTCGCCTTCGGCGCGATCCGGTACATCGCATCGCTGTCGAAGCCACTGACCGGCCCCGCGAACCTCCCCGACGAGGTCGGGGGCGCGATATTGACGACCGCCGCGTCGACCACCGCGGGTTACGGGATGCTCGCCGAGTATCGCGACTCGGGGCTGCTCGACGATCGGGCGACGCTCGTCGCCGTCACGATCAATACGTTCTTCGGCTTCGTTCAGCACATCTTCACTTTTTACGCGCCCGTGTTGATCCCGATCCTCGGGCTCAAGGTCGGCCTGCTGTACGTCGGCACGCGCGCGGGCGTCTCGCTCGCGATCACGATCACGGGCGTCGTCGCCGGGGCGTTCTTGCTCTCCGATCGAAACGTGAACCCCGACGCGATGAGCGAGGCCGACGCGGCGGCTCGAACCGACGGCGGCGACGGTCGGACGAGCCGAGAAAAACTGCTCGATGCCGGCCGCGGCGGGCTCGAAAAGACGTGGGAGATCCTCCCGCGACTCGCAGTCGTCTACACGATCGTCGTTCTCGCGACGACGTACTACGATCTGGAAGCGCTGACCGGGGGAGCCGCGGACCCGCTCGCGGCACTCACCGGCCTGCCGAGCGCCGCCGTCCCCGTCATCGTCGTCTACGCGTTCGACACGACGAGCGGTGCGCTGACGCTCGTACCTTTCCTCGAGGACGGCACGTTCACCGCCCAAACCGCGGTCGCGACGATGCTCATCGGCGGAATCGTCTCCTTTACCGTCTCGACGTTCAAACGGTCCATCCCCTTCCAGTACGGCATCTGGGGCGCTGAATTCGGCACGAAGGTAGTCATCGTGAACACGGCGCTCAAGGTGGCGTGGATCGCGGTCGCGTTGATCGTCCTGCTCGCAATCTGATCACCCGAACGACGCTTGTCGAGCCGCGCCGAACGGCGAGTGCGTGCGCAACTCCGACCCGTTCTACGACGTGCTGATCGCGGCCGTCGAGGACACGCCGATCCTCGATGCCGGGCCGACCGGATCGCGACTTGGGCCGTCGCGACATCCACGACGACCGTGGACGTTACCGAGCGCGCCGGGGAACGCGATAGACGCGTATCGCGAGACGACGGCGACGCGGCTGCCGGTCGGTCTCGATTCGATATACATTATACGTCAGATCCGTTACTGTCGACGGAACCCGTGTTGGACCCACTTCTCGTCGGCGGAGTCCTCATCGCTTGTTTCGTCGCGTACAACATCGGCGGGGCCACCACCGGCCCGGCGTTCGGTCCCGCGGTCGGAGCGGGTGTGATTGGTAAGACGGTCGCCGGCGCGTTGATGTCCGTGTTCTTCTTTCTCGGCGCGTTCACGATCGGCCGTCGGGTGGTCGAGACGATCGGCACTGACCTCGTCCGTGACCCGGCGGTGTTCACGCTTCCGGCCAGCATCGTGGTGTTGTTTTTCATCGGCGGTGCGCTGTTGGTCGGGAACGTCTCCGGTGCGCCGTCGTCGACGTCGATGACGGCCGTCGGCGCGATCGCCGGGCTGGGACTGGCTGCCGGCGAACTCGATTCGGCGGTCGTTGCCGAGATCCTCGCTTGGTGGATTCTCTCGCCCGTGATCGGCTTCTGGATCGCCGTCATGATCGGCCGGTACTACTACGAACGGCTGGATCGGATCGTCGCGCTCGAACGGAGCGAGGGACCGCTGGTGACGATCGATCGAACGGATCTCGTTCCCCGACCCGAACGCGGACCGAACACGACCAGACGGGAGGTGTTCGGAACCGCGACGGTGATCGCGATCGGCTGTGTCATGGCGTTCAGCTCCGGAACGAGCAATATCGCGAACGCGGTCGCTCCCCTCGTCGGGAGCGGTGCGGTCGGAATGAACGTCGGGATCGTGGTCGGCTCGATCGCCGTGACCGTCGGCGCGGTGACGATCGCACGTCGGACGATGGAGACGCTCGGCAACGACATCACCGACCTCCCACTGACCGCGGCGATCATCGTCGCGATATTGAGTTCGACGATCACGATCCTGCTGTCGGCTGTCGGCATCCCGGCGAGTTTCGTCATCATCGCGACGGTGTGTATCGTCGGGTTGGGGTGGGGTCGATCGACCCAAGGGATGGCCATCACCGACGCCGTTCGCGGGAACGCCTCCGCTCGGGTTTCCGTCGGGGCGCTCTCGGCCGAGGGCGCGTCGACGGTCAGCGAACCGGCCGTGAACGGCTCTGGGAACGACGTCGGCCCCGATCGATCCAACCATCCATCGCGATCCGATCTCTTCGATCCCGGAACCACCGTTCGGATCATCGTGATGCAAAACGTCGTCCCCATCCTCGCCACCGTCGGCTCGTACCTCGTGTTCGCTTCGGTCGGACCGCTGTGACCGGTCGCACGACACAGATGAGGCTTTGTGTGTCCGGATCGAAGCGGTGCCGTAACCGATGCGCTTTAGAGGCCGACAGACGCGATTTTACATCGACGTTGCGTATGGAATCGTGTTTACTGTGGGGTTCGGATATCTGTTGTTCGTCGGGATGGATACTCGGATAGCCGCGTTTCAGGGTGGATTGGTCCTCGGATATTTCCTTCGCGTCTGGGAGAAAATGAGCGTCTACGAGCGAATACTCGAGGAAGAAGTCGCCGCCGAAGCCGAGGACGCCGTCGCAGAGGAGCTCGACGAACGGGTGCCCGATGAAGCCGAACGACAGGTCGCCGAAGAACTCGAACGACAGGTGCCCGAAGAACTCGAACAACAGGTGCCCGAAGAACTCGAAGAGCGCGTTCACGGACGGATCGAGGAGCGGATCGAGGAAACCGTCGACGAACGACTCCGGGCCGAAATAGAGGACATCGACCCCGAAGCGGCGAGTGTGGACGACGACGAGAAGGCGAACGCCGATGAAGGGGCGTGAACCCGCTCGTGTTCGTGGTTACGGGAAGCCGCTCGCGGTTCGATCGATCCGACGAAGACGGATAAAGGCGGATGAGGATGGGTATCGCTCGGTACCGCCCGAGACGACGGTGCGGCCACCGTCACGGCCTTCGATAGCGGCGGAATCACCGCTTTTGCCCCCGAGCTCTCGGAGAACGTTTCGATCGATGACAGCCCTACCGCTTCCTGAATCTGTGTTTTAAACGGCTTGACCGGGAGTCCCATCGCTCTCACCTTCGTCGTATGAAAAACGGTTGGTCGGCTGCTCTCCCGCAACCGCGGCGAATCGGGCTGAACTACGTTTCGATTTCGATTTCGGTGCCACTGACGGGAGCTCCCGTCATCACCGGTAGCCGGACCCCGAGGACGCCGTTGGTGTACTCGGCCGTAATCGCATCGTCGTCGACGTCCTTCGGGAAGCGGAACCGTCGATGGTACGTCTTACGCTGACCGCGCCGTTCGTCGTCGTGTTCGGCGGCGATGTTGAGAACGCCATCGTCCCACGAAACGGTTATGCCGTCGGCATCGAATCCCGGCATCTCGACGCTCAACACGAACTCGTCGTCTTCCTCGTACAGTTCGTAATCGTTGCGTCCGGTTCCGAACAGTTGGCTCGGAAAATCGAGGCTCTGCATCCAGGAGGTCGTTGGACTCGTGGGCAGTGCCATTGCTGTTCACCTCGAATCCAATTATCGATTGCTCACGGTTCGAAATAAATTTTTCGCTCGACCGAACGTTTCGCCCCGCAACTGCAGCGCGGCGCTTTTGACCGAAGGCTCGCTACGGAGTGCGTGAAGCTTCTCGCGACGACGAACGGCGGGCTGGAAGCGATCGCCGCCGCCGAGGTGCGCGACCTCGTCGGATGTGAAGCCTCGGTCCACCACCGGGGCGTCGTCGAGTTCGACGCCGACGTCGAGGACGTGTACGCGCTCCACTACCGGAGCCGAACCCTGCATCGGCTCATGGCGGTGGTGGCCGAGGGCACCGTCACCGAACTCGAAGACGTGTACGCACTGACGGCGCGGTCGCCGATCGCCGAACGACTCCCGGAGACCGACTTCGGCGTCGTCGGCACCCGTCACGGCTCTCACGACTTCACGAGCGTCGACGTGGCCGAGCGCGTCGGACAGGCCACCATCGATGCGTATCGGGATGCCACCGGGACGCGGCTGCCGGTCGACCTCGACGATCCCACCGTCCGACTGGAGGCGTACCTGTACGACGACCGGTTCACGCTCGCGGTCGATCTGACCGGCGACTCGCTGCACAAACGGCCCCACCGGATCTGTGAGCACGACGCGCCGGTTCGAGCGACGCTCGCGTGTTCGATGCTTCGGATCGCCGAGTGGACGCCCGACGATCGCCTCGTCGATCCGATGGCCGGGTCGGCGACGATTCCGATCGAGGCCGCACTGGCAGCGAGGAGGGCGATTCCGCGGCCGGACCTCGACCCGGCGTTCGAGGTGCTTCCGGGGTACGACGGCGACCGGTTTCGGGGATGTCGCGAGGAGCACACGGAACGATCACCGACGCTCGACATTGAGGCGCGTGAAAAACGAAAGCGGTGGCGGAACTGCGCGCGGGTCAACCGCGGGGCGGCCGGTGTCGAGAACGGGTTCGACGTCGTGAGCGCGGACGCGCGCGAGGCGTCGATCGACGCCGACTGCGTCGTCTCGAACCTCCCGTTCGGCATCCGGACGGGGACCGATCTCCGGGAGCTCTACGGTGCGTTCGTCGACCGACTCCGCGAGGGTGACGTGGGCCGCCTCGTCGCCTTGACTACGAAGCCCGAACTCCTCCCGCTCGAACCGACGGACCGATACGACATCCCGTACGGCCGTCTCGACGCGACGATCGTCGTCTGGAAACCCTGATTCGCGGTTCGTGCTACGCTCTACCGTTTCTCACTCACGATCGATGTCGATACTTTTATGAACAATCATGAAATACGTCTGGGTACATGCGAGACACCACTCGCCGCCGCGGATCGTCGCTCGCTCTCGGGGTACACGTAGCCTAATTTCTGTCCGTCCGCACCGACACCGACCACTCCGAACCCGACGCAAAATGAGCACGAACCCCCAGACGACGACCGAACCGCACCAGACCACGCAGACGCCCGAACCAACGACGGAAATCGCCGCTCGCCGCGGCACCGACCCGTGGGCCGCCCCCGGCGAAACGCCGATCGATTCGCCGTCGGCTCGCACCCAACGACAGTTCGAGCCGACGGCCCGCGACCGCCTGAAGAACCTCGTCGACGCGGAGAACGCCTACTGCGAGTAGCGGCTTTCCGACCCTCCGCGACGTTACTCCACGTCCAGACCCAACTCGTCGGCGAGTTCACGGGACCCGTCGCTGATGATCCGCTTTTCGGCCGAGACCTGGTGGGCGTGCGTGCCTTCGAGTTTGCAGATGCTCGCCGCCCACGGCGCGATCGAGTCGGCCCCCTCGGGCGTGAGCTCTTGATGGGTAAGCACGCGGAGATACGTCGTCACGTTGACACCGCCGCTGTATTTCGCGACTTCGAGCGTCGGCAGCGTGTGGTTCGTCCCGACCGCCTTGTCGCCGAAAACGACGGGCGCGTCGTGACCGAGGAACAGCGAGCCGTACTCGTGGAGGTCGTCGATCAGCCGGCGGGGCTCGTCGATCATCACCTGTAGGTGTTCGATCGCGTAGTCGTTTGCGACGTCGGCGGCCTCCGCAAGGCCGGCAGCGAGGACGATCTCGCCGTTGTCCTCCCAGCACTCGCGGGCGGTTTCCTCGGTCCGAAGCGCCGGTAACTGCGTCTGTACCTCCTCGACGATAGCCTCCGCGATCCCCTCGTCGGTCACGACGAGGATCGGCCGCGATCGGGGATCGTGTTCGGCCTGCGCGAGAAGGTCGGTCGCGACCATCTCGGGGTCGGCCGTCTCGTCGGCGATGACGAGCACCTCGGTCGGCCCCGCGAGGAAGTCGATGCCGACCCGGCCGTACACCTGTCGTTTTGCCTCGATGACGAAGATGTTGCCCGGTCCGGTGATCTTGTCGACGCTCGGGATCGTCTCGGTGCCGTACGCCATCGCCGCGATCGCCTGTGCGCCGCCGGCGACGTGCACCTCGTCCGCCCCGGCCCGATCCATCGCGTAGAGCTGCGCCGGCTGTACCGACCCGTCCGACTGCGGCGGCGCGCACGCGACGACGTTCTCGACGCCGACGACTTTCGCGGGGACGATGGTCATCGCGGGCGCGGCGACGAGCGGATGGCGGCCGCCGGGGACGTAGACGCCGGCCGTCTCGACCGGAAGCAGGCGGGTGCCGAGCGTGATCCCCGGTTCGAACTCCTTCTCGAAGCCGTCGAGGTGTGCGAACTGCTCCTCGTGGAACTCGCGGACGTTCTCGATCGTGCTGTCGATCGTCCGGCGCTCGGCCTCGGTGAGCGCGTCGGCCGCCGCGTCGATCTCCGCCTCGGAGACGCGAAGCGCCTCCCGCTCGACGCCGTCGAACCTCCGCGTCAGCTCTCGGACCCCCTCGTCGCCCCCGTCTCGAACCGTATCGACGATGTCGCGAACGGCTTCGGTCACGTCGTGGGGGATCTCCAGCGATGCGTCCTCGGCTTCCTTGAGAAACTCGTAGTCGGCTCGCATACGTCGACAACTCCGCCGACCGGGGTAAACATTCCCCAGCTACGAAAACTCGAGCCGAACCGCATCCGTCGCGCCGAGGCCGAACGCCTCGTCGCCCCGTCCTCGGTTGACCGCCAGTTCGACGTTCCCGTGGCTGCCGACCGTCACGATGGCTCGTCCGGAGTCGGCGTGGGCGTACGACCGGACGATCGGCGTCGGTTCGTCGTTCACGCGAACCACGGTGCGGTTCCCGAGCACCTCGCCCGGCACGTTGGTGATGACGTTCCCGAAGTCGTCGACCGCGATGACCTCGCCTGCGACCCCGTCGTCCGTGAGCTCCGGTTCGGGCAGTTCGATGTCTACCACGTCCTCGGCAGGCGAGAGGGCGTCGAGTTCGGGCAGGCGATCGATCCTCGTCTCGTGGACCTCGGCAGCACCGGGGGCGAACACGTCCCTGCCGTGAAACGTCGCGCTTCGCGGGGCGTCGATGGCCAGTTCGTAGGCCTCGATGTCGGCGCGGTACTCGTCCCCGGCCAGCGCGCGAGCGGGCGGGAGCAAGACGCCGTTGTCGGGGCCGACGAGGACGTGATCGCCCGCGCGGACGACGAGCGCCGCGCGATCGGTGCCGACGCCGGGATCGACGACGACGAGATGGACGGCGGGCGGGAACTCCGGGAGGATCTCCGACAGCCAGAAGGCGGCCGCTCGGACGTTCTGACGGGGGAACTCGTGTCCGACGTCGACCAGTCGGGCGTCGCAGCGTTTGAGGATCGCTCCCTTCATCGCGGCGGGGTACGGTGACCCGAAGTCGGAGGCGAGCGTGATCATTGAATTATTCGCTCGGGCTTTCGCCGTCCCCACGGGCGGCGTTCGCGTCCGTGTCGGTGATCCGCTGAATCCGTTCGCTCCCCTCGATCTCGTCTATTACTTCGGCGACCGTCCGGGGGACGAGCGACTCCCAGTCGTCGCCCTTCGCCATCCGTTCGCGGACCTCCCTTCCCTCGAACTCGTCGCGGTGGAACATCGGCGACTGTCTGACCTCGATGTCTGCTTCCTCGAACAGCCGGACGACGAGCGGGTTGTTCGAGTAGGCGACCTCGAAGCGGGGACTCATCGACTGGACGTGGCTGACCCACACGGAGTTCCGGTTGAGGTCCTCGATAGGGACCGCGTAGGTCGTCATCTCGAACTCCGCGAGCGCCTTCGTGATCATCATGATCCGTTCGCCCGCAGTGAAGGGGTTCCGAACCGTGTGCGATTGATCCGCGCTGCCGATGCCGACGACCAGTTCGTCCACGTCCTCGCGGATCCGATCGACCATCGCGTGGTGGCCTTCGTGGTACGGCTGGAACCGTCCGATGTAAAAGCCCCGCGTCATGGTGTGGGGTGCGGGGGGGTGTCTGATAAAGCCGACGGGTCCGTTTGAATCGCTCGCCACCACCACCATGACGCTCCCGTGTTGCGATTTCTTCGGACGGTAGAGCCTGACGCGGGGAGAAAGTATATCAGTCGATAACCCTTCCATATAGGTAGCAGAAACGTTTCTATGAGCAACGAAAAGGATGCAGATGAGGTATCCGAGGCCGACGAGCGTCGGGTGCCACAGGAGGAGCCAGCGGACACACCCGATGGATCCGCCCCCGACAGAGACGGCGAACTCGGGCGCGATCACAGTGGCGAGGGGACCCACGTCGACCCCGAAGCCCCCGACGATCCGTCCCCGGAGGATCCGGAGCCATCCGGCCAGCGCGGCGCCAGCGAGCGCCTCGACGAGGACGAGGAGCTGCTTGACGGCTCCGATCTCGGGAGCGAAGTCCACGTCGCTAGCGAGATCGAGATCGACGAGGACGAGGAGGACGGCCTCCTCGGCGGGCTTCAGATCGACTCCAGCGCAGATATTCAGGTCCCGGACCGACTCGTCGATCAGGTCATCGGGCAGGATCACGCCCGCGACATCATCCTGAAGGCGGCCAAACAGCGCCGTCACGTGATGATGATCGGCTCGCCCGGGACGGGCAAGTCGATGCTCGCGAAGGCGATGAGTCAACTCCTCCCCAAAGAGGAGCTGCAGGACGTGCTCGTCTATCATAACCCCGACGACGGCAACGAGCCGAAGGTCAGGACGGTACCGGCGGGCAAGGGCGAACAGATCGTCGAGGCTCACAAAGAAGAGGCCAGAAAGCGAAACCAGATGCGGAGCTTCCTGATGTGGATCATCATCGCCGTCGTCTTCGGCTACGCGATCCTCATCGTGCAGGCGCTGCTCCTCGGGATCATCGCCGCGGGCGTCATCTACCTCGCGTTCAAGTACATGAGCCGCGGCTCGGACGCGATGGTGCCGAACCTGCTCGTCAACAACGCCGACCAGCAGGTCGCACCCTTCGAGGACGCGACCGGCGCACACGCCGGAGCGCTCCTCGGCGACGTTCGACACGACCCCTTCCAATCGGGCGGCATGGAGACGCCCTCCCACGACCGCGTTGAGGCCGGCGCGATCCACAAGGCCAACAAGGGCGTGTTGTTCGTCGACGAGATCAACACGCTCGACATCCGATCTCAGCAGAAGCTGATGACCGCGATCCAAGAGGGCGAGTTCGCCATCACCGGCCAAAGCGAGCGCTCCTCGGGCGCGATGGTCCAGACCGAACCGGTCCCGACCGACTTCATCATGGTCGCGGCGGGGAACCTCGACGCGATGGAGAACATGCACCCCGCGCTCCGCTCGCGGATCAAAGGGTACGGCTACGAGGTGTACATGGACGACACCATCGAGGACGCCCCCGAGATGCGCCGCAAGTACGCCCGCTTCGTCGCTCAGGAAGTCCAAAACGACGGCCGACTGCCGTCGTTCACCGACGAGGCGATCGAGGAGATCATCCTCGAAGCCCGCCGCCGCGCGGGCCGGAAGGGACATCTAACGTTGAAGTTCCGCAACCTCGGTGGCCTCGTCCGCGTCTCGGGTGATATCGCCCGCGCGGAGGACCGCGATTTCACCACTCGCGACGACGTGTTGCGGGCGAAGGCGCGCTCGCGCTCGATCGAACAGCAGCTCGCGGACGACTACATCGAGCGCCGCAAGGACTACGAGCTCACTGTCAACGAGGGCGACGTTGTTGGCCGCGTCAACGGGCTCGCCGTCATGGGCGAGGACTCCGGTATCGTCCTCCCCGTCATGGCCGAGGTCACCCCGAGTCAGGGCCCCGGCGAGGTTATCGCCACCGGCCAGCTGAAGGAGATGGCGATGGAGGCCGTCCAGAACGTCTCGGCGATCATCAAGAAGTTCTCCGACGAGGACATCTCTCAGCAGGACGTTCACATCCAGTTCGTCCAGGTCGGCGAGGGCGGCGTCGACGGCGACTCGGCGTCGATCACCGTCGCGACGGCCGTCATCTCGGCACTCGAGAACGTGCCGGTCAGACAGGACCTCGCGATGACCGGCTCGATTTCGGTCCGCGGTGACGTGTTGCCCGTCGGCGGCGTCACCCACAAGATCGAGGCCGCCGCCAAGGCTGGTCTCAAGACCGTCATCATTCCGAAGGCCAACGAGCAGGACGTGATGATCGAGGACGAGTACAAAGAGCAGATCGAGATCATCCCGGTCTCGCACATCTCCGAGGTGCTCGACGTGGCGCTCGCGGGCGAACCCGATAAGGACTCGCTCATTGACCGTCTCAAGAGCATCACCGGCTCCGCGCTCGAAAAGCAAAAGCCCGACGTCAGTCCGGGCAGCCCGAGTCCCCAATAACGCGTGACACGGTGGGTCGCCTTCGCGGCGCTCACCGTCGTCGTACTGACCGTCGTTCTGTTTTCCGCCCGCGCTTCGACGCGCGTCGTCGCAGACCTCACCGACGAGTCCTCGGCACCGTCCGGCGAACACTTCTCCTCTACCGCACTGCTCGCGAACGTCGCCGGCTCCCACGCGCTCTTTGCGGCCGTCCTGATCGCCGGAATCTGGCTGACGGACGTGCCGGTTTCATCGCTCGGGATCGACGGCGAGATATCGGGGCTCACGGCCGCCGTCGTCGGTCTCACGGTCGGTCTCGCGCTCGCTGGAATGAACCTCGCACTCGGTGCGGTGATCGACGCCGACCCGAGCGCGGCCCTCCGGGGACTGCTCGCGCCCGACTCGGCAGGTGGCTGGTTCGTCCTCGTCGCCGTCGTCCTCCCGATCATCGCCGGCTTCGAGGAACTCCTGTTCCGGGCGGTTCTGATCGGTGCCTTCTCGACGGGGTTCGACCTCTCGCCGTGGCTTCTGGCGGTCGTCTCATCGGTCGCCTTCGCCGCCGGCCACGGCGCACAGGGACGAGTCGGGGTCGCCGCGACCGGCGTCTTCGGATTCCTCCTCGCGGCGGTCTTCGTGGTAACGGGGAGTCTGCTCGCCTCGGTCGTCGCACACTACGCCGTCAACGCCATCGAGTTCGTCGTCGTGGAGGGACTCGGCTACGATCCGTTCGGCGCGGAGTGACCGACCCTACTCCGGATCGACCGACAGCCCGGCGTCGAGCAGCCCGTAGAACGGCGGTGCACCCGTCTCGACGGCGGGGCGGAACTCGTCGGGGATCGCGTGGGCGTTCTCGTAGAACTCCGATTCGGTCTCCGGGGTCAGGAGTCGCCCGTCACCGAGCTGTATCATCGCCGGCGCGTTCGAGCGCAGCCCCCACTCCTCGCGCTCGACCCAGTCCGGGCCGAACCGGAAGAACGTCCCGAAGGAGAACTGCCCGGCCTCGACCGCGGCCGCCTTCGAGCGGAACCGACCGGCTTCCTCGGCCTCGAACTCGGCGTCGCTCATCCACGCGACGACGGCCCCTTCCTCGAAGAGGAGGAGATAGACGTCCCACGAGAGGCTCCCGTCGAACACCGCCCACACGCTCCGGGAACCGACGGTCCCGAACTCGACGCTGAACGCTTGCGTCTCGCGGTCGTCACCGGAGGGTTCGTGGACGAACCGCCCCTCGTAGCTCGGGATCTGGAGCCCGCGGTGGTGGTAGACGAGCCCCTCGATCTCCGTCTCGGAGTTGACCGCGTCCCAGATGTCGAGCGCGCCCTGTATCTCGAGTCGATCGAAGAACTCCGGAAACGACCGGATTTCGCGCTCGAACTCGCCCTGTGGCGGGCGTTCGAACTCCCCTACCATGGGCGAGACACCTCGGAATCGAGGCTAGCTTGCTCGACCGACCGGGCCGCATTCGGGTGGCTCATACCCGAACTGGGGTGTTCGATGCCGATTAGTGTTTTGCCCTGTGCCGGTCGTTTTCGGTACGTCGTCCCTCCACCGCCGTCGGCAGATTGACGGGGACGCGCCCGAACCGTCGACCAATGACGACCGGCAAGATCTCTCGGGAGTTCTTCGAAGCCCGAATCGCGCCCCGACTCGGCGCCGAGCGCGACGACGTATCACTCGCCCCGAAACACGGTGTCGACTTCGGGATCGTCGAGATCGGAGAGCACGCGCTCGTGACGGCGACCGATCCGGTCTCGATCCTCCCCCAGTTGGGCTTCGAACGAGCCGGCGAGTTCGCCATCGGAATCGTCCTCTCCGACGTGGCCGTCTCCGGACTGCCGCCGACGCATCTGACGATCTCGTTTTCGCTGCCGCCGGAGACCACCGACGACGAGTTCGACCGCGTCTGGGGAGCAATCGACGCGGAGTGTCGCGACCTCGGAATCTCAGTCGTGACGGGACACACCGCCCGATACGCCGGCTGCTCGTTCCCGTGGGTCGGCGCGGCGACCGGGATGGCCGTCGGCGATCCCGACGGGATCGTGCGCCCGGACGGTGCCCGACCCGGCGACGACGTTCTCGTGACGAAGGGGCCTGCCGTCGAGGCGGTCGGGCTGTTGACGACGCTGTTTCCCGAGGCGATCGACCTGCAACCCGCCGCACTCGAAACGGCCCAATCCCGACTCGACGATGTCGGCGCGGTGCGGGACGCGCTCACCGCCGCCGCGGCCGGCAACGTGACCGCGATGCACGACGCGACGGAGGGCGGACTGCTCGGCGCGTTTCACGAGATCGCCGACGGGGCGGGGGTTCGCCTCTCGATCGCCGCCGAGGCGGTGCCGCGGTTGGAGGGCATCGACGCCGCCTGCGAGGCGCTCGGGATGGACCCGTGGCGGGCGACGACCTCCGGAACGCTCGTCATCGCGGTCGATCCGGTCGACACCGAGCCGGTCCTCTCGGCCCTCCGCGAGCGAGGGACGACGGTTTCCGCCGTCGGAACGGTCGAAGCGGGCGAGGGCGTCGAACTCGACGGCGGGCCCGCCGGGCGGCCCGACGGTGACTCCTCGTGGGCCGTCTACGAGCGCTTGCTCGAAGCCACCGCGGACCGACGCCAGCCGTAGGGATTTTTGTCCTTCTCCCCCGTCGATCCGCGCATGGATGCCGAATCACCGGCGGGGACACGGCCGACGACCGAGGAACGAACCGGGGGAACACACGCGTGACGACCGAGGAGCGCTTCCACGGCGGCGTCCCGATCCGAACCGCAAAGGAGGCGGCGGAACTCGTCCCCGAGGGCGCGGTCGTCGCCACGAGCGGCTTCGGGAGCGTCGGTTACCCGAAGGCCGTCCCCGAGGCGATCGCCGAGGCGGGCGAAAAGCGCGACTTGACCGTTCTGACCGGCGGCAGCGTCGGCGAGGAGATCGACACAGCCCTCGTCGAATCCGGCGATCTCGTCCGACGGTTTCCGTACCTCGGAACGCCGACGATTCGGGAGGCAGCCAACGACGGGCGGGTCGCATACCACGACCGCCACGTCTCCCAACTCGGTGACGAGGTGCGCTTTGGGGGCGCGGTCGACGGTGTCGACGTCGCGATCGTCGAGGCCGTCGCGGTCGGCGAGGACTGGTTCATCCCCTCGCCGTCGATCGGCGCGACCGTCTCCTACGTCGCGGCTGCGGACAAACTCATCGTCGAGGTGAACTGGAAACAGCCGCTCGATCTCGAAGCGCTCCACGATATCTACCTCCCCGGCGCGCCGCCGGACCGCGAACCGATCCCGCTGACCGAGCCCGGTGGACGGATCGGCGATTCCAGGGTCCGGTTCGATCCCGACGCCCTCGTCGCCGTCGTCGAAACCGACCGTCGCGATTCGACCTACGACTTCCGGACGCCGACGGACGTCGACCTCGCGATCGGCGAGAACTTCGGCGCGTGGCTCGCTGCCGAGGCCGAGACCAATCCGACGATGACCGAGTCGATTCGCCTGCAGTTCGGCGTCGGCGCGATGGGCAACGCGCTGATGGGCGCGCTCGGCGACCTCGACGTCGACCGCGAGTTGGTCTACTTCGGCGAGGTGATCCAGGACGGCCTCCTCGATCTGATCGACGAGGGGACGCTTCGAACCGCCTCCGCGACGACGCTCGCGCTGACCCGCGACGGACAGGACCAGCTGTTCTCCTCGATGGATTCGTACGCCGACAGCGTCGTGCTCCGGCCGGTCTGTGTCTCGAACGCGCCGGAACTGATCGGCCGGTTCGGCGTCGTCGCGGTCAACAGCGCGCTCGAAGTCGACATCTACGGCCACGCGAACTCGACGCACGTCAATGGCACGCGGGTGATAAACGGCGTCGGCGGCAGCGGCGACTTCAACCGCGCCGGCCTCGTGACCGTGGTCGCGCTGCCCTCGACCGCCGCGGGCGGCGACATCTCCCGGATCGTCCCGATGACCCCACACGTCGATCACACCGAACAGGACATCGACATCGTGGTGACCGAACACGGCGTCGCCGACCTCCGCGGACTCGGTGCACGAGAGCGCGCCGACGCGATCGTCGAGGTCGCGGATCCCTCGTTCCGGCCGGACCTCGACGCCTACCGCGAGCGCGCCGCGGAGTACGGCGGCCACATCCCGCACGACCTGGAGACGGCACTCGAGTGGCCGCTGGAACGGCAGCAGGGCTAACCCGTCGACCGGCTCCGGGCTCCCCCGTCAGGCGTCAGTTAACTACTACCTCGCGGCCCAGCCGCGCTCGCTGCCGTATGTGTATAAATATATTATATCACGGGTCCGCTTATATATACGTGGCCGACGGATCGTCGCCGCCGATTCACCAGCGTCCCACGGAGGTTCGCCCCGAGTTTGAGATGGTTCAACTCCCCGTCGGCTCCGTTTGTACGTCCGGTTCAGAGTCCTTCGAGCGATCGGAGTCGCTGTTCGACCGGCGGCGGCGCGGCGCTCGGCCCGTCCGAGACCCGATGGTCGGGAACGACGAGCGGCGTCGGATTTTCGTCGAGCGCCGTCCGGATGAGGATGCCGTCGTCCTCCGAGTCGGGATCGAAGTCGGGAACCATCCCCGCGAGCGCGCGAACGGTCACGCTCTCGGCGTAGGGGATCGTCCGGACCGCCTCCAGTACCTTCCGGTGGTCGGTCGCCATCGTCATCGCGACGTCGAGGTCGTCGAAGTCGTCCGTCTCGCCCTCGAGATACGCTTCGATCCGATCCAACAGCGGGTGGTCGTCCTCGGCGTCTTCCTCCGGCGTCTCCGGGAACGACACCGAGAGCACTCGACCGCTCGCGACGCCGATCTGGACGTACCGTTCCAGATACGGCGACTGCCGCGCGTAGATCCCTGCATCCCACTGTGCGTTCATACCCCCACTTCGCGCGCGGGTGTTTTGAAGATACAGGACCGTTTATACGCAGTCGGGGCGAATGCCGCCGGGGCTTGCCCCCGAGACGATTCACCCGGCGACGACAACCCATATGAGAGTCGGGACGTAACCGCGGGTATGGAACCACGCGACCGCCCCCGGCGGCTCCGGACCGACGGCATCCGGCCGCTTCTCAGCGAGACCACCCTTTCACCGACGGACCTCGTCACGCCGATCTTCGTCGACGCGACGACCGACGAACGGATCAGTATCGATTCGATGCCCGGTCACGAGCGCGTCCCGGTCGACGAGAGCGTGGATCGGGTCTTGGAGGTCATGGAGACGGGCGTCGGGGCGGTCATGGTGTTCGGTATCCCGGAGTCGAAAGACGAGATGGGCACGCGCGCGTGGGCGAAAGACGGCGTCGTCCAGCGCGCCGTCCGCGACATCGCAGCCGAGACGGACGCCTACGTCATCACCGATCTCTGTCTCTGTGAGTACACGGATCACGGCCACTGCGGCGTTCTCGAGGCCGAGGCCGAAACGGATCCCCACTTAACCGTCGACAACGACGCCACCCTCGAACTGCTCGATCGGGCTGCCGTCTCACACGCCGAAGCGGGTGCGGACATGATCGCCCCCTCCGGGATGATAGACGGGATGATCGGGGCGATCCGGGCGGCGCTCGACCGGGAGGGCTTCGAGAACCTGCCGATCATGTCCTACGCCGCGAAGTACGAATCCGCATTTTACGGGCCGTTCCGGGACGCCGCCGACGGCGCGCCGGCGTTCGGCGATCGCCGCCACTACCAGATGGATCCCGCGAACGCGCGCGAGGCGCGACGCGAGGTCGCTCTCGACGTCGAGGAGGGCGCGGACGTGCTGATGGTCAAACCCGCGCTAGCGTATCTGGATATCCTCTCGGAGCTCCGCCGGGAGTACGATCACCCCGTCGCCGCGTACAACGTTTCGGGCGAGTACGCGATGTTGCACGCCGCGGCGGACCGGGGCTGGCTTTCCCTCGAAGAGGTCGCCCACGAGTCGCTGGTGTCGATCAAGCGGGCCGGCGCGGATCTGATAGTTACGTACTTCGCCGAGGATCTGGCAGAACGGCTGTAGGGTGCCCCCCGGACCCGGGTGCGCGCGCGAGCAGATTCGGGGTGAAAAACGCCAATTCGACGCCTTTTGGAGTTGACGAACGTCCACAAATCGGCGCATATCTCCGTCGAATTTCTGACGTGATACGACCTTATATTACTATTATTATCACCCATATCTGACGTGTGTCCACATATATGGTGTAATACAGTGTAATGTAAACTCCAACATTTATATAGGTCTCTTTCATGAGGCTATCACGTAATGCAGAGCACAAACGTAGCGAAAATTTGGAAAAGCATGGACGTATATGGAAATATCCCTCACCGAACTTCGGAGGTGAACCGATGATCGAAGCGGTTCCGGTCCAGACCGGTGCCGAGGCGATCGCCGAGGGAGTCAACTGGCTGTGGATCCTCGTGGTGACCTTCCTCATCTTCTTCATGCACGCAGGCTTCGCGATGTTGGAGGCCGGGCAAGTGCGCTCGAAGAACGTCGCCAACCAGCTGACGAAGAACATGCTGACGTGGTCGGTCGGCGTCGTCGTGTTCTTTCTCATCGGTGCCGGCGTCTCCGGGCTCGTCGGTGGTTCCTCCGGATCGCTGAGTCAGTTCGGTGCCAGTAACTTCGGCTGGGTCGACTGGCTCTACGGTGCCGTCTTCGCCATGACGATGGCGACGATCGTCTCGGGGGCCGTCGCCGGCCGCGCGAAACTTCGCGCGTACGTGACCTACACGTTCCTTGTCGCCGCGGTCATCTACCCCGTCGTCGCGGGACTGACGTGGGGCGGCGGCTTCGTCGACTCGCTCGGCTTCTACGACTTCGCGGGCGGCATGATCGTCCATGGCGTCGGCGGAATCGCCGGACTGACGGCCGCCTACATGCTCGGATCTCGCATCGGACGCTTCAACGACGACGGCTCCGTGAACGTCATCCCCGGTCATTCGATGACCTTCGCCGTCCTCGGGACGCTCATCCTGTGTTTCGGCTGGTACGGATTCAACGTCGGCACCTCGGTGAACGTCTTCGCCGTCGAGGGCGGCGAGGTCGTCCTCGGGGCTGGCTGGGAGATCGTCGGTCGCGTCGCGTTGAACACTACGCTCGGCATGGCGATGGGCGCACTCGGTGCGGGCGCGGTCGCACTCGCTCGAACCGGAAAAGTCGACACGCTGTACGTCGCAAACGGGATGCTCGCGGGTCTCGTCGGCGTGACGGGCACGGCGGACGTGCTCACTCCGATGGGCGGCCTCATGCTCGGCCTACTCGCCGGTGCGCAGCTACCGATCGTCTTCGAGTTCGTCGAAAAGAAACTCAAGATCGACGACGTCTGTGCGGTCTTCCCGGTTCACGGGAGCGCGGGCGCACTCGGTATCGTCCTCTTTCCGCTGTGGTCGACGGGTGGCACCCCCATCGCAGCGAGCGTCGTCCCCGGTGGTATCTTGAGCATCGAAGCGGCGATGTTCGCCCCGCAGATCCTCGGGACGCTCATCATCACCGTCTGGACCGTCGCCGCGACGGCGCTCGTCTGGGGTGTCTTTAGAGCGATCGGACAGGCACGCGTTATCCCCGAACACGAACGTGATGGACTCGATGTCTCCGAACACGGCGTCGACACCTACCCCGAGTTCGGCGGTCGCGACGCGGTCGCGACCGACGGCGGCAGCGTCGGCGACGACGGAAACGGTATCATCCGAACGGATGGTGGCCAGCCCAACGACGGCGGCATCAAGATGGTCATGGCGTACATCCGCCCCGACAAGCTCTCGGACGTCAAGGAGGGTCTCGCCGAGATCGGCGCGCCCTCGCTCACCGTCACGAACGTCTCCGGTCGCGGCTCCCAGCCGGCGAAGACCGGCCAGTGGCGAGGCGAGGAGTACAGCGTCGACCTCCACCAGAAGGTCAAAGTCGAGTGCGTCGTCGCCGATATCCCGGCCGAGGACGTTGCCGAGGCGATGTGCAAGGCCGGCGAGACCGGCGAACCCGGCGACGGCAAGGTGTTCATCCTGCCGGTCGAGGACGCATACCAGATCCGCACGGGTGAGGTCGGTACCGACGCGGTCTGAACGTGCCGACGATGGAACCGGACGCGGAATCGCTCGCGCTCGACCGACACGTCGTCGCGGCGCTGTGTCGCGGCTGTCGCGCCGACATCCGCGACCTCGCGGCGGCCGTCGACGCGGTCCCGACGACGGTGCAAAAACGGGTCCGGACGCTCGAAGAGAACGGCACCATCGACGGCTACGCGGCGCAACTGGATTACGGTGAACTCGGCTACGAGACGGTCGTCTTCCGACTCCGCGTCGATCTCGATGCGGTCGATCGCGTGACCGACCGACTCCGATCGCGCTCGGCATTCACCACGGTCTACCACACGAGCGGTCCCGAGAGCGTCTTCGCGATCGGACTGTTCGAGAACGCGGCGGCGATCGGCGCCTGCCTGCGCGAGCTGCACGACGACCCGGACGTGTGCGGTATCGACACCGACACGGTCGTCTCGACGCGTCGCGAGAACGACTGTCCGATCCCCGACTGACGATCGCGTCGGTAGCCCTCCGTTTTTTCCGTGGACAAGGCGAATGCCCCGAGGCTTGCCCCCGAAGCGTTTCACCCGGTATCCGGAACGCGCTGGGGACGGTGGCCTCGATGTCGGCCACGAATGGGGCATCGATCACCGAGTAGCCGATCTCTGGACGTGACGAACGCGAAAATGTGGGTCCGCATGGGACCCCACGGAGGAACCGATAGGTGCCAACCGTTTCGGCTCGTGTTTTCCGGTGCTGTACTGATACCGCGGCCGTCGCGGCAGGTGAGCCTACGGGGTAGCATATGATTTGTCGACCTAATCCTGCAATATTCGCTGTTCGAACCAATATTTAGGCGTGTTCAAGTGGATACTGGGTTATTCACTGGACGACCGTACAACATCGTACGGCGGTCGTCGTCGTGGGGCGGCGCCGGGAACTGATAGTAACTCTTTCGGGGCACGACGAGAAGGACTCGACATGAACCACGAAGCCTCCCGATCGCTCTACGACCGGGCGCTATCGGTCATGCCCGGCGGCGTCAACTCCTCGGTTCGCGCCGCGCCGCAGCCGTATCCGGTCTTCGTCGACCGAGGCGACGGCGGCCACGTGATCGACGCCGACGGCAACCGGTACGTCGATTGGATACAGGGGCTCGGGCCGCTGTTGCTCGGTCACGACATGCCCGACGAGTTACAGGCCGCTGTCCAATCGCGCGCCGCCGAGGGACCCATGTACGGGATGCCCACCGAGCTCGAGGTCGAACACGCCGAGTTCGTCTGCCGACACGTCCCGTCGGTCGAGATGATCCGCTTTGTCAACAGTGGGACCGAGGCCACCGTGTCCGCCTGCCGCCTCGCGCGCGCGGTCACCGGGCGCAACAAGATCCTCATCATGCAGGGCGGCTACCACGGCGCGCAGGAAACGACGCTCGTCGCCGGCGACGCCGACGATCCGAAACCCTCCAGCGCCGGGGTCCCACAAGCGTTCGCGGAACACACGGTCCCGGTGCCGTTCAACGATCCCGCCGCGGCGAGCGAGGCGTTCGAGAAACACGCCGACGACATCGCGGCCGTCCTCGTCGAGCCGATCCAGGCGAACATGGGAATCGTCTATCCGCAGGACGGCTACCACGACCGACTCCGGAGCCTCTGTGACGAGTACGGCTCGCTTTTGATCTTCGACGAGGTCATCACCGGCTTCCGCGTCGGTGGTCTCGGGTGTGCGCAGGGAAAATTCGACATCGATCCCGATCTCACGACGTTCGGGAAGATCATCGGCGGCGGCTTCCCGGTCGGCGCCATCGGCGGCAAGACCGAATACATCGAGCAGTTCTCGCCGGCCGGCGACGTCTTTCAAGCGGGGACGTTCTCGGGGAATCCGGTGACGATGGCCGCCGGCCTCGAGACCCTGACGTTCTGCGCGGAGAACGATGTGTACGACCACGTCAACGGGCTGGGCCGACAGCTCAGAGAGGGCCTTTCGGATCTCGTCGCCGACCACGCTCCGGAGTACACCGTCGTCGGCTCGGATTCGCTTTTCAAACTCGTCTTCACTCGCGCCGAGGGCTCGTCACAGGACGAGTGCTGTGCGAACGGCTGCCGGCAGGATCACTCGTGTAGCCGATACGACGCCTGCCCGAAGCGGGGAACGGACGTTCGCCGCGCCGAAACCGACCGGTACGCTCGGCTGTTCCGACCGGCAATGTGTGAACAGGGGATCCTCGTCTCGCAGAATCAGTTCGAAGCGAACTTCGTCTCCTACGGCCACACCGAGGCCGACGTGGCGGAGACGCTCGAGGCGTACAAAAACGCGCTGTAGCTCTCCCCCGCCGGCTCAGACCCCGTAGGTCTCTTCGAGGTACGCGACGATGTCGCTGGATTCGGCCATCCCGTCGACGCCGTGCTCCTCGTCGATGATGACCGGAACACCGGTCTGGCCGCTGACTTCCTCGACTTCGGTCCGTTCGCCGTGGGCACGCGGGACCTCGATGCTGTCGTACTCTATGCCGAGTTCGTCCAGTTTGTCGGTGACCTTCGCACAGTACGGACAGCCGGACAACTCGTACAGGGTAATGTTCGCCATCACCGGTCGTAGGCGTGGACGCGTAAAGAGCGCGACGGTGTTGTGTCCGCCTCGCGTCAATCCGCGGTGACGGGTCCGCGCGCAGCGTTCGCCGACATCGAACCAACCGGCGCGTACACCTCCGCGAGCGCCGCCTCAGAGGGTGCCTTGACGACCGTGACCGCGTTACCGTCGCGCTCGACCCAGACCGCGCCGCCGAACCGATCCGTCTCCTCGAACGTCCAGACGGTTCCGCCGGCCCGTTCGCCGCCCCAGTGCGCCGCGACCTGCCCGTATCCGTCGACGAACGCCGTCGCGTTCTCGGCGTCGTTGAACGTCACGTTCCAGACGTGGGCCGTCTCGCCGTTTCGTTCGTAGGCGTGGAGGCGGTCGCCGTACCACCCCTCGGTGTAGGGGACG
Source organism: Natronomonas sp. (assembly GCF_046483325.1). GTDB lineage: Archaea > Halobacteriota > Halobacteria > Halobacteriales > Haloarculaceae > Natronomonas. The sequence continues at coordinate 162,853 of NZ_JAWODL010000016.1, read as the reverse complement.
TCGTATGTGTACGGCCGCGTCGAGTCGAGGCCGTCCGATCCGGCGTTTCGGAACTCCTCTCTGTCGATGACGCCGGGCGAATCGCCGGCGTAGGCGGTGTAGGCGAACATCGACGCGCCCCCGGCCCGGCCGACGCTCGCGGCGTCGGAGCCGTTTTCGAGGCGGACGCGCTCCCAGCCCCCGCCATGCCGATCGCGGACGGTCGCGTTGCCGTAGGCGTCGGTTCGGTAACTCGCCGGCCGGATGATCTCGGCGCTCGTCCGTGGTCGGTCGTCGTACATTCGGTCGACTGCGTCCCAGCCACCGGCGTCGCGGTGGTGGTCTATGAACGTCGGACCCTCGGCGTACGGGAAGAAACTCAGGAAGTACACGCCCCAGTGGAAGTCGGGAGACAGCGCGCTTCCCGAACTCGTGTCGGTCTCGACGCACTGCCACTCGCCCGTCTCGCAGTTGCGTTCGTACACGCTCTCTACCAGGGATGCATCGCCTTCGATCAGCCCGTTTCGGGCGTTCGTCCCGTCGAGCGTCGACGATTCGATCGATCCCAGATCGAACCGCTGGTCCTGTACGGCGTGGACTAACTCGTGGGCGAGCGTCAACTCGTCGTCCAGCGTCGCGGGGTCGTTTCCGCTCACGATGACGAGTTGTTCCGTGCTGGGTTGATAAAAGCCGAGCACGGTTCCACCGCGGTTCCCACGTCGCACGTCGACGACGTCCTCATCGGAGCCGACGAGGAATAGCGCCTCGTGTTGGGCGTTGTCGAGCGCTCGCACGTCGTCGGACGGCTCCCGCCAGACGTCGTCGTATTCCTCGCGGAACGCCTCGCGGCTGATTATCTCCACCTCGACATCCTCCTCGAACCGCAGCCCCCGGAGCAGTTGGACGCGAGCCATCGCTCGCGAGACGACGGCCTCCGTTTCCCGTTCGGTGAGGCCGTTCGTAGGATCGATGTCGAACGTGTCGTCGTACCGATAGCCGTCGTAGTAGCCGAGTTCGCCCTCTGTCGGCGGTTCGGATCGATCGGAAACGCCCGGCTGATAGCCGACGGTACAGCCGGCCAGGACCACCACCGCGAGTAGCGCGATGGCGACCATCGGCCGTCGAGTCATTGTCGTGACTACGGGACCGCAGTATCAAAAACCCGCCGCGAGCGTCCGTCACCGGATCTCGTAGCGGGCTACCGCGCGGTTTCCGCAGGTCGGACACTCGTCGAGCTCGGACTCGAGCGTCGTCCCGCAGTGGCGGCACTCGTAGACGGTGTCGTCACCGAGCAGGTTTCGGACGCGTGTGAGCAGTGTCATCTCTGTCTCCCCTATCGTCGGTCGCGCCGGTCGTCCGCCGCGACGCCGATGGCCTCGTCCGTCGCTCATCGCCGGGAGGTAATAATACGGGCCGACGTTTCAACCGATACACTGCGGCCCCGTTGCACACGTTCGTGTATACCTGCCGCCCGTGTGATCTTCGACCATCGACGCGATTCATCGCGATCCGGCCGGCGGCCAGACGGTTCCCAACCAGTCGAACGCCTGCGTCCGAAGTCGGTCTTCTGCCGTCGCGGAAAACCGATGTCCCTCCCCCGCGTACTTCCCGACGAGCACGTCGGTGTCGAGTGCCGCGGCGGCCTCGAACGTGTCGTCGATCGGGACGGACTCGTCGTCACTCCCGTGAAAGATGGCGATCGGAACATCGAGTACCGCCGCCCCCTCGTCGAACGAATACGCGTCGAAGTCGTCGAAAAAGCGGCGGTCGATCGCGTGATCGCCATCGTACCGAAGGACGCCCTCGGAGTCGACGGTCTCCCGGTAGGCGTCGAACGCTCGGTTGTACGTAACCGGTGCGCGCGCGACGATCGCGGTCGGTTCGACGGTTTCGCTCGTCCGGCCGGCTCGCGCGGCCGCGTGAAAGGCGACCTTCGCCCCAAAACTGGAGCCGAACAGCGCGTACGACGAAGGATCGACGTGTCCGATCACCGCCCTCAGATCGGCGATTCGGGTGGTTAGCGTCGACTCGACGAACGCGCCTCCGGACTCGCCGCTTCCCCTGAAATCGAACCTGACGGCGTTGTATCCTTCTTCGACCGCGCGCTCACATCGGCTCTCGTAGCTCCCCGTCTTGTCGCTGCGAAAGCCGTGACAAAAGAGGATCCATCGGTCGCCATCGGTCTCGTGGTGGATCGCTGAGATGGTCTGTCCGTCGATCGGAATCTCGTGTTCGATCGGCATATGGGGTGGTTCGCACCCGTCGTCCCTATCCGTTCCCCTCGCTCTCCGATACCCGGCCCGAAACGTTCTAAGGCCCCCGAGCGAAACGGGTGGTATGAGTTATCACTATATCGACACTGCGGACCTCGACCAGTGGGACGACCGGGACGCCGACGTTCGGTCGATCAGCGCCGCTGCCGGTCTCGACTTTCAGAATTCGTCGTTCGGACTCCGCATCTACGAGGCCGAACCGGGCCAACAGCTCCCGCTGGGATATCATTACCACGACGAGCAGACCGAGGCGTTCTACGTCCTCGACGGGACGCTCCACGTCGAGACGCCCGAGGGCGAATTCGTCGTCGGCCCTGATGAGGTATTGGTCATCGATCCCGGCAACCCGCATCGGGCGTACAACCCCGACGACGCAGACGCATCGGTCCGGGCGCTGGCGATCGGTGCGCCGACGGTCGACGACGCACACGGCTACGATCCCGAGGCGTGAACGATCACGCTCTGTCGACCGCGCCCTCGCCTCGCGCCCCACCGTTCGAGAACGGCGATCGCTCGACGAGATGGCGGATCGGAAGGACGAGGTAATAGATCGGGTGGAAGACCCCCGGGAGCGGTAGCAGCCGGTACTCCGAGAGCCCCGGATGGGCCCGCGAGTGATACAGCACGGTCCGAAGCGAGCCACCGATCGAATCGGTCGCACGCGCCGTGTATGCGACCCGATCGCGCCGCTCGGGACGGGTCGTCGTCTCGGTGTACAGTTCCTCGATGGCCGCCGCCGCGAGGCGTTCCGCTCGCGGATCGGCCTCGAGCCGCGTGCGAACGGCGTCGGGAACGGACACGTCGAACAGTCGATCGATCAACGAGACTCCGATGAGGAGCCGTCTTCCGTCGCCGTGTTGTCGCGCTTCGTCGAGCAGGTCGGGCCAGTCCATGTCGGTCGCCACCACCGCCGCCACGAAGTCACAGGCCCACTTCAGGAGGTGCCACTTGTGTTTGGTGCCGTGAAACGCTAACATTCGGAGTCGATCCTCGGGGGCGAGCACGGGGACGTCGTAGCCGGCCACCGCGACCGTCTCCCGGCGCTCCCAGAGCGTCTCGACGTCCGGTGCGAACGGCTGATCGGCGTCGCCGATGCGCCACCGAACCTCGACGGTCGTTCCGTCACGTTGCAGTTCGTATTCGGCCACCAGCGGCTTCGTGAACGGTCCCCCAAGTATCGGCGAGTCGTCGAGCCTCGGCACGTCCTCCCACTCGTATCCGCGGGTTTCGAGTACATCGACGGCCTCGGTAACGTCCTCGCGGGGGACGAGAACGTCGAGGTCACCGTACGCTCGCATTCCGACGTCGCCGTAGGCGAACGCTTCGAGCGCTGGCCCCTTGAACGGAAGCGCGCGAACGCCACGCTCCTCGAACGCTTCGAGGAGTTCGCGAAGCTCCGAGGCGAACCGGATGTTCTGCATCGCGGTCGATCTGGTTCGGTCGGTCAACCCCGACCGAACGTGCTCCGGCACGTCTAGGGCTGTGCCGGACGCTTCGTGCTTTTGCACGCCTCGATTCAAAAGCGGCGTGACGCCGTGTCTCCGGCTCAGTTCGAGGACTCGGTCCCAGTCGGGATCTCGGGCGAGCACCGCGTCGAGGCGATCGTCCGCTGCCACCGCTCCGTCCGGTCGGACACACCGAACGAGGAGTTCGAACTCGGGGGGCGTGTCGGTCACCATGTGTCTTCGAGGTCCTCGATCACCCGCTCGACGAGGCGAGGTAACTCCTCGAGATCGCGCGGCCGTCGGAGATGTTTGACGTCGATCGCCGCCGCGAGTTCGGCGCACTGGCCGAAGTTCGAGACCGCGGTCGCGTCGTCCGAAAGCAGCCCGGCCGTGTAGGTGTTTTCGATCAGTTTCATCATCCTCATTTCGGGTCTGAAATCCGCGATCTCGAAGCGCTCGGCGTCTTCGAGCACGTAGCTGCGCTCCAACCGAACCGGTTCGGACGGCTGCTCGTACGGAAGCGGGTAGAAGTGTCGCTCCCGCGCGTCGCTGATCTCCCGAGGCTCGCCGACGGGGACGTCAAAACGGTCGACGACCGCCGGATCGAGCTTGATCGCGGGATAGCCGCTTCGAACCGCGGGCCCGTCGTCGCCGAACGCGATCGTGGCCACGTCGTCGCTCAGCACTCGATACCCCTCCAGCAGGAACGCCATCGCGGTCGTCGTCTTCCCCTGCCCGGATTCGCCGAGGAAGGCGACCGCGGAGCCGTCGACGTCGACGACGCTCGCGTGCAACACGAAGTGGCCGCGCTGGTGAAGCAGATGGTTGAACGCCGGCCCGAGGACGACGTGTCTGAGGATCTCGTTCGGCACGTCACCCTTCGGAGCGACGACGATCTCGCGCCCGTCCCGAACCGCCACGTCGACGACCTCGTACGTCAGGTAGTACTCGTCCGGCCCGGCGTACTCCACCGTCCCGTCGTCGCACTCCGTGAGTTCGGGACGGTCGATCTCCCCGACGGTGATCGCCACGTCCGCCCGCTCGCCCGCCGATCCGTCCTGCCGTGGAAGCTCCGGGAGGTCGAGATCCGAACGAACCGTCAGCCCGAACGCCGAGTACGATCGAGCCGAGGTCGCTCTCACGGGGCATACCTCCTGTCTCCCCACCCCTCGATTAGTCCCCCATCGACGCCCCTCCACTCGCGTTCGCTGGCGTCCGCCAACATGCTCTACGTCTCTCGCTCGGGTGAGTATATCTATGCGCTCTCTAACCGGCTTATTAAACCGCAACGGGTGCTGCTTTCTCAGCTTCAAAAATGATGGCCGCGTAGGATGTGGAGCGCGGACTGACTCATCCGGAGCAGTCCGGGTGTCCATCGGAAATCGCCTTACGTCCGATCACACGCCCTCGAGATCTCCGCCGTCGTGGTCGTCACCGTAGCCGCCATCATGCATCGATTCGGAGAGCTTCTCGACGCTCCCGTACGTTTCGACCGCCGGTGTCTGGTAGTCTTCCATGGGTTTCACACCCACGTGGCACTCCAGGGAGGAGTGATATTGTTATACTCAGCCTTTCGTGATTGTATTTTCCGGTAGACAGTCCCTTCTTGGCTATTTTCATCCCCGGAAACGCTTCGCTCGCGTGATCGAGAGCCCGGTACTTCCGGTTCGCCGCTCCTGTTCGACGTTTTACGGGTCTCTCACGGGTCGACCTCGACGAGCTCCTCCTCGGCCATCGTTCGCACGAACTCGAGGACGTCCCGCTCACAGGTTTCGTCCGTCACGTCGTACTCGTCCGTAAGCGTCTCCACGACGCGTTGTACCGTCGTCGGCTCCCGGAGCAGTTCCCACACTCGGGGACCGACGCCGGTGAGCCCCTGGTACATCCCCGTCTCGGTGTTGAGAAGCATCAACTCGCCGTCGACGGTGGTCGTGGTCGGGTGTTCGCTCGCCCTAACGGTCGTGGTCGTGTCGACTGCGGACATGCGTTTTCGTCAGCATGGATGGGACATAGTTATTCATCGATTACGATAGGTTTTATCCGAAGACTGTCCTCTATGTGTGTTAGTCACGCCCTATAACAACTTCATAACTATCCCGTGGTGCTCGCAGGTACGGGTACATGACGGAGCCGGACATCTCGACGACGGAAAAACTGCGTTCGCTGAAGCAGGTCGCTCATCACCGTCCAGTGTTCATGAGCTTCGTACTCGCGTTGAGTCTGGTCGGCACCTTACTCGAAGGGATCGGTCTCACGTTTCTATTTCCCATCATCGAAGCCGCACAGGCCGGCGGCGAGGCGGCGCAGAACGCCGAAGGCGTCACGGGGCTGTTCCTCCAGGCGTATCTGACGCTCGGCCTCCCGTTCACGCTCGAATTTCTCATTCTGGGGCTCGCGTTCGTCATGGTCGTTCGCTACTCCGTGACGTTTCTCGCGAAGTGGCTGGCGTCGGTGCTCACCATCGAGTACGAGCGGCATCTCCGAACCCACGCCTACGAACTCGCATTGGGTGCGTCGGTCCCGTACTACGACGACGAGGGATCCGACGATATCCTGAACGCGATCATCACGCAAACGCAGTACGCCAGCAGAGCCATTCAGCAGATCCTCTCGCTCGTCCAGCAGACGTTGTTGTGTCTGATGTACGCGACGATCGCACTCTTTATCGCCCCCGTCCTCACGGTGGTGTCGACGGCCGTATTCGGTGGCCTGACGTATCTCGTTCGGCACGTGATCGAACCGGGATACACTGTTGGCGACCGAGTCGCGACCGCGAACGAACAGGTACAAGAGAACGTCCAGGCCGGGACGCAGGGGATCCGCGACATCAAACTGTTCGGGATGGCCGACCGACTCCTCGGGGAGTTCCACGAGATCGTCGATCGGTACACGAACTCCCGGATCGCGCTGTACCGAAACCAGATCGCGATCAGTAGCTTCTACGAACTCAGCGTGGCGATCGTCCTGTTTGGGTTGATCTACGTCGCGATCACGTATCTCGCGCTCTCGATCTCGGCGCTCGGCGTGTTCTTGTTCGCCATGTTCCGTCTCGGCCCACGGATCAGCAGTCTGAATTCGACGATCTACGCCATCGAGGGGAATCTGCCACACCTCGTTCGAACCCACCGGTTCGTCGAACGGCTTGCCGAAAATCAAGAGCCGGATGGCGGGACGAGTCCCGTTCCGGATCGAATCGACGAGATCGAGTTCGACGACGTGTCGTTCGCCTACGGTGACGAGGAGGAGACGGTGCTTCACGACATCTCCCTCCAAATCGGTCGCGGGGAGTTCGTCGGAATCGTCGGCCAGTCCGGTGCGGGGAAATCCACGATCGTTTCACTGTTGGCCCGGATCTACGACCCTACCGGCGGTGACATCCGAGCCAACGGCACCTCGATCGACCAGTTCGATCTTCGCGAGTGGCGCGACGAGGTCGCGATGGTGCGCCAAGATCCACACATCTTCAACGACACGCTCCGGTACAATCTCACGACCGGCCGGGACGTCCCCGACCGCGAGCTCCGACGCGTTTCGGAGGTCGCACAGATCACGCACTTTCTCGACCAACTACCGAACGGTTACGGGACCGTACTCGGCGACAACGGCGTGAAACTCTCCGGGGGACAACGACAGCGCGTCGCACTCGCGCGCGCGCTGCTGAGCGACGCCGAACTGCTGCTCCTCGACGAGGCGACGAGCGATCTCGATTCGGATCTCGAACGGCGCATCCACGAGACGATAGAGCGTCTCGGAGACGACCGGACGGTGGTCGCCATCGCCCACCGACTTTCGACGGTTCGCGCCGCTGACCGGATCTACACGGTCGAGAACGGCCGTATCACCGAAGCGGGCAGTCACCGCGAACTGATCCGCAACGACGGACAGTACGCCCACCTCCACGCGATACAGGATGGGAGTATCGAGCACGCATGAGACTCACCGGGAGTATCGTAGCCAGCTGGGAGGTCCCAACGTCCTCCTCCGGTCACGTATCCTGGTTCGGTGCCGGGAGCTACGCACTCGACGATGATCGATTTTTATATCACCGCGGCCGGTAGCTATACAACGGCTGGAATCGCGCGTGTTCTCCCTCCTCGAGTTCGCCGATCACGATCTCCCCGCGGCGTTCCACCCATGCGTGTGCTTCGAACTCGTCGTCTTTGGCGACGCCGAAATGGATCTCGGTCTGATGGCCGTTCGCGGCGAACAGCCGCTCGCCGACGACTGCACGCATGAGACACGAAAAGTAGATCGGGACGTAGGCGCCCATAACCGCGACTGCCCACGGAATCGTGTCCGGATCGCGTACGGTCGTGTAGGGCGGAAGGACGCGAACGAGTCGATCGAGCGCCCGGTGGGTCCGATCCAACCCGACGAGCGTGAGCAACGCCCGACTCGTGAGGAGTAACACCGTCGTCGTTCCGAGTAAGAGCAGCTCACTCCGGGATAACGCGACGAGTTTACGCGCTGTGGTGAACATCACTCCCCCGTTGCTCGATACCGACCGGCGTTGGGAGGGACAGTGTTCCGTGGCTCCACATGGTGCGACATCACAACCAGTCCTCCATTAGTTATACTCCGATTTACCGGGGCGGGTACGGACCCTATCGCGCCCTTCGGTCGCTCGCGAGTGAACGATCGTTCAACGATCCGGATCCGTCGTCTCCGTCGAACTGATCGACGCTTTCGGCGTCGGCCGTGGAACGTCGACCGATTCCGGCGGATCGGTCCAAACCTCGTGGCTGGCGGCGTTAGACTGGTGGATTACCGGGGACTTCATTCGGCGGTCCGCCACCATTGCCGTAGCCGCCATCCACCGTCTCGGAGAGCTCTTCGACGCTCCCGTACGTTTCGACCGTCGGTGCTGTGTAGTCTTTCATGAGCGTTTTACCCACGTGGTACTCCATCCGGTACCGTTATCGGTATACTCTCGTTCCCAACACTGTTTACTTCGATAAACTCTCGTTAATACGACAGTTTCAGCCGTGCGGACACCTCGATATACGCTTTTCACGCATCGCCGCGATGGTCACGTGACTATGCACCGAAGAGCATTCATCAGTACGGCGATCGGGATAGGTGGGGTCGGTGCATTCGGCACGACCTCGGCGGCGAAGGGGAACGGTCACGCGGCCGGCAACGCAGGTGGGAAGGCGAACGGCAACGCGAACGGTCCGGGCGGTAGCCCCACGCTGATCAACGCCGAGCAGACCGCCGATGGCGCGATCGTCGCGACCGACGACGGGTTCGTCATCTCCGGCCACGAGATCGAGGTGGACGGACGGGACTTCTACGGCGGTGGCGATGGGACGTACGTCGTGTACAACGACGGGTACTCCGGCGAAATCTCGAACAACGAAATATCCGTCAGTAACGTCCCCGCCGGTCCGACGTTCGGAATCCGCGTAGGGGACGCTGACGTCGACGTTCGCTCGAACGAGGTCGACGGCGACGATGCGCTCGGTCGGCGGTTCCTCTCGGTCGGGTTCGGCGACGGCGCGACCGGCAAGATCGAATCCAACACGCTGAACGGCGGTCATCGGGTCGGCATCCTGGCTGAAGGTACCGACACGGACGTTTCGATCAGGAACAACGACGTGATCGGGCTGGGGCCCAAATCCGATGGGTGGGCCGAAAACGGCATCCAGGTCAGCGGTGGCGCGACCGCCCACGTGCGGGAGAACACGGTCGCGGATCACTGGTGGGACCGCGACAATTTCCAGTCCTCGGGGATCATCCTCTATCAACCGGGCGACGGCGTGCACGTTCAGCGGAACACCGTCCGGGACAACGACGCCGGCCTCGCCCTGTGGGGTGGCGACAACCACAATGCGATTCACAACATGATCGAGGTCACCGGAGCCGATCCGGGAGAGAACGGCGTCGCTCACTACGGACTGTTGGCCCTCGAGACGACGAACAGCGGCGCTCGACAGAACACGATCAGCGCGGAGGACGGAGACATCGGCATCCTCGTCTACCCGTCGGCTTCGAACACGAAGCTGATCGGAAACGACGTCTCCGGGTTCGACGACCCGATCGCCGACCAAGGCGACGAGACGAAACTCCCGAAGCCTTTCGATCCCGACGCCTGATCGGATCGTTGCGACTGTCGTCCCTTCGCCCGCCACCCACCGATCACCGACCCACACCTTTGAGTGCCCGTCCGTCCTTCGTGATCACATGTCACTTGTGCGCACACCGGACGAGCGGTTCGAGCACCTCCCCGAGTACGACTTCCCCTACGACCGCGTGACGGTTACTGACGACGGCGCCGAGATGGCCTACGTCGACGTGCTCGGCGACGGTGCCGAGACGTTCCTCTGTCTGCACGGTGAACCGACCTGGGGCTTTCTCTACCGGAAGATGATCCCTCGTCTGCGCGATCGCGGTCGGGTCGTCGTCCCCGACTTCCTCGGTTTCGGTCGATCGGACAAATACACCGAGGGCGACGAGTACGGCTTCGAGATGCACTACGAGACGCTCCGGCGGTTCGTTGAGACGCTAGCTCTCGACGGCGTAACGTTGGTCTGTCAGGACTGGGGGGGTCTCCTCGGCCTCCCGTTCGCGGTGTCCGATCAGCCCGGACGCTTCGATCGAATCGTCGCGATGAACGCGCTGTTGACCGACGGCAAAACCGACCTTCCCGACGTGTGGCACCGATTCAAAGACGTGGTCGTCTCGGCCGACGACCTCGACGTCGCGCGGGTGGTCGACGGCGGATGTGTCTCGGAACTCTCCGACGGGGCGATCGCCGGCTACAACGCACCGTTTCCCGACGAGGCGTCGAAAGCCGGCGCGTACGTGTGGCCACCGATGGTCCCGCAAACTCCCGATATGCCGGGAGCGGATCGTCACGCACGGTTGCGCGGGGATCTCGCCGCGTGGGAGAAGCCGTTTTTCGCGCTGTTTTCGGATAGTGATCCGATCACGAATCGATTCCGAGACCTGTTCCGCGAACTCGTGCCGACGGCCATGGACGCCCCCGATGTGTGGGTAGAAGACGCCGGTCACTTCCTACAGGAGGACGCCGGTGAGGTCTGTGCCGATCGAATCGTCGAGTTCGTCGACCGGCGCTGAGCGCTCGCCGTCGACGGATACCGGCGTTCCGAGTGGGCAAGATGCTTCGTGGCTGGCTGTGGTCCCCTATGGTGGGTTCGCTCTCGTCGCTTCGCAGCATCGCGTCGGCGTGCAAGCCAACCAATCGTGCTGATCGTGACGGGAAAAATAGCGATGGGGGAACCGAATAGCCACAAGAACACTCCGACGCTCGAAGAGACGACCGACTGGATCGATGCGGACGGCGACCCGCTCGAACACGAGCGACAGTCGAAGCTCTTCATCGGTGACGAGTTCTCGTCGGTCGGCGACGGTGACGGGAACTCGGGCTATTCGATGCGCGAGAACATGCGGCTATCGGTGTTCAAGATGCGTAAGTACGACGGCCTCTTGATCTACCTCGCCCACGACGAGAGTTCGATCCACCCACCGCTGTGGCGGGTTGTCGTGATCACGAAGAAGACGTGGAAAAAGCAGGCGATCGTCGCGGACAAGAGCGAGTCCGGCGAACTCCGCCATAAACGGTTTCGAATCGACGGAACTCCGTGGACCGACCGGCGCTACAACAGCAAAGACCCCTCCGTATGGTCGTGGGTCGGTGACCGATGGCCGGTGGAGCTCACGGTCTAGCCTCGATACCACTCGAAGCTGCAGGCAGCTGATGGGTGGCACGGCTATGCGGTGTATCGAAATCGGGAGACGAGAGCGCAGGTGTTGAAACCGATAGCAGTTCCGGCGTCGAGGATCCGGACGGTTCGGTGGCACGGTAGCGGCGATCACCTCGACACCCAGCGGGCGGAACTCGGAATTAAGCAGCTCCTCAGTGGGCGTTGATAAAACTACATAATTCAAACTACAGACAGCGCCGCAGGCGGACGTTCAGACGGAATACCGGGGACTCACGAAAATCACCTCTCGGCTTCGTTGAAACCCGTAGTGCCTGACGGACGTTGCGCGTTCAGTACGGAGAATGAACTCAGTACAGCAACTGTTTCGGTAGTTTGATGCCCCTGACAGAGTTCTCCAATTCTATGGCGTGGCGTGTGAATTGGAAAGCGAGTGTCGCGCTTCTTGGCACCGGTCTGAAATACCTCGCAGCCACGATGCTCATCCCGCTTTTCATCGCAGTCATTTATACGGAAGATATCTGGGTATTCGCTCTCTCGATTGTGATCGTTACTACAATCGGATTTGCTCTTGAACAGATCGACGCCGATCCCGATCTCGGCCCGCGAGAGGCGCTGTTATTCGTGTCACTGGCATGGATAATGGCGGCCGTCGTTGGGACGATCCCGTATCTTCTAGCCGGATACGGCACTGCTTCAACGCTTGCCCACCCTGTCAACGCGCTATTTGAATCGATGAGCGGCTTCACGACGACCGGCGCGACTGTCATGGGCGAAATCAGCACGGATCGACACTCCCACGCCTTGCTGATGTGGCGGCAGCTCACCCAGTGGCTCGGTGGAATGGGTATCATAGTCTTGATGATCGCTATTCTGCCGGAAGTCGCGGTTAACGGAGCACAACTAATGGCCTCGGAAGCACCGGGGCCAGAGCTCCAGAAGCTCACTCCGAAAATAGCCGAGACCGCACGCGTTCTCTGGTTAATTTATTTCGGGTTCACGCTCGTCCTCATCTGTTTGCTCTACGGGCTCCACCTGCTCGGATTTGCGCCGGATATGGATCTGTTCAACGCCGTCGCACACGGATTTACCACGCTTCCGACCGGTGGCTTCTCACCGCAGGCCGATAGTATCGCCGCGTTTTCAGCGATCGTTCAGTGGGTCGTGATCCCGTTCATGCTTATCGCTGGCGTCAACTTCGCGCTGTTTTGGCACGTCCTGAAAGGCGAAGCGGAGATCATGCTCGAAAACACGGAGTTTCGTTTTTACGCCGGAGCAATCGCCGTATTGACCGCTGTCCTGTCCGTCCTTTTGGTTCGGGGTGCGGCCCCACCGATGGAGTTGGGCGGGGTGACCGATGGAGTCACGGAGAACACGCTCCGACAGGCCGCGTTCCAGATCGGATCACTGATGAACTCCACTGGGTACGCGACAGCTGATTTCGCCCAGTGGGATACCCACGCTCAGCTATTTCTCTTGTTTGCGATGTTCATCGGTGGATCCGCCGGATCGACCGGTGGGGGTGTCAAAGTCGTTCGATGGCTGATCGTACTGAAAACGATCCGGCGTGAACTCTTCACTACGGCGCACCCGGATGTCGTTGAACCGGTCCGGCTTGGCGGTAACGTGGTCGATGAGGACGCTATCCGGGGGATTATGGTCTTCACATTGTTGTACATCCTTCTGTTCGGCTTTGCAGCGGTATTTATCGCCCTCGATACGGCCCGGATCGGGATTCAACTCTCCGTATTAGAGGCGATTAGCGCGTCCCTCGCAACGATCGGGAATATCGGCCCGGGGTTCGGTCGGCTGGGTCCGTTCGGGAGCTATCTGTTTTTTTCGGATGCCTCGAAGCTACTGATGATCTTTTTGATGTGGGTCGGGCGGCTGGAAATCGTCCCGGTACTGGCGATCTTTATTTCGGCAATCGATAATAAAAACTGAATTCGAGATGCTCTACAGGATTACAGCGGTAGCGAGGCGAAAGCCCACCCGCTCACTGGGCTGTTCACGCTAACGAAGCCAATTCACTTGCAAGTTCCATTTCAACGAGAATAATCACGTGATCTCCCGGATGTAAGACCGTATCCCCTCGTGGGCTTATCAACGACCGTCCCCGTGTAATGGCTCCGATAACGAATCTTCCATCGATCTCCTTGGCGAGGTCTTCGATTGGCTTTCCAACGAGATGAGAGCTCTCGCTCAACTCAAGCTCCAAGACCTCTGCTTGATCGTTTTCGAGGACTGCGATATTCTCCGCGACGCTTTCATACGTGAACCGGATTATCTCTTCAGCGGTTACGGTTCGTGGGTTGATTGCAACGTCGATACCGATCTCTTGGAACAGCGTGATATAGTCCGGACTGTCCACGACAGCGACGACACGGTCAACGCCGAGGCGCTTCGCAAGGACGGATGTGAGAAGGTTCCGTTCGTCCGATTCGAGGGCCGCGATGACGATATCGGCCTCGTCAACGTGTTCTCGTGTGAGAAACTCCGTGTCGGTTCCATCGTGTTCCAGTACCGTCGTCTTCGGAAGCTTCTCTGCGAGCCATCGTGCACGTTTCGTATCCTGCTCGATGAGCCGAGATCCAAGTTCACGCTCTTCGAGAATTCTGGCCGTATGATACCCGATCTCGCTCCCACCGAGGATTACGATATCATCCGTACGGTCCGGAGTAACCTGCGGTGCAAGATCGGTTGCGAACAGCTGGATGCTCTCTGGGCTCCCGATGACGACCGCCCGATCGCCGGCTACGATGTCTGTATCCCCCCGGGGTAAGATCATTTCTTTGTTACGGAAAAGGCCGACAAACGTGAGCGATTCGAACCGATCGGCTTCGGCAACCGTTTGTCCGACGATCGGGCTCTCTTCGGGGAGTTCAAATTCGGCCATTTGAACGAGCCCGCCAGCGAATGGGTCAACATCGATCGCTGCGGGTAATCCGATGATTCGGACGATGTTCTCTGCGGTCAGAAGGTCCGTACCGACCATAAAATCAACGCCGAAGGCCGTCTGCTCACGCTCCCAGGTCCGAAGATACTCCGTGTTCTTCACCCGTGCGATGGTGAAGGCCTCCCCCAGTGTCTTCGATGTTCCGCACGCGACGAGATTCGTCTGGTCGTCATCGGTACAGGCGATGACTATGTCGGAATCCGGAACGTTCGCGGTTTCCTGTATCTCGGATGCCGTCCCATCGCCGGCCACGGTGAGCACATCGTGTTCGTATTTGAGTTCCTCTGTCCGATCGGGGTCCACATCGATTACCACAATGTCGTGCGCCGCTGCGAGACTGGCGGCGATACTCGTCCCCACCTCTCCCGCCCCGATGATGACCACCTGCATAGACACGCTAAACGTCTATCGCTGAAATCGGTTACTATGCCTCGGGCTACTTATCGTTGATACAAATTGAGTCGGTCGAAGATGGCACCGAGAATTACCGCGACGGGTATAATTTCGAGCCGGCCGACCCACATATTGAGAACTAACATCGCTTTGGTGATCGCGGGCATCTCCGGGCCGGTAATACCGGAATCGAGCCCGACATTACTCTGTGCGCTCATCACGTCGAAAATGATGTATTCGAGCGGATATGCAGGTGAAAGAGCGTAGAGAAACACAGCGATTCCGAGACAGAGAAATACCAGCCAAAGAATGAAGACAACCGTGGCTTCCGTATATTCGCGCTGAACCTGTTCTTCACTCAGCCTTCGGTCTCCGATCTGAAGGTATCGAACGGCACTATCGGGTAGAAAGACGTTCTTGATTTGCCAGCCAGTTCCTTTAATCAGCGTTATCACTCGAACGATTTTGATACCGCTCACCGTGGACCCGGCAGCGGCTCCGGTAAGCATCCCGAGACACAACAAGAGCGTCGCGCCCGCACTCCAGACTTGTCCCGTCCCTGTCCCAACCGTTGCTGTTCCGAAGCCGGCGTTCGAAGTAGCGGAAACGAACTGGAACAGTGCGATTCGAAACGTCTCTTCGAGCGTTTCGTACTGCCCGTTTCCATACAGAATAGCAGTCAGTACGAGCGAACCGATAGCGAACCAAATGAACACCCACCGTGTCTGCAGATCCGAATAGAAATTGTGTAATTCACCTTTGAAAATCAGGTAGTGAACGGGAAACGCGATACTCCCGGCGAGCATGACCGGAACGACCGCGTACTCGATCAGCGGGCTGTTGTAGTGGCCGATCGAATCGGCGTGGACGGAAAATCCACCCGTTGCGATACCGGTCATGCCGTGATTGATCGCGTCCCACAGCGGCATGCCGACTGCCAAGAACAGCACGACCGCACCGAGCGTGAGCCCGAGGTAGATCTTCCAGATCTCTTGGACGGTCGAGATGATACTCGGATGAATCTTTTCCGAACGAGCTTCGCTCTCATAGAGGGTGAACGATCCGCTCCCGGGGCGAGCGAGGATGGCGACCGTGAGGACGATCACGCCGACCCCGCCGATCCACTCGGTGAACGAACGCCACCAGTGAAGCGACCGCGGAAGATCTTCCTCGACGGCGGCCATCGTCAGACCGGTTCCGGTAAACCCGCTCATGCTCTCGAACACCGACTCTAACGGCTGTAAAAAGATCGCCGTCGTCTCGTTCATTTGGGGTGTGTTCGCCCACGCTGGGTACGGATCGAGTGCGATCGTCCACGCGATCAACAGAAACGGCAGCCCACCGAGTAGCCCGGTCACTCCCCACGCGCTGGCGGCGGTGACCATCGCATCTAGTTTCTCGGGTTGATCGGCATCACGATTGGCCCGTGAAAGAAGTGTGCCGATACCGGCCACTACGAGTGCTGAGATGCCGAACGCCGGCACTGTGTAGTACTCTTGATTGACGGTTGCGATGCCCATCGAAACGACCAACATGAGCGAGATGGCTTGGAGAATGCGACCGACGTCTCGCCCTACCGTTCGCGTATTTACTCTCATTTCTCGTTCTCTGCCGTGTCTATGGTTGGGATTATTCGAGATGTGCGTCAGAGCACTGGTGCTCTTCGTCAGCGGGATCGATGATACGGTAGTTCACTCGTCTTCGTGATGTCCGAACAGATCCGTGAGTTCCGGGTCTGCACCGAAAGCCGAGTAGACGGTTACTAAGTCGTCCGGTTTGATTTTGGTTCCTCCCCTCGGCGTAATCGGTGGGTCTTGCCCCTCCCGTTCGACAGCGATTATGAGGACGTCATCCGGTATGATGCCGCTCTGAACCGCTTGCTCGATCGTCTTGTCAGCGATCGGTGCGTCCTCGGTGATCGTGATTTCGAACACTTCGGCTTCCTCACCGATCCGTAGGTAGTCAACGATCGCTGGACGGGCGACTGACCGGTACAGATACTCCGCGATGAGCTGTTGTGGGTTTTCCATCGTATTGACGCCGATCTGTCTGTACAGTGCCATGTGCTCGGGGTTATGAACCACGGAAACGACCGACGGGATTTCGAGTTCCTTGGCGAGTAGACAGACCATGATATTCGTCGCGTCCTGGTCGGTCGTCGAAATGATCGCATCCGCCTGTGAAGCCCCGGCATCCTCAAGGATCTCTTTCGTCGTCGCATCTGCATTGAGTACCAAACAATCGTACTCACTAGCTGCTTGGTCGGCTTTGGCATCGTCTTTTTCTATCACAACGACTTCATTGCCCGATTCGATGGCAATGTCGATAAGGGGTGTTCCGATATCCCCCGCCCCGACGATGAGTAGATACATTTACTCGCCGTTTCACTCCCATCGATTAAAAATCGCCCCGTCTCTCGTTCCGGGTGGGTAGTGACCGAACGTTGATATGGGTCACTAACGGAGTGTCTCTCATGGATAACGCCGATTCTTCCGAGCGAACGCGAGCGTTGAAAACGGATGATACGCGATGAACTCAAGGATCGGGACGATGTCGAGGACTACGAATTCGTTCGGACAACGGACCCCGGTATTCACCTGGTTATCGAACAGGAAGATGAAACGAGACGCTACCACGTCACGCTTGAACGCCATCCCGACGGTGAAAAAAGAACGCACTGGAGTTACTTAGGCCCGGACAAAAATGATTGAGTGTCCTTGAAGTTCAATCCGATCACGGGGTCGTTGAACAAACCGAACATAGGCGTTCTTCGAAGTGTTGTACTAAACAAGTATCAAAGACGATTATACGTCGCCGATAGATACAAGCGTACACGGGTAGGACGACCAACTACTTGGAAGATGGCGATGACAATACTTGAGAACGTGTTTCCGCCCTGGTCTGAGGGACGCCCGGCAGTTACGTGTCCATCCTGCGACACATCGATTAACGTCGCTGCTGAAACGTGTCCGGATTGTGAATCCGATGTTGCCATCGAATGCCGTGTCTGCGGGAAGACGATCGAGACAGAGACGATAACGTGTCCTGTCTGTGGGAGTGCCGAATACGAGACCTTCCTCCTAGAGTAGCCCACCAGTTTGACCGGGCTTCTTTCGAAGTTCCAGTCTCCAACCGTAATCACTACTAGAACTACGTACATATCTCACAGAATTTCGCTTATTTTTAACGGAATCGTTAATATGGTTGGTTTGGGGAGATCGATTCCATACACTTTTTAAAATTGCAAAGGTACCACCCTGTATGACAAATAGTGTTGAGTCCAACAACCGGGATTTGCTCGCTCACGTTCTCTTACCGGTTGCACACGAAGAAGATGCTCGCAAGACGGCGATGGCACTTGAACCGTACCAGCCCGATCACGTAACTACACTCCACGTTGTGGAAAAAGGTGAAGGTGTCCCCGATAAGACACCGGTCGAACAATCCGAAGAGGTAGCACAGAAGGCGTACATCGCTGTCCGCAGGGTATTCCCCGATGCCGACGATCACACCGCGTATGCACGAGATGTCGTCGGCGCGATCTTTGCGGCTGCCGAGGAAGTCGATGCCAGTGCCATCGCCTACCGCCCCCGCGGCGACAACCGCATCACACAGTTCCTCTCCGGTGATCTTTCACGGAAGCTCGTCACGAAGGCGGATCGACCGGTGATCGCGCTCCCGCGTGACGACTCCAACGAATGAGCGACGAGGAACTCGCCAAAGACCTCGGGTTGGTCTCGGCTATGACGATCGGCATCGGGACGATGATCGGGGCCGGCATCTTCGTGTTGCCCGGCGTCGCCGCAAATGCGGCAGGACCGATCGTCGTCGTTTCGTTCATCGTCGGCGGCGTGATCGCGATGGTCAACGCGCTGTCGATCTCGGAACTCGGCACCGCGATGCCGAAAGCTGGTGGTGGCTACTACTACATCAACAAGTCGCTCGGCCCGATGTTCGGCTCGATCGCCGGGATGGGCGACTGGATGGGGTTGGCGTTCGCCTCGGCGTTCTACTGTATCGGCTTCGGTCAGTATCTCGCCGTCTTCGTCGGCCTCCCCACGATCGCGTTTCTCAACCCGGTCCAGTTGGGGGCGCTGCTGGCGGGGCTCGTTTTCGTCGCCGTCAACTACATCGGAGCCAAGGAAACCGGCGGTGTGCAGACGGTCATCGTCTTCCTATTACTCTCGATTCTTACTGTCTTCGCCATTGCAGGCTTTCTGTCGTTCGATTATGCGACGCTCGCCGGGGAAGATGGGCTCGCACCGTTCGGTGTTGGAGCGATCTTACCAGGAACCGCGCTCGTGTTCGTTTCCTTCCTCGGATACGCGAAGATCGCTACCGTGGCGGAGGAACTGAAGAACCCAGGGCGAAACCTTCCGATAGCGATCATCGGGAGCGTCGCCATCGTCACCGTTATTTACACGATTCTAGTCACAACGATGCTCGGCGTCATTCCATGGCCCGAACTCAGTCAGGACGCGCCGGTCGCACAGGCCGCCGAGGTCGCGTTCCCCTCGTCGATCGGGCCAATCGGTGGCATCGCTGCGGCGGCTGCCGCGATCATGACTGTCGGCGCGTTGTTGGCGACGGCATCATCTGCGAACGCCTCGATCCTCGCCTCGGCGCGCATCAACTTCGCTATGGGCCGTGACAAAATCGTCACGAACTGGCTCAATGAAATCCATCCCAACTACGCGACGCCCTACCGATCGATCCTCGTCACGGGTGGGCTTATCATCGTCTTCATCGCCGTCTTGGGGCAGGAGATAGAGGTGCTTGCGAAAGCTGCCAGCGTGTTACACCTCATCGTGTACGCACTGATGAACGCAGCACTAATCGTCTTCCGTGAGGCAGACACCCCGGAGTATGATCCGGATTTTACCGTTCCGCTCTACCCCATCACACCGATACTCGGCGCAGTATTGTCCCTCGGTCTCGTCGCGTTTATGGATGGTATCGAGATCGCGCTGTCGGCGGCGTTCGTGATCGCCGCTGTGGTGTGGTACTTCGTGTACGCTCGTGATAAAACAGAACAGCAGGGAGTGCTTTCGGATTACATTCAGCGTCGTGACGAAGAGCTCCCCGACCAAGTTGTCGAGGCGGCCGACGCCGTCGCACCGACCGGGGATGAAGGCCCGACGATTATGGTCGCCGTCGCGAATCCACGAACCGAGAGTGCGCTCATAACGCTGGCAGGCGCGATTGCCCAACACAAGGGCGGTCGCGTCCTTGCAACACACATCGTCAACGTGCCCGATCAGACGTCGCTCGCGACTGCTGCCGAGCACAAAGCGGAGCTTGACGCCTCGTCTGAAAAGCTACTTTCAGACGCGAAAGCGGACGCTGAGGCGTTCGAAGTCCCAATCGAGACGAAAACGATTCTTTCGCACAGAGGCGTTGCAGAAGTGTTCGATGCGGCCCGGTCGAACGACGCGGACACCGTTGTGATGGGATACGGCGGTACACAGTTTGCGGGTGGGCGTGCTGAAGGCACCTTGGATGAGCTCACACACGACCTGCCGTGTGACTTCCTCGTGTTGGACGGTCAATCGCTCGAGCTCTCGGATGTACTTGTTCCGACCGCCGGGGGCCCGTCCTCGGATCTCTCTGCGGAGGTCGCCCGTGCATTACAGGACACCGTTGGTGTTGATATTTCACTACTTCACGTTGTGGCTTCTGGCGACGAAGACGCAGGGCGTTCGTTCTTAAGCGAGTGGGCTGAGGGCCATCAGCTGGGAAATGCGGAGTTACGGATCGAGTCGGGCGATGTAGAGACCGTGATCGGGGAACTCGGCTCCGAATACAGTTTGGTAATTATCGGGGCGACGGAGCGAGGATTGCTGTCACGGATTATTCGCGGCTCGCTCGCGTTCGATACGATCGAGCGGCTTGAGACGCCGGTGTTGTTAGCTGAACGTCCCTCGCCCCGATCGCTACGAGAGCGGGTGTTTGGCCGGCGCTGAGAATATACAAGCAAATATCCGAGCCCAGTATTCAGCAGAACCACGTAGATCACGTGCGTGCGTAGTCGAGGGCAAATTCGATCTCGATCACAGTGCAAACTGAACGACGGGCGCGATCGGTTATCGGCTTTATCGATCGATACGGGACGGCTGATTAACCGGGGGTGCCGTAATCCGACGGAAAATGAAGTCCGCCCTCCCCGATTTGAAACGAGCGAGACGGTCCGGGGTGTTTCGAGCGGCGGTGTCTCAGT
Organism: Natronomonas sp.; assembly: GCF_046483325.1. GTDB lineage: Archaea > Halobacteriota > Halobacteria > Halobacteriales > Haloarculaceae > Natronomonas. The sequence continues at coordinate 141,905 of NZ_JAWODL010000016.1, read as the reverse complement.
CGTCGCTTTTCGGCGGTGACTCGGACTCGATGACGGCGGCGAGATCCCGGAGGGGTTGGCTATCGAGTTCGTCGGCGAGCAGAACGATCAGGTCGTCGAGCGTTACGATGCCGCGCAGTTCGCCGTTCTCGACCACGGGAACCCGTCGCACACCCACCTCGCGCATTCGTGCCGTCAACTCGGCCACACTCACGTCGGGGCCAACGGAGAACACGTCGGTCGAAAGGATCTCGTTTATCGTCGTGTGTTCGAGCGAGTCGATGAAGTTCCGCCCGTAGACGACCAGGTCGCGGTCCGTAACTACCCCCAGTATCTCGTCGTGTGCGTCCAATACGACCACGCTACCCACGTGTTCGTCTTGAAGTACCTCTGCAACGTCGGAAATCGTATCGTCCAGGTAGACGGTGACGATGTCCTCTTGGATGATATTTGTAATGTCCATAGTACCTTTTTGGTGCGATACGCTACTAAAACGTCCGGGTGGTTCCCACTCGGCTCGCGAGCCGGTGGCTTCCGTGCTCCGCTCGTGCCGCTCAGGAGGCACAGATCGAAGGGCAATTCATCACGGTTCGACCGGAAAGGCAGTCCGCCCTCCCCGATTTGAACGCCGGAAGACGTGCTCGCTCCGCTGCGCGCGACTTCCGAGCCCTCGTTCGCTCCGCTCACGGGGACGGGGGACAAATCGATCTACAGTCGACTGCGATTCGACTGGAAAAGGAGTCCGCCCTCCCCGATTTGAACGGGGGACAAGTCGATCTACAGTCGACTGCTCTACCAGTCTGAGCTAAGGGCGGTCGTACTCGAAAGGAGACGACTGCGTGACTTAACGGTTTTGACCTCGATCCGTGTCCCGTCGTCTGACGGGTGGCTGTCGGACGGCGCGCGAAGATTGAAATACCGTCACACACAACTGTCGGACACGTAATGAGCAAGATCACCTTCCGGGCCGACGACGAACTCATCCGGCAACTCGAGGAGTTCGACGCCTCGAAGAGCGAGGTGATGCGCGAGGCGCTCCGGAAGTACCTCGACGGGAGCAGCGATTCTCACGTAAACGCGTCTGAAAGCGGCGTAAACGGGGGTTCATCTCAGAAGGCGTTCGAGGGATCGCTCGACGAGATCATCGCCGATCGGGTCGACGAGATCATCGCCGATCGGTTGACGAGCGCGTACACGCCGCAAGCACCGCAAGATGTGAACGTAAACATCTCGCTTGATGGCGATTCTACCGACGTGTCTCACGGATCGGACGGTGATCGTAAGACGCCGACGGTCGAGTCCGAAAACGCGTCTGACGACGCAGGAAACGTGTGTAAACAATGTGGGGAGAACCTGCCGCAATCTGCCGTTTACTGCTCGAACTGTGGGGAGAAAGCGAGCCATCGTGTCTTCTGCGAGTGCGGTGACGAGCTCCGTTCGGACTGGGGATTCTGCCCCGGTTGCGGTCGTCGGACCCCTGCAGCGGACGTTCTTCAGGATTCGTAAACGCTCGTTTTTGGGTTCTCAGGGCTGTAAACACTATTTCTCTGGAGTTGTCTTACGCTGAGGGAAACATTTAAGTCCATCCCATTTGTGCGTACGTTTGCGTAAGACGGTGCGTCTTACACACGGTGGGGATCTGGCATATGCCCGGTTTCAAACGTCCTGCCGGTGTAAACGTGATTCGGTCGCGTGTGCAACATCGTCTTACTCACGAAACAGAGGGGAACAATATGGAGCGTGTGACACTACGAATCCCGAAGCAGCAGATTGAACAGGTCGAACGCATGGTCGATACGGGGGAATTCCCGAACCGGAGCGAGGCGATTCGCTCCGCCGTGCGCGAGATGATAAACGAGCAGGAGACGGAGCCTCGCGAAAAGAACCGTCCGTGGGCGAAGGTGTAGACGATGCAAGATATCGTCAACTCCGCGCTGGAGAACGCCGAAGCCGAACAGCGGGATATGGATGCTAACTTGGCAGACGACGACGAGTTCGGCGACCCCCGAATCGTCATCGTCGGTGCCGGTGGGGCCGGAAACAACACCGTCAACCGCCTGTACAACATCGGCGTCGACGGCGCGGATACGATCGCGATCAACACCGACAAACAGCACCTGAAAATGATCGAGGCGGACACGAAGATCCTCGTCGGGAAATCCCTGACCAACGGACTCGGGGCCGGCGGTGACCCCTCGATGGGCGAACGCGCCACAGAGATGGCCCAGGGGACGATCAAAGAGGTCCTCGGTGAGGCCGACCTAGTCTTCGTCACCGCGGGCATGGGCGGCGGCACCGGAACCGGAGCCGCCCCCGTCGTTTCGAAGATCGCCAAAGAGCAGGGTGCGATCGTCGTCGGAATGGTTTCGACGCCGTTCAACGTCGAGCGCGCCCGCACGGTGAAAGCCGAGGAGGGGCTCGAAAAGCTCCGCAACGAGGCCGATTCGATCATTGTCCTCGACAACAACCGGCTGCTCGATTACGTCCCGAACCTCCCGATCGGCAAGGCCTTCTCCGTGATGGATCAGATCATCGCCGAGACGGTCAAGGGAATCAGCGAGACGATCACCCAGCCGTCGCTCATCAACCTCGACTACGCCGACATGACCTCGATCATGAACCAAGGCGGCGTCGCGGTGATGCTCGTCGGCGAGACCCAAGACAAGAACAAGACGAAGGAGGTCGTCAACGACGCGATGAACCACCCGCTCCTCGATGTCGACTATCGGGGCGCCTCTGGCGGATTAGTCCACATCACGGGCGGACCGGATCTCACTCTAAAAGAGGCTGAAGGCATCGCTCAAAACATCACCGAGCGACTCGAGGCCTCCGCGAACGTCATCTGGGGCGCTCGAATCCAAGACGAGTACAAGGGCAAGGTCCGCGTCATGGCGATCATGACCGGCGTCCAGTCCGCACAGATCCTCGGTCCGACGACTCAAAAGCAGGCCGACGCCTCGCGACAGGCGATCGAGGGTATCGACGACGACGAGTTCGGTTCCTCAAGTAACTCGGGCGGCCAGTTCAACGTTGGCGAGACCGACGGCGGTCGCTCGGAACTCGAACAGAATAACGGTATTGACGTAGTTAGATAAGTCGATATAGATATACATTCTATCGTATCTCTTTAACCGACTTTTACTTTTTATAGTATCGAAATTTAATCTGATATGTCGTGTGTAAACGGCGCGTATGACGTTCGGCTGACGCCGCCCTACTACGGGCTGTCGTCGCCTCGTCTCAGTCGTCGCTCGGTAGCTCGCCCCCCACCGCGTCGACGAGTTCGCACTTCCGACAGATCTCGTTGTTCGTCGGCGCGCCACAGCGATCGCACTCGCCGCGGGGTGCGTTCTCGTCGCCGCGATACGCCTCCGCTGCGAGTCGCGCGAGTTCCTCGTAGCCGGACATGATCGAGTGGCGCGTTCCGGGGTGACCGTCCTCGAGGTCGTAGAGGTGTTCCTGTATCTCACCCCGATACGCTTCGCTGGCGTGAGGACACTCGGCCATGTGGACCGGGAGCTCGAGGAGGTGAGCGTAGAGGGCGACCTCCTTTTCAGGAACGTCTCGGAGCGGCTTCGCGCGCGGGACGAACGGATCGTCGTCGACCTCTCGGTCTTCGAAGCTCCCGAGCGAGGCGTCGAAGTGTTTCGCGACCTGTCGGACGTCGCCCGACAGCAGGTTCATCATCGCGGTCTGAGCCTCGTCGTCGAGGTTGTGGCCCGTCAGGAGCTTGTCCGCGCCGCACCGCTCGGCGTAGCGCGAGAGCGCGTCGCGACGGAAGACGCCGCAGTACGCACACGGGGCCATCCCGAGCGGATCGTCCTCTGCGACTGCATCCATCTCGACGTCGTACTCGTCGGCGTAGCTGACGACCTCGTGTTCGATGTCGAGGTCGTCGGTGAGTTCGAGACACGCGTCGAGGGAGGCGTCCCGGTAGCCCTCGATCCCCTCATGAATCGTAAGCGCGACGAGTTCGATCCGCGGATCGGACGCGAACGTCTCGTCGAGGAGGTGGGTGAGCACGACGCTGTCTTTCCCGCCCGAGAGACCGATGAGCCACGTTTCGGGGTTCTCCGCGGTCGCGCCGTCCGAGATGAGCGCGTCGTCGCGGATCCGCCGTCGAACGCGCGACTCGACGGAGCGACGAAAGTGGCTCTCACAGAGGTGAATCCCGGAGTAGGCGGCGTGCATGACCGCGTCCTCGCCGCATTTATCGCACTGCATTGTGAGTTCCTTGCCGGTTCGGTCGGATACGGGTTTCGGCTCGGAGGGACAACCGTTTGTTCCGTCGGCCCGTTCGATGTGGCGATGAGCTACAGCCGAGCCGAAGCCGTCGAGCGCCTCCGATCCGTCGTCGAGACGGTCGGGTCCGAGCCGACACCGGTTCCCGTCCGCGAGGTGTGGGCTTTCGGCGACGTCGTCCTCGGGATGGATCCGATCGATCGCCTCGGCGTCTACGTGACGAAGGATCTCCTGTTCAAGGACGCATCCGAGCGAGAGCCGGAGTTCGAATCGAGACTCGGTGTTTCGGGCGTCGGTAAGACGGTTTCCGCGGAGTGGGCCGACGCGTTTCCTGAGTGCGTCCGGGCGAACGCCTCGGGATACGCCGCGCCCGAACGCTGTCTGGCGGCGCACCTGTTCGACGACGGCGAGCCGGTTCACTTGGAGGTCTGCAACACCGGCTTCGAACACAACGTCACTCAGCGGCTCAAGGGGGCCCAAGCGAGGGACGATTATACGCAACTGCTCGACCCACGTGCGGCGTGTCTGTGGATCGACACGGAGGACGGTGGTCGAACGAGTACCGAGGCGTTTCGGAAGCTCGAGGCGGGCGAGTTCGTCTTCCCGACGCTGTCGGCCAGCCTGTCTATGCTCGGTCTGGACGACGATGAGGCCGAACGCGCGGCCGAGACGCTCCGGGCGTTTCGCGCCGACCGCGACGGCGTCAGCGTCCGTGGCGACGTGGTGTAGCGCCGTCGCTACCGGATGGGTGTCCGGAAAACGTCGTGTGGGATCACCGGAGGTCGGGGACGACCGGTGCCGCTACTTCCTCGGGGTCGTAGCGCTTCCGCGGGCCCCCGTCGGCGCGAATGTCGGTCGTCGTCTCCGCTCGAGGCATCACCGGAACCATCGGCGCGATTTCGTCTCGCGTCATCTACGTTGCTCAAAAACCTTCATGGTCTTAAATGTTAATGATTGTTAGTAGTGTTTGTGCCAAACACCGTCGATCCGCTCGATTCGACGCGGTGGCTGATCGAGTTCATCGGTGAACCCAACCCTTATATCCGAATTCGACCCACTCGCAACTAACGAATGGTCGAAGCGCTCGCCGTCGCCTCCGGCAAGGGCGGCACCGGCAAGACGACGAGTACGATGGCGCTCGGGATGGCGCTAGCCGACCGCTACGACGTAACCGTCGTCGACGCCGATACGGGAATGGCGAACCTGTTGTTCCACGCGGGGCTCGCGGACGTCGAAACGACGCTGCACGACGTCCTCGTCGAGGGCGGTGCACCCGTCGAGGCGGCTACGTACGAACGCTTCGGGATGTCCGTGGTTCCTTGCGGTACTTCGTTGGCGGCGTTCGAAGCTGCCGACCCCGACCGGCTCCGAAACGTCGTTTCCGAACTCGCCGCCGACACCGATATTTTGCTCTTGGACTCGCCGGCGACACTGGGCTCGAAGAGCGCCGTGCTCCCGATCGTGTTGGCCGACCGCGTCGTCATCGTCCTCAACCCGACAGTCCCGTCGATCTCGGACGGGCTCAAAGTGCAGGAGTACGCCCTGTCGTACGGCTCCGAGATCGCTGGCACGGTGTTCAACCGCGCTCGCGGCGACATCTCCGACGTCCGCGAGAAAGCCGAACGCTACTTCGAGGGGCCGACGCTCGCGACGGTGCCCGAAAGCGACGCCGTTCAGGCGGCCCGTTCGGCCGGGGTTCCCATCCTCGCGCACGCGCCGGAGACGCCGGCCGCCGAGGCGTTCCGAACCGCCGCGGATGGGCTTTCGCCGACCGACGGTGACTCGGCTACGGTTGCCGAACGATTCCGAAACGTCGTGATTCCCGATCCGCTATGATCCCCGACGGCGAGTTGCGCCGGTCTCGGGTGATCTCCGAACTCTCGCCGGCTCTCGAACGCGCGCTCGACCAGCGACTCGACGGCTACGCGCTGTTGTTCCCGCGGAACGCGCTGTTGGGCGACGTCGACGAGTGCGGCGTCATCACCTTCGAAACCGGTGTCGCGAGGCTCGCGTACCACACCGGCACCGACCGCGGGGGGCCGACGGCTCTGGCCGATATCGGGTCGCCGCCCTACCGCTTTGAACTGTACGCGCTCGACGCCGACGCGCTCGAACTCCCCCACCGGACGGACGAACTGCGTATCCCGCCCGGCGCGGTCGCCGACAGACTGGCGAACGATCCCGAACTCGCCGGCCGAATCCGGGGGACGGCGAACGACCCCGATCCCGACGATATCGGTGCCGTCGAAGCGTTCCTCGACGACGCGGAGGCGGTGTCGGAGCTCCGAGCGGACGCGCGTCGAGACGCGCTCGACCGAGCCGACGAGTGGGGGTTCGCGGACGCGCTCGACGGGTGAGAACCGCCGCCACGCTTTATTCGGCAGGTCGCATCGGTTCGCTATGGACGCGAAGAACTTCCTGTTCTGTTCGCTCGATTCGGCGCTCATCGGCGACGTCGCCCGGCAGGTCCACGGGGAGGGACACGACGTGAAATACTACATCGAGAGCGAGCGAGACAAGGAGATCGCCGACGGGTTCGTCGCGAAAACCGACGACTGGCGCGCGGAAGTGGACTGGGCCGACGTGGTGATATTCGACGACATCTGGGTGGGTAGCGATGTCGGGACGGGTGCGCTCGCCCGGGAACTTCGCGAGGACGGGACGACTGTGATCGGCGGGACGCCGAACACGGATCACCTCGAGGAGGATCGCGGCTACGCGATGGAGATCTTGGAGGAACACGGCGTCAACACCATCGAGCACCAGGTGTTCTCGGACTTCGACGAAGGGATCGAGTTCGTCGAGCGGAATCCGGCTGCCTACGTGATCAAGCCCCTCGGAGAGGTGCAAAACGTCAAACGGCTGTTGTACGTCGGTAACGAGGACGACGGCAGCGACGTGACCGGGGTGTTGGGCGCGTACAAGAAGGCGTGGGGCCATCGGATGAAGGGATTCCAGCTGCAGCGGAAGGTCGAAGGCGTCGAGGTCGCCGTCTGTGGCTTCTTCGACGGCGAGCGGTTCATCGATCGAGTGAACTTCAACTTCGAGCACAAGAAACTGTTCCCGGGAAACATCGGCCCGTCGACGGGCGAGATGGGGACGTCGATGTTCTGGGCGGGCCAGAACGACCTGTTCGACGAGACGCTCGGCAGACTCGAAGGATGGCTCGCAGAGGAGGGGTACGTCGGGAGCATCGATATCAACTGCATCGTCAACGAAAACGGGATCTATCCGCTGGAGTTCACGCCCCGATTCGGCTATCCGACGATCACCCTCCAGGAGGAATCGTTCGAGTCCCCGACCGGACAGTTCCTCTACGATCTCGCCAGCGGTAACGATCCGGATCTGACGGTCCACGAGGGCTACCAGATCGGGGTTCGCGTCGTCCTCCCACCGTTCCCCTTCGACGACGAGAAGACGTACGACGAGAGCTCGCGGAACGCGGCCGTCGTCTTCGAGACCGACAGTCGCGAAGGAATCCACATCGAGGACGCAAAAAACGTCGAGGGGCAGTGGCGCGTAGCCGGCGACAGCGGGATGCCGCTCGTCGTGACCGGGAAAGGAGAGACGATGCAGGAAGCCCGAACTGTGTGTTACGACCGGATCGACCGCATCGTCATCCCGAACCTGTACTACCGCGACGACATCGGCGAACGCTGGATCGACGGCGACGGCGATCGCCTGTTGGCGTGGGGGTATCTCGGGCCGAACGAGGACTGATGGCTTTCCGAGCCGAACGGGGATCAGCGGCTCCCCTTGTACTCGTTCACCAGCGCTTGTATCTCCTCTCTCGCGTCTCCGAACAACATGAGGGCGTTGTCCATCGCGAACAGCGGGTTCGGAATTCCCGCGTAGCCCGGACTCAGACTTCGTTTGTTCACGACGACCGTCTCCGCTTCCCAGACGTTCAACACCGGCATGCCAGCTATCGGGCTCGGTTCGCCGGAGTAGGCGGTCGGATTCACGACGTCGTTCGCCCCCGTCACGAGCACCAGATCGGTCCGTGAGAACGCCGGGTTGATATCCGAGAGTTCTCGCATCTGCTCGTAGGGGACGTTCGCCTCGGCCAGCAGGACGTTCATGTGCCCGGGCATCCGGCCCGCGACGGGGTGGATGCCGAAGACGACCTCGACGCCGTCTTCGTCCAGCAGCTGTGCCAACTCGGCGACGGCGTGTTGGGCTTGCCCGACGGCCATTCCGTAGCCCGGGACGATCACCACGCGGCGAGCGGTTTCGAGGAGCATTGCGACTTCTTCGGGAGACGTCGAGACGACGTTCCCCTCGTAGACGTCGTCCGCTCCATCGCCTCCCGCGCCCGGGCCGCCGTACGCTCTGAACAGCACGTCGGTGAGCGACCGGTTCATCGAGTCGCACATGATCGTCGTCAAAATGAACCCGGAGGCACCGACGAGCGTCCCGGCGATGATGAGAACGCTGTTGTTCAACACGAAGCCCGTCGCGGCGGCCGCCAACCCGGAGAAGGCGTTCAAGAGCGCGATGACGACGGGCATATCGGCTCCGCCGATCGGGATGACGAACAACACGCCAAGGATCGACGCCACTGCGAGTAACGCCCAGTACGGTTCGACCAACGGCCCCATCGAAACCACTCCCAGGCTCGACTGTGTGACCAGTACGATGCCGACGAGTACCGCGACTCCAGCGACGCCAACTTTGACGCCGTTTTGAGCGGGATAGTGGATCGGATCCTCGTAGATCCCGTGCAGTTTTCCGGCGGCGACGAGGCTGCCGCAGAACGTGACCGCGCCGATCAATCCGGTGACTGCGGCCGCGCCCGACACCGTGGCCGAAAGCTCGCTCGGGCCGACCGTCCCGACCTGATCGACGAGCTCAGCGCCCGCGACGAGCGCCGAGGCTCCGCCCCCGAAGCCGTTGAACGCGCCGACGAGTTGCGGCATGTCGGTCGTCTCGACGGACAGCGCGAGCCAGGTCCCGACGGCCCCTCCCACGAGGAGCGCCGCGGCCAACACGAACGGCGAGAGGATCTCGAACCAGAGGACGGTGACGCCCACGGCGAGTGCCATCCCGGCAGCCGATATAACGTTGCCCCGTTCGGCCGTCCGCGGGTGGGTCAACTTCCGAAGTCCGAGGATGAATAGAACGCCGGAGACGAGGTACACGACCGAAAGCGTCTCGGGTGGCAGACCGCTCAGGATCCCACCCATCGGTTACTCACCCCTCCGTCGACCGAAATTTTCGAGCATCTTGTGACTGACGAGGTAGCCGCCGACCACGTTGATCGTCGCCAAGACGACTGCGATGAAACCGAGGACGGTCGCAAGCGTCGAATTCCCCGATCCGGCGACGACGACGGAACCGATCAGCGTGATACCCGAGATCGCGTTCGTCCCCGAGATGAGCGGCGTGTGAAGCGTCGCAGGAATCTTCGTGATGAGTTCGTATCCGAGAAAGCCCGCGAGGACGAACAGCGTCAGGTTATCGACGAACGCCATCAGCTCGACTCCCGGCGGTTACGCGGCATCGACACCACCCGATCTGTGCGGCGCTCGAACCACTCCGTCGTGCGTGAGCAGCGTCGCGTCGACGATCTCGTCGGTGAGGTCGACGTGGAGTCGCCCCTCCTCGAGCACGTTGTCGAGGAAGTTGGTGACGTTGCTCGCGAAGAGCTGACTCGCCGTGTGTGACACCTGGGATGGCAGGTTCGTCGGACCGACGATCGTGACACCGCCGTACGCGACCGCTTCTCCGGGTCGGGTCGGCTCGCAGTTGCCGCCGCCGTCGGCCGCGAGATCGACGACGACGGAGCCCGAATCCATCCCGTCGACCATCTCTTCGGTGACCAGCGTCGGCGCCGTCCGTCCCGGCACCGCAGCCGCGGTGATCACCACGTCCGCGTTCCCGACGGCCTCGGTCATCGCCTCCCGCTGCTTTCGGTAGAACTCATCCTGTTGGGCTTTCGCGTATCCGCCCTCGGTTGCCGCCTGGGTCGCTTCGAGATCGAGTTCGACGAAGTTCGCGCCAAGGCTCTCGACTTCCTCTTTCACGGCCGGCCGAATATCGTATGCGCGCACCCGCGCACCGAGCCGTTTGGCGGTCGCGATGGCCTGTAATCCTGCCACCCCTACACCCACGACGAACACGTTCGCAGGGCGTATAGTCCCCGCGGCCGTCATCTGCATCGGGAAGAGGCTCGGCAGGGTGTCCGCCGCAAGCACCGCCGCTTTGTAGCCACCCACACTCGCCATGGAGGTCAGTACATCCATGCTCTGCGCTCGGCCGATCCGCGGCAGTAGTTCGAGTGCGAAGGCGCTGACGCGTCGTGTCGCGAGCTCGTCGAGGGTCCCGTCGTCGAGGTCGTAGGGGCCGAGTAAGCCGATGACCGTCCGTCCGTCGCGATACGGCTCCATCGGTGCGTCCGAAACGGCTCCCAGGGCGCGAACCTGTAGGACGACGTCCGACCGTTCGAAGACGCCATCGCGACCGTCGACGATCTCGCACCCGACGGCGGCGTATTGCGCATCGCTCCAATCCGCACCCGTGCCCGCCCCTGCGGTCACGGCGACGTCGTGACCGGTATTGACGAGTTTCTTCGCGACCGGCGGCACGAGCGCCACGCGCGATTCGTCCGGATCGGCTTCACTCGGGACGCCGATCCTCATCGTCGACTCGTCCAGTCCCTGTCGACGACGAGCGATTCGCCGGTCACGTATCCCGCCCGGTCGCTCGCGAGAAACGTCGAGGGGCCGGCGATCTCCTCGGGCCGCCCGTATCGCCCAAGCGGGACCATATGTGTGAACTGTTCGGCCTCTGTGGCCGCCGCACCCGGATCTGCCGGCTCGCCGCCAATCATCGTCTGCGCGCTACCTGGGGGGACCGCGTTCACCGGAACCACGTCTTTGCCCGGTTTGTGTGCGAGCGAGTCGGTCAACATCGTCAATCCGTCCTTCGACGCGGAATACGTCGCCAACTCCGCGTTGCCGAAGGGTCCCGCGATACTGCGTGTATCGACCGTGGTGTCTCCACCGTGGTTCTCCACCAGCCGCTCGGCGGCGATCTGTGAGCCGAAGCACGCCCCTCGTGGTTGATGCCCGCGAGTCGCTGGTACTCCGGGTCGATCACGTCTAAGAAGTCTTGGGTGTGCCAGATCCCCGCGTTGTTGACCACAATGTCGAGTCCGCCGGCCGCTTCGGCGGCGTCGACCGCGTCGGTCAGGTCCGACCGACGCGTCACGTCGCACTCGACGAAGACGGACTCGGTGTCGCTTTCGGTTTCGAGCAGTTCGCAAGTCGGTTTTGCCTCCTCCTTCGGGGGGTTCGCGGACCTCGGAGACGACCGCCTCGGCACCGTGCTCCGCGAAGCCGCGCGCGATCACCTGATCGGTCCCCGAACTGCCGCCGGTAACGACCGCCGCTTTGCCATCGAGAAGTGCCATGATACGTACACCGTCGCGAATCGAGGCGGGGAACGCACATAGGCGTGGACGACAGGTCGCAGCCGGTGAGAACTGGCTCGCGGCGACATACCTCCAGACGCCCTACTCACCGGATCGGAAGCGAAATCCGCTCGACCTCCTCGCCGTACTCCGCGGACCACACCGACAGCGACTCGACCTCCCACGTGAGGTTGTCGAAGTCGCGCCCGAGGAGCCGGTCCGCGTCGCCGCCGCGGGCGATGGTCACGTGTGGAACGTAGTCGTCGCCCTCGATTCCGTCGATCGGTTCGAAGGCGGTACAGAGTCGTCGGTGTAGCTCCACGAGCGTCGGCGACTCGATCCGGATATAGGCGACGGGCCCGCGGCCGACCGGCGGCGTTCGGAAGGTCCCCACACCGTCGGGTCGCGCCTCGAAGGGGCCAACGCCCGCCAATTCGCGTCTGATTCGACGGGCGAGCCTGGCAGGTGCTCCGTCGCCGAGGCGCTTGAGGACGAGCGTGTGTCGGTCCCGCGTCGTCGCGTCGAAACAATCGCTCGCGAGGCCCCGCGCAAGTCTGGAGATCTCCGTCGGAACCGGCACGTTACAGCTGTACACTAGATGTAATCGAGGAAGTACGCGATGATGAGAACGACGATGACGACCGCGATGATCGGACTGATCGACGCGAGGATGCTGATGAACTCCCCGACGATCTCGAGGACGAGTATCACGACCACGAGCAGGAGGACGAGCTTTAGCAGGTCCTCGACTTCGAGTGCGCCCCTGTCGAACATGTCCGGTGATGGGACCGCCCCGATCAAAAGCGCTCCGGCCGATGCGGCACACTCGTCGATCGACGGCGCGTAATCGGTCGGTTTTTTGCACTCGACGGCCATCTCCGGACGATGCACCTCGCCGCTCGGATCGCCGTCGTTTGCTGTATCGCGACTCTCGCGCTCGGGGGGCTCGCCGGCAGCGCCGCCGCCGTCGACACGCCCGCGAACGGCCAATTCGTCGTCGAACTCGAACCGAACGGCGACGCGAACGTCGTATTCACCGACGAGTTCGACCTGACCGACCCCGACGATCGGGCGGTGTTCGAGGACGCACGGGACGATCCCGAGCTTCGAGCGGCGGCAGCCCAACAGTTTCGACAGGAGATGCAGTTCATTTCCGACGAGGCCAGCGCCGACCTCGACCGGGAGCTCCGCGTCGGTGAGGTGACCGTCGAAACGACCGTCGATGGCGAGACGGGGATCGTGGCCTACCAGTTCCGCTGGGAGAACCTCGCCCGCGTCGACGGCGACCGGATCGTGCTGTCTGAACCGTTCTCGACGTACGACAGCCTCGATCGCGAACTGATCGTCATCGCGCCGGAAGGCGGCGAGTTGACCAGCGTCTCCCCCCAGCCCGAACGCCTCGGCGAGGAGGCCGCGACGTGGCCGGGACTGGCGCAGTTCGGTGAGACGTTCGAGGTCGTCGCGGTCGGTCCGGATGGGTCCGCTGATGCCGGCACCGAGGACGCTCTCGATCCCGTCTCACATTCCCCGGCGAAGACGGACACCTACGGCGGCGCGCCGGCCGCGCTGGGCGTCGCGGTGTTCCTCCTCGCCTCGCTTTTCATCGGGCGGGAGCGATAGGTCGTCGTGCCTCCGCGATCCGACCGCCGCTTGCTTCGGTATCACGTCCCACGCGATCGACGTTCCGCAAGCATTTAATACCGTTCTGCGAATACTCACGAGTACATGACGCGACCCTACCGCACCGGCGCGATCGCTTCCAGCGGTAGGTCCACTCTTCTCTCGCGACCGCGGCGGGCCGGTAGGCCCGAATAGTATCCACTCCCCCGTCGCGCTCGCCCCGATCCCAACGATGACCGTCCGGTCGACGGTCCGTCACCCACACAACACACAATGTCAGATACCGAACGCGTCGCGCTCGCCTTCTCCGGCGGGCTCGACACGACCGTCTGCGTACCGCTGCTCGAAGAAGAATACGGCTACGACGAGGTTATCGGCGTCACCGTCGACGTCGGCCAGCCCGAGGCGGAGTTCGCCGAGGCCGAGGAGACCGCCGAGGCGCTCGACCTCGAACACTACGTCGTCGACGCGAAAGCCGAGTTCGCCGAACTGTGTTTCGACGCCGTCCGCGCGAACGCCTCCTATCAGGGCTACCCGCTCGGGACCGCTCTCGCGCGTCCGGTGATCGCCACGTCGATCCTCGAGGTCGCGAAAGAACAGGGCTGTACCGGTCTCGCACACGGCTCGACGGGGAAGGGAAACGACCAACTCCGCTTCGAGGCCGTCTGGCGCGACTCCGATCTTGAGGTCATCGCGCCGGTCCGCGAACTCGGGCTCACGAGGGAGTTCGAGCAGTCGTACGCCGAGGAGCGCGACCTGCCGATCGAGGGCGGCGACGAGGGGAAATACAGCATCGATACGAACCTCTGGAGTCGATCGGTCGAAGGCTCGGAGCTCGAAGAGCCGAGCTACGTCCCACCGGAGGGCATCTACGAGTGGACCAACGCGCCGACCGCCGATACGCTCGAGATCGAGGTCGGTTTCGAGAACGGCTACCCGGTTTCGCTCGACCCCGGCGAGCAGAGCTCCCAGAGCAATCGGAACGCCACGCGTTCCGATGCAGACAGCGATATGGAGCCGGTCGAACTCATCGAAGAACTCAACGACCTCGCGGGCGGCTACGGCGTCGGCCGCTCCGACATCATGGAGGATCGCATGCTCGGGCTGAAGGTCAGAGAGAACTACGAGCATCCCGCGGCGACGGTGCTGCTCAACGCCCACGCAGCGCTCGAAGATCTCGTGTTGACGAAGGAGGAACGCGCGTTCAAAAAGCAGGTGGATCACGAGTGGTCCGAGAAGGGGTATCAGGGGCTCGTCAACGCGCCACTGGTATCCGCGCTCGAGGGGTTCATCGCCGAAACCCAAACGCGCGTCACGGGCAGCGTGACGATCCGTTTCGAGGGCGGTCAGGCCCGTCCGGTCGGCCGTTCCTCGCCGTACGCGGTCTACTCCGCGGAGGCCGCCTCGTTCAACACCGAGGACATCACGGGCAGCATCGAACAGAGCGACGCGACGGGCGTCGCAAAGTACCACGGGTTCCAAGAGCGCCTGGCGAACCGCGTGATCAACCAGAACAAGGAGTAAGTCATGACGGACGAGGACGGCGGCGGGCGGGATGACGTCGGTACCGGCAGCTCCGGTGACGTCGTCCGCCGCGAGCGATTCAGCGGCGGCCCGGCCCGCGAGTTCCTGTCGAGTCTCGCTGCCGACGAGCGCATCTTCGCGGCCGACATCGCCGTCGATCGCGCCCACGTCGTGATGCTCGACGAGCGGGACATCATCGACCGCGATGACGCGGGCGCGATCCTCGACGCGCTCGGGGAGGTCGAAGCGGCAGGTCACGCCGACCTTCCCGACGGGGAGGACGTCCACGCGGCCATCGAGACGGCGGTCATCCAGCACATCGGCGACCGCGGCGGCCGGATGCACACCGCCCGATCCCGCAACGATGAGGTCGCGACGTGCATCCGCTATCGACTCCGCGAGGACGCCCTCGTCGCCGCCGAGGCCACGATCGATGCCCGCGAGGTGCTCGCCGACGTCGCCGAGGACCACACCGATACGGTGATGCCGGGCTTTACGCACCTCCAGCCGGCCCAGCCGACGACGGTCGCACACTACCTGTGCTCGTACGAGTCAGCGCTCGCGCGCGACACCGACCGATTGCTCGACGCGTACGGCCGTATCAACCGATCGCCGCTCGGCGGTGCGGCCTTCGCCGGGACGCCGTTCGACGTCGACCGCGAGCGGACCGCCGAACTGCTCGGCTTCGACGGACTCGTCCGCAACTCGATGGACGCCGCCTCGGCGCGGGACTTCCTCGTCGAAACGACGGGCGCGGTCGCCGCGCTCGCGACGACGCTGTCGGGCCTCGCGGAGGATCTCGTCGTCTTCTCGAACCTCGGACACGTCGAGTTGGACGACGCCTACGCGTCGACCTCCTCGATCATGCCGCAAAAAAAGAACCCCGACACGATGGAGCTCGTCCGGGGGACGGCGGGCGAGGCGGCCGCCGGGCTAAACGCCCTGTTGTCGATTCTGAAGGGGCTCCCGCGGGCGTACAACCGCGACCTCCAGCGCGCCCATCCGCACGCGTTCGAGGCGATCGATGCGGTTGCCGAGGCGACCGGGGTCGCGGCCGGCGCAGTCGCGACGGCAGACTGGAACGAATCGGCGCTCGAAGCCGCCGCTGACGGCGGGTTCTCGACGGCCACCGGCGTCGCGGATCTGCTCGCGATGGAGGGAATGCCGTTCCGTACGGCCCACGAACTGGTCGCGCTCGCGGCCGAGCGGATGGCCGACGACGCGGACGTCGACGCCGCCTACGCGGCGCTCGCCGCCGCCGCCACGGAGGTGCTCGGCGATCCGCTCGACGCCTTTGTCGACCGGGGGGCCGTCGTGGCGGCGCTGGATCCGGTCGAGAGCGTCGCCTCGCGGGACTCGGTCGGCGGTCCAGCACCGGCGGAGGTCGAACGAGAACTGTCCCGCGTCGCGGACGGGCTGGATGCCGATCGTGCGACCGTCGACGAACGCCGCGAGGCGCTCGAACGCGCCGAAACGCGGCTCGACGAGGAGGTAACCCGCCGTGTGTAGCCGACGGCCGAGGCGAGACCCGCCGTCCCGCCTCACTAAAAAGTAAAGCAACTGACATTGAATCGGGGTTAAAGCCTTATTCGGGGGTTATACACCGATAGTTGCCGGTATGGCTTATTACTTTGTTCTGATAAGTTCGAAGCTTTTAAGTAGGTGTGTCGACGAGTATACTGTACAATGGCAGAAGACACGATCACCACGGAAGACCCCATCACGGGCGACGAAATCGAGATTCCCGCCGACGTCGAGGTCGGCGAAATAATCGACAGCCCCATCACGGGCGCCGAACTCGAGGTCGTCTCCGTCGACCCCGTCGTCCTCGAGGAGGCCCCCGAGCTGGAAGAGGACTGGGGGGAGTAAGGCGATGAACGTCGGCGCGCATCGTCGTTCGAACGCCGGCTCTGCCAGCGGGATCGGAGGTGTCGCCAGGTGAACGCCGAGCCGACGATTTCGTCTCGAGCTAACGGGCCGTTAGGAGGTGACGCCCCGTGAACGTCGGCGTCCTCTACTCGCGGATCCGCCGCGACGAGAAGCTCCTGTTGAGCGAGCTTCGCGACCGGGGCCACGAGGTGACGAAGATCGACGTCCGCAAGGAGCGTTTCGGCATCCACGAGGCGCCGGCGGCGTTCGACGCCGTCGACATAGTCGTCGACCGCTGTCTCGCGACCAGCCGATCGCGGTACGTCACCCGGTTCGTCGACGCCTACGACATCCCCGTCGTGAACGATCCGGAGACGGCGGCGATCTGCGCCGACAAAGCCAGAAACAGCCTCGCGCTCGCCGAGGCGGACGTGCCGACGCCCCGGACTGAAGTCACCTTCACCAAAGAGTCCGCGATAGAGTCCATCGAGGAGTTCGGCTACCCCTGCGTGTTGAAACCCGTTATCGGGTCGTGGGGGCGGCTGATGGCGAAGATCGACTCCCGAGACGCCGCCGAGGCGATCCTCGAACACAAAGAGACGCTCGGTCACTACGAACACAAGGTGTTCTACATCCAGGAGTTCGTCGAGAAGCCGGAACGCGACATCCGCGTGCTCGCCACCGACGGCGAGCCGATCGCGGCGATGGCTCGCTCCTCGGATCACTGGCTGACGAACGCCGCCCGCGGAGCCCAAACCGAGTCCATCGAGATCACCGACGGGATGGCCGATCTCGTCGAGCGCGCCTCCGAGGCGGTCGGCGGTGGGCTGCTCGGCATCGACCTCATGGAGACCGGTGACTCCTACACCGTCCACGAGGTCAACCACACTGTCGAGTTCAAAGCGCTCAACGAGGTTTCGGAGGTCGACGTGCCCGCCGTCGTCGTCGACTGGCTCGAATCGCGCGTTCACGGCGTCGAGGTGACCGCATGAGCGAGTCCTCGACCGCGAGCGTCGTCGGTGGGAGCGGTTTCACCGGCGGCGAGTTGCTGCGATTACTCGACGGCCACCCGAACGTCGAAGTCGTCCAGGCGACCAGTCGAAGCTACGGGAACAAGACGATCGGCTCGGTCCACCCGAACCTGCGGGGGACGGATCTCCGATTTTCGGACCCCGACGACCTCCAGTCGGTCGACGTGCTCTTCGCGTGTACGCCCCACGGCGTCTCGATGAAACACATCGACGCGTTTCGGGACGCAGCAGGGGTCGTCGTCGATCTGAGCGCTGACTTCCGACTCGACACCGAAGCCGAGTACGACGAGTGGTACGACGGCCACGACCGGCCCGAACTGCTCGCCGAATCCGAATACGCGCTGCCGGAGCTCAACCGCGAGAACCTCCCTGGCGCGAAACTGATCGCCTCGGGCGGCTGTAACGCTACCGCGGCGATCCTCGGGTTGAAACCGCTCTTCGACGCGGATATCCTCGCCGGGGGAGAGCAAATCGTCGTCGACGTGAAGGTCGGCTCCTCGGAGGGCGGCGCAGGCGGCGGTGAGGCCTCCTCACACCCCGAACGCTCGGGCGTCGTCAGACCGTACGCACCGACCGGTCACCGCCACGAGGCCGAGATCGAGGCGTTCCTCGGCACGCAGGTGTCGTTCAGCGCCCACGCGGTCGACATGACGCGCGGGGCCTCCGCGACCTGCCACGTCTACCCGGAGGATCCCGTATCGACGGCGGATCTGTGGAAGGCGTATCGCGGCAGCTACGCCGAGGAACCGTTCGTCCGCATCGTCGCGGGCGGCTCCGGCGTCTACCGCTACCCCGAACCCAAGGCGGTCGCCGGCTCGAACCACGCCGAGGTCGGCTTCGAACTCGACTCGCGCAACGGCCGGATCGTCGTCTTCTCGGCGATCGACAACATGATGAAAGGCTCCGCCGGACAGGCGGTCCACGCGGCGAACATCGCGCTCGGTCTCGATGAGACGGCCGGGCTGGAATTCACCGGTATGCACCCGGTGGGGGCACCATGACGGTCGTGGTCAAGATCGGCGGCGCGCGCGCGGTCGAACCGAAGGGCGCGCTGGCCGACGTCGCGGCGCTGGCCGAGGAAGGAACTGACGTCGTCGTCGTCCACGGCGGTTCGACGGCGGTCGACGACGCGCTCGAACGCATGGGCATCGAGCCCGAGTACGTCGAGACGCCCTCGGGCGTCGTCGGTCGGTTCACCGACGTCGAGACGATGGAGGTGTTCAAGATGGCCATGGCCGGACAGGTCAACACCGACCTCGTCACTGGCCTGCGAAACGAGGGTTGCGACGCCGTCGGTCTCTCGGGCGTCGACGGTGGACTGCTCACCGGACCGAGAAAATCCGCGGTCCGGGTCCTCGAAGACGGCAAAAAAAAGATCCGCCGGGGCGACCACTCCGGCTCGATCCAGTCGGTCAACGGCGAGCTGTTGGAGACGTTGCTCGAGGACGGCTACACGCCGGTCGCCTCGCCGCCGATGTTGGCCAAGGACGTCGCCGAGCAACGGTCGGCGGACGGCGAGGCGGAGTCTCGCCCGTGGGTCGCGGTGAATACCGACGCGGATCGCGCCTCCGCGGCGGTCGCCGCCGAACTCGACGCGGCGCTGGTCTCTTTGACCGACGTGGCCGGCGTCTATGGCGACCCCGACGACCCGTCGACGGTCATCGGCACTGTCGACACCCCCGAAGCGTACGAGGAACTGAAATCGGTCGCCGAGGGCTTCATGGGCCGGAAAGTGATGGCAGCGACCGAGGCACTCGAAGGCGGCGCCGAGCGCGTCGTCATCGCGGACGCCAACGCCGAATCGCCGATCCGTTCGGCCCTCGACGGCGGCGGGACACACATAACCCCCGGTGCGATCGAATGATAGCACACACACCATGAGCGGCTTCGTCTTCTCCGAGAAACCGATCGGCATCGAGCGTGGCGAGGGAGTGTATCTCTACGACACGAAGGGCAACGAGTACCTCGACTTCGGCGCGAGCTACGCCTGTACGCCGGTCGGCCACTGCCATCCGGACGTGGTCGACGCGGCGACCGAGCAACTCCAACAGCTGTTCTACGTGCAAGCGTCCTACCCTCACGCCGCGCGGACGGCGCTGTACCAGCAGTTGGCCGACGTCGCGCCGGGCGATATCGACAACGTCTGGCTCTGTAACTCCGGCACCGAGGCGAACGAAGCGGCGCTGAAGTTCGCCCGCCACGCGACCGGTCGATCGAAGATCGTCGCGACGACCCGCTCCTTCCACGGTCGGACGATGGGCGCGCTCGCGACGACGTGGAAAGACGAGTACAAGACGGGCTTCGGTCCGCTCGCCGGAGCCGTCGAGTTCGTCGAGTACGGCGACCGCGACGCGATGGCCGAGGCGGTCGACGACGACACCGCCGCGGTCATCATCGAACCCCTACAGGGCGAGGGCGGCATCAACCCCGTCCCGAAGTCGTACCTCCAGTCGGTCCGCGTCCAGACGGCGACTTCGGGGGCGGCGTTGATCCTCGACGAGATCCAGACCGGCCTCGGCCGCACCGGCGAGCTGTGGGCGGCCGACAAGTACGACGTCGTCCCCGACGTGTTGACGACGGCGAAGGGCCTCGCGAGCGGGCTCCCGATGGGAGCAACGCTGTGTCGCGACTGGATCGCCGAGGACCCGGGGAACCACGGCTCGACGTTCAGCGGCGGCCCGGTCGTGTCGGCGGCCGCCGGGGCGACCCTCGACGTGATCGAATCCGAGTCGCTGCCCGCACACGCGGCGGAGATAGGCGCGTACATTCGCGAGGGGATCGAGACACGCATGGGCGACGACGTCCGCGAGGTTCGCGGCCACGGCCTCATGATCGGTATCGAGGTCAAGCGCGGCTCGAATCGGTTGTTGCGCGACCTCGCGTTGAACCACGACGTATTGGCGCTGCCGGCGGGCCGGACCGTCCTCCGATTGCTGCCGCCGCTGACAGTCGAGGAGAAACACGCCGACGCGCTCCTCGACGCGCTGGAGGCGGTCGTCGCGTGAGCGACCCGGCCTCCGGATCGACCGCCGACGCCGAGGCCCGCGAGCTGCTGGAGCGACTCGTCTCGATCCCCTCGCCGACGCCCGAGGAGGAGGCGTGCGCGGACGCGCTCGTCGACTTCTTCGAGGACCACGGCCGCGACGTGTTCGTCGACGATGTCGGCAACGTCCGCGCACCCGCCGACGACGGCGTCCTCTACACCTCCCACATCGACACGGTGCCGGGCGACATCCCGGTCCGGATCGAGGAGGGCGAGAACGGCCCCACTTTGTGGGGTCGCGGCTCCGTCGACGCGAAGGGGCCGCTCGCGGCGCTGGCCGTTGCGGCCGTCCGCACGGGCGTCTCCTTTGCCGGTGTCGTCGGCGAGGAGATCGACTCCCGCGGCGCGCGCCACCTCGCCGAGGATCGCGACGCTCCCGACGCGGTCGTCAACGGCGAACCGTCCGGTTGGGACGGGATCACGCTCGGCTACCGGGGGATCCTCAGCGGCACCTACCTGTGTACCTCCGAGTCGGGCCACACCTCCCGCCCGGAGAACAACGCGATCCAGGAAGCGATCGAGTGGTGGTCCGCCGTCGAAGCGCGCTTCGATGGTGACGACTACGATCCGGTCTTCGAGCGCGTCACGCCGAAGCCGGTGGCGATCGAGGGCGGTGTGAGCGACGACGGATTGGCGGTCGAGGCGGCGCTCGACGCCCAGTTGCGGGTCCCCCCGCGCTACACCACCGGGGAGGTCAGAGAACTGGCCGACGCCGAACTCACGGCGGGGACGGTCAACTGGTCCGACGCGGTCGAACCGACGATGCAGAGCCCGAGAACGCCGGTCGCGCGGGCGTTCCGCGTCGCGATCAGGCAGGCGGGCGGCGATCCGCGCCTCCTCAGAAAGACCGGCACCGCGGACATGAACATCTACGCCGGGGTGTGGAGCTGCCCGATGGCGACGTACGGCCCCGGCGATTCCGATCTCGACCACGCACCGAACGAACACCTCGAACTGCGCGAGTTGGACCGCGCGGCGGCGGTGTTGGAGACCGTCGCGGCCGAGCTAACGTGACGACAGCCATGATTAACTTCCTGAACATCGACGATCTGACACGCGAAGAACTCGACGACGTACTGACGCGAGCGACCGATCTGAAGGAGCGGACGGCTCGCGGGAAGACCGCCGAGGCGATGGACGGCAAGACCCTCGGCATGATCTTCGAGAAGCCCTCGACGCGGACGCGGGTCTCGTTCGAGACCGGCGCGACGCAGTTGGGCGGCCACGCGATCTTCCTCGGCCCCGACGACATCCACCTGGGGCACGGCGAACCCGTCCGGGACACCGCCCGCGCGCTCAGTCGGTACGTCGACGTGATAATGGCCCGCGTCTTCGATCACGCCGACGTGATCGAGTTGGGTGAGTACGCTACCGTTCCGGTCGTCAACGGATTGACCGACGACGCTCATCCGTGTCAAACGCTCGCCGACCTGTTGACGATTCGCGAGCGCTTCGACGGTTTCGACGCCCGCGTCGCGTGGGTCGGCGACGGGAACAACGTCTGTCAGTCGTTCGTCCTCGGGGCGGCGCTCGTCGGGCTCGATCTCGTCGTCGCTACGCCCGAGGGATACGGCGTCGACGACGCGGTGTTGGATCAGGCGGCCGAACTCGGGAGCGAGCCCGAGATAGTCACCGATCCCGAAAGCGCCGCCGAGGGTGCCGACGTCGTCTACACCGACGTGTGGGTGAGCATGGGCGAGGAATCCGAGCGTGCGGAGAAACTCGACGCCTTCTCGCGAACCGGCTTTCAGGTGACCGAGGACCTCCTCGGTGACCGGCTCCTCATGCACTGTCTGCCCGCCCACCGCGGCGAGGAAGTGACCGACGCGGCGTTAGAAAGCGAGAACTCGATCGTGTGGGATCAGGCGGAAAACCGCCTGCACGCGCAGAAAGGGCTGTTGACGTACCTGCTGTCATAACTCAGCATAATTCAAAATGGAACTCCCGATGTTAAGCCGTGCGGGATCAAAGGTCTCGCTGACCATTCGAACGGGCGCTTCGCGCCCGTGAGAGAGCGAGCGAAGTCGTTCGAAAGACCGGAGATCTCTCGTGATGACGAGCCGTCAGAGGCGTCTCGAACCACGAGCGAGTAGGTCGGAGCGTGAACCGGCACTCCCCGACTCCCGTGTATATACCCTCCGCCGGATTGGTCTCAGAAATATGGGGGCACGTCGAACCGCGCCCGCTAAAGTCATCGTTCCCGATGAGCGCCACGACGACCTCCACGAATCCCTCCGGCAGCTCCTCCACTGTGCGAACCGTGGATACGAGGTCAATACGGGCTACAACGCGGCGAAGAGGACCGGGCTACGGTACGCCCGAAACGACGCACGGACTCCGTTCCTCGCCCGCGTCGGGGAGCGGAGACGTCTTGGAAAACGAAGTTTTCCAGCGGTCAGGACGAGGAACTCTCCGACTTCCTTCGATACCGGTAGACGTGCGCATAAATGGTGGGACGGTAAACGCCGAGAGTCACCGGCCTATCGCCGGGGACTGAGTGCTGGGAGTCTACATCAAAACCCTAACCCCCAACGAGCGAATCCCGTATGGGTGGGCGAAGCAGGGTAGGGTAGTTTACGCGCCGGCCTCTCCGAGCGCGGCCTCGATATCGTCGCGCTGTGTGACGCCGACGAAGCGCTCGACGACGCCGTCGTCGTTTTCGACGACGAGCGTCGGGAGTGACCGAACCTGGTACTCGTTCGCGACGTCCTGTTCTTTATCCACGTCGACCTTCTCGAATTCGACGTCCGGGTACTCTTCGGCGATTTCGTCGAGGATCGGATCCTGCGTCTTACACGGGCCGCACCAGTCGGCGTAGAAGTCTTTGAGCGTGACGGGCATGGCTAGCGATATCCCAGCCGAGCGCATAAGGGTTTTCCAAACGGCACGAAACGGGTGGAACCCCCGGGCAAATCCGGTGGTCGAAACGCTTAGGATGCCGGAGGCGAATCGTGACGTATGAGCAGCGGTCAAAACTCCGGTGGGTTGATGTCCAGCGCCGGACTCGTCCGATACTTCGACTCCGAGGATAGCAACACGCCGACGATGGATCCCCGAACGGTCATCGCCTTCGGGGTTCTCATGGGTGTATTCATCCTGATGTTGAACGCGTTGGCCTGACCGGTACGGATCACTTCCGCCGCGGCCGCCGAACCCTTTTACCTGAAAGCGACCAACGACGAGTCGTGGCGAAATCGGACGGTTCCCGGCGATATTTCCCCTACGACGAGCCGTACGACCATCAGACGGACGCGATGGGGAAGATACGGGAGGCGCTCGTCGAGGAGCGCGACGTGCTCTTCGAGGGGGCGTGCGGAACGGGCAAGACGCTCGCATCGCTCGTCCCGGCGCTCGAATACGGGCAGGCGGCGGGCAAGACGGTCGTCATCACCACGAACGTCCACCAACAGACCCGGCAGTTCATCGAAGAGGCGCGCGCAATCGCCGACACGGAGCCGATCCGCGCGGTGGTCTTCCGCGGGAAGGCGTCGATGTGTCATATAGACGTCGGCTACGAGGAGTGTCAGGCGCTCCGGGATACGACGCGCGAACTGGTCGACAAAGAGCAGGATATCGCGGAGCTAGAGGAACGCGAGGGCGAACTCCTCGATGCGAGCCGCGACGGCGACGGCGAGGCGGCCCAAGCCCGCGGCTCCGTGATGGAGGAACTCGAGGACCTCGAGGTCGGCGCCGAGGCCATCCGCGAGGAACAGAACATCTGCGAGCGTTACTACAACAACCTCGCCCGTGACACCGACGAGTTCTACCGGTGGCTCTACGGGGACGTTCGGACGCCGGACGAGATCTACGAGTACGCCCACGAGCGGGATCTCTGCGGCTACGAACTGCTGAAGGACGGGATGGAGGGCGTCGACCTCGTCATCTGTAACTACCATCACCTGCTCGATCCGATGATTCGCGAGCAGTTCTTCCGGTGGCTCGGCCGCGACCCCGAGGACATCGTCGTCGTCTTCGACGAGGCGCACAACGTCGCCGACGCCGCACGCGATCACGCGACGCGAACGCTCGCCGAACGAACCCTCGACGGAGCGCTCGACGAACTCGACGGGGTCGAGGACGCGCGGGCGGACCCGGCGGCGAACGTCATCGGAACGTTCCGGGACGCGCTGGTCGACACGTACGAGGACTCCTTCGGCCTCGGCGATCGCGAAGCGGTCGACGAGGAGTGGACCGACGTGTCCATCGACAACGAAACCGGTCGGGACGACCTGTCGGTTACGTTCTTACAGAACTACACTGGGCAGGGGTTCGGGACCGATCTCGAGGAGGCGCTCGCGTTCGGCGAGGAGCTGGACCGCCGCTACGAACGCGCGTACAAGCAGGGCGAGGAGACGACCCGAAAGGAGTGTCCGACGCTCACGGCGTCGGCGTTCATCGAGCGGTGGATGGAATCGAGCGTCGAGCTCGGACAGTACCCCGTCGCGGGTGTCCGTCGGACCGAAACCGGCGTGGTCGGGAGAGCCGAGTTATACACCTGCTTGCCGAGACAGGTCACTGAGCCGCTGTTCGAGGAGCTTCACGCGACGATTCTCATGAGCGCGACGCTTCGACCCTTCGACGTCACGGAGGACGTGTTGGGGCTCGACGATCCACTCACGATGGCCTACGGCGAGCAGTTCCCCCAATCGCGCCGGCGCACCTACGCCGTCGAGACGCCAGCCCTCTTCGCGAGCCAGCGCGACGATCCCGGCGTCCAAGAGACCATCGGCGACGTAATCGAGGACACGGTCCGGTTCACCCCCGGCAACACCCTCGCCTTCTTCCCGAGTTACGCGGAGGCCGAGCGCTATTATCACCGATTCTCGGGCGAGTCGACTCCATATCTCGACAGACCGGGTATCCGCGCGGAAGAGCTCAGACGGGAGTTCATCGCGGACGACGACGCGGTCCTGTTCACGTCGCTTTGGGGTACGCTGGCGGAGGGCGTCAGCTTCGATGACGACGATGCTCGAAGCGTGATCGTCGTGGGCGTGCCGTACCCGCATCTCGATGACCGGATGGAGGCCGTCCAGCGCGCCTATCAGGGCGCGTTCGGCGACGGGTCGGGTGGCGACGCGGGCTGGCGGTACGCCGTCGAGATCCCGACGGTTCGGAAGACGCGGCAGGCGCTCGGTCGGGTCGTCCGATCGCCGGACGATTTCGGGGTTCGCGTCCTCGTCGACGAGCGCTACACGAGTTCGAAACGGCACGAACTCGCCGAGTACAGCGTCTATCCGAGCTTTCCGCCCGAGGAGCGCGACGAGCACATCGACATCGCCCCCGAGAAACTGAAGTTCGCTATGTTGAATTTCTATACGGACGTGGACGCGTGGGACGGATCACCTCCGGCCCCGTGATCGAATCCGGCGATTCCGCTCGCTCTACACCGGATACTCGGCGTCGGGATCGACGACGCGGTCGGGTTCGGCGGGCATTCGCCAGTCGGTAGCGAGTTCGAGAAACTGCACCAACATTCTGCCAGTCGCCCCCCAGACGGTGTACCCATCGACGCGGAAGTAGTGGATCCGAATGTCGCCGTAGTAGGGATGTTCTCGTCGCTCGGATTCGTAGTTTTCGCGGTCTGTGAGCCCTGAAACCGGAAGAATAACGATCTCCGCGACTTCGCGTTCGTCCGGAACGTACTCCGCGTCGGGAATCCGCGCGACGAACGGTCGGACCGCGTAGTTCGACACCGTCGGAATGTCGTCGAGGCGGCCGACGATCTCGGCCACCTCGGGATCGAGCCCGATCTCCTCGAACGCCTCGCGCTTTGCGGTCGTTTCGAGGGTCTCGTCCTCGGGTTCGCGCCCACCGCCGGGGAAGCTCATCTGTCCCGGATGCTCGCCAAGATGGTCGGCGCGTTTCGTAAAGAGCAGGTACTCGCCGTCGGCGCGGGTGATAACCGGGACGAGGACGGAGGCCTCTCTGTCGCCCTCGACCGTCGCGGTCGGCTTATACCGCACGACCCGCTCCCAATCCATGTGGGGGGTAGACGTTCGATCTTAATAGTTCGTCCCATCCCGGACGGTATCGAGCAGCTCCCTGATCCCCGCGAGATTTGGTCCGCCCCACGCCTCGATGTCGTAGCTGATGTCGATGAGAACGGTCGCCCGCTCGCCCGCCTCGAGCGTCGCCGCACAGACCGCCTCGGTTCGAAGCCGCTCGATCGCCGCATCGACGACCACTGCTCTGTCGAGCGACCGTCCGTCGGTGTCGAGGATGTGCGGTAGGTCTTCGGCTCCGTCGGGGAGTGTTGGAAAGGCGGCCGGGCCGGGGGCCACGAGTCGATCGACGTCACGGTCGACGCCGACGAGCGCGAAGGCCGCGAGCGCGTCGTCGATGGCATCTTCGGTGACTTCCTCGCCGCGTCGGTATGCGAGCTCAGAGAGCGCGAGTGTCGCCTCCTCGCGGGTCAACGTCCCGAAGAGATCGACGACGCCGGCCACCTCGTCGGGCGTGAACATGTCCGTCAATCCTCGGCCGACCGTGGTGAACGTTCCGGACGCGGCGCGGGACGTGTCGATCGCTCCCGCGCCCGACCGTCCGATTTTAAGTCCTCGGCGACCCCTGTCGGGATATGATCCTCTCGGATACCGACATCCGTCGGCGACTGACCGACGGCGATCTCGTCGTCGAACCGCTCGCCGATCCGGAGCTACAGATACAGCCGGCGAGCATCGACCTCCGCCTCGGCCGGGAATTCCTCGAGTTTCAGCGGACGAACATCTCCTGTATCCATCCGAACCGCGAACAGGAAGTCGGTGAGTACGTCGAGGAGACCCACGTCGAGGAGGGCGAGGAGTTCATCCTCCACCCCGGTGACTTCGTCTTGGGGACGACCAAAGAGCGCGTCGAGATTCCACCGGATCTCCTGGGGACCGTCCAGGGACGCTCCTCGCTGGGCCGACTCGCGATCGTCATCCACGCGACGGCGGGCATCATCGATCCCGGCTATCGCGGGCAGATCACCCTCGAACTGTCGAACCTCGGGACCGCACCGGTCGCGCTGAGTCCCGACATGCGCATCTCACAGGTCATCTTCACGGAACTGAAAAACGCCGCATCGTCGCCCTACGGCAGTGACCGCGGCTCGAAGTATCAGGACCAGTCGGGGCCGCAGGCCTCTCGGATCCAGTCCGACGAGGAGTTCGGCGGCGCACAGTTGGAGCGATGAAATTCATCGAAGAGATCGTCGTCGAGGAGTTCCTCCCGACGTTCCGGACCATGCTCGCCGGCGAACTCCGCGAGCGCGGTCGAACCCAAAGTGAGGTCGCCGATCTGCTCGGGGTCAGCCAGAGTGCCGTCTCGAAGTACGCCCACGGCGAGGTCGACATCAACGACGACATCGCGACCGACGAGCGAGTCGTAGGCCTGGTCGAGCGGATCGCAGAGGGACTTTCGGCCGGCGACATGAGCCGCGTGCAAGCGCTCGTCGAGACCGAGGTGTTGATTCGGCGACTCGAACGCGCCGATCTGCTCGCCCGTATCCACGAGGCCGCGTACCCGCCGATCGGCGAGTACGACGGTCCGCTGGACATCCACGACCCCGACGGTGAGTTGCGGATAACCGAACGGGTTCGGTCGTCGGTTCGCCGCGGCGTCCGCACCCTCGAAAACACGAGCGGTTTCGCCTCCCTCATCCCGGCTGTCGGCTCCAATCTCGTCGAGGCACTTCCCGAGGCGACGACGATCGACGGCGTCGCCGGCGTTCCCGGGCGGATCCTCGATATCAAGGGCCGCGCGACCGTCCCCGGCGAACCGGAGTTCGGCGTCTCAGAGCACGTCGCGTCGATCCTGCTCGCCGCCCGAGGCGCTGGGTCGGACGCTCGCGCCGCCCTCAACATCAGCTACGACGCCGGGACGATCGACGCCCTCGAATCGGCCGGCTGTGTCACCGCCGAGTTCGACGCCGATCGCGATATCGAAACCGCAGTCGCAGAAGCCATCCACGGGACGCCCGACGTCGACGTACTCTATCAGACCGGTAGCTTCGGCATCGAACCCATCTGCTATGTGCTCGGTCCGGATGCTTCGGCCGTCGTCGAGATCGTCCGAAAAATAACTCAATGAGGGGGCAAAGCCCCGATAACCGTGGAAAGATCGGAGTGATTCACAGAAAATCAGCGAGGAAGCCTACGGCTTCAGCCGTGGGTCACTGACGGGAATTCGCTATCATGAACGACGTTGCTCGGTTCTACGGTCGGTGGGCCGACCTGTACGATCGGATCGCGACCGCCCCCGGCGTCGCTAGGTGGCGGCGAGTCGCCGCCGGGCGGGTCGCAAGCGAGGGCGACACCGTCGTCGACGCCGGTTGTGGAAGCGGTGGGAATCTTCCGTTCCTCCGTGAGCGCGTCGGGTCCGATGGGACGGTCATCGGAGTGGATCTGACCGGACCGCTGCTCTCTCGCGCTCGCGCTCGGGTCGCCGAATACGACAACGTTTGGGTCCTCAGAGGCGACGCAACGTCACTTCCGATCGCGGAGGCGGACGCCGTTCTCGCGACGTTCGTCTGCGGGCTGTTCGACGATCCGACGACGGTCGTCGATCGCTGGTGTGACCTCGTCGGTCCGGGGGGTCGGGTCGGGCTTCTCGATGCGACCACGACCGACCAGCCGATCGGCAGGCCGCTCAATCCGGTTTTCAAGGCGTTCGTCGCGGCCGGATCGCCCACGAGCGGCGTCGAAGACGTTCTCTCGGCTCCATTCGACCGTTTCGACGGAGCGCTTTCGCGCCGCGTCGGTGCCTCGCGCGCCGCCCTCGCCGAACGAACCGTCGGGCGGCGCTACGAGGAGTTCGGATTGGGGTTCGTCGGCCTCGCGAGCGGAACGGTCGCCCAGCGAGACGGGTGACGGATCGGTTCAGTCGTCGGCGGGTTCGGCTCTGGTCGCCATTTCGACCGCCGGACCGTCGACGCCGAGTTCGTCCATCGCGATCTGTGCGGCGCGCTTTCCGGAGAGCAACATCGCGCCGAATGTCGGCCCCATTCGGGGGAGTCCGTGGGTCGTCGCCGTCGCCATTCCCGTCGCGATCAACCCCTCGTGGACGAGGTCGGTGCGTTCGACGACCGCGTCCTCGCTTTTGGCGACCCACATCGAATCGTGGCCAGGCGAGTCGTGCCCCGGTGCACCGTAGGAGTCGGCGTCGGTTTGATCCATCCCGGTGTTGTGCGCCTGGGCGTGTTCGAGCCCGGCGGCTTCGAGGACGCCGCGCTCTTGAAGCTTCGAGACGGCGACCGCGTCGTGGCCGGTCGCGTCGATGACGAGGTCGGCCTCGACCGCGATCGGATCGACGCACGTGATCTCCCGGGGGAGCGCGTGCACCGGCGTCCAGTTCATCACGATGCCGCCGACGCGGTGATCCTCGCGGATGACGATGTCGGTGAACTCCGTCATGTTCTGCATCTTCGCGCCGGCATCGCAGGCGGCTTTGATGAGTCCCGAACAGGCCTCCGGCCCGTTCGCGACGTAGAGACCGTCCGCCTCGTCGCTCTCCGTGTAATCAACGTCGAGTCCATCCAGGATTCTCTGGGCGGGGTCGCGGACGGTCACCTTGTTCATCAGAAAGCCACCGAGCCAAAACCCCCCTCCCAGGTAGTTGTTCTTTTCTACGACCATCGTTTTCACGCTCCGTTCGGAGAGCTCTTTGGCCGCGACGAGCCCCGAGGGACCCCCGCCGACGACGATCACGTCCGACTCGGAAAAGTCGAGGAACTCCTCGGACCACTCCGCGCCGATCGCGCGGGTTACTTCGGCTTCACTGACGTCGCTGAATCGGTTAAACTGGGTCATACAACTGGATAATATTAGTCGCAGATACTAATATGCTGTGCCCCGTTCGGACGACGGTCCTCCGGAGAAGGCGATCGGACGGAACCTCGGAGAGAAAGACCACTGTGGGAGCCGTGTATGTCACGGAAAACCGACAGCGATCGCCTGACACAGCAGCGCGAACGACGCTCCGACCCCGAGCATGGTCGTGTTTGCGCGTGGATTCGCTGCCGGCGTGATTTCGAAGCTGTGATGCCACATCGAGAGCGGATAGAACGGTCGGATCCCCATCGGTGTGATGCTGTCGGCGAGTAGATGCGATCCGAGCGAGAGCGCCGTCGCGATTCCCGCTGTCGCGGCCATCGCCATCGGTCGGTCGATCGGTGCGCCGACGAGCGCGCCGACGAGCGCGCCGACGAGCGCGCCGACGATGACGAACCAGATCGTGTGCGTCGGTCCTCGGTGGTCGATCGGCAACAGTTCGTCGGCGTCGGGGAGGGTCGAACACGCCACTGCGACGACGGCACCGAACGCGGCGAGCCACGGTTCGCCGCCGCGGCTCAGCGCCGCCCCGACCGGCCCGTAGAGAAAGAGCGCTGCCCCGACGTGGCCCCACCGGTACATACCTATCGTTTCGTGTCGAACCGTATCAACGCTCCGGGACGAAAACGGTCGAGCATCACGGCGCTCGTCGCGCTTTGACGATGGATTTTATCTATACCGATACTGTAGCGAGATACGGATGTGTATCGATGTATAGGCGCAGGCTGCTCTGGGCGCTCGTCCCCTCACTTTCTGTGTCGGTCGCCGGCTGTAACGACGCCGACCCGATGAACGGGCCGGATCAAGGCTCGGAGGCCACACCGGACGGCCGAGCGGAGATCGTCGACCACGAACTCGTCCGCGAAGGCGCCGGAACCGACGAGGAGACGGTCGCCATCGAAGGGGCGGTTCGTATACACGAGGAGGGACTCCAACACGTCGAGCTCCGGGGCCGTTTTTTCGATCCCGAGGGCGAGCCGCTCGATACGACGTTCGAACGGCTCCAAGAGATCGAGGTCGGAACGCAGCCCTTCGAGATCCAGTACCCCGAAATCGGTCCCGCCGCCGCCGCGGTCGACGGGTACGAGATCGAGATAACGACGGTCATCTAGCGTGTCCGAGCCGAACAGCCTCCTCGAGGACGAATTACCGGACATTCCCACAGAGATCGACAGGACCGAGATCCTCGCAAAGCAGGGAAGCATCACGTTCGCCGGCGACGTGATAAAGAAGCTCTTCGGGTTCCTCATCATCGCGGTCATCACCCGTCTCGTCAGCCCCGGTGTCTACGGGCTCTTCACCATCGCCGTTTCGTTGGTTCTGTTCATTCAGACGATCGCGGGGCTCGGGCTTCCGAAAGCCATCGATTACTTCGTCCCCCAACACCTCAACGACGATGACGACGCGACCGCACGTGGCGTCATCTACACCGCCGCGACGATCGTCCTCGTTTCCTCGACGATCGTCGCGGTCGCGCTCGTCAGCGTCCGGTTTCGGATCGCTGCACTGTTTGGCGAACCGGCGCTCGCGTTCGCGCTCTTGCTGTTGGCGGTGACGCTGCCGTTTTTGGCGATCTACAACCTTCTGCTCGCGAGTTTCAACGCGATCAAGCGACTGAAGTATCGCGTCTACATGCGGGATTTCGTCCGCCCGACGGTCCGGCTACTCTCGACTGCGGGGCTGCTTTTGGCCGGCGTGGGCCTCATCGGAATCGTTGCCGGCTACGTCATCGGTCTGTTCGCTTCGGTCTGCGTCGGCGTGCTCCTGCTGTGGTGGAACGCCCCGGAACTCCTCCGCGGTCCGGTGAGCGCCGCGTCGCCGCGCTCGATGCTCTCATACGCCGCACCGCTGGCCGTTGCGGGGCTAATCTACGTGATCATGGGCCAGATCGATTACTTCATCATCGGCCTGTTGGGCTCCGCGGAAGGCGTCGGGATCTATCGCGTCGGATACATGCTCGCGGCGAACATGCTCATAATCTTCACCGCCGTCTCCCCCGTGTTCAAACCGCTCATCGCGGAGGTCAGAGACGACGACGACAGCGTCCAACGCCAGTACCGGACGGCGACGCGGTGGGTCGCTGGCCTGACGCTTCCGCTCGCACTCACGTTGTCTCTCGGTGCCGGCGCGTATCTATCGCTCATCTTCACCGCCCAGTACGCCGCCGCCAGTCTCGCCGTCGTGATCCTCGCTACCGGCTACCTGATCAACGTCACCTGTGGCGGCCCCGACGGAGCGTTGCTGCAGGGACTCGGCTACTCCCGACTCGTCTTTTTGAACACGTCGCTGCTTTTGGGCACTAACGCGGTCGGGAGCGCGCTGTTGGTCCCACGGTTCGGGATTACGGGCGCGGCGATCGGAACCGCCTCGGCACTCGTCATCGCCGGTGTCGCCGCGATCTCCGAGGTGTACCTCGTTCGCGGGATTCACCCGATCACGCCGAGCCTGTTGAAACTGTTCCTGTCTGCCGTCCCCGCCGCTCTCGCGGGACTGCTCGTCGTCTTCGTGCTGCCGCCGATCGTCGTCGCCGTCGTCCTTCCGATCGTCGTCGCCGTCGTGTACGCGGTCGCGGTCATCACGACCGGTGCGCTCACCGACGCCGACGTCGCCTTTGCGGCACAGTTCGGTCCAACTGCCGAGGAGCTGGTCGCAACCGCCGCCGACCGGTGATCGGTGACCGGTCGGTCGCGCCAACCGCCGATTCGATGGCGACGTATCTCGGCGGCCCCTCGTATTACCGTCCCGCCGACGGTGCGATTCGCGCTAGCGTGGTCGCCGGCACGTCGACCGCGTCGAGTCGTTCACGGAGGCCGTCCGGAACGATCGAAACTCTGGCTGCAAGCCGTCGATCCCTGGCGATATCGGCCGCCAGCCGCTCGACGCCTGGTAACCCGCCGATCTCGGCGACCACCTCGGTCGCAGACGCGAGGCAATCCGCGCGTTCGAGCCGTTCTGCGTTCTCGAGACGGGTCTCGATCCGATCGAACCACACGGCCATCCCGTCCGGTACACCGTCCGAACACGGCTCGACGCTGGTCAGTTCGACCACCGGCGGCTCCGGTCGAACCGGCGTCGCGAACCCGACCGGCGTTCGCCCGGCGTCGATCGTCGTCGTCAGGCTCCGGACACCCCACCCACAGCGTGGCGTCCCGTCGATCCGTGGGGGCCAGACCGGCCCGTCGAACGACGGCTCGAGCCGGATTAGGTGGGGGCGATCGGCTTCGATCACCGCCTCGACGAACGTCACCCGTTCACCCTCGACCGTGTCGACCGTCAACGTCGGCATGCGCCGTCTGGTTGCCCTTTTGATTATAAACCGACGGGTCCACCCGGTGGACCGACGCGTCGAGCCACCGCTCGGCTGCACGCCGAGTCTCGAACCGGCTGCAGGCCAGTACGATCGGTAGTTCGATGCGACCGATACGAACGAGAGCGAGCGCGGCCGAGATCGGATCCGCATCCGCGTACCGGCCCACCTCGCAGCCTGGGACGGCTGCCACGGCGGCATCGGCCATCGGTTCGACCGTGTCGCGTCGTTCCCGGCGTGCTGTCCGTCGCAGGTTTTCGAGTCGATCCTCAAGCCGAAGCCGCCGCTCTCTCGTGTCTCGGACGGTTCGGGCCCGGCTCCGAACGTCGGCGAGCGCCTCCTTCGCGGCGACGTGTTCGGTTTCCGCTTCCGAGAGCTCCCGGATGGCGTCCCGATACTCGCCTTCGAGCTGCTCGTCGCCCGCCTCCTGCAGCCGCCCGCGGAGCGTCGCGACGCGCTCGCGTTTCGCGTCGAGTTCGGTGATACTCTCCGCGACCCGGCGCCACACGTCCGTCCGAGATGGCACCGAATCCGGACACGTTTCCAACTTCGCGCGTAGCTCCCGTCGTTCCGCATCGACGCTCGTCTCGATGTCGAGCGAGCGGGCCGCTGCCGCGAGCGCGTCCGCTCGGCGAAGCGGGAGTCCCGGTGCGATGACGCGGACGTGATCGTATAATGTCACAGCTCTCGTCGCTTCATCGTCGCCGGATTCGGATGTACGGAGTCGACCGCGAACTTCGCGTACGCGACGTTTCGGTTCGATCGACGCTGGTACGCCCTCGCGGCCTCGCGAATCGCTTCGGGAACGTCCCGAAACTCGTTGAACGGCTCGGTCCGCTCTATCTGGACGTCGTCCGGATGCTTTTCGCGCAAGCGCAATGCGAGAAACGCGCCGTGTTCGGTGTCGTCGAACAGCGCCGCCCGTCCGAGTCGACGGACGACGCTCGTCGCGTGTGTCCGACACGCGTTTCGAAGCGACGTTCGAGCGGCCTGCGAATACGTCACGACCAACAACACTGGTGATCTCTCGACACGTTTCGGTCTTAAACGTACGCCCTCATTCGATCCGTCGAACCGTCGGCGCGTCGGCGTCCGTCAACCGTCGGATCCGCTCGCGAGCCTCCCGCTCGGACGCGGCAACTACAACGGTTCCGTCGTCGGACCGATACGCCGAAAGCTCGCCGTCGAACTCGGTCGCGAACGTCCGAACAGCCGCTCGAATCCGTCGCTCGCAGGCATCGAGGTCGGCTTCACCGGCTTCGAACGCCGACAGCGCACCCTCTATCCGGCGGAGGGTTGCGATCCGATCCATCTACACCGTCCTCAAATGATCCGTCGACGGTTCGTACACGTCGCCCTGACGCCGAAGCTTCTCGATCTCGTGTTCGGCCTGGGATCGATCCATGCCTATCTCCTCGGCGCGATCGAGAATCGTCTCGATCGGCGCACCTTCGTCGTACTCGGTTTCGATCTCGCTTATCAGCGACTTGATGTTCTTGATGCGGTCGCGCTGGCTCTTGCTCCGGCCGGTTTCGACCACGTCGGCGTCGAACTCACCGGTTTCGGGATCGACACCGATATCCTTCAGACACGACCGGACGATCTCGATGACGCGCTCGGCGTCCTCGCGTTCGACCGTATCCGAGAGCCGCATCCGCGCCGAGGCCTCCGAGAGCCGAACCAACGCCTCCAACTTCCGTGCGGTCACCGGTACCGGCGCGTCGTCGCCTTGGCCCTTCGAGCGCAGATCGACGTAGAAATCCCGGATGCCGACCTTCGCCTCCTCGGTCATCATCGGGTAGCAGTTCCGCTTGGCGTAGGCGATGTACTTGCGCAACAACTCGGCGTCGATCTCCGGTTCGACGTTCTCGGTGACGTTCTCGACTTCCTCCTTGGAGACGTTCGAGGTCGTCGTGTTCTCGCGGTGGGTGAACAGCTCGCCCGCGTAGTTCGTGTTGATGATGTGATCCGCGAGGTTCGCGTCCTTCTCGGCGTCGGGTTGATCGGTGACGGTGAATATCAGATCGAACCGCGAGATGAGCGCGGGTTCCAGATCTATCTGTTCTCCGATGGATTCGTACTGGTCGAATCGACCGTATTTGGGGTTCGCAGCGCCCAAAAGGGAGCACCTGGACTTGAGAGTGGCGTTGATTCCTGCCTTGCTGACGCTTATGCTCTGCTGTTCGAGCGCTTCGTGCATTGCGGAGCGATCTTCCGGGCGCATCTTATCGAGCTCGTCGACAGCGGCGATTCCCTGATCCGCCAATACGAGCGCGCCGGCTTCCAGCGTCCACTGTTGGCCGTCACCGAAGTCGTCGCGGACCGCGGCGGCAGTCAGGCCGGCGCTAGACGAACCTTTACCGGACGTGTAAACCGATCGAGGTGCCAGATTTCGGACGTACTGCAAAAGCTGGGAGTTATGCGAGATGACGTTGTTCGAGACGTAGCTGTGAGTTCCCTCGACTTCGAGGTCGTAAACCCACTCGTAATCGGGTACGACAGCTTCGATCGAGTCGATCCGATCCCAGACGATATCGCTATCGACGAGCGCTCGAAGCCGTTCGATATCGGCCTCCACCGACAACGCCGCGTCAATCCTCTCCAATACGACTTCTTCCGCACCAGCCGCGCGTCCACCGTCCGGAACGACTTCGTTTCGTTCGCAGTAACTCACGGCGGTCTGCTCTACGCCCATCTTACTGGCTAACGAAGCCTGAGAGATGTTCAGCTCGTCGCGCACCTCGACGATGGTGTTCCAATCACCGGCGGAAACGGACTCGCGAAGCTCGGATAACTCGTCTAGCCTGTTCGAAAAGACGCTCAGGACCGTGCGGAGGCTGGAACGGCTCGGATCTCTGTCACCCCGCTCGTAATGTCGGTACGTGGTTCGTGGAAGCCCACAGTCGAACTGCGACAATTCGAGCCGCTCTCGGATCTCTCGAAGCTCGTTTCCGATGTTCGGAACGATGTCCGCATCTGTGTTCGCGGAGATCCCTTCGCACTCCGTGGCTGCATCGGGTTTCGGGTGGGTAACGAATCCTATCTGATTTCTGTATCGCTCGAAATCTCGACCGCTGATCCCGAGTCGATAGCTCCCGTTGGTCCCCGGTTGTAACTGCGCTTGAATCTCGAACGAAAGCAACAAAGTTCGAACGCCCTCTAGCAACTCCCGACTCATCGACGCGATCGAGAGTTCACGTTCCGTATCCGAAACCGTGCACTCGCCATCGATGTACGCTCTCAAGAACCCTGCCTTACACGGACGCGTGGCACGGAATAACACCGATGGTACACGCTGTTCGGCGGATCTCTCGAGCATTGCCGGCTCGAGGTTTTCGAGGAATCGAACGAACTCTTCGGACGAGCAAACCAGCCCGTTCGCAGTTTTTCGGCGATGTGGCTTCCGTTCGAAATAGTTCACTCCGAGCCGATCGAAGACCGATGCCGCATCATCGAGTATCTCTCTGTCGTTGTTCGTCAGCCAGACGCTGTCTGTGTTGTCGTCGCGATGCTCGACGTACCCTTCCGCGACGATGTAACCGATCAATCTGGCGAGTCCGGGTGTCAGTCTATCGGGTGCCTCCAGCCGAACGGCGTTGTTCGCTTTCGATCTGCGATAGGAAACGTCGAGGGTGTCATCGCCTTCTACCGGTAACGAGCGCGGGGCGGCAATGAACTCCCCCTCTTCCAGAGCTTTCGTCTGACGGGCTCGAAGACATCCGCCAGAGCTCACGAATAACGGGTGGCTCGGCGTCACTTCCAACGTTCGACCGGTTGCCGTTTCGACCCGATACATCCGTTCCGGTGACTCGCGTTTCCAGACTTTCGTCGCCCGTTGACGGGTGAGAACGCCGTCATGGCTCATCGATGGGACCTCAAAATCAACCTCGTCGTAGACTCCGTCGTCTATCGGTTTCGGATCGTCAAGGTTCGATTCGACGAGCTCTTCGAGCGGAACCTCGCTTCCATCCGAAAGGGTGACTTTCGTCTCCCCCCTCGCGCACTTACCCGTACCGGGATCGCCGATCAGGAGCATGTGCAAATCTCCACGCGTCCGTGACCCGTCCGGGAGGTGTTTCGTGACGCCCGAGAACAACTGCATGATGATGGCAAGTTTCTCCTGATCGTAGCCGTAGATCGAGGGGGCCATCGACGCGATCATCTTCTCGTAGATGTCCGATTCGTTCGAGAGTTCGATGATCCGCTTTTTGTCCTCGTCGGTGATGTCCATGTCCTCGAACTGCTCGTCCTCGATCTCGACGGACATCCCGTCCATGTAGACGTCGAAGATGGGTGATTTCTCCTGGTTCGACCCCTGTTGGTCGAGGTGGAGAACGCCTGTCACGCGGACGTGATCGCCGGCGGTCACCCGTCCCGTGATGTCGTCATCGATGTGGACGTCGATGCTCTGTGGCGTTTCGCCGCCGCGGAGTCCCTCCGGGGATTCCTGTACCCGGAGCTTCTGTGCGTCGACGAACTCCGATTGGTCGAAGTTGATGTCGAACGGTCCCTGTCGCTCACAGCCCTGACACTCGTGTGGTTCGTAGAAGTCGCCGGAGGTCTGCGGAATGCGCGTGAGGGTGCCACAACGCTGACACTCGAAGGCGGCCTCCGTTATCTTCGGGCGGACGTCGGTCGCCTTTCGGATGATTCCCGTCACCTCGACGAGTTGGCCGCGGTGGCGCGCGCGAATGTCGCGGATGCCGGTCGTCTTCTGGAGGTTCTTGATCCGGACGTGCGCTTGCCCCAGTTTCACGTCGACCGGCAGATCGTAGAGTCTGAGCGCCTCCTCGGCGTAATCGCGCATCTGGTCGGGTTGAGCGATGAAGTCGTCGGCGAGGTCCGGATCGAACCGATACAGATCGTCCCAGCCGATGTACAGCGACCGCTTCTCGTTCGGGTACTTCTGAGCGAGCTGGCCGATCTCGTTTCGGTAGTAGTCGCGATAGAACCCCTCGAACTTGTCGATGACTTCCGTGTTTTCCGCGCGAGCCATTTAGTATACTCTTTTCGCGCGCGACCGAATAAGAACCTTGCCTCGTCGCGTCGTCGACGGACGCCTGACTCGATACACCCTCTGTCCGTCGTCATCGAGTTCGAAACGCGTAGCGTCTCACTACGGCTCCGGGTCGGCGGGACCTAACGCCGTCACCGAGTTCGCGGCCAACAGCCCACCGGTCAAGAGGACGGCACCAACCACGAACACCGGAACCAGCGCCGCCACGCCTACGAGCGCAAGGGCGACGAAGTTGTACGATGCGGCGAGACGGACGTTCCGTTCGAGCCGCCGCTTCGCGGCGCGGGCGAGATCGAAAGCTTCACCCACGGATCGAATCTCGTCGTCGAGGATCGCTACGTCCGCGGCGTCGGCCGCCATGGCGGTCCCGCTCCCGAGCGATAGCCCGAGGTCGGCGACGGCCAGCGCCATCGCGTCGTTGGTCCCGTCGCCGACCATCGCGACCCGTCGGCCGTCTCCCAGCCGCCGTATCGTCTCGGCTTTCGCCGCCGGAGATACGCCAGCGAAAACGTGATCGATCGCCCCTTCGTCTCGGAGAAATCCGGTGGAGCTGCCACGATCGCCGGTCAACACGACGACTTCGAGCCCTCGGTCGGACAACCCTCTCACCGTATCCCGCCACTCATCCCGTGGCGTATCACCGACGATCACGAACCCCTCGGCTCTCCCGTTTCGGCCGAGTACGACCGGCACGTGACCCGTCTCGCGGGCTTCGTCCGTCCGTCGTTCGATCGTCTCGTCGACGGACCACCCGCGGTTGGCGAAGAGCTCCGGTGTGCCCACGAGCACCGAATCGTCGTCGACAGTTCCCTCGACGCCGGTGCCGTGGCTCTCGAACGCCTCGACGGTTATCCGCCCGCCCGCCGCCGACGATCCCCCGTCGGCAGCCGACCCCTCTCCATTCGAAGGCGTTTCGAACGCGTCGACGATCGCACGCGCCACCGGATGTGACGCCCGGCGCTCCACGGCGACCGCGGCCGCAAGCGTCGAGTCCGGCGCTTCGGCGTCGATGACGTCCATCCGTCCGGTGGTCAGCGTCCCCGTCTTGTCGAAGACGACGATGTCGATCCTACGGAGCCGTTCGAACACCGTCTCGTCGAAGACGACGATCCCCCGTTCGAGCGCCGCTTCGATGCTGGTCGCGACCGAAAGCGGCGTCGCGAGGCCGATCGCCCAGGGACTGACGACTATCAGAGCGAGCAACGCGGCGAGAACGCTCCCCAGCGCCCCCCACTCGAGCGCGAACCCGACGACCCCTGCGACGATGCTGACGGCGAAGACGGCCGGAACGACCCACGCGGCGCGGCGGTCGGCGTACCGGCGGCCGCCGTGGGTCGCACTCTGGAGGTTCCATACGGTCGCGGTGAGTCGGT
The DNA here is from genome assembly GCF_046483325.1 of Natronomonas sp. Classification (GTDB taxonomy): domain Archaea; phylum Halobacteriota; class Halobacteria; order Halobacteriales; family Haloarculaceae; genus Natronomonas. The sequence goes on along the minus strand of NZ_JAWODL010000016.1, from coordinate 101,677 downwards.
CGACGCCGCCGATCGGGCCCTCGTCCGCCCGAACCAGCGCCGACCCGTCTGTGACAACCGAGCCGGCCACGACCGCGTCTCCCTCGCGTTTCCGCACCGGGTGTGACTCGCCGGTCACGACGGCCTCGTTGAGAACGCACTCACCCTCTCGGAGCGTCCCGCCGACCGGGATTCGCTCGCCCTCGCGGACGAGGAGCTCGTCACCGCGACGAACGTCCTCGACCGGTATCTCGGTCGTCCCGTTTGGGTTCTCATCCGGCCCGTACAATCGGGCGGTGTCGACCTGCGACACCGTGAGATCGGTCAGTTTCCCGAGCGCCCGCCGCTTGACCGCGGACTCGTAGAACGCCACCGCCGTCACCGACGCCGCGACGAGGATCGTGAGGTCGTAATAGATGTCGATCCGTCCGACGAGCACCGCGAGCGTGCTGTATGCGTACGCGCCGAGTGCGGTCGCGGCGACGAGCACGTCGGTCGTCATCCGTCGCATCCGCAGGCTCACGTACGCGCCGCGAAGCACTGGCATACCGGTGAAAAAGAGCACGATGCCGGTCATGACAAAGTAGGTCCGCAAGAAGAGGAACCCGCCGGCGCCGTCGAGTCGAAAGGCGCCCTCGAACTGGCTGAGGAACCACCAATCGAATATCGAGGCCAGTTGAACGGGATAGATGATCGCGACGTAGGGGACGAAGATGAACGCGCCGAAGAGGATCCCGGCGGCGTACCGGAGGCCGAGAAACGTCTCGTCCCGCCGCTTTTTCATTCCGCTGACTTCGCGGGCCCATCGGGTCGTCCCGTCGCCGCCGGATCCGTCCGAGGACTCCGTCGCGTTCACCCGTCGGTACGCCGTGTATCCGAGCGTCGTCAGGACGTCCTCGAGTTCGACCGGCGAGATCAGGTCGGGATCGTGATCGACGCGAACCGTCTCGGTGACGTAGCTCGCTTCGGCGGCGACGACGCCGTCTCGCTTCGTGGCGACGGCTTCGAGAAACGCCTCGCACGTCGCCGAATACATCCCGTCGATCCGGAGGAACGTGCCGACGACCCCCTCGTTGCCATCGTTGTCGCTATCCAGGGAGGGCGCGCCTTCCGACCGCATGCTCGTTCGCCCACCGAGCGTGCGGGCGATCTCCTCGCAGGGCGTTCCGCAGAATACGCCGCCGTCGTCCGCCTCTGTGGCCGTCGAAGCGAGTCGCTCACCGCAGAACTCGCAGGTCTCCACGTCGATGTCGTCGGCCACGGTGTCCGAATCGTGGAGTGGGCGCAAAAAGACTGGCGTCGGCACTTCGGAGACGAACCGACCGAACCGATCGAAACGATGGGACCGCCCGAATTTGAATCGGGGTTACAGCGTCCCAAACGCTGAAGGATACCAAACTACCCCACGGTCCCGCAACAACTCGTAGCCGCCGACACCGTGAAAACGTTTCGTTCTCGGCCCCAAGGGATTTAGCGTCCCTTTGTGAACGTCCCCGTATGGTCACAACGATCGAGATCGCCCTGCTCGTCGCTGCGTTGGCGCTGTTGTTCGGCACGTACACGATTATCAAGGCGGTCAAACCGTTCATCGTCAACGCGGTGTTCGGCCTGATCGTGTTGGTGATCGCGAGTTTCCTCGGTATCGGCGTCGAGATCACGCCGATCGCGGTGTTGATCTGCGCCGTCGGCGGGATCCCGGGTGCGATTCTTGTGATCCTCCTTGCGTACCTCGGGATCGCCTTCGCCGGGATGGCGGTGCCGGTCGGTGTGTTGACGCTGGTGTAATGATCGGTCGGCGCGTTGGCGCTCGGTAACTCGCTATCGATCCTCGCCGCGTAACTCGACCCCGGCGACGATCTCGTCGGGTCCCTCCCCGGACCGGATCGCATCGAGAATGAAGAATGCCTCGGCGGGTTCGAGGAAGTGCTCGGTGATCGCTCGACCCAGCGGCGTCGGATCGAAGCCGTCGATGAACTCGTACTCGATGAGCTTTCCGAGAGCGTGTTTCGTCGGCACCTCGCCGACCATCCGGTCGTTCAGCCGTTTCGCGCCTTTGCCGGCGACGGTGATGTTGGCGAGCGTCTCCTCGATCGCCGCCGTCTCGTCGTAGCGGGTGATCACCGGCTCCATCTCGCCTTTCAGGAGCTTGAACGCCACCTCGTCCTCGGACATCTCCATCGAGTTGTGGTACGTCCCGTCGGGATCGACGAGGAGGTACACCGTCCCCTGGTCGTGGTAGTCCGGGCGCCCGGCGCGGCCGAGCATCTGCTCGAACTCCTGGACGTTGAGCCACTCGATACCCATCGCGAGCGAGTCGAAGATCACCTGCGAGGCGGGGAAGTCGACGCCGGCCGCGAGCGCCGCGGTCGTGACGACGGCGGCGAGTTCCTGCTCGCCAAACTGTCGCTCGACGCGCTTTCGTTGGCCGTAATCGAGCCCCGCGTGATACGGCGCTGACTCGTAGTCGAGCCGCCGCGAGATCTCGTGACAGCGCCGGCGTGAGTTCGTGAAGATGATCGTCTGCCCCCGATACCCCTTCGAGGACTTCGCGTCGAACGCCCGGCGGACGAGTTTGTTCTCGATGTCGACCTTCTCGCTTCCGTCGGCGAAGGTGACGTGGCGTTCGATCGGGACCGGCCGCTCCTCGAACTCGATCAACTGGGCGTCGAGCTGCCCGGCGAGTTCGGTCGCGTTGCCGACGGTCGCTGACAGGTACACCCACTGGGTGTCCGAGTCGGCCGTCTCGCAGTAGTGTTTCAGCCGGGAGATGAGCCCGTCGAGACGGTGGCCGCGCTCCTCCTCGCCGAGGGTGTGGATCTCATCGATGACGACGCTCCCGATGTCGCTGAGGTCCTTGCCGGTCCGAAGGGCGTGATCGATGCCCTCGTACGTCCCGACGATCACGTCGGCGTTCGGATCGAACCGGTTGCCGTCGTCGCGGATGCGCGACGCCCCGACGCGGATCGTCACGTCGAGCACGTCGCCGTACTCAGCTTCGAAGTCCTCGTGTTTCTGGTTCGCGAGCGCGACGAGCGGGACGAGAAACAGGAGCTTCCCCTCGCCTTTCAACGCGCGGTCGATCCCGGCGAGTTCGCCGACGAGCGTCTTCCCGGTCGCCGTCGCGCTCACGACGAGTTGATCGCGGCCGTCGAGGAGTCCGTTCCTGACGGCGAGACTCTGCACCGGAAGCAGTTCGTCGAATCGCTGGAGCCGCGATTTCAACTCGCCGTGAACGTCGAGGTCCCGGGTGGAAACGAGATCTATCTCGTCGGTCGTCGCGCTGATCTCGTCGAACTTCGTCAGGTCGGGATCGAGCTGGCCGGACAGGAGGTTCGCGACCCGTTCGAGGTCGCCGACCTCTACCAACAGCTCTTCGAGTCGGTCACGAGCGCCGGAGCGAAGCCCGCGGTAGTTCGCCTCCCGTTCGAGTTCCCGTTTCGCACAGTCCGGACAGATGTACTCGTCGTCGGCCTTGATCGCCGTCTCCGAGGTCAGCGGCGAGTACCGGCCCTTGCCCGAACAGTACCGACACGTCCGGACCTGCTTGGCCTCGAGTTGGTAGCCGGCGAGCATCGCTTCGATCTCCTCGCGGCCCGCCCGCGGGGTCTGCTCGGAGATCCGAATCCGAGAGGCTCGGCGAGCCATCTCGACGAACTGCTCGGGCCGCCGTGGGATCTCGTCGTCGCCCTCTTTGATGCGAAACCGCCCCGGTCGCGGTCCGGCGTCCGTCTCCTTCAGGTCGAGCCGCCCGTGGAGCAGTCGCTCGCCGTCACGACGGACGACGACGGTGTACTCGCCGTCGCGGCCGTGGAAGAACAGCGTTCCCACCTCGGCGACCTGTTTCGACACGTATTCCCGTAGTTTATCGGGGTATTTCAGGGGTTCGGCTCCCGATTCGACGGGGATCGCACGCATGCCACACGTCAGCGCGAAAAGCCCTCGTCGAGGTCCGACGCGACGTACACGCCGACTCGCCAGGCGGTATCGATCGCGGCCGTCACCACGACGCCGCCGACGAGCGCGGCGGCGACGATCGGCGGGACGGCCGGTTCCGCCGTGGAGAACGGAATCGTCGGGTACACGAGGGTATCGACACCCCACCCGAGGGCTGCGAGCAGCGCCGTGCCGGCGAGTCCGGCCAGTTGGAGCCGCCGGCGTCCGGGGCGTGGAACGACCCTATTGGCCCGTTCGACGGCGGACGGGAGCGTCGGCGTATCGAGCACGAGCGCCGGGATGACGAACGCGTCACAGCCGACCGCGACCTCCGCGGGCGAGACGTCCTTGTCGGTGAGGGCCCCGTCGGCGATCGGCCCGATCGCCACGCGGGTTTTCGACCACCGATACAACGGTTCGATCCGGGAATCGACGACGCCGATCGTTTCGGCCCCCGTCGCCGGTCGGCCTCGAAGCCGACGCCCGACGGCGTAGGCGATGGCCGCGCTACACGGGAGCCAAACGGCCCAAAGGACGCCGATGACGGCGACGGCGATGAGACCGAACGCGAGGATCAACCCCAGCCCTCCGAGGAACGCCGGATCGGCGATCATCGTCCGCGACGCGACGAACCGGGCGAATCGCCAGCCTCCCGCGATGACTCCCCCGACGGCAATCGATCCGATGAGCGTCCACGCGAGCGCAACTGGGGACCGGAGATACGCACGGACGCTCATTGTCGGAGACTCTATCCGAGCGAACAAAAAGGGTGTCAGAACTCGTCGTCGGGTGTCGGCACGCCATCGTCGGGCGCGTCGAGTTCGTCGAAGGTCTCTCGGAGGCCTCGGATCCGATCCCGGATGTCCGCGGCGAGTTCGAACTCGAGGTTTTCGGCCGCCTCGTTCATCCGGCGTTCGAGCCGCTCGATGAGTTCCTCGGCTTCCTCGGCAGAGTCAGCCTCCAGCCCGGAGACGCCGTCTGTATCCATCTTGGAACCGGGGAGGTTCGTCTCGCCGACGGCTTTCTCGATCGTCCGCGGCTCGTTGCCGTGTTCGGCGTTGAACTCGGTCTGGATCTCACGACGACGGCGGGTCTCCTCGATCGCAGACTGCATCGAATCCGTCGTCTCGTTCGCGTAGAGGACGACGCGCCCGTTGACGTTTCTCGCCGCCCGGCCCATCGTCTGTACCAGCGTCGTCGCCGAGCGGAGAAAGCCCTCTTGATCGGCGTCGAGGATGGCGACGAGGCTCACTTCCGGGATGTCGAGCCCCTCACGCAGGAGGTTGATCCCCACGAGTACCTGAATCTCGCCGAGCCGCAGCGATCGGATCAACTCGTGGCGCTCGAGCGTGTCGGTCTCGTCGTGCATGTAGGCGACGTCGACGCCCGCACCTTCGAGATACTCCGTGAGGTCCTCGGCCATCCGCTTTGTCAGGGTCGTCACGAGGACGCGCTCGCCCTCCGGGACGGCCTCGATCCGCTCCATCAAATCCTCTATTTGACCGTCTGCGGAGGCGATTTCTACCTCCGGATCGACGAGATGAGTCGGCCGAACGATCTGTTCGACGATCCCTGCGGAGTGCTCGCGCTCGTAGTCGCTCGGGGTCGCCGAGACGTACAGCGTCCGATCCGTCTTCTCTTCGAACTCCTCGAACGTCAGCGGCCGGTTGTCGTAGGCGGTCGGCAGCCGAAACCCGTTGTCGACGAGTGACTCCTTGCGGGATTTGTCGCCCGCGAACTGGCCTTTGATCTGCGGGATCGTCTGGTGTGACTCGTCGACGACGGTGAGGAAGTCGTCGGGGAAGTAATCGAGCAGGGTGTACGGTGCCTCCCCGGACTCGCGGTCGGACATGTGAACCGAGTAGTTCTCGATGCCCGAACAGTAGCCGGTCTCCTCGAGCATCTCGATGTCGAAGGTGGTCCGCTCCTCGATTCGCTGGGCCGCGACGAGATCGCCCTGTCGCTCGAAGTAGCGCACCCGCCGATCCATCAGCTCCTCGATCTCCTCGATCGCCTCCCGCAGCGTCTCCTCGGGCATCGAGTAGTGCTCCGCGGGGTGAACCAACGCGGCCGGCTCCGTCGAGACGACCTCGCCGTTCAACACGTCGACTTTCATGATCCGGTCGATCTCGTCGCCCCAGAACTCGACGCGGAGGGCGTGGCGACCATACATCGGGTAGATCTCGACGGTGTCGCCGCGGACCCTGAACGTCCCCTGCTGGAAGTCGACGTCGTTGCGCTCATAGTTCAGATCGACGAGGCGTTTGAGAAGGCCCTCGCGGCCCACCTCCTCGCCGGGTTCGAGCCGCATCGCCATCCCCTCGTAGTTCGCGGGGTCGCCGAGGCCGTAGATCGCCGAGACGGAGGCGACGACGATCACGTCGTCGCGCGTCAAAAGCGACCGGGTCGCGGAGTGTCGCAGACGATCGATCTCTTCGTTGATCGACATGTCCTTGTCGATGTAGGTGTCGGTGCGCTCGACGTACGCTTCGGGCTGATAGTAGTCGTAGTAGGAGACAAAGTACTCGACGGCGTTGTCCGCGAAGAGATTTCGAAACTCCTCGTACAGCTGTGCGGCGAGCGTCTTGTTGTGCGCGAGCACGAGCGTCGGCTGCTGGAGCTCCTCGATCACCCACGAGACGGTGTTCGTCTTCCCCGAACCGGTCACCCCGAGGAGGGTCTGTTTGTCCGCTCCGGCTTCGTAGCCGGCGACCAACTCCTCGATCGCCTCGGGTTGGTCGCCCGCCGGCTCGAACGGTGCGTCGACCCGAAACGGTCGGTCCAGATCAGGGCGGTCGGGCTGGAGGGGTCCGGTGTCGCTCATTGTCTGGTTGTGGGGGTTGAGACACTTGAGCCGTGCGTTCGGGGCGACCGTCGACCACCGTGGGGGTTCCTCGCCTACCGGAACTGCATCCCGCCGTTTACGTTGACGATCTCACCCTGCACGTAGTCGTTTTCGAGCAGGTAGGCCACGGTGTGGGCGACGTCCTCCGGCTGGCAGGCGTATTCTGGGAGATGCGTGTCGACGTTCTCGTGACCACGGAAATCGATGGATTCGAGATACCCGAGAATCGCACCGTTCAGCTCTGTCTCGACGGGACCGGGGGCAACGGCGTTGACTTGAACACCGCTATCGCCGTATTCGCGCGCCAGCGAGCGGGTCAATCCGTGGAGCCCCGCCTTACTCGCAGCGTAGCTGGCGTCGACCGTTCCACCGGTGCCGCCGATGCTGGAAACGAACACGATGTCCCCGCCGGGCTCGACGTGTGGGAGGGCGGCGCGGGCGACGTTGAACGCTCCGGTGAGGTTCGTATCGAGGACGCGAGACCACTGTTCGTCGTCGATATCCGTCGCGAGATCTGGTTCCACGATGCCCGCATTGTTCACGACCGCATCGAGCGTGCCGAAGGTATCGACCACCTCCTCGATCATCGAGTCGACCGCGCTGGAGTCGCTGACGTCGGCCTTCAGAGCGACCGCATCACTGCCCTGCTCCGCGACGGCTTCGACGACTCGAGTCGCCTCTTGTCGTGAACTCAGATAGTTCACCGCGATATCGTGATCGCCGCCAAGCGTGAGCGCGATCGATCGACCGATCCCTCGGCTCGCACCGGTAACTAGTATGCGCATTGTATAACTCGGTTGTAACACTAGATGATCAACTCTCCGGTTCACGCGTTCGGACCTACGACCTCACGGTGGGCGACGAGCGAGAAGTGGCGTCGTCGCGCGCGCGCCGTTCAGCGCTCCTCATCGAGCGCGAACAGTAGCGCTCGAAGTCGACGAATGAGCGTTTCCATCTCGGGTGCGAGGACCCTCGTCATAGCTTCCTTTCCGATGTCTCCCCGATCGAAGACGGCGGTCGGCGTTCCCGATGCCGACCGAAACGCCGTACTCGCGGCCCAGCCCATCGTCGAAGCTTCCTCGTCGGGCCGGGGCTCGTTCGATCGGTCTATCTCGACGACGTCGTCCAGGACTGACAGTGCATCCTCCACGTCGGCACCGAACCGGACGTTGGCCGCAAATCGCAGCGACGGATCGTGTTCTCGCGCCGCGAGGAGAAATCGCGCGACGTGGCTCGACGCCCCGAACCGGACGCCGCGGTTCGGCCTGATACCGCTCTCCGTCCGGGTGATCCGCCCTTCGACGGCGGCCGTCTGGGCGACCGTTTCGGCGTACGGCGTCGCACCGACGACGTTCAGCCCAACTTCCGGCACGAGCGCTCCGGCGTCCGCGTCGACGAGTGCCTCCACGACCGTTTCGACGGCCTCCGACGTGCTATGTCGCGATGCGCGTTCTCGGACGTCGACCATGTGGTGTACCGATCCCGGTCCGGATCCGACGTCGAGTGGATATCTGACGGCCCTTTCGATGAATTCGATACCGTACTCGACGGCGTCCCGGATCCCGTCCCCGTGAGCGAATCGCGTCGCGATCGCGCTCGATAGGGTGCAGCCGGAGCCGTGGGTCGCTTCGGTGTCGATACGGGGGTGCTCGAAGACGAACTCCTCCTCCGGGGTGGTCAGAACGTCGACCACCCGATCACCGGGGATGTGGCCCCCCTTGACGAGCACGGCGTCCGCCCCGAGAGCGACGATCGCCCGCCCCGCCGTGTGAGCACTCTCCGTGGAGTCCGGTTTCGTCCCCGTCAACACGGCCGCCTCGTCCGCGTTCGGCGTCACGAGCGTCGATTCCGCGATCAGTCCCTCGTAGGCCGCCTCGGCGTCGGCGTCCAGCAACCGATCACCGGAGGCGGCGACCATCACGGGATCGACGACCAACGGAACGGCGAGATCGGCGGCGTACTCGGTCACCGTTTCGACGATCGGACGGGTGCCGAGCATCCCCGTTTTGATGGCTCGGACGTCGAAGTCGTCCACGACAGCGTCGATCTGGCCTTCGATCTCCTCGATCGGGATCGGATGTGTCGACGCCACGCCGAGGGTGTTCTGTGCGGTGACGTTTGTGATCGCGCTCGTCGCGAACGCACCGAGGGCTTCTATGGTCTTGATATCGGCCTGGATCCCCGCGCCGCCGCCGGAATCGCTTCCCGCGATCGTGAGCACGACGGGCGGGTCCGCTGGCGCGCTGCGTCTCGGATCTTCCATGGTTTTGGTCCCTCGTGGCGAATACATACACCTACTCCTCGCGTCATAACTTAGTTGTATCTCTAGATTATATTACCGACGAGCGACCAGCCCCACGCATGACCCGCCCCAACGATTCGAAGACACGTGCCGATCCGACCGTGTGCATCGGCCTCCATCCCACTCGAGCGTACGGTGGAGGCGTCGAACGTCCTCATCTGACGGATCGGGATACCGGAACGGCCGATCCCGCCTCGCGACGGGAGGGGGAACCGACATGACCGCAAGCAACGCCGACGCCGAGGACTCGACGATCGACGCGCCGACCGTCACGCGGGGAACCGTGCGGATTTATTTGCGGGAGATGGGTCCATCGTGGGTCGCTGGTGCCATCGCGGCCGGTCCGGCGACGATGGCGAGTCTCATCACCGCCGGGGCGCTCTTCGGTTACGATCTGCTGTGGGTCGTCGCGCTTTCCGCCATCGCGGGTTCGCTCGCACAGTATCTCTCCATGCGCCTGGGTCTGTTGACCGAGCGCGGCATCGTCAGCGTCACCGAATCACACCTCGGTGACCTGTGGGCGTGGATACTCGTCGCCGACGTCGTGATCGCCGCCGGCGTCGCACAACTGGTGATTATGAACACGGTGGCCAGCGTCTCCGCGACGTTGACGGGGATCGACGCCCGACTTTGGGGACTCGTCTGGGCGACGCTCCTCGCAGTCGGCCTTGCCGGACGCGGATACGGGCTGTTGGAGTCGGTTGCGAAGTTCCTCGTGATGGCCGTCGTCATCGCCTTCGTCGCGTCCCTCTTGGTCGTCCCTATCGACCCGGGGGCAGCGGCAACCGGGCTGGTGCCGACGCTCCCCTCGGGCGGTGCGCTCGTCGCCGCCGGCGTCCTCGGCGGCGCGGTCCACATCACCCTGATAACGATGCACTCCTACACGATGCGCGCTCGCGAGTGGACCGCAAGCGACTACGACCTCGCGAGCTTCGACGTCGGCGCATCCATGCTCGTGGCGTTCGGCACCTACAGCGTCGCGATATTCCTCGTCGCCGCGAGCGTCCTCTCCGACCCCGATCTGACCACGATCGGTGCGGCCCAGGCGCTCGGTCCCCTCGTCGGCGAGCACGCTCGATTGCTGTTCCTGCTCGGCCTGGGCGGTGCCGCAGTGTCGACGCTGGGCGGTAACACGATCGTTCCGCCGTTTCTCGTCGCGGACAAACTCGGCTGGGGTACCTCGATTACAGACGCACGATATCGTCTCCTGCTCGCGGTCTTCGCACTGTCGTCGGGCGCCGGTGCGTTCATCGGCGGCGCAGTACTCGGCCAGCTCGTTTTGGTGTTGGCCCTGGGGACGGTCGGGACGCCGTTCGCCATCGCGATCGTCCTCTACCTTCTGAACAGCGATGCGGTACCGGAAGCCAACTCGACGCTGGCGAACCTCGGCGGCATCGCGCTGTTCGTCACGTCCGGGACGCTGGCCGCGAACTTCATCCGAGAGGAACTGGCCTCCGGTCTCGATCCGCTCTTTGGGTTCGTCTTCGCCTTCGCCGTCGTGCTCACGATCGCGACTGCCGGCTTGCTGACGAAGTACGGCCGCGAGGAGGTGCTGGCGTGAACGGCGATCGGGGGGCCGACGACTCCGACGACCGATCCACCGTCCCGCTCTCGGGTACCACCCTGATCGTCGGTCCGTCGGGCGTCGGAAAAACGAGACGTACCGCCCGCGCTCTCGAGGCTTGGCTCGACACGAGGGGCCCAGCGGGTGTCGTGGTGTTGGAGTTCGGCCCTTCGATCGTCCGAGACGGCGACATCGTCGGGGGAAGGATCGATCGATTCGTCGACGTTCCCGAGGACGTCTGGCACGGCGTGCTCGAAGCCCACGCGCCACGGTTGCAGGGGAGCGACGAAGCCGAGGTGCGGGCGTTGGCTCGACGCAACGCCGAGCGGGCCAGAGGGATCCTCGATTCGATACCCCCCGATCCGACTGCGGTCTTCGTCAACGACGCCACCATCCCGTTTCAACACGAGTCGGGCGAACCGGATGTGCTGGTGCGATACTGTGATCGGGCGGACTGCGCCGTCGTCAACGCCTACGAGGGGGACGGGTTCGGCACCGACGGGGCCGTCTCACGTCGGGAGCGAGCCGTATTAAAACGGCTACGAACGTGGGCGGATCGCGTACTGCGTCTCGAATAGGCAATCGACGCTGTTGGGCTCGTTGGCTTTTCGCGACGGGGTCTCCGAGCGCGCCGCTTCCGGTCGAACGCGCGCCCTTCATTCGGTTCGGTTCGACCGCCACAGCGCCGCCGAGATGAGCGCGGCCGTGAACGGGACGACCGCCAAGAGCAAAAACAGAACCCGTTGGGTCGTGTACGCGAGCATCGCGCCACTGAACGCCGCTCCGAACGATCCGACGCCGAAGACGCCGACGAACATGTATCCGTAGGAGAGCCCGCGAACGTCGGAGGTCGAGTAATCGGCGACGACCGCCTGCAGGAGGGGCTGTTCGCCGAAGAGGACGAAGCCCAACAGCGCGCTCACGGCCAACAGCGCGAGTAGCCCGCTGCTGGCGGCGGGCACGAACAGGACGCTGACCGTCGCCAGCGTGAGAAACGCGCCGATGGCGGCTTTTTCCGGGGCCATCGCGTCGCTCAATCGGCCGCCGACGTACTGGCCGGCCATGCCGACGATCAAGAGGCCGACGAACACGTAGCCCGACGGCTCGACCGACTCGCCCGCGACCGTCACGGTCGCGAGGCTCTCGTAGCCCGCCAGCATGTCGGGGAGAACCGTCAACACGCCGCGATAAAAGAACCCCTCGAGGATCAACATCGGGAAGGCGATGAGGAAGCCGCCGGCGAAGATCGCTCGCGTGTCACTCAAAACCCCTCGGAGCGAGGGGGGGGGCCTTCCGGTGTACCGTCCGGGTCGCCCGCGGTCGATTCGTCGCCTCCCCCGTCGGTCGCCCCGATTCCGGTAGCCGGCTCGACGGCGGCTAACTCGTCGACGGAGGCGTAACCCGTGTAGACCGCGGCGGCGAACGCCGGCACCGCCATGGCCGCCGCCACGAACCGCCACTCGAAGACGATCAACAGCGTCGTCGCGACCAGCGGTCCGAGCGCGATGCCGACGTTGCCCGCGATGCCGTGGTAGCCGAAGCCCGCCCCCCGCTCGGTGACGCCGGTACTGATGAGCCGGAGTCCGGCCGGGTGGTAGATGCTCGCCGCGAGACCCCAACCCGCCAACGCGGTCGTCACGCCCGGGAGGTCGTCGACCAGCGCGAGCAGGCCGAACGACGCTCCCATTCCGAGTAGACAGACCACGAGTAACCGCTTAGAGCCGTACGCGTCCGTCACGATACCGCTCGGTGCTGCCCCGACGCCGTAGAGGGCGTACCCGACGGTGACGGCGATCCCGAGGGTCGCGGAGCCGACTCCGAGATCGGCGATCCAGACGGTAATGAAGATCGGGATGGCCAACTCGTACATGTGCACCATCCCGTGTCCCAACATCGTGATCGAGAGGATCGATCGATCGTTGCCGTTCATGCTCGTGGGAAGCGTTCGTCGGGTTGCGTGTCGATCACTTGATTATAGCGAGCGGCCGGACGGGGCCAGCCAAGCGGGTCGCGCTCAATCGATCAGGCCGTAGCCCCGTTTGAACAGGTACACGTCGAGCGCGATGACGGCAGCCGTGAAGCCGCTCAGGACGGCCAACGAGACGAGCGGATCGACCTCTTGGTAACCGAGGAACCCGAACCGAACGCCGTTGACCATGTACACCATCGGATTGAGAAGCGAGAGCGTCCGGTATAACGGCGGCAGGATGTCGAGCGAGTAAAACACCGCGCCGAAGAAGACCAGCGGCCGGAGGATGAACTGACTCATAACCGTCAGGTCGTCGAAGTCGTTGGCGACCAGCCCGCCGATGACGCCCAACGAGGCGAAAAGCAGGGGCACGACGAGCATGAACGCGGCGAGGTAGACCGGTTCGGCGATCGGCACTGGGGTGAAGATCAATCCGATCACGACGATGATGATCCCGACGATGACTCCCCGGAGGGCGGCCGCGAGGATGTACGCAAGTACCATCGAAGTGTACGACAGCGGCGAGGTGAGCGTCTCGTGAATGTACTCGTTCCAGCGCCCGTGGAAGATCGAAAACGAGGCGTTCTCGAAGGCGTTCGAGATCGCGCCCAACACGACGAGCCCCGGCAATAAGAAGACGATATAGTCGAAACCCGCGACGTTGTCGATACGCTGGCCCAACACGACGCCGAAGACGGCGAAGTAGAGGACGTTCGTGATCGCCGGCGGTAAGAAGGTGTTCGTCGGCCGCCGGACGAACCGGAGGATTTCCCGGCGGAGCAGGGAGCGGAATCCGACGCCGAACACCCCGTTTCCGGTCGCCGAGTCGGAGGGTCGAGTGTCGGTGCGTCGTTCGGTTCCCGGTCCCGTTTCGGCGTCGGCGCTCACTGGATCGCCCCCAGCGGTTCCGCCTTCTCGTCCGTCCGGGTCATGTCGACGAACACCTCTTCGAGCGAGGCCCGCTGGATGTCGAGATCGAGTACCTCGTAGCCCTCGTATTCGAGCGCCCGGAGCAGGTCCGGAGCGACCGCGCCGCCGCCCTGTGCGGTGACGACGAGCGTCGAGCCGTCGAGGCGGGTCTCGACGACGCCGTCGACGTCGAGATCCGGGACGCTCGCCGGTCGATCAGCGAGGGTCAGATGCACCCGATCGGTGCCGCGCGAGCGGAGTTCGTCCGGCGTCGACACCTCGACGATTCGCCCCGAATCGACGATCGCGACCCGGTCACAGAGCCGTTCGGCCTCCTCGATGTAGTGGGTCGTGAGCAAGATCGTGGTTCCCTCGGCGTTGAGCCGCTCGATGACGCGCCACAGATCCCGGCGGAGCTGCACGTCGACGCCCGCGGTCGGCTCGTCGAGGATGAGTAGTTCGGGATCGGTCACGAGCGCCCGTGCGAGCAGGAACCGGCGTTTCATCCCGCCGGATAGCCAATCGAACCGCGTGTCGCGTTTGTCCCAGATGCCGACCGTCTGCAGCGCTCTCTCGGCGCGGCGTTCGGCTTCGGCTGGCGGGACGCCGTGGTAGCCCGCCTTGTGTTCGAGTACCTCGTGGATCGGGAAGAACCGATCGACGTTGAACTCCTGTGGGGCGATCCCGATTCGGTCGCGGGCCTGTCGGTAGTCGGACTCGACGTCGAAGCCGAACACCTCCGCCGTGCCGCGGCCCTTGCGGACGAGGCCGACGAGGATGTTGATAAACGTCGTCTTCCCGGCCCCGTTCGGGCCGAGCAGTCCGAAAAACTCCCCGCGGTCGACTTCGAATGTCAGCCCATCGAGCGCCTGCACGTCGCCGTAGGCCTTCCGGAGGCCGTCGGCGCGTATCGCGGGTTCGGATTCCATGTGACACGATCGGATCGCGAGGCGGTTAAGTCGCGTGAAAGCCGCGCGTTCGGGAGTCACTCTCCCGGATCGTCACACCCGCCGGATCACCCCCAGCATCGCGATCCCGCCGACGGCGATCACGAACCAGTAGCTCGTCAGCCGATAGATCGTCGTCACGGCGAGCGCGTCGGTCGCCGTGAGTCCGGCGAGGACTGGCAGGAGGACGACGAGCGTCCCCTCGATCGCGCCGATCCCGCCCGGTAGAGGGACAGAGCCGGCGATCACGGTCACCGGGACGACGAAGCAGACGAGCGGGATCGACACGACCACCCCGAGGGCCACGCCCGAAAAGTACAGCGGCAGCGCGAAGAAGATCCAGCCGACGTACGCGAAAGCGATCGCGACGAGGATTCCTCGCGGCGATCCTGCGATCAGGCCGATCGACGCGTACAGTCGATCGATCCGGTCGCGGGCCGACTCGATCGAGAGGCGATCCGTGCCCCGGGCAATCGGGGCGAGACAGTACAACAGCCCCCGCTTAACACGGTCGCGAAACCGCCACCCGACGACGGCGAGAAGCGGCAACGCAACCGCGAGGACGACGAGCGCGATTGCGAGCGGTCGGATCCGTGCTGTGACCCCGGCGGTGGCAAGCAGATAGCCGAGCCCCGCGCCGCCGACGGTGAAAAACGGGAGCATTCGGATGAGATCGGCGGTCACAACGCTCGCGAGCGCCTGCTCGAAGGTGGCCTCGGTATCTCGCGAGAGGATGTACGCGATGAACGGCTCGCCGCCGGCTTGCCCCATCGGTGTCACGTAGTTCGCGAACGTCGCGGCGAAGAACGTCACGACGAGCCGTCGGTAGGGGACGAATACGCCGATCTGTCGGAGGACGACCTGCCACGTCTTCGCCCAGGCGAACAGACACAGGAGCGTCGAGACGCAGGCGACGAGCACCCACCCCACCTGCGCCTCGCGCAACCGCTCGATCGCCCGGTCCCACCCGATGACTGCACCGAGAAGGTAGACGAGCAACACGGCGACGCCGAACCCGAGCAGGGTTTTGAGCGCTGTCCGTCGATCGATCAGTCCGGCACCGAGTCCGCTATGATCGGTCACGCTCTGTGTTCCATGTTGAATCGCCCAACCGGGACCGGGGTCCGGTCAGTTTCCGGTCTTCGCCACCTGATACCACTCGCCGTCCCACGTGAGCGCGTACTCGAACAGCGCCTTGACGGTGAGCACGCCGTGGCCGAAATAGATCACCGGGGCGAGCGCGATCGCCCACGACGGTCTCCCGACGCGCCCGTCGATGGCGTCGCGAGCCCAGACCCCGAGTATCGTCCCGAATATACTCGCGAAGGGCACGAACGCCGCCTCGAAACCGAATACGAACAACAACAGCACCTGCGCGGAGAGGACGAGTAAGATGCCCCCCGCGAGGACCGCGCCGACCGATCGGCCTATCGTCACGAGGTCGTTGGTGCTGAGGTCCCCCTCCAGTGCCTCCAGAATCCGCCTGTGGACGACCTGCACGTGCCCGATCCGCCAGCGTTTTCGCTGGCCCCATAGATCGCGGAGCGTGTGCGGCGTCTCCATCGAACTCGTACAACGGCTGTTCCGCGAGACGGTCAGATCGGCGCGGTGACACTGGTGGGAGAAGTAGATGTCTTCGGTCAGCATGTCCGCGTAGCCGCCGACCGCGTCGAACGCCTCGCGGGTGAAGCCGGTCGCCGAACTCTGGCAGTGGGTGAATCCGATCAACTCGCCGACGAGGTAGCCGGCCTGGACGATAGCGCGCTCGCAGTAGGCGATCGTACCGATCGCGTCGGTTGGTCGGGGAACGCGCCGCCCCTGAAACACGTCCGCGCCGGCGGTGAGATCGCACATCGCCGTGGAGATGAATCCGGGCGAGGCGCGTTCGTCGGCGTCGAAGACGACGAAGTGATCGGCGTCGCTGGCCTCGACCGCGGTGTTGATCGCGTTCGCCTTCGAGCCGGGGATCGCGTTCGTGAGCCACTCGATAGCGTCGTTGCGGCGGGCCAACTCGGCGGCTCGCTCGCGCGTCAGGTCGTCGTCCGGTTCGACGACGATCGTGATCGAGAGCGGATCGTAGTCGTTCTCGAGGAGGCTCGCCACGCTCTCGTCGACGACGTCGCCGTCCCGGTAGGCGGGGACGATCGCATCGACGGGCCGGCCGGCGGTGATCCGCTCGTCGTCGTCGGTGCCGCTCCGCCAGACCTCGCACATCAACAGCAGTCCGGTCGCGGCGACGGCGACGCTGAACGCGCCGACCGACAACAGCGCTTCGAGCACCGAGATGACGACCCAGCCGATCCGGATGGTCCACGTGTCCGCAAAGCTAACGACCCCGAGAAACAGCAGTCCGACGATCCCGATTCCCGTCCCGGATTTCTCAGCGACGTGGGTGATCCCCTGCAGCATCACGTCGGGTTTGAACCCCGATGGCATTTCAATATTATTATACGAGGCTTGGCATGTCAACCACTGATGACCGCGCCCGGTATCCTCGGCACCCAGACGCCCGCATGAGCCGCGGCCGAATCACCCGCCACATCGCCGTGGGCGTCGACGGCTTCACCGCCGACATGGACGGCGGCGTCGAGTGGTTCGAGGCGTTCGACGACTCGGGCGGCGACCGCCGCGACCCCCGATTGCTCGAGGCGATCCGACACGGCGGCGGGACCGTCGAGTTGCGATACGACGTGCGTTCGCGAGATGGCTACGGGTCCGCGGCCGGAACCACGTCCCGGTGCCGAAGGACGACCGGCAGCACCTCGCCGCTTTCGACGCGCTCCAGCCGATACGCCGCCCGATCCGTCTCCCGCTCTCGCTCGTCCTTCTCGTCGAGGTCGCGTTCCGGATCGTCCACGAAGACGTGAACGACGCGGCAGACCGCTCCATCGAACGGGCTCTCGGCGTCGTCGTCCGCGAGTTCGACTCGAACGCGATCGCCGACGTCGTAGGGGTCCGCAGGATTTTGGGCGGGCGTCATGCTCGTTTCGCGTATTCGCGCTGCCACGGGTAATGCGTTGTCCTCGGGGCGGGATCCGGACGTATATACTGCGCCCATCCCTATCCCGGGACGCTACCGATGATCTCACAGCGCGCGCAGGACGTGACGCCCTTCATCGCGATGGACGTGCTCGAACGGGCGAACGAACTGGAGGACGTGGTGCATCTCGAAGTCGGCGAGCCGGACTTCGAGCCGCCGGATTCGGTGTTCGAGACGGCGATCTCGTCGTTGCGCGACGGGAACACGAACTACACCGCCGCGAGGGGAAAACCCGAACTCCGGCGCGCCATCGCCGCCCACTACGACCGCGAGTACGGCGTCGAGGTCGGCCCCGACCGCATCGTCGCTACCCCGGGAACCTCGCCGGGCTTGCTCCTCGCGTTGGCAGCGCTCGTCGACCCCGGCGAGGAGGTCGTCCTCACGGATCCCCACTACGCCTGTTATCCGAACTTCGTGCGGACTGTGGGGGGGACCGTTCGGTCCGTCGCGTTGCGGGCCGAAGACGGGTTCCAGCCGCGCGTCGCCGAGTTCGAGGCGGCGCTCTCGGCGTCGACGCGGGCGATGCTTCTCAACTCGCCGGCGAACCCGACCGGCGCGGTGTTGGACGGCGAGACGCTAGCCGACCTGACCGCCCTCGCCGAGCTCACCGATACGACGCCGATCGTCGACGAGGTGTACCACGGGCTCTCCTACGACGTCGACGAGCACACGATGCTCGAGTACACCGACGACGCGTTCGTGTTGAACGGCTTCTCGAAGCGCTTTGCGATGACCGGGTGGCGGCTCGGCTGGATGGTCGTCCCGCCCGAATACGTCGGCGCCGTGAACCGGCTGGCACAGAACCTCCTCATCTGCGCGCCGAACTTCGTCCAAGACGCCGGCGTCGCCGCCCTCGAGACGCCGCCGGATCGGCTGGCCGAGATCCGCGAGACGTACCGCGAGCGCCGTGACCTGCTCGTCGACGCCGTCGCCGAGTGGGGACTCGACCTCGGATACACGCCGCAGGGGGCGTACTACCTGCTTGTCGACGTGTCTGAGCTTCCGGGAGCCGCCCTCGAGGTCGCCGACTTCCTGCTCGAAGAGGCCGGCGTCGCGGTCACGCCCGGCGTAGACTTCGGCGAGCGGGCCGCCGACTACCTTCGGCTGTCGTACGCGACCGACATCGAGGCGATCGAGGAGGCGATCGATCGGATCGACGCGGTGCTTTCGACGTACGGTGTGGTGTGATTCGTTCGGGTCTTTCGAAAGACAGCCCATCGCGCTGTCTTTCGTGATGTGGCCAGAACGCAAAGCGTTCTGGCTGCTTGCCGGACGCAGTCCCGCAATGACGAGAGACGCCACGGCGTCTCTCGAACCAAACCGCGCTCGCCCCGCTCGCGCGGATGCCAGTCGTCCACGGCTTCCTCCACGATCGCGATCTCCGCCTCGGTCAGCCCATACAGCTCGCAGACTATCTCGTCGATCAGCCGATCGGTCTCTGCGATCTTCGCCGCTGGCTCCTCGGCGCGCTCGACCGCATTTATATACCTATATAAGGCTTCCTCCACTTCCGACAGCCGCGGCAGCGTCAACGCTTCGAGGCGATCCACCAGCGAGTGCGTCTTCGTCGCCGTCTCCCGAAAGCCCGCGACGCCGCCGGCCTCCGAGACGGCGTGGGGGCGAACTGCTCGATTATCCGACGACGGATTTCAACACCGTCCGCAGTTTCGACTCCACTTCCGATGCCTGTAGAATCCGAATCGAACGCTGTTCTTCGAGCGGTGCGGTCCGGCTCTCTTCGATGTCCTGAATCACGAGTAGACCGTTCCACCCGGAGCCGAAATACGCCGCGTCGTCCTCGAAGACGAACTCGTCGCCCTGCCGGAGAAAGGCGAGGTATTCGAGCGTCTCTTTGATCCCCGACCGGATCGTCTGTGGGTTGGTCGAATTTTTGATCTCGGTGATGAGATACTCCCGTCGATCGTCGGCGTCGATCTCGAGGACGATCACGTCCGGCCGACCCGTTACCCGGCGAAATTCCCCCGCCTCGAAGTACGTCGACAGCACCTCTCGGGTTTCGCGCTGAACCAGCTCGCTTCGAGTGAGATCGCCTCGGTCTTTCTCGAAGTTCTCGGGAACGAACGAGAGGCCCCGATCGCTCGCCGAGTTGTCGTGGTACAGCGTGATCTCGACGTCGTCGTCGACCATTCGAGCGACCGCCTGCGAGTCCGAAGCGATCGTTGAGAGAGTGAACGAATCCTCGCGCAACGATTCGATCGCGGAAATGAATCGAAAGAGGACGTGTAGTTCCAACAGCGTCTCCTCGTCGTCCGGCGTGATCGCCGTTTCCTCGAGCAGCCCGACCATCGCGTCGCGGTCGGCGTCGAGACTTCGCCGGTACGACCGGAGGAGTGCTGCAGCCTCCGTATATAAGGGCGTCCGGGCGGATTCGGCGCGCTGGAGCATCCGATCCGTCGGTTCGTACGTCTCCGGATCGCGGATTCGTGTGACGTGGACGGTGCGTACGCGAGAGCAAGCGCGTTGGGAGACGATCTTTGATAAAGCGAACGAGCAGAGGACTGGTCGCTCAGTCCCACGTCACCCACAGCAAGAAGACGAGCGCGACGGTCTGGAAGACGTGAATGGCGATGTTCGCCTGCCACGCCAGCGGCGGCATGTCGGTGGCGAACCAGCCCGCGAGCACCGGGTGGAACAGATAAAAATACAGCGATAGCGCGTTCTGTGCGAGCAGGAGCCCGCCGAAGGCCGCCAGTCCGAGCGAGTGCTTCGAGCGGAAGGTCGCGTAGTTGCGACCCCAGATCCACACGAGCGCGAGCAACATCCCGGTGTTCACCGCGACGCTGACGCGCGCGACGTCTATCCAGTCGATCGTGGTCATGCTCGGTTCGCTCCCGTGTGCGTCGTGTCGGTCATAGTGGTAGTTCC
The DNA here is from genome assembly GCF_046483325.1 of Natronomonas sp. Taxonomy (GTDB): domain Archaea; phylum Halobacteriota; class Halobacteria; order Halobacteriales; family Haloarculaceae; genus Natronomonas. Next base: position 81,303 of record NZ_JAWODL010000016.1, on the reverse strand, counting down.
TCGGCGATCTCCTCGACGAGACCCCAGTTCCGTTGTGTGTAATCCGTCGGGTAGTACACCGTACCGTAGTCGTCGCCCGTCCGGTCGACGATGTCGTGCTCTCTGAGCACCTCGAGGTGGTGTCTCACCGTCGTGTAGTCGAGATCCAGATGCGCCGCCAACTGGTTCGCGTTCCGCGGGCGATCGTCGACCGCCCGGAGGATGCGGACCCGGTTGGGGCCGCCCCGAGTACCGGTCAAAACGTACCACAGGACGGCCTCCATATCCGCACACACTCCGCGTACTCGCCTAAAAGTATCGCTGCGACGAATCGAAATCGGTCGAGCGTCCGACGGAGGGCCGAACCGTCGCTTCGACTACGCCTCCGAATCCACGACGACTTCGAGGTCGAAGGGCTCGTCGGCGGGGGCGTCGTCCGGCGCGAGATAGCCGACGGCAAAGGCGGTGTACACCGTGGCTGCCTCGGGCGCGAGATCGAAGGTGGCGACGACGTCGCCGTCGTTGTTCTCCGTCGCCGGCCGAACCTCGAGTTCGTATTCGTCAGCGGGGACCTCGACCGTACCGGCCCCACCGAAGGGGACGTCCTCGAACAGCGGTTCACCGTCGACCGTCACGTCGACGTTCGGCGCGTCCGGTGAGGCGTGAACGAGGCGAACTCTGGACATCCCCTCGGGGCTCGATACGTCGTCCTCGTACACCTCGACGGCGAACGGTTGATTCTCCTCGGCCAACTCGCCGAGCGCCGCCGCGGTAAACTCGCCCGCCGGCACTTCGAGCGTCTCGTCGAAGACGATCGTGTCCATATCGCCCGCGGCGGTGATCATCACGTCGTATTCGTCGGCCGGGAGGTCGAGGTAGTCGCTCACCGCGCGGAACGGGACGTCCTCGAGCACCGCGTCGCCGTCGACGTAGACGTCGACGTTGGGCGCGTCGGGCGACAGGTGCGCCACTCGCAGCGCAGCGTCGGCCTCCGGCGTCTCTTCGGGCTCATCCGTCGGTTCCGGCGTCGGTTCGTCCATCGGCTCCGGTGTGGATTCCGGCGTCGACTCCGAGCCATCGCCGTTCCCCGCACACCCCGCGAGCGTTCCGACGACCGCGACACCGCCCACTGTCTTGAGTACCGTCCGTCGTTTGTGGTTTGACATCTACGGGCGAACGGTCACCCGCGGGATACATGAAGGATTTCCGAAATGTATCCGGGATGTGTCCGGGATGCGTCCGGTGTCACACCGAACTCTCTCCAAAATTCGTCCTGAATCGCCACCGCTCTCGTGTCGCCGTCGTCGTTTTGAATTTCACGCTATCAAAATAAAATTGTTATAGAACAACCAAAATTGTTTTGAAGCTCGCTGCGGTTGTACGCCCATGGCACGCATAGCGCTTCCACACGACGCGAAGGCCGGGCCGACGAAGCCGGAGGTCCGGTCGGTCACGCTCGGGAAGCTCGATCTCGGCGCCGGGGATCACTTCGTCGAGGTCGGCTCCTGTACGGGTGCGGTGACGATCGAGGCCGCCCGCCGCGCCGGTCGCGTGACGGCGATCGAGCGCAAGCCCGAACGGCTCGAAACGACCCGAAAGAATCTCGCGGCCAACGGGATCGACGGCGTCGAGTTGGTCGAAACGGAGGCTCCCGACGGGATCGGAGACGACGCCGACGCCCTGTTCTTGGGCGGCTCGCGGAACTACGAGGCGGTGCTCGACCGCGCGGCCGAGATCGGGATCGACCGCGTCGTTATGAACGTCTCGCGGCTCGAAGTCGCCGGCGACGCCGTCCGGGCGTTCAAAACACGCGACCTCTTCGAGGAGGTCCTGCAGGTGCAGGTCTCGACGGGCTACGAACTCGCGGGCGCGACGAGCTTCGACGCCGACAACCCCGTTTACGTCATCTCGGGAGGGGCGAAATGACGCTGTACGGCGTCGGTCTCGGCCCCGGCGACGCAGGGCTCATCACCGTCAGCGGCCGCGAGACGCTCGAGCGCGCGGACGTGATCTACACCCCCGGTCGACTCTCGCGAGCGGTCGCGTCAGAGTACGTCGACGACGACCAGTTGGGCGATCTCGATTTCCCGATGACGCGCGACGAGGACGAACTCCGTCGGGCGTGGAAGGAAGCAGCGAGCGAGATCGCACCCACGGCGATCGACGGCACCGCCGCCTTCGTCACGCTGGGCGATCCGAACGTCTATTCGACGTTCGGCCACCTTCGCAGGACGCTCGATCGCTTTCACTCCGACGTCGATGTGGAGACGATCCCCGGCGTCTCGACGGTCACCGCCTTTGCGACGGCCTTCGGCGTCGAGATCACGGCCGGTTCCGAGCTCGTCCTCCGGGAGGCGGCGCGCGGGGCCGCCCCCGTCGGTCCCGATCGGCTCGTCCTGTTCAAGGTGACCGACGTGCCGACGACCCACGAACAGCTGATCGAGGCCGGCTACGGGGTGACCTACGGTCGCCGGCTGTTCATGGACGACCACGAGACGGTGATCACCGACGATCCCACGGAACTCACGGAGCGCGACTACTACACCGTCGCCTACGCGGAAAAGCCGGGCGCGGGCGGGACGCCGGCGACGGCTGCCTTCGGCGAGGAGACGACCGCCGACGGTGGCGAGCGAACGTGCCGTCAGACAGGTTCGCGATCCTCGGCTGACTCGATCGAGTCAGCCGGTGGTGAGCGAACCTCCCCGGATGCGGTCGGGCCCGACGGCGGTCGGATCGCCGACCAGCTCGCCACCGCCGAATCCGCGGGCGACGGCGAAGCGTACAGAAGCGAGGGTGACCGATGACTGAGACTCCCGAAACCGACCCGCAGGCCGCCATCGACGCCCAGCGCGAGAAACACGCTCACGATCGCGACGAGCGCGTCTACGAACACACGGCGGGCGACGAGCAGGCGGGAATCCCCTTCGTCGGCGCGGGACCGGGACACCCGCGTCTTTTGACCGTCGCCGGGAAGGAAGCCCTTGAGGGCGCTGATCTGGTCGTCCACGCGGGCTCGCTCGTCAACAGCGAACTGCTCGACGCGTACTGTGACGACGCCGAGTTGGTCAACAGCGTCGGCAAGGACCTCGAAGAGCTCGTCCCGCTCATGGGCGACGCCTACGAGGAGGATCGGGCGGTCGTCCGACTCCACAGCGGCGACCCCGCGATCTACGGGGCCGCCCTCGAACAGATGGACGCCTTAGAACACGAGGGCGTGCCGACCTACCTCGTCCCCGGCGTTACCTCCGCGTTCGCCGCGAGCGCGACGCTCCGGACTCAACTGACGCTCAACGAGACCGCGAACCACGTCGCGTTCACGCGGCCGCAGGGCAAAACGCTCGACAGCGAGGACGACCACATCGCCGAGTTCGTCGACATGGGCGACGTGACGACCTGCATCTACCTCGGCACCCACGCGGTCGCCGACACGATGGATCGACTGCTGGAGGGGGGCGCGGACCCCGACACCCCAGTCACCGTCGTCTATCACGCTTCCTGGCCGGACGAGGACATCATCGAAGGGACGATCGCCGACGTCGGCGCGAAGGTCGACGACGCCGGCTATCGCGCCTCCGCGATGGTCTTGATCGGCGACGCCGCCGCCGGGGCGGGGTACGAGCGCTCGTATCTGTACGGCGGCTGGGCGAATCGCGGCGAGAACGAGAACGAAAGCGCATCCGACGACTGACAATGAGCACTGACACGAACTCCGACGAGAGCGGAACCGACGACTCCGGGGGCCACTGTTCGACGCCCGACTCTGACGGCGAGGTCGCCGAGGAGATCGCGATCGTGAGCTTCGAGCGGAAGCTCCCAGTCGCCGAGGACATCCGAGACGAACTGGCGGACGACTACGAATCCATCGAGATCCTCGAGTACCACGGCGACGTGTTCGAAGAGCACTGGGGCGAGTACGACTGCTTCGTCGGCCTCATGGCCTCTGGGATCGCGATGCGCAAGACGGCGGGCCTGCTCGACGACAAGTGGGACGACCCCGCGGTCGTCGTGGTCGACGAGGAGCTGACGTGGGCGATCCCGTTGACCGGCGGCCACCACGGCGCGAATCAGGTCGCCTACGACCTCTCGAAACTGGGGGCGGTGCCGGCGATGACGACCGCCTCGGAGGCGGCGGGCAAGCAGGGCATCGAGTCGAAGGCGAAGGCGCTCGACGCCCACGTGGTCAACGGCGACTCGACGGTGGCGACGAACCTCGCCGTTCTGAACGACGACCTCGAAACGGTCGAACGCCTCGACGGCCCCCGCGCCGTGTTGGTGGGCGACGACGTGACCGTCCTGAAACGAAACGACGCGGGCGTCGTCCTCGGAACGGGCACGGTCAGCGGCGTTCGCAAAGAACAGGTGCTCGACGCGTGGCGGACCGTCCTCGACGATCTCGATCTCGAATCCGCGGACGTGGAGTTCGTCGCCACCGCGACCAGAAAGGAGGGCGAAGAGGGCCTCTACGAGGCCGCCCAGGAGATCGGGGCTGGCGTCGTCCTCTTCGAGAAGGAGACGCTGCTCGAGCATGAGGGGCCGACGCCCTCACGTGCGAAGGAGTTGATCGGCTGGCCGGGAATCGCCGAGGCGTCGGCGATCGCGGGCGGTCACGATCACGAGCTGATTCGAGAGAAAGAGCGCTTCGACGATGCGGTGACGGTGGCGGTAGGCCGATGAGGAGTGAATCCTCGGAGAATGCGAGCGGTGGTGCCGCGAGCAGCGAGGAGCGGGCGGCGCGAGATCCTCGTCGGACGCCCCCCGACGACTACGGCACCCTCTACGTCGTCGGGATCGGTCCCGGTCTCCCGCACGTGATGACTCAGCGGGCGAAAGACGTGATCGAGACCGCCGACTGCGTGATCGCCTCGAACCTCTATCAGGAGTTCCTCAGACAGGACGGAACCATTCCGCCGGAAGCCGCGGCTGACGGCGGGAGCGTCGCGGCGACCTCCCGTCCCGAAAGCTGGACGGACGGGACGGTCGCCACCAGACCCGACGGCACCGAACAGGAGATCGTCCGATCGTCGATGGGGCGACAGGTCGAGTTGACGCGTGAGGCCTTCGAGCGCGTCCGGGCAGGCCAGACGGTCGCCCACGTCTCGGGCGGCGATCCGAACGTCTACGGCAAGAGCGATCTCGTCTTCTTGATGGCCGAGGAGGAGGAAGCCGGGGACGTCCCGATCGAGATCGTCCCCGGCGTGACGGCGGCGCTCGGCGGGGCGGCGAACCTCGGCGCACCGCTGTCGAACGATTTCTGTACGATTTCGCTTTCGGACAAGTGGCGCGGCTGGGACGAGATCGAGGAGAAACTGCGGGCGGCGGCGATCTCGGGATTCGTCATCGTCCTGTACAACTGCTGGCGCGACCACGAGCGTGCGATCGACGTGATCCGCGAACACCGATCGGACGACGTGCCGGTCGCCATCTTCAACGACGCCGGCCGCGGCGAGGCCGGCCGCAACCTCGAAAACGAGACGCACACGATCACCACCCTCGGCGAGACGGACGAACACGCCGACGAAGTCGGCGGCATGGGGACCTCGATCCTCGTGGGAACCACCGACAGCCACGAGTGGGAAAACGACTACGGAACGCACCTCGTGACGCCACGCGGCGGCCGCGAAATAAAGGACTTCTGACATGAGCACTGACGACACCACCGAGACGAACGCTGAGGCATCGACATCGAACTGCGGCGGCGCGACGGCTGCCAACACCGAGACGGAGAGCGCATGCGGCGCGTCCTCGGATTCGTCGTCGGCTTCGGGCTCGACATGCGGCGCATCGAGCAACGACGAAAACGAGGTCGGGGCGCGAGCCGACGACTTCGAGACCGACCCCGGAAAGCTCGTCACCGTCGGACTCGGTCCCGGCAAACCCGAGGGGATGACCGCCCGCGCGAAGGCTGCCCTCGCCGACGCCGAGCACATCGTCGGCTACCGGACCTACGTCGATCTGTTGCCCGACGAGATCACCGACGACGCCGAGGACATTTACTCGACGCCGATGTGCGGGGAGGTCTCGCGCACCGAGGAGGCGATCGATCGTACGCTCGCGGGTAACGACGTGGCGATCATCGGCTCGGGCGACCCGAACGTCTACGCGCTCTCGGGGCTTGCACTGGAGATCCTCGAATCGAAGGGTGGCAGCGCGGACGCGGTCGAGTTCGAGGTCGTCCCGGGCGTCCCGGCAGCCCAATCCTGCGGCGCGCGTCTCGGCGCGCCGCTCGTCAACGACACCGTCTCGGTGTCGCTGTCGGATCACCTCACGCCGATGGCGGAGATCGAATCGCGGCTGCATGCGGTCGCCGCCGAGGGGTTCACCATCGCGATTTACAACCCCTGGAGCCGGAAGCGTCGGGAGAACTTCCGGACCTGCTGTGACATTTTACTGGAACACCGCGCCCCCGACACGCCCGTCGGGATCGTCCACGGCGCGTCCCGCGAGGACGAGGCGACGATGATCACGGATCTCGAAACCCTACCCGAGTTGGGCGAAGACGAGATCATCGACATGACGACGACGATAATCGTCGGCAACGAGGACACCTACGTCTTCGAGGATCGGATGGTGACTCCCCGTGGCTACGAGACGAAGTACGACTACTGATATGAGATACGAAATCACGGTCGATCTGGAGTCCTGCGACGGGATCTTCGCGTGTCTCGTCCGGGACGGTCGGTTTCGGGAGGCCGACGACGGGCTGGTCGACCTTCCTGGAAGCGACAGGGATGGCACCCGGTTGACCGCGACGTTCGAGGACGACCGAATCGACGAGGCGCGCGACGCCGCCGCCGCCTGTCCCGTGAACGCCATCGAAGTCCGGGAGGTGTCAGACGCGTGAGCCGCGAGGGCGAGCGAAGCGAGACCTCGGTAGGTGCGAGCGGTGGAGCCGCGAGCCGCGAGGGCGCGCCGAGTGACCTCCTCGACGCTCACCCCGAGACGGCGTACTTTTGGGGTCGCGTCATCGGCGACGGCGAGGTCACCGCCGAGAGCGTCACGGTCCGCACGACGGACGGGATCGCGGCCGAACGGCTGGCGGCGATCGCGGGGGGCGAGGACGACCAGAGGGAGGCCTCGGAGAACGCGAGCGGCGACGCCGCGAGCAGCACGTCCGTCGACCACCGAATCACCGAACGTGAGTACGCTCACGACGCCTCGATCACCCGCCGTGAGGACGCATACACGGTGCGGATTCACGGGCCGGTCGGTGACCGGGCCGCGGCCGCGCTCGGACTGCCGTTCGAGGGCGATCCGGGCGGCTATCGGCTCGACACCCTCGCCGGATACGACAGACAGCTCCTCCGCGGGCTCCTCGAGGGCTGCGGTACCGTCTGTTTCAAGTCCTCGTCGGGGACCGTCGGCATCTCCTTCGTCGCTGACGACCGCAGACTGCTCGAACGGATTGCCGGTCTGCTCGATGCGGCCGACGTGGACGCCCCCTTCGGCGAGATTTCGGAGACGTCCTCGGGCGGCTACTGGTTCGGGATCGACGATGAGGCCGCTCCCGACGTCGGTGCGTGGCTGTATCGGGGCTCCGAAGAGACCGGGCTGTTCGCGCCGAGTCGCCGTCGAAAACTGCAACGAAGCATCGAGGAGGCCGAGGCGTACTAATGTTGGACGCCGAGGCAGTCGTGCTTGCGGGACACGGATCCCGTCGCGAGCGGTCGAATGAACAGGTTTGCGAGCTCGCTGCCGGTCTCGAAGCCCGCCTCGGCCTCCCGACCGACGCCGGCTTCATCGAACTCGCGGAGCCGTCGATCACCGAGGCGATCGAGTCGCTCGCCCCCTCGGTCTCGGACGTGACCGTGATCCCGCTGTCGCTGTTCGCCGCCAGCCACGTCAAAGCCGACGTGCCGCTCGTCGTCAACGAGGCGCGAGCCGAGCACGATATCGCCGTCCACAGCGGCCGCCATCTCGGCGTCCACCCGGCAATCGTCGAGTTGCTCGACGACCGGACGGCCGCGGTCGAGGCCGATCTCGGCGTCGACCGAACCGACGACGACGTATTGGTCGTCCTCTGTGCTCGTGGCTCCTCGGATCCGGATTCGAACGGCGACGTCCACAAACTCGCCCGACTGCTGTACGAGGGTCGCGATTTTCTCTCCGTCGAGGCGGCATTCATCGGCGTGACCGAACCCCGCTTGGAAGACGCGCTGCACGCCGTCTCGAAGCGCCGACCCGACGCCGTCGTCGTCCTCCCGTACATGCTCGGCGACGGCGTGTTGACCGAACGCATCCGCGAGCGAACCGCCGAATTCGACGCCGACTACCCTTACGCCGTCGCTGGATGCGGCGATCCGCTCGGCACGGACGATCGGCTGCTCGACGTGCTCGCCGACCGGTTCGAGGAGGCCCGAACCGGCGACGTGTCGATGTCGTGTGACACCTGCAAGTACAAAGTCGACATGGACGGCTTCGAGGGCGATGCTGGCGGCGCGCGAGCGATGTTGCGTGCGATGACTCATCGGGCGAGCCACGAGGACCGCTCGAACGTCGACTCGGAGCCGCACGTCCACGATGCACCCGACAAGCACGTCGCCGTCTGTACGAATCGGACCTGCGCCGAAGGCGGTTCGACCGCGGTGATCGAACGCCTTCGACAGGCCGCAAAGCGACGCGATATCGATGCGACGATCACCCGGTCGTCGTGTCTCGACCGCTGCGGTGAGGGGCCGAACGTCGCGGTCTATCCGGACAACGTCTGGTACGGCTCCGTCTCGCCCGAGGACGCCGACCGGCTTGCGGCTTCCCTCGTTGAGGATCGCATCGTGTCCGACCTCGTCGACCAAACGCTGTAATCACCCACGACCGCACGATCACCATGACCTGCCACGAACTCGAAGCACTCCGACTCGGCTTGATGAACTGTCTCGGCGTCGGCGACGATGCCGCGAAGAAACACGCCCGCGACGAACTGGGTGACTCGCCGGAACCGCACATCGAGGCGCTCGCCGAGGCCGACACGCTCGCGGCCTGTAAACGCCATCTCGATACCGCCCTCGTCGAACTGGAATCGGAGGTCGCCGCGACCGACGGCGACGAGCCCGACTACGACTATCACCGAGGACGACTCGTCGCGGTTCGGGACGCGGAAGCCGCACTCGGTCGCCTGCTCGGTCACGGCGAGGGCTTTCTCGACGACCTCGGTGAGACGCACCACGCGCTCCACGAGATCTTCCCGGCCGATGCGTGACGCCACCGTCGTCGACCACGCACGTCGAATCGACCTCGGGGATCTCGACCCATGCGGCTCCCGACAGGCGGGCCGTAGATCCGGAATCGCGCTGACGGACGACGGCCCGGTCGTCGGGTTGGCTGACGGCTCGGTTCGGTCGTTCGACGATGCGGGTACAGAACGCTGGCGCACCGCCGGAGATGGCAGCGCGATCACGCTCTGTCCCTTCGCGGATGGCGTCCTCGTCGGCGAGCGCTCCGCCCGCGGTGCGGTCCGGTTTCTCGAAAGCGGCGAGGAACGCTGGCGGATCGAGGCGGCCGCCGACCTCGGCGACCCGACGAGGGAAACGCGATTCTTCCTGCCGATGATCGTCGACGCGGTCGTTTCCGAGGGGACCGCCTACGTCGCCGCCAGACGCTACGAGCGCCGCGACGGACGGCACTTCGAGAGCGCGGTGTACGCGCTCGGTCCGGACGGACACATACGGTGGCGATACGACGCCGACGCCTCGCCGGTCTCTTTGGCTCCGATCGACGACGGGCTCGCCGTCGCGTACAACCGCTGTCCGGGCATCCACGACGACGGGCTCGTCGTCCTCGACGTCGACGGCCGCGAGCGCTGGACGTGGGATCCCGATCGGACGTCGACCCGACGCGTCGGCGACGTTGCGGCGTTCGACGACGGACTCGCTGTGGCGAGCCACGCCGATTATCGCGGCTACCGCCTCACCGACGGCGAGGTCGCGTGGCGCGTCGACCTCGGGCGGCCCCAATCGGACGGCGACGAAGTGTACACCTATCCGAACCACGTCGATGCCGGCGAAGCCGGTGTCGTCTTCCTCACCGGCAACTCCTTCCCGAAGGAGGGTCGCGAGACGGACGGCCGACACCCGAACGAACAGTCGGCGTTCGGCTACACTGCCGAGGGCGAGCGACGCTGGCGCGCCCCCGTCGGCGGCTTCCCTCACGAGATCGCGACCGACGCCGATCGGGTGCTCGCGCCCGTTGCCCAGCACTTTCGGGATCGGGACCCCGAAGTGCACGGCGTTCGGCTGTTCGACGCGACCGATGGACTCGTCGCCACCTGCGATACCGAGGGCGTCTGCACGGCGGCCGCCCTCGACGGCGATCGGGTCGCCGTCGTCGAGGAGCCGGTCCGATACCACGACGGCGACGGGAAGACGCTCGGCTCGTACGCCCTCGCCGTCGGGTGAGTTCGACCGTCCCCGAGCGCGCTCCCGCGGGATATTTGACGGCCGGGAACGCGGACGTAGCATACGATGCAACCAGCACTCCTCTTTCTCGCTGCCGTCCTCGGCGTCGTCGGGTTCGCGGGCCTGCTCAGTGCCCGCGAGCGACAGCTGCGATACGCGGCGTTTCGGGACGCTCTCGCCGGTTCGGAGGCGATCGGGGACGACCCGACAGTCAGCGGCACTGTCGAGGTCGATGACTCCGCGGTTCCCGAACAGTCGCCGCCGCCCGAATTCGCCGACGGCGCATCCCCCGGACTCTGGGCGTGGCGCGTCCGCCGGAAGGTTCGAGCCGCCGGCCAGCGGACGCCATCGAGGTGGACGACGGCGAACGGCGGTCTCGCGGTCGGTGAGATCGCTGTCTGGCAGGGGGTAGATCGCATCCGAATCGATCACAGCTGGCTCACCGCCGAGGGCGGTGAACTCGACGGGCTGGTCGATCCGTTCGAAACGCCCTTCGTGTGCGTCGGTAAGCCGGACGTGAGCCTCCCGCTCGGCAGACTCGATCCGATGACACAGCGGTTAGAGCGGTGGGCGATCGCGGGCGAGGACGGCGTGCTGAACGAGATCGGGTTCAGCCGCCCCGACCGCGGATCGATGACGCCGGATCGGTATCAGGCGACAGTCCTGCGAGAGGGCGACCACGTCGCGGCCTACGGTGATCTCGACGAGACGGGCGAGGAACCAGTCCTCCGCGGGAACGACGACGCGCCGCTCGTGCTCGTGTTCGGCGATCCAGAGTCGAGGCTGTCCGGGCTGCGCAGGGGGGTTCTCGGCCGAGCCGGAATCGGGGCGGGGCTGTTGCTCGCGGGAGGACTCACGCTGGCGGTCAGCGGGATCTAGTTTCGAACTCCCCCGGCGTCCGGACCGAACGCCTCGGTCAGGAGGTCGGGGACATCCTCGGGGTGGACCTCGGCGTACCACTCGTTTTGCGGTTGGATCGTGATCGCGGTGCCGGCCTCGCTACAGAGTCCGAGGCAGTCGGTCGTCGAGACGCCGACGGGCGACCAGAAGGCGTTTCGCTCGCGGAGCCACGCCTTCACCGCTTGTGCAGTCTCCTCACCGCCGGCGTCCGCACAGCAGGCGTACTCCGAGTCGCGGTCGTTGACGCAGACGAAGACGTGGGCGGCGAGGCGAGTCGTCTGTTGATCGGTGCGTCGTTTCATCGCTCACCCAACGAGCGCGTCGTCGCTCGGGGCTGTCGGTTCCGGTTCGTCGGTCCGGATCGACGCCCATCGTCCGAGGGCGTCGAACGTCGCGGCGATGAGCAGCCACAGCGCCGCCTGGCTGAGGACGGCGAGCCCCTGGTACGTCGCCACGAGTTCGGCGGGGAGGTCCGGATGGGTCGTCACCGTGGGTGCGACGAGCGAGAGGGCTGCCGCGACGGCCAGAAGCGGTGTGGCTCCAGCGACGAGGCCGATCCCGACGTGACGGCGCACTCCCCGGTCGTACGCCGCGACGCTCGCGGCGACGGTGAGCGCACCCAAGACGACGAGACCGACGTAGAGTCGGATCCGAACGTCGACCGGGTACGCGTGTACCGCTCCGGGGGCGGCGGGTGGAAGCACGAGCCACGGGAAGCCCGAGACGGTCAGGAAACCGGCCCCGGCCAGGATGTACGGCTTCGCGGCTTCCGGACCCGGGAGCGCGGGTTCGAGAGCGTACAGCGCGAGCGCGAGGACGCCACCGAGCAGGATCGTCCACAGGAGACCGCTGCCCACGCTGACGGCGGCCGTCGTCAGTTCTGAGACCGCGCCGGCGTGCTCGTGAGCGTGGCCAGCGCCGTCGACGTATTCGCTGAGCGGGTTCCCAACGAGGAGCATGTACGTCGCGTAGGCGAGTCCGGCGACGAAGCCGGCGGCCACGCCGCGCTGGAAGTATCTCGAAAGCATCGATCAGTGGCAGGTGATGCCGGCGGCGTGTCGGAAGTTGTGCATCGAGTCGTGGACCATCGGCTCCTGGAGGAACATGAGCGTGAAGACGATCGCCGCGCCGAAAGCGAGCCCGGTGGCGATCTGTAGCGGCGTCAGTTCCGTGCGAGCCAGTTCGAGTCGATCCGCGACGGTTTCGTTCGCGTTCATAAATTATACTTGTCTTTCCACAAGCTAGGTTGTAAAACTTCGGGTCGGGGTCCGACGCCGAGCGTTACCGCGACCGCGCGAGTTCAGCCTCGACGCGCTCGGGCGTGAGCGCGTCGAGATCGAGGAGCGTTCCGTTCGTCGTCGAGACGACGTCCGCGAGGAGACCGCGTCCCTCTCCGGAATCGACGCAGACGACGCGGGCGTCCGTCGAGGCGAGCGCGGCCGCGGCAGCACGGGTGTCGGCCGTCGGATTCTCGGCGGCGTTTGCCCGCCCGTCGGAGACGACGACGGCGACCGCTGCGTCGGGTTCGGCGCGATCGATCACGTCCGCGGCCGTCCGAAGTCCCGCCGGAAGCGGCGTCCGATCGCCAGTCGGTAGTTCCTTCAGGTGGCGGGCCGCGAGCGTCACGGAGTCGGTCGGTGGAAGCAGTACCTCCGCGTCCTCGCCCGCGAACGCGACGACGGCGACGCTGTCGCGTTCGGTGTAGGACTCTTCGAGCAGTTCGAGCACGACCCCCTTCGCCGCCGCTATCGCGGGGCGCATCGACGCCGATGCGTCGACGGCGAAGACGACGAGCGCTTCGCCGGCCCCCGACCGAACCGATCGTCGGAGGTCGCGCGTCTCGACGCGGTCACGGCCACGCGCGGCGGCGGCGCGAACCGACGCTGCGGCGTCGACGCCGTCCCCCGCGTCGGCCGGCTCGGTTCGGACTCGGACGCCGTCGTTTCGGGTGGAGAACGCCGAAGCGGCGCGTCCGGATCCGGCGGCGTCTTCAGCGTTCGGTTCGTCGATCTCGGGTGACGCCGCGCGTTCGATCGGCTCCGCCGGCTGTCCGGGGACGAGCGGGGTCGCTCGCTCGGTGTCATCGGAATCGCGATCGTTCGACTCGTTCGTATCGGTGTCGGCGTCTCTCCCCGCTTCCGCCGAGCGCGGTTCGCCACCGTCGCGTTCCCCGGGCGACGAGTCGTCCGCCGATTCACCGGTCCCCTCACCCCCGGGTTCGGCGTCCGGACTCGGCTCGCCGGCCTCCCCGTCGTCCGCGTCCGTGGGGGACGACTCCGACTCCGATTCCGGCGTGGACTCCCCTTCGGCGTCCTCGTCGTCGGTCTCCTCGCCGTCGAAGTGTTCGTCGATCACGTCCTCGGAGTCGGGTGCGTCCTCGAACGGCGTCGACCGCATCCGGTGGCCGAGCGCGAACGACGCGGCCGTTCGAACGTCGCCGTCGGTGACCGTCGGCCGACCGTCGAGGGCGGCGAGTGCGCGCGCCGCACGTGCGGTTGCGATGTCGGCGCGGTGGCCGTCCACGCCCGCCTCGAGACAGAGTTCGGCGATCCCGCGTTTTTGTTCGTCCGTCAACTCGACCGCTGTGAGGAGATCGCGAGCATCGCGGAGGCGTCGTCGGTGCGCTTCGGTGTCGTCGTCCGGCGTGGCTTCGCCGAGGTCGCCGTCGATGATGGCGACCCGGTTCTCGATATCGCGTTCGCCCTCGACCTCGACCGAGAGCGCGAACCGATCCCGCAACTGCGGCCGGAGATCGCCCTCCTCGGGGTTCATCGTCCCCACGAGCGTGAACTCGGCGGGGTGGATTCGGCTCACGCCGTCGCGCTCGACTCGATTGTACCCCGAGGCGGCGGCGTCGAGGAGCACGTCGACGAGGTGGTCGTCCAGCAGGTTCACCTCGTCGACGTAGAGGACGCCGCGGTTCGCCCGCGCCAGCAGTCCGGGCTCGAACGTCGCTTCCCCCGCGAGCGCATCGGAGACCGAGAGCGTTCCCACGACGCGCTCCCTCGTCGCCCCAAGCGGCAGCGTCACCAGCGGAACCGGCCGCGTCTCCACGGGAAACGTCGCCCGCTCGCGGCACTCCTCGCACTGTCGTCGTCGATCGGCCGGCGGACAGCCGTACGGACAGTCGGCGATCGCGCGCTGTTCGGGGAGCAAGTCGGCGAGCCCCCGCACGAGCGTCGACTTCGCCGTTCCCTTCTCGCCGGTCACCAACACCCCGTCGAGGGCGTCGTCGGTCGCGACACATAACAGCGCCCGCTTCAGCCGCTTCTGTCCGACGACCGCACCGAACGGCGTGGAAACGCTTTTGTCGACGGCGAAATCAAACACAATTGGATTAACACAAACGGAGTTTATCAACCTTATGCCAACCGTTGGACTCTACACCGCGACCGAAAACGAACTGGGCGCGCTCGCCCGCGCCGCGGGCGAGGTCGACGCCGACCTCGTCGTCCGCTCCGAGAGCGACCTCGACGACCCCGAGGACGTCGAGGCGTTCTGCGAGGAACTGACCGACTGCGACGTCGTCGTCCTGTGGCTCCACGGCGCCGAGGACAGCATGCCGGGCTACTATCTGGCGATCGATCGTTGTTACGAGGCGGGCGTGCCCGTCGTCGTGAAGGCGACCGGCGACGCCTTCGCCGTCGAGGACACGACTGTCCCGACCGAGGTCCGCGACACCGCCTCCGAGTACCTCGAACGCGGCGGGAGCGCCAACTTGGCGAACTGCGTTCGATATCTCGTCGATCGGTTCACGCCGGCCGAACCGACATACGACGCCCCCGTGACCCTGCCGACCGAGGGTGTGTATCACCCCGATCATCCGGGGGCGTCCGTCGAGGAACTCTACGCGACCCTCGACGACGCCAAGCCGACCGTCGCCGTCTGGTTCTACGAGTCCCACTGGACCCACGAGAACACCCGATACGTCGACGCGCTCGTCCGGGCGATCGAACGCGAGGGCGCGAACGCTCTCCCCGTCTTCTGCAACCCCGTTACCGACTCCGAGAGCCAAGAAGACGCCGAATGGGTCGTCGACAACTGGCTCACCGACGCGTCGGGCGAACCGCTCGTCGACGCCGTCTGTTCGTCGTTCATGTTCTCGCTGTCGATGGCCGAGCGCGGCCGCGAGGCCGCCGACGAGGGGGGCGACGCCGAGGAGGTGTTCTTGAAACGCCTCGGCGTCCCCGTCATCCAGACCGTGACGACGATGCGCTCGCGGTCGCGCTATGCGACCAGCGACACGGGCGTGATGGGCTTCGAGTTGGCGCTCTCCGTGGCGCTGCCGGAGTTCGACGGCAACGTCATCACCCACCCGATCTCCGGGAAGGAGCGCACCGACGACGAGGCCGGAATCGGGAGCGCGCCGAAACAACACTTCCCGATCGAGGATCGCATCGAGCACGTCGCCTCCCTCGCCGTCAACTGGGCGACGCTTCGGCACACCTCGAACGACGACAAGCAAGTGGCCGTCGTCCTGCATAACTACCCGCCGAGCGACGACGGGATCGGGACCGCGTTCGGCCTGGACTCGCCCGAATCGACGGTGAACCTGCTGGAGGAGTTGCGGACGCGCGGATACGATTTGGGGGAGCGATTTCCCGACTCCGGACAGGACCTCATCGAGACGCTCACCTCCCAACTAACGCTGGACGACCGATGGGTCGCCCCCGAGGACGTTCGGGAGCTCTCCGTCGACGTGGTTTCGACCGATCGGTACGCCGAGTGGTGGGCCGACGCCGATTCCGGCTTCCGCGAGAACGTCGCGGAGGAGTGGGGCGACCCGCCCGAACGCCCCTTCGCGATCCCCGGTGTCGAGTTCGGCAACGTCCTCGTCACGGTCCAGCCCCCCCGCGGCTTCGGAATGGATCCCTCGAAGGTGTACCACGACTCGGATCTCCAGCCGCCGCACGACTACCACGCGTTCTACGCGTGGCTTCGCGAGGAGTTCGACGCGGACGCCGTCGTCCACCTCGGCACGCACGGCTCCCTGGAGTGGCTGCCGGGCAAGACGGTCGGGCTCGACGCCGAGAGCGCCCCCGATGCGCTCGTCGCGGACCTGCCGAACGTCTATCCCTACATCATCAACAACCCCGGCGAGGGAACTCAAGCGAAGCGGCGCTCCTACGCCGCCGTAGTCGACTACCTCACACCACCGATGGCGAACGCCGGGACGTACGACGACCTCGCGGAACTGGAGGAGCTGGCGGATCGTTACCGCGAGGCGGGCGGCGAGACCGGTGAGACCGTTGAACGACTGCTCCGGGAGGCGGTCGACGAGTTAGACCTCGCCGTCGAGTTGGGAATCGCGGGCGACATTTCGGAGCGAGCGGACGTTCGTGGGCCCGACGAGGCCGGATCGACGCTCGCAGAGGGGACGGTCTCCGGCGACGACATCGACACCGACGAACTGGTCGAACGCGTCCACGCCTACCTGACGGACGTGAAGACGACCCAGATCCGGATGGGGCTGCACACGATGGGTGAACCGCCCGAAAGCGATCGGCTCGTCGAGTACCTCGTCGCGCTGACGCGGCTCGAAAACGCCGGTGCGCCGTCGCTTCGGGAGTCGGTCGCCGGCGTGTTGGGCGTCGATTACGGGCGGATGCTCGACGCGCCGGGCGAGTACGACGAGACGCTCGGAATGACGTACTCGCAGGCGGCAGACGAGGTCCACGAACTGAGCGTCGAACTGGTCAGGGCGCTCGCCGAACACGACTTCGACGTGCCCGAGGCCGAACCCGACGCCGGACCGGACGATGAGACGACGATGAACCTGCTCGTCGTCGACGTCGACGCCCTCGGCGACGCCCGCGTGAAGGGCGGCGCACACGACGACCTGCGGGCGGCGCTCGCGTACATCTGCGAGGAGGCCGCCCCGCGGGTGTTGGAAGCCGAGGCCGAGATTCCGCGGACGGTGGACGCGCTCGCAGGCGAGTACGTCCCGCCGGGCGGGTCGGGTGCACCGACGCGCGGTGGCGTCGATCTGTTGCCGACGGGACGGAATTTCTACACGCTCGATCCCCGAAAGGTTCCTGCGCGGTCGGCGTGGGAAGTCGGCCGCGAGGTCGCCGAAAGCACGTTGGGCAGACACCACGACGAGGAGGGTGCGTACCCCGAGGAGGTCGGCGTCGTCGCGTGGGGCACCCCGACCGTCAGAACGCGCGGGGAGACGATCGCGCAGGTGCTCGCGCTGATGGGCGTCGAGCCGGTCTGGACCGACGCGGGCCGGATCGACGACGTCGAACCGATCGACCTCGACGACCTCGGACGGCCTCGGATCGACGCGACGACGCGCGTTTCGGGGCTCTTCCGGGACGCCTTCCCGCAGGCGGCGGGCGTCATTCACGACGCCGTCGAGGCCGTCGTCGCTCTGGACGAACCCCACGAGATGAACTACGTGAAAAAACACGTCGACGAAGAGGCCGAGGAACTGACGGCGGAGGGGATGGATGAGGACGACGCGCGCGAGGCCGCCCTCCCGCGGGTGTTCACGATCCGGCCGGGAGGCTACGGTGCCGGCACCAACAAGGCCGTCGACGAGGGGAACTGGGAGGATCGCTCGGACCTCGCCGAGGTGTACGTCCAGTGGGGCGGCTACGCGCTCGGCTCACGGGGTCGCGTCAGCGAGAGCCACGACGCGTTCCGGCGGCGGCTCGGCAGCGTCGACGCGACCGTCAAAATCGAGGACACGATGGAACAGGACGAGTTCGACTCCTCCGATTGGTACGCCTTCCACGGCGGCTTCATCACCGCCGTCGCGGAGGTCTCCGGCGAAGAGCCGGCCTCCTACGTGGGCGATTCCTCGGATCCGGACAACGTCTCCGTCTACACCAACGAGGAGAAGGTCCGCAAGGCGATGCGCGCTCGCGTCCTGAACCCCGAGTGGCTCGACTCGATGGAGGAGCACGGTTACAAGGGCGCGGGCGACCTCTCGACGACGGTCGACGTAACGCTCGGCTGGGACGCGACGACCGGCGTCGTGAGCGACACGCTGTGGGAAGACGTGGCCGAACGATACGCCTTCGATGAGGACAGACAGGCGTGGATGCGCGAGGTAAATCCGTGGGCGCTCGAATCGATCACCGACACGCTGTTGGAGGCGATCGAACGCGGACTCTGGGATGCCGACAACGAGATCGAGGAACGGTTGACTGACCTGAACCTCTCCGTCGACGGCGACCTGGAGGAGCGAACGTCGAACCCCGGCGTGGTCGGGGAGGTGACGAGCGATGACTGACGCGACCGACGACGGGTCCGAATCCGGAACAGAAAGGGAGTTCGAGGCCTACGCAGATCTCGGCGCGACGACCGCCAAAGCGATGGAGATCGCCGAGACGAGCATGGATCGGGTTCACGAACTGGTTCCCCAGGAGACGCTCGCCGATCGAGTCCGGGCGAAATCGGTCCACGCGACCGGCGACTCGGAGTTCCAGTACCTGATGCGCTTTACCGGCACCGACGACTCCGAGCCGGTCCGGACCGGAGCCCGCGCCGTCCTCGACGAGCGCCCGATCGTCACGGATATCACGATGGTCAAAGCCGGCATCACGGGTCGAGGCCACGACTGCCCGGTTCGGAAGGCGATCGGAAACGGCGCCGAACTGGCCGCCGAGACGGGGATGACGCGAACCGCGGCCTCGGTGCTCGAACTCGACCGCGATGGCGCCTACGACGGCGCGATCGCGACGATCGGGAACGCCCCGACGGCCGCGTTGGCGCTCGCCGACTGTATCGAACAGGGAACCCGTCCGGCCGTCGTCGTCGCCACGCCGGTCGGCTTCGTCAAGGCCGCGGAGAGCCGCGAGCGCGTCCGGGAGGTCTGTGCGGCCCACGCCATCCCAGCGATCACGAACGTCGGTCGCCGCGGCGGTAGCGGGCTAGCGGCCGGGCTGACCAACGAGTTGATCCACGTCGCGAGCGACGCCCGAAACGGTGAGTTGAAACTGGACCAATGACACCGATCGACTTCCCGGACGATCCCGGAGCGTTCGCCGCGCGCCGGCCCGAACCCGGCCCGACCGACGATCCGCCCGTTCACGCCGTCGGAATCGGCCCCGGCAACGTCGAGTACCTCACTCGGCGCGGCGCGCGCGCGATCCGCGAGGCGGACGTCGTCGTCGGCTTCGAGACGGTCGTCGACTTCGTTCGCGACGAAGTGACGGGCGAGGCGTTGACCTGCGGCTACAGAGACGAACCCGAGGTACTCGCCGTGTTCGCCGACCGCGTCGCCGAGGGCGCGCGCGGGACGGCCGTCCTGATGGGCGATCCGAACCACTCGGGCTATCAGTTCGTCGGCAAGGTCGAATCCGCCGTCGACGCGCCCGTCCGGGTGATTCCGGGTATCTCTTCGCTACAGATCGCCGCCTCCCGCGCCCGGACGCCGATGGAGGAGACGACGTTCGTCACCCTCCACAAGAGCGGGCCGATCGAGGCCGACCTCGAACGCCTCGAGCGCGACGCCGGCGATCGGCACCTACTCGTCCTGCCGCGGCCGTTCGACTGGATGCCCGAGCGAATCGCCCACCGATTGCTCGAATCAGGCACACCGGATCGTGAAGCGCTCGTCTGTGAACGACTGACTCACGACGACGAGGCGATCACGCGGACTTCCCTGTCGGAGCTGGCGGCCGACGTCGATGCCGAGGACGAAACCGCCTTCTCGGATCTGTCGGTGCTCGTCGTCCGGCGGTAATCGATATCGGGAGTCACCTTCCACCTGATACTTTTCTCTCGGCGGTACGTGCGAGACACAGGGGCGCTATCGAGGAGGTGCTCGGCTTCCTGTGGGGGTCGGACGACACGACGGAGTTGCTCGCGGCGCTGGACGGGTCGGGACCGCTCGACCGGTACGAACTCGAAGCCCACCTCGACGAGCACCGGAACGCACCGATCCCGAGCGAAGCGTACTGACGGTTGTTACTTCGACACGCCCTGTCGAGAAGGGGGACACGCTGCCTGCACCGAACGGCAACGTCAAGACTACGGGTTTCCAAGCACCGTCCGAACGCGCATGGTAACGAGACGGCGACTCCTGCTCGGTGCGGTGAGCGCGCTGACGGCGACTGCCGGCTGTGTCGGTTCCGGCGATTCCGACGACGGCGGAACCGACGAGCGGAACGATCCGGCGGACGAATCGAGCACGGCCGAGGCGCCGAGCTATCATCTGCGGGCCGCCCCCGTCGAGGCCGACGACCTCGAGGCGGTTCTTTCGACCGACGAGTCGGCCGTCGCAGCGCTCGACGCGCTCGTGGAGCTAATCGTCGAGGTTACGGAGTCGTTCGAGGTCGTCTACCGATCGATTTCGGCCGAGGACGCGGCGGCGTTCGAGGATCTCACGGCCGACGTCGAACGGCACTACGCCGGCAATCCACCGGGATACTATTTCGAGCACGAGGGCAGACGCGTCTCGGTCACACTCGGCGGCGGCTGAGCCCGACTCAGTAGCCACGCCCGTCGGTCGCGACGGGGCGAACCGCGGCGGTCCCGGAGCCCAGCGCCCGGGCCTTTGCGAACTCCGCTTCGATGGCGTCGGTAACCGCCTCGTGGGTCCCGAGCGGGTCCGTGTACTCGAGGCCGCCGCGGTCGAGTTCCAGCTTTTCGGGGATCGCGCGCTCGCTCTCCTCGCAGTCGGCGATGAAAAAGGGGACGACCACGGCCCGGTCTCCCGAGAGGTTGTAGCGGAGACACTCGACGGCCGGGTTTTGCACCAGATACGCCGTCGTGACCTCGCCGTACGCGGTCGTCTCGCGCAGTCTGGTCGCCTGTTGTTCGGTCGTCGCGTACGACTTCGATCCGGCCGTCTCGCCGAAGGCGACGAGCGCGAGCGACGCCCCGTCGCCGGGCTCGATCACGGCTTCGGCCCTGTCGGCGAGGCCTCGAACGACGGCCGGGCTGGTCCCGACCGGCTCGCAGTGGTGCGCCCCGGAAAGTGCCCCGGGTATCGCGCGCGTCGTGTCGTGATCGGGCGCGGGCGCCATCGGCACGACGTAGGTGTCGTCCCCAGCGCCGACTCCCGATCCCCGGATCGGCCCCTTCTCGACGAGTTCCGCCGGCTCGTTTTCGTATGTCGCGGCGATCACGCGATCGGCGACCCCGCGGCGTCGAAGCCGAGCGGCGTGTCGTTTCGCCGCGCGCTCGGTGTGTCGTCTGCCGACGAGCAAGAGTGTGTCTGTCATTGGGTTTTAATCAACTCAGCTTTATTTAGCACAACTATGCTTGTCCAACCGTGTGGAGCCATCGGACAAATAGCTTTCGGGAGATTCCGTGGATTCAAGTCCGCTTGTACGAAAGCAATTTCAATGACTCGATTCGTGCTCTGCGCCGGGACGACCCGGACCGCCGAGATAGACGGGATCAGCGCGGCCGGCGCCGACCCCGATCTGATGGTCCACACGCCGAGCGCCGACAGCGAGGTTCTTACCTACGGTCGAGTGGTTCGCTCGCCGGTCGTTCCCGTCTCGCCGACCGGTTGTCCGACGCCAGCCGTCATCGCGCGCGCCGTCGTCGAACGGCTCGGCCTCGACACGACGGTCGTCGACGCCGGATTGGCGGAGCCGACCGGCGCACCGACCGTCACCGTCGGCGCACACCCCGGCGGCGACATCAGAGAGCACGACCCCGTCCCCTCCGCGCCCGGCGCGTTCGCCGCGGCGCGGCAGTTCGGTCGTCAGCTCCCGGACGACGAACTGTTTCTCGCCGAGACGGTCCCCGGCGGCACGACCACCGCACTCGGCGTGTTGACCGCACTGGGCGAGGCCGACGTGCTGGATCCCGTTGGCGGACACGACGGCGAGGGTGCAGTCTCCTCGTCGCTTCCGGAGAATCCACTCGAGTTGAAACGGGAAGTCGTCGCCGAGGCGCTCGGCTCGTCGGCGCTCTCGCCCGGTGAGGCGGCCGGCGAACCGACCGTTGCGCTGCGACGGGCCGGCGACCCAGCTTTGGCCGTCGTCGCCGGGATCGCCGCCGGCGCGCTCGAAACCGACACCGCCGTGACCCTCGCCGGCGGCACCCAGCTCGTCGCGGCCGCCGCCTGCCTCCGACACGGCGGCTACGAGGGATCGCTGTCGCTCGCCACCACCTCGTTCGTCGCCGACGACCCCTCGATCGACCTCGACCGGGCCGCGTCGGCGATCGGTCTCTCCGTCACCGTCACCGATCCCGGATTCACCGACGACCACCCCGCGATGGCCGCCTACAACGCGGGCGAAGCCAAGGAGGGCGTCGGAATGGGCGGCGCGCTCGCACTCGCCGAGCGGGCCTCGGTGCCGATGGCGGAGATCCGCGAGGGGGTTCGCGAGGTGTACACCCGACTGCTCGCCGACGCCGACCGGGAGGTTCTGGCCCCGTGAAGGGCGTCGTCCTCGCCGGCACCGCCTCCGGCGTCGGCAAGACGGTCGCCTCCCTCACCGTTTTGGAGGGCCTGAAAACCGCAGGGTACGAGCCACAGCCGGCGAAGGGCGGCCCGGACTTCATCGACCCGAGCCACCACGCCACCGTCTGCGACCGACCCTCCCGGAGCCTCGACCCGTGGCTTTCGGGCGAGGACGGCTGTCTGCGCAACTACTGGCGCGGGTCGGGCGACGTCTGCGTCGTCGAGGGAATGATGGGGCTGTACGACGGGACGAACTCGACCGCCTACGTCGCCGAGACGCTCGACCTCCCGGTGGTGCTCGTCGTCGACGCGAAGGCGGGTATGGAGAGCGTCGCCGCGTCCGCGCTCGGTTTTCGGGAGTACGCCACGGTGGCGGGCCGTGACATCAACGTCGTCGGCGTCCTCGCCCAGCGCGCCCACGGCGGCCGCCACGAAGCCGGAATCCGCGAGGCGCTGCCGGACGGCCTGGCGTACCTCGGCCGAATCCCGCCGCTGTCGGGGCTCGAAATCCCCGACCGCCACCTCGGGCTCCACATGGGCGAGGAGGCCCCGATCGACTCCGAGACGCTCCGGGAAGCGAGCGAGGGCGTCGAGATCGAACGGCTGGTCGACCTCGCCCGCGAGCCACCGCATCCGGTGCCCGAACCCTCGGGACCGGATACGGACGCGACGGTCGCAGTCGCCGACGACGGCGCGTTCTGCTTCAAATACCCCGCGACCGTCGAACGGCTCGCAGAGCGCGCTTCGGTCGTGACCTTCTCGCCCGTCGCGGGCGATCCCGTGCCGGACTGCGACGGCGTCTACCTCCCCGGCGGCTACCCCGAACTCCACGGCCCCGGACTGGCGGCCGGTGGTACGCTCGCCGAACTCGGCGATCGCGCCGCCGGGGGCCTGCCCGTCCTCGGCGAGTGCGGCGGCTTGATGGCCCTCTCGGAGACGCTGACGGACGCCGACGGCGAGACGCATCGGATGGCCGGCGTCCTCCCGGCCGACGTGCGGATGCACGACCGATACCAGGCGCTCGATCACGTCGAGTTGCGCGCGCGCGGCGACACGCTCACCGCCGCCGCGGCCGAGACGATCCGCGGCCACGAGTTCCACTACTCGGAGGCCGACGTGGCCCCGGACGCGACCTTCGCCTTCGACGTCGAGCGCGGCGACGGGATCGTCGACCGAAAAGAGGGTCTCACCGAGTACCGGACGCTCGGCACCTACGCGCACGTCCACGCCGATTCGGGCGCGTTCGATCGGTTCGTCGATCGGTTATAAACGGGGTGGGGCTGCGGTCGTCCGTCCGCACAAATACCCCGGAGTGTCGGGCGCTCCGAAGGATAAGTGCCGCCGACGTACGCCGGATCCGCCTATAACTGCTCGAACGTGCACGATAACCGGACTGTTCGTTTCACCGTCGCCGTTATTTTTATCCCGTCGCCCCGAACGCCACGGTATGCTCGAACTGCTCGGTATCGCGTGGTCGGCGTGGAAACTCAGCGCGAAGCGACTCGGCCCAGTCGGGGGTACGCTGTTCGCGGTGGTCGCCGTCGTGGGGTTCGTCTTCCTCCGCGACTATTTAAAAGAACACTACCCGAAGCTCGGAAACGCCGTCGAGAAGGCGACGTGATCCCGTCGCTGTGCGAGTGATGGGTCACTTTCTGCGAGTTCCGCCACCTGCAAACTGCCCCCGGGATGCCGATATGGTACAGCTTGACACAGCTGAACCGAGAGCAGATAACGCTATCTCCAAGACAGCGCTCCAGGGGACGGAACAGACGCCCACTGTCGAGACGACGCGGGTGGCGTGTCCGGACTGCGGGGAGTTCGAGCTCGTACCGGCCCCAGCGGAGGACGTGGAACTGAAGATCAGGACGACCGTCGCCGCGTTCGGAGAGCACACCAAACGTCGGTGCTCGCGGGGGCACACCTCCTGGGTGTGCTACTGTTAGCGGACCCTCCAAGCGGGTCGTGCTCTCGCTCGCGCCCGGACGGTGCGAATGGCTTCGATGCGATGTCGCGTATCTTACCATGGATCCAGGTAATACGAGCCGTTCACCGGCCGACTCGTCGATCGGTGATCTCGCGCATCTCTCGCGCTCCGGACACCGCACTCCGACGCTCGCCGTCCTGACGGAGCGCCCCTGGCGTCGCGCCGAACTCTGCGAGCTGACCGGCGTCTCCTCGTCCACGATGCGGCGGACGTTGGACCAGTTCGAGGATCGGAGCTGGAGCCGTAAGGACGGACATCAGTACGTGGCGACCCGGCTCGGGAAGACGGTCGCCGCCGGGATCGAGGATCTGCTCGCCCGGGTCGAAGCCGAACGGCGCTTGCGCGACGTCCGGCACTGGCTCCCCGACGAGTTCAGGGAACTCCCGCTCGAAACGTGGTCTGGGCTGATCGTCACCGTCGCCGATTTCGCCCCCCGTGTCGTCCGGTGAACCGGTTCGAGTCGCCCCTCCGAAAGACGACGACCGTACGGTTTCTGCGACCGGACGTCACCCTGGTGGAAGCCCGTTTCGATTCGCTGCACCGATCGCGCGACGACGGCGTGGACGTGACGTTGATCGACTGACCTATCACGTGTGCTTCATTTCGATGTACCCGAATCGCGGTTCGGGGATGTTGTAACGAAACAGTTCCACCCTCTTGGAACACGACGACCGTCCCCCGTACGGGACCGGACTGCCGGACGACCGCGTTACGATCAGCCGCTATGAACGAGAAAGCGGGACGGTCAACGCGTTGATCGACACCGGCGTCTCGGCCGTCCGCGACTTGGTCGACTCGGTCTGCGAGCGGTATCGCCCCGACGCCAGGCCACTCGAATGAGGGCCGGTCGTGGCGTGTCATGAGTTGCCGTCCCGTCACGACCGCCCCGGCGTGTAGTCGCTGCTTCGTTCCCGGGACGCGCAGGGTCGGCACGGACTGCAAAACCATCGCGAGATAGCTACCGTATCCTCGGATCCGTACCTGCACCGGTGGACGTGACGCGACGCAGACCAGTCTCGGAATCGTCCGCAGGTGATCACCATGGCAAAAGCAGAATCGGAAGCGATGGTAACACACGGTGTCGATACGCAGAAATTTCACGAGTTCGTCGAGTACGTGACGGGAAATCCCGGAGACGTACCGTTCGAACTCGGTGCTCGCGCTCTCTACGAGGGGCGGCTCTTTCACAGCCTCGCGAAGATCGACGCCTACGGGCTCGGCGACGACGAGATCCACCGCGAGACCCGCTAATACACGTTGCCGCTCGGTGCGTGGAAGGAGGTCGAGGATGCGGCCGGATTCGTCGACCCCACCGATCGCATGGAACCGATCGAGGTGGCCATCGCCGCGTTAACCGGCTGTCTGAACGTGGCCGTCGAAACCACCGCGATCGCCAACGACATGGACGTCGACGACCTCGAAACGACCGTCACACTCGAGTTCGATCCGCGCGTGGTCCTCATGATCCACGACGTCGACCGATCAGACGGAACGTTCGACGACATCCGCGTCGAGATCGAAGTCGGCGGAGCGACCCTCACGGACGAGGAGGCCGACATCCTGGCCGCTGGTGCCCGGCGTTCACCGGTGTGGAACCTGCTGCGCCTCGCGCACGACATGGCGCTGATCGCGAGCGTACGGTAGGCGCATTCTGCCGTCCCCGGCTCTTTCTCCCGCCCTCACGCGTCCATCGCCGCTTCGAGCGTGAATCGACCCTCGTACAGCGCCGTCCCGACGACGACAGCGGACGCCCCGACCTCCCGGAGCGTCCGCACGTCGTCGAGCGTCGAGACGCCTCCGCTCGCGACGAACGGAATGTCGACCGCCTCGACGACGCGTTCGACCGGCTCGCGTCGGATCCCCTCGAGTTGGCCTTCGACGTCCACGTCGGTAAAGAGGATCGCCCCCGCACCTTCGTCCTCGTAGCGCGCGGCGGCCTCGGCGGGGTCGAGTCCAGTCCCCTCGGTCCATCCCGAGACGACGACCTCGCCCCCCTTCGCGTCGAGGCTCACCATCACGGTTCCCGGGTGCGTCTCGCTGATTTCGGCGACGATCTCAGGGTGCTCGACGGCCGCCGTCCCGAGGATGACGCGGTCGACGCCCGCATCTACAATTTCGATCGCGTCGTCGGCGGTTCGAATGCCTCCCCCGAGTTGGAGATCGACGTCGACCGACTCGACGATCGCCTCGACGGCGGCGGCGTTCGCCCGCTCGCCCTCGAAGGCCCCGTCGAGGTCGACGAGATGGAGGGTGTTCGCACCCGCTTCGACCCACCGCTCGGCCGCCTCGACCGGATCGCCGTACGCCTTACCGGTCCCGCGCTCGCCGCCGACGAGCTGGACGACCTGCCCGTCCTGCACGTCGACCGCCGGGACGACTTCGAATGAGGGAAACACAGCTACGCGGGCGCGCCGAGGGAACAAAAGCGTACCCGTCGGTCGCGGCGGTCTCGGCTCGCCTCGGCGTTCCATCGTACGCCCACACGAACCGGACAACCGTGTGTGTCTGTCCGCATCCCCGGAAATAACAGCAAGGTTCAACATACCCGAGCGTGAAACTTCGTAGTGATGCCCACTGTAGAATACCTCAATTACGAAGTGCTGGACGACAACGGCTGGGACATGGACGACGACGACCTCTTCGAGAACGCCGCCGACGCCGGGCTCGATGGCGAGGATTACGGCTCTCTCGACGTCGCTGAAGGCGAGTACATTCTGGAAGCCGCCGAAGCGCAGGGCTACGATTGGCCGTTCTCGTGCCGCGCCGGTGCGTGTGCGAACTGCGCCGCCATCGTCAAAGAGGGCGAGATCGACATGGACATGCAGCAGATTCTCTCCGACGAGGAAGTCGAAGAGAAGATGGTCCGACTGACGTGCATCGGAAGCCCCGCCGCCGATGAGGTCAGGATCGTCTACAACGCGAAACACCTCGATTACCTGCAGAACCGCGTCATCTAATTGGCGGCGTGAAACGTGCGTTTCACAGACGCACCGTCTTCCGGGTACTGTCGTACGATGTCCACCGGACATTCTCCACGATAAGGCGCTCTAGTGACGGTTCTGTGTCCGAATTGGGACTGCGAACAGAATCACAGCCAGTTCCTGCTGACGTATTCGAGGACGATGTCGGACTGGTCGAGATACTGTGACATTTCGTGAACTGCGTCTCCAACCTCGCGCGTAGACAGGGTCTGGTCCCGCTGAAAGAGAACGTCAGCGGTGTCCTTGACGTCTAGTTCGGTGAAGAAATCGTCGTCCTGCGTGAGAATCAGACGACCGTGTTCGCGGGCGTACTGGGCGATCGACTCGTCTTCACTCCCGAGTCCGAGCTCTGTGACATCGTCGAGACGCTCGACATCGTGGCCGAGTTTTCGCAGGTAGTTAATCGTCGCTCGCTCGACGTTCTCGTCGGTGAGGATTCGGTACGCCATCAGTCGCGGACGTCGTCAGGGTCGGTGGTCAGGTGCTCGTGATCCTCGACTACCGACTCGCGCTGGCGTTCGACGGCGCGCATCTCTCCCGGGTGATCGTGGTAGTACGTGAGCGCTCGATAGACATCGGCCACGTCGATGTCGTGACGGTCGGCGACGGTCCGCGGTTCGAGGCCGCGGTCCTCGACCTGCGTCTTGATGAACTGAACGGTGATCCGTCGGCCTTCGAGATGTGGCTCGTCGTGTAGTTCCCGCACGATCCGCCTCGTCACTTGGCTCATACGATTTCTATGCCACCATCGTACTTGAACACCCGGTTCGGGAAGGATCGTCCAGTGTTCGGGATGGAGACACGACTGCGATCAGTCCCGCATCATCTGAGGATCGACGCGACGCGTTCGACGTCTCCGCGGCTTCCGGACGCATCGACTATTCGTTTGCGCTTTTCTCTCCGCGCTTTCCGTGTGAGCACCGACGTAGCGCCGCCGATCGCTTCGAAAGCGGTGGTACTCGGGTTGGTCTGTCTACCCTTCGGTTCAGCGGGATTCGAAAGGGGCAATGAATACGACCACCTGCCGCGGATCGGCCGGTCGAGCCGCTCTATCCGAACTTACCGGTGATGTAGTCCTCGACGCGGCTGTCGCTCGGGTTCTCGAAGATCGTCGCGGTGTCGTCGAACTCGACGAGTTCGCCGCCGGTGAGAAAGACCGCGGTCTTATCGGAGATGCGCGCGGCCTGCTGCATGTTGTGGGTGACGATGACGACGGTGTACTCCTCGACGAGGTCGTCGATGAGATCCTCGATCTTCGAGGCGGCGACCGGGTCGAGCGCCGACGTGGGCTCGTCCATGAGGATGACTTCCGGGTCGGGGGCGATCGCCCGGGCGATGCAGAGTCGCTGTTGTTGGCCACCGGAGAGATCCAGTCCCGACGAGTCCAGTTGGTCTTTCACCTCGTCCCACAGCGCCGCCCTGCGGAGCGACTTCTCGACGCGCTCATCTAAGTTTTCGGTATCGCCCTGTAATCGAAGCCCGTAGGCGACGTTGTCGTAGATGCTCTTCGGGAACGGGTTCGGAGCCTGAAAAACAATCCCGATACGGCGGCGGAGAGCGACTGGATCAACGTCGTCGTCGTAGACGTTCTTTTCTTCAAAATGGAGTTCACCACTGACGTGGGCGGTGTCGATGAGATCATTCATTCGGTTGATACACCGAAGGAACGTCGACTTGCCGCAACCGGACGGACCAACCATCGCAGTCACTCGATTTTTCGGGATATTCATTGTGACATCACTGAGTGCCCGGTCATCGCCGTAGTGAACGGTGACGCCCTGCGCCCGTATGACTGGCTCGGTACCCGCGGTCTCGTCCGAGAGTCGACCTGCGTCGAGCACTTCTCTTCCCGGGCTCGGGGAAATCAGAACATCGTCTGAACTGCTCGACTCAGTATCGGACGCGTCTATTGAATCTTGTGGCATGATTATTGTCTCCGTTGGTATTTATTCCGGATGATGATCGCGGCTGCGTTCATCCCGAGAAGCACGACGAGAAGGGTAACGACGCCGGCAGCCATGACGCCGTATCTGAAATCCGCTTGTGGGTAATTGACAACCCACGAATGGATCTGCTTCGGCATCGCGCTAAAGCTCGAAAAGATTCCATCCGGCGATCGATAGATTGTGGTCGCAGCGCCGATGAGGATCAGCGGCGCGGTTTCGCCGATCGCCCGGCCAAGCGCAAGGATTGTGCCGGTCAGGATTCCCGGCATCGCTTCCGGAAGTACGACGTTTTTCGTCGTCTGCCATCTCGTTGCACCCATCCCGTAGGACGCTTGGCGCATTGAGTCCGGAACCGCTCGAATCGCCTCCTGTGCGGAAATAATAATGATCGGTAATATCAACAGTCCGACGGTGAACCCACCGACAATAACCGTTCCGAGCGGAAGGCCGATCGCCCGAACGATAAGCGCTAATCCCAGCATACCGTATACGACAGAAGGAACGCCAGCTAGGTTTCCGATGTTGATCTTAATCAGACGAACGAACTTACCGAGCCAGCCGGTGCTCGGTGCATATTCTTCAAGATAAATCGCCGCACCGACCCCCACGGGAAACGCCGAGACGGCGATGACGAGGATCATGAGGACGGACCCCACGAGCGCGGGATAGATTCCCGCATCGACTGCCGTTCGAGAGTGGACCGAGGTTAGAAAGTCCCAATCGAGCCACGCGTTCGGAGGTGTGAAGCCTAACGTTTCGGTTAGGACAATTCCGACCGCTAATGCTCCGATAACCACAACGGGCAATGCGAGTCCAATGAGCGATTTCGAATCGCGGATCGAGACCCCGTAGAGGTACTGACCAATCGGCACAGCGGTCGCAAGAAAGACGACGACCGCCGCGTTCGCGTTCCAGCCGATCGTAGCAGCCAGCGCACCAACCGCCGCTGCTGCGATGACGACGGTTCCGATCACGGGCGTCCACGGCGTTTCGGTTTTGCGGTACGAACCGATACGGGGTGCGAATATGGCTCCCGCAATCGGGCCAAGCGTTACCGCGAGCGCGGCCCATTCGGTGGGAATAAACGGCGCGCCCAGGATGAACTCCCAAAGCGGCGACAACAGTTTCGGGACGCCCAGTTGGGGAATCGCCGGAACGCCGGTGACGGTCACTATCGCGATCGCGACGAAGACCGCCGCCTGTTCGACGATGTTCATTCGAGGCCGCTTTTTCAGATATGCGTAGAACGCACCTATCCCGATCGTGGTGGAAACCGATACCGCAAACCACGAGATCGGTCCGTACACGTTGACGAGGACGATCACGAGTCCAGCTGCGACGAACAGTCCGCCGATCAGCATGCTGAGGGTGTTTTGCCCAACCGCTTGTGCGGGCGGATTTTTCCGCCCGAGATACAGCCAGGTTACCACGGACGGGATAACGAAGGCGAATAGGTACGTCAAATGCCACATCGGATCGGCCGTAAACGGCCGGAAAGCGTCGATCGAAACGTAGACCAGGAGAACCGCGACCATGAGGATGCCGAACAGTGTTGCGAAGAACGTACCGTATTCAAATATTACGCCGCGTACCCGGCTGACGCTCGACCCCTCGCCCCACCAACTCGTTTTGTCTTCTGTCGCCATCTACATCCCC
This sequence comes from Natronomonas sp., assembly GCF_046483325.1. GTDB lineage: Archaea > Halobacteriota > Halobacteria > Halobacteriales > Haloarculaceae > Natronomonas. The sequence goes on along the minus strand of NZ_JAWODL010000016.1, from coordinate 50,095 downwards.
TCCATTTCATTCGCTCTCGTCATCGGATGACGGTTCATTGATACTCTTCCCGGAAGCGATTCGCAATTATATCGCTCGCCAAATTCATCAGGAACGTCATGGTAAATAGAGTCAATCCGATCGCAAAGAGAGAATAAAACGCCGTCGTTCCGCCCGCGAGGTCGCTAAGCCCGAGATTGATTATCGCGGCGGTCATCGTTGATCCTGAATTCGAGGCAATATAGGCGATCTCTGCGGGGAGGTCAGCGATGTTCTCCGGCGCGAACATACGAGCACGCATTCCCATCGCGACAGTAACGATCATCGTTTCGCCGATCGCTCGCGAGAGCGCGAGAATGAACGACGCAAAGATTCCAGAGACGGCTGCAGGGATCACGATTCCGGTCGACACTTCGAACTTCGTCGCGCCCATACCATATCCCGCCTCTCGCAGCGAGTCGGGGACAGAACTCATCGCATCCTCCGAGAGACTCGATACCATCGGGATGATCATGATCCCGACCATGATCGATGCGCTGAGAACGTTGAACGTGCTGAGTTCAATCCCGACGACCTCCAGCGCGGGCGTGATATAAACGAGCGCGAAGTAACCGTACACGACCGTCGGGATCCCGGCGAGTACTTCGAGCGCTGGTTTGAGAACCGAGCGGGTTCGATCGCTGGCGTACTCGCTCAAATATACTGCCGCAGACACGCCGATCGGCATGGCGATCGCAGCAGCGATAACGGTAACGGCGAGCGTCCCCGTGACGAGGGGAAGGACTCCGAACTCGATCGGATTGATCGATGGACTCCATCGCGTTCCAGTGAGAAACGCGATAATAGAATATTCACTGAAAAACCGGAGCGCGTCAAAAAGCAACGTCCCAATTATCGCGAGCGTTATTAGGACTGATAACGACGCGCATAAAAAGAACACCGTCCCATAGACCCGCTCTCTGGTCGAACGGATCTCGGTTCCGGTCAGCTCCGGGGATGAGTCGAAGGCCATGATGTATGGAATCTTCCGTTTACAAAAATAGATGTGGGTTTCGATTCAGTTGACTGCTTCGTCGATCTTCGAGACGTTTTCGGATTGGAGTTCGTCGCTGGCAGGGACGTAGCCGATATCCGAAATCAATGACGTGTTGACCCGGTCCATATAGAACCGCAGGAACTCTTCAACCTGCGGCTTTTCTTGAAGATACTCCTCGTTTACGTAGATGAAAAGCGGCCGTGACATCGGGTAACTACCATCGGCGGCCTCTTCGAGTCCCGGCGGCGTGCAACCGTTCCCGCCGTCGACTTCGAGGCCTTTGATTGTGTCCTGGCTTTCTTGATAGTACGCGTAGCCGAAAAAGCCCATCGCGTACTCGTTGCCCTGGATGAGCTGGACGATCGTGTTGTCGTCTTCGGTCGGCTCGTAGTCGCTGCGGATCGATCCCGACTCGCCGATGATGTTCTCGGTGAACCAGTCGAACGTACCGGAGGTGTCGGCGGGACCGCCCAACTCGAACTCCTCGTCGGGCCAGTCGGGATCGACGTCCGCCCACGTCTCCGCGCCGTCCGGTTGCCAGATCTCGGCCATCTGCTCGACGGTCATGCAGTCGACCCAGTCGGCCTCGTTGTTGACCGCCATGGTGAGCGCGTCGCCACCGACTTGGAACTCGATCGGTTCGACACCGTTCTCGCGGCACTTTTCGAGCTCCTCGTCCTTGATCGGGCGCGATGCTCCGTTGATGTCGGAGTCGCCGAGCGAAAAGAAGTTCTCGAACCCGCCGCCGGACCCCGTCGACTCCAGCGAAATGTTGACCTCCGCATACTCCGCCTGGAACTCTTCAGCCATCGCTTCGTTTATTGGGAACACCGTACTGCTCCCAGTGATACTGAGCTCTCCGGAAATCTCGGACCCGCCATTACCGTTTCCGTTACCGTTGCCGCCACCGTTGCCGCCACCGTTACCGCCACCGTTACCGCCACCGTTGCCGCCACCGTTGCCGCCACCGTTGCCGTTACCGTTCCCTTCGTTCTCCGTACAGCCGGCGATGGCCGCGCCACTGAGGGCCGCGCTGGCGAGGAGAAATTGCCGGCGGCTGCTTCTGTTCGAGGCTCCGTCGCGATCGGGTGTCCTTTCGGGCATCAAGCGGGGAAAGCAGAGGGGAACATAAGAACGATGCTATGATAACTATATATTTCACTATATTTCTATAGTGTCCTCGGCGTCCGAGCAGATCCACCACGACCGACGTTTTCAAACTAGCTCACCCCCGTGAACGACTGCGGTTTGCTGCGCGTATGAGCAGTGATGTCATATGGACGTGTGAGCGTTCGCCCCCCTTTCGCGCAGCACACCGAACCTATCTCTCGCCGATGGCCGAATCTATATATTTTTGGGGTCGAACGGACGTGCGGTTGATCGCCGTCTGGCCGGCACGAGCGGAGCGCCGCTGCCCGTCACCGCCGGTACGGCGACAACGCTGATTCTGCTCGTTTCCGTCCCACGGATATCAACGGGTCGCGGTCAGCGCCCGAACAGGTCGTCGACGGCCGCTTCGGCGGCTTCGACGGCTTCCTGCGCGACTTCTTCGGGGTCGGGATCGTCGGGCGCGTTGAGATACACGTCGACCTCCAACACCCCGTCTTCGAACCGGACGGTCACGTCCAGATCCGTCACCTCGGACTGTTTGTACCGCGAGAGGACGACCCCCTCCGCGGCGTCGGAGGCGGCCTCGACGACCGCCTCGTCGGTCGGCTCCGACTCGCGCGTCTCGGACATCTCCGTCACGTCCTCACGCGCCGCCGGCACCGGGACCGCCCGGTCCCATCGGGCTGCCGCCGGGGCCGCCCGCGCCGCCCTGCAGCATCTGCTGGAGCTCCTCTTGGAGGCTCTCGAACTGCGTTCGGACGCGCTCTTCTTGTTTTTTGAGCGTCCCGACGCGGACTTCGAGGCTGTCGACTTTCTCTTCGAGATCCTCGTAGGCCTCGTCGTAGTCGGTCTCGATGAGGAGTTCGCCGACTTCGCGGTACATCTCGGTCTCGCCCTCGATACCGTCGAGGGTTTCGAGGGCCGTCTTCGACGACTGCAACTGGCTCTCTGCCTGCTGTTTTTGCTGTGCGACCTGCTGTGCGGTCTCCTGAAGGTCCTGAAGCTCCTCGATTTTCTCCTGGGCTTCCGGGGGAAGATTGCCTTGCATACCCGAACGTCGGTTTCACGACGGAAAAACCCCCACATTTCGATCGAGATCGCGACGCGATGGAGCTCCATACGTTGTACACCGCCCGCCACCGGATATCTGCCGTATCTACGGCTTACCGAGTCTACCGAGCACGAAATCGTCCGCTCTCGACGGCTGCTCCATGGCTTCCGTCACCGAGAGTAGCACGTCGGCCTCGGCCGACAACCCCGTGATACGGAGCCGATCGTTCGTGCGATCGTACTCGACGTGAGTCGCGCCCTCGATCTTCGGGAGATGGTTGTGTTCCAGCGTGAGTATCACCCTCCGAAACTCGTCGGAAGGGATCTCCTCGTTGGATTCGCTTTCTTCCCACGTGTAGATCTCCTCGGCGAGTTCGTCGATCGATACCGATCCGTTCGCGTGCTTCAGATAATACAGTGCGAACCGTCGCCGTTCCGAGCCGAACAGCGAGAAGATGTCGTCGATCGATTTCATCCTCTCCATCGCAGGTGCCGGTATACATAAAAATGGCGTATGTCGGAAAAAACCGGTTTGAACGTCCGAATACCCGCTTCAAAAATTAGTTTGTAAGAGAATATAACGGTATTCGACCGGTAGTCCCCCGCGGCCGCGATCCCGCCAGGGTCGATCCGAACGGTACCGATTCCCATTTAACAGCGGCGAGTAATTGTCCCGGTATGAGCAGGTTCGCCGAGGTCGACGACCAGTACGACCCCCACGAGGTCGAGGATCGGATCTTCGAGTACTGGGACGACGTCGACGCCTACGAGCAAACGAAACGCCACCGCGCCGACGGCGAGAACTTCTTTTTCGTCGACGGCCCGCCGTACACCTCCGGTGCCGCGCACATGGGGACGACGTGGAACAAAACGCTGAAGGACGCCTACATCCGCTACAAGCGGATGTGCGGCTACGACGTGACAGACCGCCCCGGCTACGACATGCACGGGCTGCCGATCGAGACGAAAGTCGAGGAGCGCCTCGGCTTCGAGAACAAAAAGGACATCGAGGCCTTCGGCGAGGAGAACTTCATCGACGAGTGCAAGCAGTTCGCCGACGAGCAACTCGAGGGCCTCCAGAGCGACTTCAAGTCGTTCGGTGTCTGGATGGACTGGGACGACCCGTACAAGACGGTCGATCCCGAGTACATGGAGGCCGCATGGTGGGGTTTCTCGAAGGCGCACGACCGCGGTCTGGTCGAGCAGGGCAAACGCTCGATCAGCCAGTGTCCCCGGTGTGAGACCGCGATCGCGAACAACGAGGTCGAGTACGAACACGTCGACGACCCCTCGATCTACGTCAAGTTCGCGCTCGAAGATCGCGACGGCTACCTCGTCATCTGGACGACGACGCCGTGGACGATCCCGGCGAACACCTTCGTCGCGGTGGACCCCGAGGCGACCTACGTGGCCGTCGAAGCCACGCGAAACGGCGAGACGGAGGTCCTGTACCTGGAAGAATCCTGCGTCGAGGACGTGCTCGAACGCGGCGGCTACGACGAGAGCTACGCGATCCGCGAGGAACTGTCCGGCGAGGCGCTCGTCGGCCGGCGCTACGAACATCCCCTGCGCGAGGAGGTCCCGGACGCCCCCGACTTCGAGGGGGCCCTGGTGGTGTACGGTGCGGATTACGTCGAGGCCGACCGAACCGGGTTAGTCCACTCCGCACCCGGCCACGGTGAGGTCGACTTCGAGCGCGGGCAGGAACTCGGATTGGACGTCTTCTGTCCGGTCGGTCCCGACGGCGTCTTCGAGGACGCCGCGGGCGCGTACGCCGGCCAGTTCGTCAAAGAGGCCGACGACGAGATCATCGCCGACCTCGAGGAGAACGGCCTGCTGTTGGCCAGCGAGGAACACCACCACGACTACGGTCACTGCTGGCGCTGTGACACGCCCATCATCCAGATGGTCACCGACCAGTGGTTCATCACCGTCACGGACATCAAAGACGAGTTGCTCGCGAACGTCGACGACAGCGAGTGGTACCCCCAGGAGGCCCGCGACGTTCGGTTCAAGGACTTCATCCAGGATTCGCCGGACTGGAACGTTTCCAGACAGCGCTACTGGGGGATTCCGATCCCGATCTGGGTACCGGATAGCGAGGCTACTGCCTCGAACCATTCGAGCGGGCAACGCCCGCGAGAAGACGCAGCGGAGGGATGGAGCGGAGACGTCGCGGACGCCATCGTCGTCAGCACACGCGAGGAACTCGCCGACCGCGTCGATCAGGAGATCGACCCCGAGACGGTCGACATCCACAAGGACACCGTCGACGACCTCACGATCACCGAGGGCGGCGTCACCTACGCGCGCGTCCCCGACGTGTTCGACGTCTGGCTCGACTCTTCGGTCGCCACGTGGGGGACGATCGGCTACCCGAACAACGAGGACGCCTTCGAGGAGCTGTGGCCCGCCGACCTGATCATGGAGGCGCACGACCAGACTCGCGGGTGGTTCTGGTCCCAACTCGGGATGGGCAGCGCCGCGCTCGGTGAAGTGCCGTACAAGCGCGTGCTCATGCACGGGTGGGCGCTGGCCGAGGACGGCCGCAAGATGTCGAAATCGATCGGCAACATCGTCGCGCCGCAGGAGGCGATCGACCGTCACGGCGCCGATCCGATGCGGTTGTTCCTGCTCAGCCAGAACCCCCAGGCCGACGACATGCGATTCTCGTGGGACGAGATGGGCAACCGCGAGCGCGATCTGAACATCCTCTGGAACGTCTTCCGGTTCCCGCTGCCGTACATGCGACTCGACGACTTCGACCCCGAATCGGTCTCGATCGACGACGCCGACCTCGAAACCGTCGACGAGTGGATCCTCTCGCGGTTGCAGTCCGTCACGGCCGAAATGACCGACCACTGGGAGGCGTACCGACAGGACAAGGCGCTCGAGGAACTGCTCGGCTTCGTCGTCGAGGACGTCTCGCGGTTTTACATCCAGGTCGTCCGCGAGCGGATGTGGGACGAATCCGATTCGGCGAGCAAACGCGCCGCGTACGCGACGCTGTATCACGTTCTCGTCGAGACGACGAAACTGCTCGCACCCTACGCGCCGTTCGTCTCCGAGGAGATCTACGACACCTTGACCGGCGACTCGGGTCACCCGACGGTCCACATGTGCGAGTGGCCGGCCGTCGACGAGCGGTTCCACGACCCCGAACTCGAGACCGATATCGGGATCGTCGACGCCGTCGAGGAGGCCGGCTCGAACGCCCGCCAGCAGGCCGAACGGAAGCTCAGATGGCCCGTCACGCGGGTCGTCGTCGCCGCGGACGACGCCCGAACCGCCGAGGCGGTCGATCGCCACCGCGACCTGCTCTGTGATCGGCTCAACGCCCGGGAGATCGAGCTGATCGCCCCCGATGCGGACTGGGAGGAACTCTCCTACAGCGCCCGCGCGGACATGTCGATCCTCGGTCCGACCTTCGGCGACCAGGCCGGCGTAGTTATGAACGCGATCAACGCCGTCTCGGTCACCGACCCGACGATCGAGTCGCTGTCGGCGGCCGTCGCCGACGAACTCGGCCGCGAGGTCGAGTTGACCGAGGAGATGATCTCGTTCAACACCGAGACGCCCGAGGGCGTCGAGGGGACAGCCTTCGGCGTCGACGGCGAGGACTTGGGCGTCGTCTACGTCGACACGACGCTCACCGAGGACATCGAGAGCGAGGGATACGCCCGCGAGGTCGTCCGCCGGATTCAGGAGATGCGAAAGGAACTCGACCTCGACATCGAGGCCGAGATCCGAGTCGAGTTGGACGTTCGCGACGACCGCGTCGCCGCCCTCGTGGACGAGCACCGCGACCTCATCGCCGGTGAAGTCAGAGCGAGCGAGTTCGCCCCCGTCGAGGACGGACACGAACGCGTGTGGGACGTCGAGTCTGTGGACATATTCATTTCGATCGAACCAGTTGGCGATCAGTAATGAACCGTCCGACGGTCGTTCTCTTTTTCATCCTCGTCGGCTGTCTGGTAGGCTCGGCCCCGGTCGCCGGGCCGGCAGCCGCTACTGACGGGGCAGTCGAACTCGAAAACGCGCTGTCGCGGTCGACGACCGAGGGCGCTATCGACGTCGAGACGCGCCTGTCGATCCCCTCGTCGACCGCCGAACTCGAGATCACGCTCCCCGAAGGCGTCGAGCTGCTCGAGACCGACGGCTTCAGACGGGTTGGCGACCGGACCTACGAGTGGACGCAAGCGACGCGGACGCCCAGCGTGACCTACGAGTACGAGGGAACGGTGTATGGGTCCCGCGGCGATCGGGAGGGCCACTTCTTCGTCGCCGCCAACGAATGGGCACTCGTCCGGACGCCGGGGATCGACGTCTCGTGGCGCGGGACAGGCTCCGAACTCGATCGGACGAACACCGTCGACGGCGAGGGCGTCGCTAGCACGCACATGGCGTATCTCGGCCCCTACGACGAGTACACGGGCGCGGCCGCGGGTCAGGAGTTCCGCCTCGTCGTCCCCGAATCGGCCGAGTTGCGCGAGGACCCCGAGGAGATCGTCGCCGCGCTCGAGACCGCCGCAGAACGGCTCTCGATCGGAGAGCCGACCGACGAGGTATTGGTCGTCGCGGCCCCGACCGCCGAGCACGCGTGGGCCCCCGCCGGCCTCCAGCGCGGAAACGGCGGCGACATATGGGTCCGCGACGACGAACGGCTCGGGACGGACCGCGATACGTGGGTCCACGAGTACGTCCACACGCGCCAGCGCTACCGGACGACCGACAAAACCCGCTGGACGATCGAGGGGATAGCGGACTACTACGCCGCCCTCCTCCCCTACGAGGCCGGCGACATCTCCTACGAGAGGTTCCGAAACAAACTCGAGGAGGGGGCCGACAACGAGTACGAAGACATCCGCCTTGTCGAGCCCGAAACGTGGGCCGGAACCGACGCCGACTACGAGCGCGGCGCGCTCGTGTTCGCGTACCTCGACGGACGGCTTCGCGCGGACGCCGAAACCACGCTCGACGCCGTCGCCGCACGGGTCAACGACCCCGACTCGGAGCTGACACAGCGACGCTTTCTCGACGCGATCGAATCGGCCGGCGGCGACGAGATGGGGGCCGACGTCGAACGATACACCGAGACGACGGCGGTTCCGCCGGTCGCGACACAGCGAGAACGCGTCGACGCCTTCGGCGGTCCCGATATCAGGTACGCGATCGAGTCGATCACGATCTCGGGGCCGTACCGGACGGCGTCGGTCGACGATCCGCGCCTCGTCGTCGACGAAACCCTCGAAGTCGCGGTGGTTGCCGAAAACGTCGGCGACGACGCCGGTTCGTTCGAGGCCGAATTCCGCAGCGATGGCGATCTCGTCGCCTCCGAAACCGGGCGGCTCGAACCGGACGAATCGACGACGCTTCGCTTTTCGAATGCGTTCGACTCGCCCGGCAAGTACGAGATCGCAGCCGGCACCGAACGGCTGACGGTACCCGTCGAGGAACCGTCCGATATCGAGGTGGCGGGACTCGAGGCGGAGCCGACGACCGTCGCTCCCGGTGATCCCATCACGGTTCGAGCGACCGTCGCGTCAGCCGCGGATCGCCCCGGGGCCGGCGAGGTCGTTTTCGAAGCTGACGGGGGTCCCGTGGCGACCGAGTCGGTTCGAGTCGGTGAGGGAACGGCGACCGTCGAGACGACGATCGAGTTCGACGAGCCGGGGACCTACACCGTCTCCGCTGGCGGACGAACGGCGACTGTTACTGTCGAAGCTTCCGAGCCAACCGTCCCAGATCCCGCGGTGATCGACGACCAGTCCGGCTTCGGTCCGGCGGTCGCGGTCGTCGCGCTGTCGTTCGCCGCGACGCTCGGGGTTCGGCGCCGCTGATCTCCAGAGAGGATCGTTACAGCTTCTCGGCGATCACCGGTGCCACGCTGACCGACGAGACCGCGCGCTCGATCGTATCCGTGCCGTACACCGCGTTCACGCCGGCGTTCGCCAGTTTCGTCCGGGCGTTCGCGGCGAGCATGGGGTGGACGCAGGTGGCGAAGATGCGATTCGGCTCGGACAACTGCGCGATCGCCGTGCTCATGGTCGAGCCGGTCGCGATGATGTCGTCGATCAACACCACGTCACGGTCCGTCGTCGACGCGTCGCTCGGCTTAATTTCGACCTCCGTGTCGGAGTGACGAACCTTCTCGAAGTAATCGGCCTCGCCGCCACCGTAGGCGTCTCGAACCGTCTCGGCGAGTCCGATCGCCCCGGCGTCGGGCGACAAAAACAGGGGGTCCGAAAGGGCCGGAAGGGGGTCCGCCAGTCGACCGGCGGCGTCGACGCTCGCACACGGCACGTCGAAAAAGTCCGTGACCGCTTCCTCGTGGGGATTGACGGTGAGCACCCGATCGGTTCCGGTGGAGATCGCCCGCGCCATCGCCCGCGCGGAGACCGGTTGGCCGGGTTCGAACGCCTCGTCCTGTCTGCCGTAGCCCATGTACGGCAGGACGGTGATCACCTCGTCGGCCCGCTGTCCGGCGGCGTCCTGTAGCTGTAGCAACTCGACGTGCGCGTCCGAAGAGACCGTCGAGGCGACCACGATCGCCAGATCGTCGGTCTCCGGAACGCGAACCAGCGTCTCCCCGTCGGCGAACCAGTCGTACTCGACGGCGGACAGCGGCTCGCCGAGTTCGGCCGCGAGTTCCGCTGCGACCTCCTGTGATGTGGACCCCGGTATTATCATTGGCGGATCTGTGACCGCCGGGGGTAAACGCGTTTTCGTTCGAGACTCGTCGCTTCCTCGACGCTCGACTCAGCGCTCGCGAACGACGACGAACTCCGCGAGATCCTCCAGATAGCCGACTGCGGGTGAATCGCCGGGATCGGCCGCTGCCAGCGCCGACAGCGCCGCGTCCGATTCCCCGCGGGCGCGATCGTTGATCTCCTCGGGCGTTAAATCCGTGATCTGGACCAGCGAGGGGCGATCCATCGCCTCGTCGCGGCCGGCCGGCTTCCCGAGCGCGTCGGCGTCTGCCGTCGCGTCGAGCACGTCGTCGCGGATCTGAAAGGCGATCCCGACGCGTTCTGCGTACCCGCCGAAGGATTCGACCGTGTAGGTGTCCGCGTTCGCGGCGATCGCGCCGAGTTCGGCCGCGGCCCGAAACAGCGCCCCGGTCTTCCGGCGGGCGAGTTCCATGTATTCCTCCTCGGTCGTCGGCTCTGCGACGAGTTCGGTCGCCTCGCCCTCGCCGAGTTCGACCATCGCCTCGGCGACGGCTCGCATCGCCCGATCGTCGCTGCCGAACAGCGAAAACGCCTCCCCAAGCAGTCCGTCGCTCATCGCGATCGCCGGGCCGTGCCCGAACGCCGTCCAGGCGCTATCGACGCCGCGTCGGAGCGCCGATTCGTCGATGATGTCGTCGACGACGAGCGAGGCGTTGTGCACCAACTCGATCCCGACGGCGAAATCGAGGGCTTCGACGGCCGGCGTCGCTCCGTCGTGATCGCCGACGAGAGTGCCGGTCTCGTCGACGAGTCGGCCGCCCGCCGCCTCGAAGGCGAGCAGCGTCACCATCGGCCGGACGCGTTTGCCACCCGAAAGCGAGACGTGTTTTAGCCGGTCTCGCATCGCATCCGGCTCGGTGGCGTCGAGCACGACCGATAGCCGCGACTCGACAAGCGCCCGACGGCGCTCGAGATACTCCATGACCGCCTTAGGTGCGGTGCTCGGAAGTACGTGACGAATACGGGGGACGATTCGATCGGGATGGGTATAAATCGCCGGCCGACGTACCGCCCGTATGGACGTTCTCGGGGACGCGATCGCCCGCGATCGACGGTCCGACGCGACCGCGCTGTCGGCACCGGCCGTCGGCAGGGAGTACGATTACCGCCGGTTCTGTACGACCGCCTGGAAGGCGGGTAACTTCCTCAGACTGCTCGGCGTACGTGGCGGTGTCACCGTCGGGATCGCAGACGACCCGATTCCCGAACCGGTGTTGACGCTCTTCGGTGCGGCCGCGCTCGGGGCCGTCGTGCGCTTCGGTCCACCGGAGACGATCGACGACGGGACGCGTGCGCTGGTCGTACCCGCGGCGGCGGTCGACGACTACGAGGTCGGCCCGGCGACGAAACGGGTCGTCTATGGCGACCCGCCCGGCGATCCGACGATCTCGTACTTCGAACGCGACGTCTGGAGTGAGAATCCCACGGAACCGCCGGATCACGTCGATTCGGACGACCCGCTGCTCTGGACCTCCGGCGAAACCTACACGCACGGTGAGATTCTGGCGGCCGCACAGCGTGTCGTGGACGAAGCCGGCCTCGACGTCGATAGCACCGTCGCCGTGCGTGGCTCCTTCGCGGACCCGAGTGTCGTCGTCGCGGGGCTCATAGCGCCTATCGTGGCCGGTGCACAGGTCGTTATCGGACCGGAGGCTACCGGCGAGCGCGTGGTCGGCGGCGACGGAGAGGACATCGACGCCGTCGAAATCACGTAGCGGTCGGTAATTCTCGATCTGCAATAGAACGGTGCATCCCCACACCTGAAGCGCCCCCGGGGAACCGAGATCACCGCATACCCGGCCTCTCGCGGTAGAAGATTGCCCCCGATAGGACAAAAGAACGAACGCTATTATAATAGCCTGATATCGGTGCTCGTCCCGGTCGGCGGACTCGGATTTATTACGCTCGGGGCCACAACTGGATAGAAGGGAATCCATGTCATGACGGATCGGTCGGTCGAAGGCGTCGGGACGGTCCCCGAGCGGAAACTGTTCGTCGACGGTCCGGTCGTCGTCTTCAGGTGGCGAAACGAGGCCGGCTGGCCCGTCGAGTACGTCTCACCGAACGTCGAGCGACTCTTCGGCTATTCGGCGGCCGAACTCTACGACGGCGATCCGCCGTACGCCGAGTTGGTCCACGACGACGACCTCGACCGGGTGATCCGCGAGGTCAGAGAGAGCGGCGACGCGGGCGCCGAGCGGTTCCACCACGAACCCTACCGGCTCGTGACGAGGGACGGTGCTGCACGCTGGGTGCTCGATTACACGACGATTCTCCGCGATGACGGCGCAATCACGGGCTATACGGGATACCTCGTCGACATCACGGAACGCAGAGCGAAGATCGAATACGCCAACGCTCTTAACGCGGTGATCCGGTCGCTTCACGAGGTGCTGATCGACGCCGACTCGCGGGCGGAGATATACGAGAACGTCTGCGATGCGCCCGTCGAACTCGATGGTTTCGCCGGCTGTTGGATCGGCACCGCCGATTCGTCGGCCGACGAATTGGCCGTGGCCGCGCGCGCTCGGGTTCCCGACGCCTACCTCGGCTCGATACCGCGTTCTCTCGACGAGGATTCACCGGTTCCGGCCGTTCGCGTCGGGGCGAACCGTTCCGATACCGGCGAACACTGCGTTTCCGACCAGGCCCCGGACGAGACGTGGCGCGAGGCGGCGCTCGCGAATGGATTCAGATCGGCCTTCGCCGTTCCGATCCGTCACCGCGAACTGCATTACGGCGTCCTGACCGTCTACGGAACCGGATCGGACACGTTCGATACCCGGATCCGAGAGATCCTGATGGAACTCGGTACGCTCGTCGGCTACGCCGTCACGGCCGTCGAGCGCCAGAACGCGCTCCACGGGGACGGCAGTCGGGATCTCGTCCTCGAGGTGGCGATCGACGACGACGATCCGCTCCGCTCGCTCGCGAGTCGATTGTCGAACACCGTTGACGTGCGAAGCGTGAGTCAGTGGAAGCAGGACGATCTGCTCCTGTACTGCCTACTACCGGACGTCGATCCCGAGCGAGCCGTCGATGCCGCGGACGCCGTCGGTGGGCTCGAATCGACCGAAGCCCTCTCGAACGGGGACGCGCCGATCTACGAGGTCTTCCCGGCCGAACCGTGCGTTGCATCGAAGGTGATCGCCCTCGGCGCACGACTTCAGTCGCTTCGAATCTCCGAGCGCACCTGCGAACTCGTCGTCTCCGTCCGCCGTGAGCGCGACCAACGGCGCTTCGTCGGACAGGTGGACGCGCTCTTCGGCGGCGCGGACCTGATCGCCGAGCGCGCCGCGACGCCGCCGGAGCCCATGCCGTGGACGGGCCTACTGGCGGACACGCTCACGGAGCGACAGCGAACCGTACTGAAGGCGGCCTACCACGCCGGCTACTTCGACGGGAACCGAAAGCTGACCGGGGCCGAGATCGCCGACGCGCTCGGAATCGCCCAGCCGACCTTCTCGGCGCACATGCGCGCCGCCCAGCGAAACCTCCTGTCGGCGATCTGGGACTGTCCGAACGAGTGATCGCGACGAGCGTCCCGTCGCGCTCGCTCATAGGGATTATCGTAGCCAGTCGGAGGTTTCGACCCCCGCATTCGACACTGCGTCTCGATTCTTCGCGGGAACACCATGATCTCTTACGATAACCCCTATCAGTCCCCGACTTCGAGCCGAAGCCGCGCCCCACCTGATCCCGGTTCGAACCCCGAGAGGTCGGCGTGAGCGAAGACGTTCACCGGTGAGGCCGCCCGCGGCTTCTCTCCCGCGCTCGCGGGCGTCGGTCCCCAGAACAGACAGATCGCGTTCCCCTGCGGCCAGTAGGCGAGCGCGCCGGGCTCGACGTTCGAGCGCGTCGATTCCGCGGGCACGTCGACGCCGCTCATGACGTACAGCTCCTCGCCCCACCGGGTCGCGTTCCCCCCGATCGGCAACGACTCGGCGACGGCGGCTCGCGTATCCGGATTCTCCTCGGCCCACTCGGCGGTCAGTTCCTCGTCGCCGACGGTGACACGGAGGTCGCTCATATGTTCGTCCGACGGTGTTTTCAAGCGGTCAGTATATATTTTCGCCCCCCGGTTCACCATCTCGGTCCGGCGTCGTCCGCTGTCAGAAACGGTTTGTAGCCCCCGCCGCTACGGACGGGCGATGGCTACAGCGCGACAGATTGCCGCGACCGACGACGTGCCCGCGGAGACGACGCTCCTGTTCACGCTTCGGGAGGTCGAGTCGGGCGACGAACGGGAGGGGATCCTCGTCCGAACCGACGGCGACCTCCACGCGTGGTTCAACTACTGCCAACACTACACCCACATCAAGATCGACAAGGGTTCGGGGGCGGAGATGCGAGACGACGAACTCATCTGCGAGAACCACGGCGCGTACTTCGAGTCCGACACCGGTTTCTGTAACTTCGGCCCGTGTGAGGGCGCGTATCTGAACGGGATCGAGATCGAGATCGAGGACGGCGACGTGTATCTGGCCGAGGACGACTACGAGTTCGTCCGCGAGGGGCCGATCGAGGGTGATGACGCCGACCTGGAGTCGAAGTCGAACTACGAGTTCTGAGCGGTCGATCCGATATCCTCCTGCCGCAACTGTTAAGCCCGGCCTGCGTGCCCACCACGCATGGAACTCGAAGACAGGGCGCGGGCGCTCGAAGACCGACACGAGATCGAGCGGCTAAAATACGAGTACGCCCGCCGAATCGACGACGACGAGTTCGACGGCGTCGTCGAGTTGTTCGCCCCCGATGCGATCTACGCCCTCGAGGGCTGGGGGACGCACGAGGGCCGCGAGGAGATCGCGGCGTTCGTCGAGACGACGCTCGCGGACGCCTTCGAGTACACGGCGCACGTGATGCATCACCCGATGATCGACCTCGACGGCGACACCGCCCGCGGCGAGTGGTATCTCGAGATCCACTACGCGCTCGCCGACGGTGCCGCCGGCTGGCGACAGGGACGGTACTTCGACGAGTACGAGCGAGTCGACGGCGAGTGGCGGTTCTCGTCGGTGTCGCACACGATCTTCGCCAGACAGCGATTCGAGTACGAGCACGTCGAGGACGAGCGGTACGGCGAGATCATCGAGTACGGCGATCCCCGGTAGGTTCGCCGCTTTTTCGCCCCTCGCGTGCCGTCAGCGGTAACAGCGCGCTTCGACCAGTTCGTCGTATGCCGTCCGAAGCCGGTTCGTGATCGCCCCCCCGCCGACCACTGCCCCATCGGCTCGGCCGATCGGGCGCAGTTCCCACGTCGTGTTCGTGAGGAACGCCTCGTCGGCTTCTCGCAGGTCCGCCTGGCGATATCGCCCCGTCTCGACGGCTACGCCGACCGAGTCGGCCAGTTCGACGACGAGTCGGCGGGTGATGCCCGGCAGGATCGTCCCCGGCGCCGGCGTCTTCAGTGTGCCGTCGTCGACGAAGAACAGATTGCTCGTCGCGCCCTCGGCGAGGAAGCCGTCGGTATCGCGCATGACCACCTCTTCCGCCGTCGAACCCCGCAGTTCCAGCCTCGCGAGGATCCCGTTGAGATAGTTGTGCGTCTTCGCGTCGACGGGGACGGCGGCGTCGGGAATCCGTCGGGTGTCGACGGTTTCGACGGTCGCCGAACCGTCCCAGACCGGGTCGCCGTCGACGCCGCCTCTGGACAGCGATTTGACGTAGACGACGACCGTCGGGTCGACCTCGACGGACGGCGTCAGTTTCCCCGGTTGGACCCCCCGGCTGATCGACACGCGGACGTATGCGTCCCCGAGATCGTTCGCCGCGAGCGTCTCGTCGACGCGGGCTTTCAGATCGTCGGGGACCGCCTCTGCCATCCCGAGCGTCTCGCAGGTCGCGCCGAGCCGATCGAGGTGCCGATCCCACTCGAACACCGTCCCGCCGTAGGCGCGGCAGGTCTCGAAGGCGGCGTCGCCGTACCGAAAGCCGCGGTCGTCGACGTGGACTGTCGCCTCCGCCCGTTCGACCAACTCGCCGTCCAGGTGGTATATAAGCGACATGTTACGTTCGACAGCCCCGACAGAACGTCTCGATCATCCGTTCGCCCACGTCCGTGAGGATACTCTCGGGATGGAATTGAACGCCCTCGTGTGGTTTCTTGCGGTGACGAACGCCCATGAGGACGGCGCTGTCGTCCTCTGTTCGGGCCGTCTCGACCAGTTCCGCCGGCAGCGCGCCCGTCTCCGCGGCCAGAGAGTGATATCTGCCCACCTCGAAGCGCTCGGGGAGTCCCTCGAAGACGCCCGATCTGTCGTGGGTGACGGTCGAGGGTTTCCCGTGAACGACCTCGGAAGCGTGGCCGACCGGCACGCCGTGGGCCGCACAGAGCGCCTGATGGCCGAGACAGACGCCGAGTGTCGGGAACGATAGCGACTCGAAGATCGCGATCGAGACGCCCGCATCCGCCGGGTTTCCGGGACCGGGCGAGACGACGATCCCGTCCGGAGCGAGCCGTTCGATCCCCTCGACCGTGATCGAGTCGTTGCGCCGGACGACGACTTCGGCGTGGGTACCGACGTACTGGACGAGGTTGTAGACGAACGAGTCGTAGTTGTCGACGACGAGCACCGTCGGTCGGCTCATCGCGTCGCCTCCAGCGTGAACGCCGTCCTGTCTACGAGCGCGGCGTCGATCGCGTTGACGAGCGCCCGGCCCTTCGCGAGCGTCTCCTCGTACTCGCCGTCGGGATCTGAGTCGTGGACGATCCCCGCCCCGACTCGGAGATCGTAGCGATCCCCGTAGCGCACGAGCGTCCGGATGACGATGTTCAGCGTCGCCCGGTCGTCGAAGCCGAAGATACCGACGCTCCCGGTGTAGGGGCCGCGTCGCGTCAGTTCGACGTCGTCGATGATTGCCATCGTCTCGGGCTTCGGTGCGCCCGTGATCGTCCCGCCGGGGAACATCGCCCCGACGGCGTCCGCGACCGACCGGTCCGAACGTAGCCGTCCCTCGACGAGGCTCACCAGGTGCATCACCTCGGAGTAGCGGTCGATCCGGCGGTACTCCGCGACCTCGACGCTGCCGTACTCGCTCACCTTGCCGAGGTCGTTGCGTTCGAGATCGACCAACATCGCGTGCTCTGCGCGCTCTTTGTCGTCGGCCAGCAGTTCGGCTTCGAGTTCCCGGTCGGCCTCGGGTGTCTTCCCCCGCGGGCGGGTGCCGGCGATCGGTTCGGTCAGGAGCCGGTCGTCCTCGACGTCGAGGAGGAGTTCCGGACTCGCGCTGACGAGGTCGATGCCCGGAAATTCGAGGAGGGCGGAGTAAGGGGCCGGATTGACGCGGCGCAAAGCGGCGTAAGCCCCGACCGGATGGACGGCCGCCGGGGCCGACAGCCGCTGGGATACGTTCGCCTGGAACGTGTCGCCGTCGCGGATCGATTCTTGGACCGTCCGGACGCGGTCGGCGAAGTCCGCCCGTCCGCACTCGCTCTCGAAGGTCGCCCGCTCGCCCTCGGCCGGCGCGCGTCCGACGGACCGATCCCCGGCGACGATTCTGGCGACGAGTTCGCGGGCGTGCCCGAGCGCCCACTCGTAGGCTGCATCGACCGAATCGTGCTCGTCGAGTCGCGAACAGGCCGTGATTCGGAGTTCCGCCTCCTTCGTGTGTGGCGCCTTCCAGGCGACGATCCTGTCGTATTTCGCCAGTTGGAGTCGGGGAAGCCCGCGGTCGTCGTCGGTCCCGTTCGGGATCGCTTCGAGTTCCCGGGCGATGTCGTAGGAGAGCCAGCCGACGAGCCCGCAGGGATAGGGCGTCTCACAGTCGCCGCGCGCGAGCGTCTCGGCCTCCATTACGGCCTCGAGCGCCGCGAGTGACGGTGACGCCGATCCCGCCCGATCGCCGTCGTTTCTCCCGTCCATCCGGGAAACCGCGTCCGACGAGACCGTCACCCGTTCGATCGGGTCGGTCGCGAAGTAGCCCCAACCGGATTGGCCGCCGCTCGTCTCCAAGAAGGCGTCGCCGCCGTCACCGCGTCGAGCGCGGCGATACGCTTCGAAGGGATCCGCGACCTGAATTCGCAGTTCGACCGGCACCCGTGCGGTTTCGGCCGCGGCGGCGGCCACTGCACGGAACGCATCCCGGTCGGTGATCACCCGCATTGGTCTATCGGGGGAGGTCGAGGAATAATGCCTTTGCGGTCGGGGCGGTTATCCGAGCGGTCAGTGGCGATCCGTCCGGCGTTACTCGGCCGCGCTCTCCTGCCAGCGGATAATCCGCTTTTCGGAGATGTCCGTCGCATCGGCGACGGCGTCGGCGTCGGCGTCGGCGAGGTCGGCGACCGTTTCGACGCCGGTGGCGGCCAGCCGTTCGGCGTACGCCGGGCCGATCCCGCTGACTGTGTCGACGGGTTCATCGTCCGTTTCGTCGTCGACGGGTTCGTCGTCCGTTTCCTCGTCCTCGCCGTCCTCGTCCGGTTCGGCTTCCGCTTCGGCTTCTGCTTCGGTATCGGGTCCCTCGTCGTCGTCCTCCGATTCCGGTTCTTCGAGTTCGACCTCGGTTTCGGATTCGTCGTCCTCGTCGATCGACGCGTCCGGTTCGTCCGGTACCGGCCCGGCCGCCTCGGCGGGTTCGGCGGCCGGCGTGTCGGTCCCGCTGTGTTCGGTCACGCCTGCTCCGGCTTCGGCCGGCTCCGCGGCCGTCTCCGGCTCCGGCTCCGGCTCCGGCTCCTCGGTCATCGAATCCGTCGAGGCGGTCGCGTCGGTTCCCGCGGCCGCGGCCTCCTCGGCGTCCGCCGTCTCATCGTCGCCCCCTCGTTCACGCCCTACTGTGACGTTCGTCCCCTCCGAATCGTCGGAGCGGTCGAGACCCAGCATCGCTCGGATAATGTCGAAAACGCTCATACGTCTTAGATGCGGGGGCGTGTACTTAAAAACAATCGCCGAGCGAACGTGCATCATAGCCACCGGCGCCACCTATCGGGCGTGTGACGCCTCGCCTTTCCGAACGCATCTGTTATACCCGAGCGCCCGAACGGACGGGTATGGAGTCCCTCGAAGCCGAACTCGATCACGCGCGCGCGCTCTCGGTCGCGGAACTCGCCGACGCCATCGAGTCGATCGGTTTCGAGTGCACTCGGTGTGGGGCCTGCTGTAAGGCCGCCGAGCCGGTCGACGGCGACGGTGACCGCGAACCGCACACCGCCACGGTGTTCCCGGACGAGATCCGCCGATTACGGGCGTCCGAGGAAGCCCGCGACCGCGAGTACGACTGGCGCGACGTGGCTCGCCCGATGCCGTACGGCCTCGCGGAGACGGACGACGGCGACCACGCGGGCGAGACCTTCGAGTGGGCGATTCAGACGGACGACTGCGGCGACTGCACTTTTTATACCGAATCCGACGACGGGACCGGCGCGTGTACCGTCCACGACGACCGGCCGCTCGTCTGCCGGACGTATCCGTTCTCGGTCGGCGGCTCCGGCGGCGACGGTCTCGGGACCACGGAGCCGATGGGCGGCGTCGTCGATCGGGCTGGCGCGGTTCGCGCGCACGAGTGCGAAGGGCTCGGCCGCGACATCCCGCGCGAGGACGCGGAGGAACTGGCCGCCGCTCTCAAAGAACGGGCCGTTCGTGAACTCGAGGAGGCCATCGGGGTCCGGGACAACTACCGACCCACGGACGCCGACGGCGTCGTGGTCCACGACTCGGAGGGGCAGAAGCGTCCGGACGGAACGCCACTCGACGAGACGATATAAATACGCGCCGAATACGATGCGAGAGCTATTTAAGTCGCCGGGCGCGCCGCCTGCGTCGAGCAGCGGACGGGCGGCCGTCAGTTTCGTCCCTTCGAAGGCCTACGTTCTCGTCCCGATAGCCGATACCTTCTATACCCGGGGCCGATATGTCGAACCAGAAGCTCTATGGAAATCTCTGAAAAGCTCCTGTGTCTGTTTAGCGCGGAGGTCGAAGAAGCCGACGACCGCTTTGTCGTCGAAGTACCCCGCCGCGAGATCGAGACCGGCTCCATCGGTGGCGGCGAGACCTACCGCGTTGCGCTCATCTCGGCTGACGGTGAGGTCGCCTCTACCGATTCGGAGGTCTCGGACGTCCCGTCCGACGAACCGCAACCACCCGTCGAGGCCGGCGAGATCCGCTACGTCGAGATCGAGGACCTCGGAAAACAGGGCGACGGCATCGCGCGCGTCGAGCGCGGTTACGTCATTATCGTCCCCGGTGCGGAGGTCGGCGAGCGCGTCAAGATCGAGGTCTCCGAGGTCAAATCCAACTTCGCGGTCGGCGAGATCATCGAGTAGCGATACCTTTCGGAGGGTCGGTTTCGCCCGTCGGTTTTCCGCACCGTGAAAATACGATTTATAACTTTCGACCATTTATCAGGCGACAAACAGCGAACTTTCGATTCTTACGGCGCAGCCTTGCGGTTTTAACCCGGCTTAATCCCGGTTGATCGTGGCAGATTCGGCCTCACGATCGTTCATTTATATACCGCTCTCGACGCAAGAAGGGAACACGATGAAACGAACCAGCACACTCCTCGCGGTGCTCGTCGTCGTCGCGATGGTTGCCACCCCGGCGGTCGGTGCCGTCGCACAGGAGACCGACGCCGAGGCGGACGAGACGACCGACGAACCGGCGCCCGGCGAACGCCTCTCCGGTGTCGTCGGCGTCCAGCGCGCGGAGTTCGACGGCGAGATCGAGCGGAACGCGTTTTCGATCGCGCTCGAACGCGCGGACGATAACGCCACCAAGGCCAATCGCATCGCCGAGAAACTCGACGAAATGCAGGTTCGACTGGCCGAACTGGACGAGCGAAAAGCCGAACTCGACACCCAACGCGAACGCGGCGAGATCACCGAAGGCCGGTATCGCGCTCGGATCGCGACGCTGGCGACCGAGCTCGACACGACCGAACGCCAACTGAACCGGAGTAACGCGACCGCCGCGGAACTGCCCCCTGAGGTACTCGAAGCGAACGGTGTGAACGTGACCGCTATCCAAACGCTCTCGAAGAACGCCAGCGAACTGCGCGGCGGCGAGGTCGCCGAGATCGCGCGGGGTATCGCCGGCGATCGCGGGATGGCCGATCGAGGTGTCGGTGATCGGGGCGTAGACGACACTCGGAACGGTGACCGTGGAACTGACGGCTCCAACGTCAGCGGAGCGGACCGACCGTAGCTCCGAGTAGCCAGTCTCCCAATAGCCGAGAACGGCGGCGGGTCATTCCGAACGCGGATCCTCCTCCGGCAGCGAGAGCACGTTTTCACGACCCAGCCTGAACCCCTCTAACTCCCCACTCTCGCGGAGTTTCTTCGTGATCTGACTCGTCTTCGCATCGGTCCATCCGAGCTGTTCGGCGACCGCTTTTTGTTTCATCCGGCCCCCCTCACGCTCGATGAGCTGAAGGACTTGCTCCTCGTTGCTCAGTAGCTCTGGGTCCGGTTTCGCGGCCGGTTGGGCGCCGACTGTCTCGTTCTCTGACTCCGCGTCGTCCTCCCCCGTCGGTTTCTCGTGGCGTCGGTACGCGAGGAACACGCCCGCTCCACCGAGAACCACCACAGCGAGCGCGCCCACGAGCGTCGGGAGGTTCGACTGGTCCCCGTCGTCGGCCGTCGATCCTCCCACCGGCCCGAGTTCGACTCGCGGTTCGTCCCCACCGAACTCGACCGGACCGTTGTAGACGACGGAGCTCTCCCGTGTCTCATCCGGCGTGGGTGACGCTCCCGCGAGTTCGTAGCCATCGGGCCACGAGAGCAGCAGGGACGTCTCCTCCTCGAAGAACAACCCGGCGATCGCGTCGCCGACGAGCAGGCGATCGCCCTCGATCGCGGCGAAGCTCGACCACCGGAAGCGGTAGGTGAGGACGCCGTACGCCTGTGGAAGGTCGCGTCGCTCCGCGGCGACGGTCATCTCCGTGATCGCCATCTCCCGGCCGGTGGCGTTCTCGGCGCTCCCGGCCGTCCCCTCCATCCGGTCTTGGAATCGCTGAGCGTACGGCTCGGGATCGGCGTCGATATCGCCTTCGAGGTCCTCGAACGCCTGCTCGTCCTCGTCGGTTTCGAGCCGCGTCCGGTACTCGATGGTCCAGACGGCGTCCCCGTTCTCCTCGACGGCTATCGACAGCAAGATGTCGTCGGGATCGATACCCTCCTGGGCGAAGGCGGAATCCGATGGCGCACCCATCGTCGTCCCGACCGAGACCAGCAAAAAGCAGGCGAACAGTGCGGCAGCGTGTCCTCGATGCACGGTCGTTGGGATGGCGCCGGCGTATAAATGAATTGTTGCCGATCGCTCGCCCCCTCGGGCCGATATTCCCCCGATTAACTCGACTTAATTCGGCTTAATCCGGGCTCAGAGGCGCTTAAAACGGCAACATTCGACTTCACGGCGTTCCCGTATTAAGGGAGTCCGGAAAGAAGGGGCGAGTGCGATGAGAGCGAAACAACTGGTCACGATTGCGGTCGTAACGACGCTCCTGCTCGGCGGGATGGCGGCGCTCGGTGGCGCCGCTCCGGTCGATCAGGCGAACGAGAACGCCACGGACGCCCACGACGGTGCGGCAGCCGAGTCGGACGCCGCTGCGAACGAGCGCGCTGGCAACGCCGACGGCGTTGGTCCAAGTGACGGCCTCCCCGAGCAGGTCCCCGATCACGTGGGTGACATCCACGATCGAATCGACGCGTTCTCGAACGGCTCGATCGACCACCTCGGCGAGTCGCTCAGTGAGCTCCTCGGCGACGATACGCCTGCTGGGGACGCTGACGGCGAGTCGCCCGATACCGGCGAGGAGGAAACCGACGACGCAGACAGCGACGAGCCTACCGACGACGACAGCGACGCCTAACCACGCCTCGAGCACCGTTCGTTTTCGATCCGTACCAACCAACGCTCGTTTTTTCAGCTGCTGTCCCCGATAGAACCGCAAAACCGCACGACTACGGTGTGTTGACCGACTGTACCAAACCGCCTTTTGTGGTCGCTCCCGTCGGATGTGATATGAGCGCGACGGCATCGGCCGCGGCGACCGAACTCACGGACAAACAGCGTCGGATTCTCGCGTACCTGCGACGCGAGGGTCGAACCAAGACGTACTTCAAATCCCGGCTCATCGGCGAGGATCTCGGACTGTCGGCCAAGGAGGTCGGCGCGAACATGAGCGCCATCTGCGAGGGGGCGTTCGACGTCGACGTCGAAAAGTGGGGCTACTCGTCGGGGACGACCTGGAAGGTCAGCGTCTAGGGGTCGTAGCTGACGAACTCGTCGGCCGCGTCGGCGAGCTCGACCGCCTCGGGGCCGAACGAATCCGCGTACCGCACGACGAGGATCAAAAGCGTCTCGGGCCGCTCGACGGCGTACCCGTCCGTTCGAGAGAGGAGCCCAGCGGATTCGAGCTTCGCCGCGTACTTCGAGACCGAGGATCGCGACACGTCCGCCGCCGCCGCGATCTCGCTTCCCGTCACCTCCGGATCGCGGAGCAACGCGACGAGCATCCGTCGAGGCGTCTCCCGGCGGAGGTAGCCGAGCGCGCGCTGCTCGAACGCGGAAAACCGCCCGGCGGGGAAGTAGCGCTTGTACTCGCCGTCCTTCCGGTGCTCGATCGCGTCGTCGCGTTCGAGCCGCCGGAGGTGGTGTTGGGTCTCGCCGGTCCCGAGTTTGAGGTCGTCGCGAAGCTTCGAGAAGTGTGCGCCGGGTGTCGCCGCGAGGTAGCCGACGATCGCCTCGCGGACCTCGCTCGCGTCGTCGGTCGAGAGGCGGACGAGCGGGGTCGCCGCTCCCAAGGCGGCGAACCGCTTGAGCGTTGCCCGCTTTCCCTCGTCGACACCCCCGTCGGTCATTGCCGGTGGTAGGCGGGAACGCGATAAAACAGCTTCGGGACGGCGAACCGTCCGTCGACGTGACGGTCAGCTCGTCTCGGTTTCGAGGTCGTCGGCGCTCTCGTCGCCGTTCGCCTCCGATACGTCCCTGTCCATCTCGGCGATGACCTCGTCGGGATCTTTGATATTCGCGGGATCCGCGCCGGCCTTGATCGCCTCCGCCTCGGCTTCCATCTCCTCGACGTTCATTTCGGCCTCCTCGTCGATCTGACCGAGGATCTCCTCGATGTCGTCCAATCCGAGCATCTCGCGCGTCTCCGCGTCGAAGTCGAGCCCTTCGAGCAACTGCCCCTCGGTCGCCACGTCGCTGCCGGTGAGGTGTTTGCCGTAGCGGCCGACGAGGGAGGTGAGTTCCTGCGGGAGGACGAACGTCGTCGATTCGCCCTGACCGATCGCTTCGAGCGTTTCCATCCCGCGTTCGATGATGGCGCGTTCGCCCATCGACTCGGCGGATTTCGCGCGAAGGACGGTCGAGATCGCGTCACCCTGCGCTTCGAGGATCTGGCTCTGTTTTTCACCCTGTGCGCGGATGATGTTGGACTGTTTGTCACCTTCGGCCTTCTCGACCGCACTCCGGCGTTCTCCTTGGGCTTCCAGAATCATCGCGCGGCGGCGGCGTTCGGCGGAGGTCTGTTGCTCCATCGCCTGCTGCACTTCCTGGCTGGGGTTGACCTCCCGAACCTCGACGCTCTCGACTCTGATCCCCCACTCGTCGGTGGGTTCGTCGAGTTCCTTTCGGATCTTCGAGTTGATCTGCTGGCGCTTGTTCAGCGTGTCGTCGAGTTCCATGTCGCCCAACACGGCCCGAAGCGTGGTCTGTGCGAGATTCGAGACGGCCTTCTTGTAGTCGTCGACCTCCAGAAACGCCTTCCTGGCGTCCATGACTTTGATGTAGACGACGGCGTCGGCGGTCACTGGGGAGTTGTCGCGGGTGATCGCCTCCTGGCGGGGCACGTCGAGCGTCTGCGTCCGCATGTCGAAGGTGTACGTACGCGAGACGAACGGCGGAATGAAATTGATGCCGGGTTCGAGCAACTTACGATACTCGCCGAACACCGTCAGCGCGCGCTTCTCGTACGCGTTGACGATCTCGACGGCCTGATACACCGCGACGATCGCGATCGCGAGCAGTAGGAGAGCGACGACCGGGAGGACCGTTCCACCCAGTTGGAGCGGAGCGAACATACCCCAATTTGGGGCGACGTGTCAATAAGCGTTCGGCTGGAGAACTACCGGCCGACGCTCGGACTATTGGATGGGCCGTCCGTCCTTCGTCTCCGGCGCGATGTGGTCGATGAACGACTCGACGTCGGGGTCGTTCACCCGCACGCGGACGTGCAGGGCACCGAGTTCGCTCTCGCCACCGACGGCGAAGTTGACGACGCCGCGAAAGGCCGCCTGCTTTTTGAGGTCGAAACTGAACGTGTTCCCCTCTTGCCCGGAGAAGAACGCTCCGCGGGCGGTGTCGAGGATCGCCTGCTCGTGGAGGCGTTCGGAAAAGCGATCCAGCGAGTGACACGTGGCCAGCAGTTCGCCCGGATGCGTCTCGACCTCCGCCTCCGGAAAGAGATTCGAGATCGCGTCGGCGACCCTCTCGGTGACCTCCGTGTCGTTGACCGGCGCGGTGATCTGGACGTCGATGCTGTAGATCACGCGTCGAGCACCTCCCGTACCCGATCGCGGAACGCCTCCAGCGTCCCGGTGTTCTCGATCGTCACGTCGGCGCGCTCCAGCGCCTCGCCCAGCCCGAAACCCAGTTCGCGTTCGTCGCGGGCGGCGAGCGACTCCCCGTCCTCGACGTTGTCGCGGCTGCGCTCGTCGATTCGCGTCCGTCTGATTTCGAACGGCGCTTCGACCCCGACGAGTGTGAACGACTCGCCAAAGCGCTCCTCGAACACCTCGACTTCTGCGTCGGATCGAACGCCGTCGACGACGACCGTCTCGCTCTCCTCGAGCGCCGTCTCGATGTGTGGCAACGAGGCCTCGGCGATCGCGGTGGGGCCGCGTTCTTCCCGCAGCGCGCTTGCGACCTCGCCGTGGTGTTCGGCCGGATCCAGCCCGCGCTCGCGGCACTCGGCGCGAATCACGTCGCCCATCGTCACGACCGGGACGTCGGCGCGCTCGGCGACGGCTGCGAACTCGCCCTTGCCGCTGCCCGCCAGTCCCACGGTTGCGATGACTCGCATTCGACCGTGATACGACGAGCGCGCGTTTGAAGGCTTTGTTGTGCGTCCGAAGCCGCCGGCCCAACCCGTGCCGTTTTTGAGGGGCCCACGACTATCCGACTCCGAGGGCACGTAGCTCAGCTAGGACAGAGCGTCGGACTTCTAACCGCGCCGGTGTTCCGGTGTGGGGGGATATCCGATGGTCGTGGGTTCGAATCCCACCGTGCTCGCTTCTGCGAGTAACACGAGCAAAGCGAGCGCCGGATTCGGGCTGAGTCAGTCGTCCGCGACCACGGGAGCGTTCGGCGTCTCCGGTTGGACCTCGGGCTCCACCGATGCCGACGACCACTCCAGGTCCTGCTCGTAGTGGAACGCGCGGTGATTTTGGATCGGGTCAACGACCGTTAGCGAGAGCCAGCCGTTGTCCAGCAGTTCGGCCAGCTTCTCGTGATCGACCAGGACGTCGGTGACGCGCCCGACGGGTGCGTGAACGACCGTCGAGAGGCGGAGTGGCTGGTGGTAGGGTACGTCGGCGTCGGCCATCAGCGACTGGAGCGGGAGGCCGGTCATCAGGTCGCCGCCGTTTCCCTGGTAGACACCGATGTTGCCGACCGGGTTTTGCGTCACCTTCGATCCGCTCCCGTACACCGAGTTATCGACCGTGGAAAAGTAGTACTGGGCGTTGATCCACTGCGTGACGACCATCGGTCCGGTCATGATCGCTTCGAGTGCGTCGCCGTCGAGATCGGTCGACCAGTCGTAGGAGTGGAGGAACGAGCGCCCGTCGAGGTTGAGGTCCTCGGTGAGCGCCCGCGGGCCGATGACGAACGCGGCGTTGCCAGCAAGCCCCCATTCGGGACGCGTCTGGGCCCAGTCCGCGGCGCGGCGCTCCGTCTCGCGAACGCCCGATCCCGTCCCGTTCATGTCCGCGGCGCGCTCTGGGGCCGCGTTGGCGCGAGCGGTCTCGAGATCGACACGGAGCCGTTCGAGGCCCTCCGCGTGGCTCTCGGGAACGTGACCGTCGTACAGCTCGACCTCGTCGGTGGTCGTGTTGTGCTGGCCGGCGACGAACACGGTGTCTTCGGGCACGTCGATCCCGCGGTCTCGGAGTCCGTCCCGAACGGCCCCGTCGTTGCAGATCGACGCGAGGACGCGGGCGTTCGGCCCTCCGGGATTGCCGGCGCAGGCGCCACAGTCCAGACTCGCATCGTAGGGGTTGTTGGCCGTTTCGCTGGCGTGACCGGCGAACACGACGAGTCGACCGAACGTCTCCCATCCCATCAGTTCGAAGGCCGTTGCGGCGTACTCGACTCGCTCCTCGAGCGTGAGTCCGACCGGGAGATCGCCAGCGTACGTGTGTTGATGACGAACGATCTGGTCGCAAAACTCGTGGTCGTCCGGTACCGCGGCGTCGGCGGCGCCGAACAGGTCGCGGAGGCGCCCGGGGACGAGCGTGCGACCCGCGAGCGCGAGGCCGTACCCGCTCCCGGCGGCTTCGACGTAGCCGTAGGCCGTGGCGGCGTTGGCTTCCAGCGTCTCGATGAGTTGGCCGGTCGCTTCGCGGATGCTCGACCAGCGGTCGTGTCTGGTCTGCGTGTCCCGATCAGTCGGGATCTCGGTGACGTGATGTTTCGGTTCGAGGATCGGCGGGCAGGCATCGACCGACACGTCGGCATCGTAGCCCCGGTACTCCATCGGGATGCCGAAGAAGCCGGCGTAGCCGTGAGTCTCGTAGTCGCCCGCGGCTTCGATGTGGCGGCGGATGATCTCCGAACGGGTGTCGATACAGAAGACCAGCTGTGCGTCCGGGCGACCCGACGGCTCGTTATCGTCGAGCGATCGGCCCTCGGTGGCGACGCTCTCGACGAGGCCGGTTCGGTAGCTCGCTTCCCAGGCGCTCAGGAACGTTTCGGCGAGTTCATCGACAGCGCCGGGGCCAGGGCTGTCGGGCCCCGTGGACGGCTCGATATCGGCACCGAAGCCGTCGAGCAGCGCGAGTCGGACCGCGAGATACCCCGCCAGCGTGATCGGACACGCGGACTGCCACGGCCCCTCGTCCTCCGCGCGCTGTTTGATGAATCCGGCCCAACCGGGGAGCGCGGCCAGTTGCTCCTCGAATATCGGAACCCACTGACTCTCGGCGTGGGGTTCCAGCACGGCCCCGATGGCCTCGGTCGGCGTCTCCGGCAGGTCGGAGACGACTCCCTTATCGGGGACCTCCGCATCGTACCGCGCGACCTCGCTGAAGGCGGTGTAGAACCCCGCTTCGCGGTTCGGCATCGACCAATTGGCGCTCCCTTCGTCGAGGAAGGCCGACAGCCACTTGCTCAACACCCGATCGACGCGGTCCGCGGCGGTGTCCGCGGCGGTCTCGCCGGCATCGCCGGCTTCTGCCATGCGATCGAGCAGCACATCGGGGTCGTCCTCGTAGCCGGCCTCGGCGAGTTTCCCGTCGAGTATCCCCGGATCTATCTGGCCGCGTTCCAGCGCCTCACGGAACGTCTCGACGCTGGGATAGCCGCGGCCACCCAGCAGGTTTGCCGCCTGCTCGACCGCCTCGCCGAACGGTTGGTTCTCGAACCCCGAAAGGGGGTTTGCCGTCACGAACGAGTGGATCGGCCAGAGGGATCCGACGGTACTCGCTGCTTTGTCGATTCTTTCGTGGATGGTGTTTTCAGTACTCATTGTAGTCCTCCGTGGAGGTCAGCAGGGTCTCAGACGACGGTTGGCTGGCGTTCAGCAGTGCCACGTAGAGTCGCTGACTGTTCTCGTGGACGCCGGTCTCGATGCCGATGTAGATGCCGACGA
This sequence comes from Natronomonas sp., assembly GCF_046483325.1. Taxonomy (GTDB): domain Archaea; phylum Halobacteriota; class Halobacteria; order Halobacteriales; family Haloarculaceae; genus Natronomonas. The sequence continues at coordinate 21,382 of NZ_JAWODL010000016.1, read as the reverse complement.
AGACCGCGGCGATGATGCCGTGGAGAATGGTCAGTTCGGTCGCTGCCGTGTCGATCATCAGGAGCGCCGAGACGCCCTCGTAGACCGCGGCATAGATGACGATGGCGGGAAAGAAGACCAGCGGGACGGCCCCGTAGCGAGCCGTCGTCGAAAGCGAGGTGTGCTGTATCGCGTTCCGAGCGGCGTGGAGCGTGGCGATGACCACGAAGAACGTCAACAGCAGGCCGCTGTCGGCGTTCAGACCCTTACCGGTGAGCACCGCGAACAGGGCGCCGCCGCCGAGGCCGGTCAGTAGCGTCACGACGACGCCGACGACGCTCGTCACGGGTCCCCCCGTGCGTGTGCCCGCTCGACTGGGGCCGATGTGTTCGATCCGCTCGCCCGAACTGAGGAACTGGTAGGCCTTGTAGAAGCCGTGTAAAATGAGATGGGTGATGGCGGCCCCGAAGAAGCCCAGGCCGGCCTGCATGATCATGAATCCCATCTGGCCGATCGTCGAACAGCCGAGCTTGCCCTTGATGTCCGTTTGCACCGATTTCAGCAGCTTCCCCCCGATCGCGCTGGCCCCCCCGACGGCGACCACCGCGAGCATGAACGTTGCGTCGACGGTGATGACGGATGCGAATCGAGCCAACAGGATCCCGCCCGCGTTGACGAAGCCGGCGTGCATCAGCGCCGATGCCGGCGTCGGCGCGGTCATCGAGGAGAGCAGCCAGCCGTGGAACGGAACGAGCGCGGACTGGATCATCGCCGCCAGGACGAGCGCGCCGGCCGCGATGAGCCACACCGGACCGCCGAGCGCGTCGTCGGCCGCGGCGATTCCGGAGACCGTCGTCGCGCCCGTCGTCCACCACAGCGCCGTCAGTGCGACGCCGAGGAGCGCGCTGCTGGCGAAAAAGTAGTTACGGGCGACCCTCGCGGCCGCCTGCGCCTGTCTCCAGCCGCGGGCGGTACCGATGAGCTTCGACATCAGCAGCCCCATCGCAAGCCACAGGAGCCCGAACAGGGCGACGTGGTCGGCCGCGACGAGGCCCATCACGGCCGCGGTGAATCCGAACACGGTGACAAAAAAGCGCGTTTCGTGAGCGCTGCCGGTCATGTACCGGCGCGAGTAGCTGTGGACGATGCCACTGAAGAAAGTAACGACAACCCACATCAGGACGGTCAGTCCGTCGATGGCGATCACGCCGGGAATCTCCCACGACCCACCGACCCGGATTCGGGCGGCAAGCACGGCGATGCTCGCGGCGAACAGCGACCACACGAGCCACGTTAGTGCGACGGGCACGTACGGCGATTTCACCGTCGTGTCCGGGAGCGCTCCGACCGTCGTTTTCGAGCTATGTCCTGACATCGTTCAACCCATTCGGTGACCCATCCCGGCAGCCGAAACGAAATCGGTATGCCGATACTGGTCGTCTTCGACGATATATACGAACAGATCGGTTATTAAATCTATCTATTTTCACAAAGCGTTCGAAATACTCGCATGATAGAACATTATGTTTTTTGAGCCGCGTGATCGGGTTCGAGCCGGTTCGTGGTCGTGTCGTCATCGGGGATCGTCCGATCGAGGCTGTCGGGGCGACGAGGTCAACATCGACCGACCTGTACTGGCGGCGTTCGAAAACGCTCATTACGCCTTTCGGGACGCACAAAACGAGCGGCGGTTGGGTTGTCGCTCGACGAGACGGCGGCACCGCTCGATAGTTCGAACCCCCGGCGAGTCAGCCGCTGACCACTTACCGATCCGTCCCGGTGTCGAACTTGCTGAATGGCGTCATCTCGTGACTCCGGACGAGCACTTCGTCGGCAACGGTGAGTCCCATATCGAGGAGTTCCTGTGCGATGGGGGTAATGTCGCTATCCGACTCGCCGACAGCAGTGACGAGGAGGTTCCGTTCACCGGTGACCAGTTCTTGGACCGACACGACGCCGTCTATCTGTAGAACCTCGGGGATCAGGTCACCCCGCTCGGGTATCGACGCGGTACAATAGAGCAACATTCGGAGCGGATACCCGGCTTTTTGATAATCGACGCTCGCGCTGTACCCCTTGATCACGCCGTCGGATTCGAGGCGCTGAATCCGTTTGCGGACGGTGCTGTCCGAGGTACCGGTTCGCTTCGCGATCTCCCCGGACGACATGTTTCGGGCGTCTTCCTGCAATGCATATAGAATCGCTCTATCCACGTCGTCGATCTCCTCGTCAGCCATACTGGTGTGTCCGCGACAAAGGCACTTACATCTGTACGTTGTTTGAATGCTCCACCGAGTTCGCTACGACCGAAGATCCTGGCTGACAGAAGACCGATCCGTTGAGAACGCCAGCCCCAACTTCCGGCTCGAAATGCTTGGTGGGACAAAGACTATGACTTTTGCTCTACCCCCGCCCCTCGAACGTTCAACTGCACGCTCCGCATCCCTTGCTTTGCCTTCTGCTTCGACGCGTATCCCTGCCCGCTGTCGGCGATGATGTTGCCGTTGTCGTGGACGAGCCGCCAGCGCCACTTCCCGCCCGCGTCCTCGAAGAGTTCGAACGTGGCGTCGCTACCGCCCTCCGGGGTGGCTTCGTCGTCGTCTTTCGATCGATCGACCACGTACGCGCCGGGTGCGTTCGATCTGACGCTGTCGAGCCCCTGGTTGGCCTTTTGTTTGGAGGCGTACCCCTCGCCCGAATCGGCGATGATGTTGCCGTTGTCGTGGACGAGCCGCCAGCGCCACTTCCCGCCCGCGTCCTCGAAGAGTTCGAAGGTCGCCTTGCTGGCCTTCGCATCGAGGTCGACGTCGCCCTCGCCCTCCGTCCACGCCAGTTCGAGTTCGAGGGTGAGTTCGTCGTCCGTCCGCTCGAGTTCGATTTCCAACTCGGGGTCGGCCGGCGGCGTCACGGTCACCGTCTGTTCCTCGTTGACCGGGACGGGTTCGGCGCGGCTAAGAGCGTTGGCCAGCCGTCGCAGATATGACGCGATCCCCCGTCGGCTCCGCTTCGTCTCCGATTCGTAGATGGTCTCCTCGTCGGGCATACGGTGGACGATCGGATGGAACACATATAGTGGTACTCCCCACCTCTTTGCACTCACCCGGAAAAACTCGATTCCGAGACGTTCCCCCTCGGAGAACGCCCCGCCTCAAAGCGCCGTGATGAGCGGCGCCTCGCCGTCGATCGAGACCGGATCGCCAACCGAGATTCGCTTGCCCCACTCGGAGGTCGGGATGCGCGTCACCACCGCGAGATAGTAGTCGCCGACGTCCAACTCGTCGTGGACGCCAAGCAACTCCGGGTCTCCCCAGGGGGGGAACGTCTCCCTTCGTCTTCGCGTGAACTCCTTGACGAACGGATTCAGTAACTCGCCGCTGTCGGGGTTCTGGGCGGGGACCGAACACCGAGGCAGCGGTCTGAGCCCCTGCATCGATACGTCGCCGATCTCGAAGGTGACGAGGTGGTCCTCGTCGGCGTAGAGCCGGTCCTCCCAGAACGGCTCGACGCCGTCGACAACGATGTTCGGGCGCGCCCGGCGACGCATCTCCTCGGGACCGTCGATCAGATCGGGAAACCACGAGGCGACCGCTTCGAGCGTCGCCCGGCTCATTATCGACGGCCCCGCCGTGGTGATCATCTTTCGCGAGAGCGCGCCGGCGTTGTCGGTGTAGTTGGTGTTCGCCTCCTCCAATCTGACCTGCTCGTCGAAGAAGTCGCTGAACCACGCCTCTATCAGTTCCGCTTCGTCACCGAGGTGAAACCGCGCTTTCGTTTCGTCCATGTCCGTCCATAGGGTGATGATCTCCTCGCCGAAGTCGAACGCCGATCGGACCCGTTGGATCTCCGGATTCCGTCGTCCGTTCACGTACTCGTTGTCCTCGCTGAACAGCGCGTATTTGCGATCGTAGTTCAACGAGCCGGCCTCCGCGACCTCGACAACGTCGGGTCCTTCGGCGTTTAGCCCTTTGATCGGATACACCGAAATGTTCGAAATCGTCGCCATATTCGGCCGTATTCACGAAGCCAGTATATAGACGTTTCCGCGCTCTCCCGCTGGTCGCCGCCGTTCCGTCGCCGGTGCGCCTCTCAATCCCTACCGCTGACACGGTGAAACGGCCCACGGGCGATGGTTTCACGGAGATCCGCGACCGTCTCTCGACTGGCCGAGGAGGCGGCTTCGAGCACCGCGAACACTTCCGATCGCGACACCTTCACGTCGGCTTGGGTCAGCGCGTCCTCGGGTCGCTCGTCGAGTTCGCGCAGCGTGCCGACCGCGAGGACGTACGGGACGAGCCACGCCGAGAGGGTGTTCCCGTCGTGCAACGGCATCGCCTCCAAATACGCCTGTGCCTCGTCGAGACACGAGCGGGCGAGGTCGGCCGTCCGCGAGACGACGCGCGCCGATTCGGTCCGGTGTTCGGGGGCCGTGACCGCCTCCTGTGGGACGCCCTCGGCGGCCAGCCACTCGGCGGGCAGGTAGACGTTGTTCTCCTCGCTGTAGTCGTCGTAGACGTCTTTCGAGACGTTCACCAGTTGGAGGAGCAGCCCAAACGCCTCGGCGGTGTCGTGCATCGTCTCGGCGCGGCGATCGGCGACGTCGTCTCGCGTGAGCAGGTTCGTGATCAGCGTCCCGACCGTGCCGGCGGCATAATAGCAGTACTCCTCGAGTTCGTCGCGGTCGCGGATCCGGAGTCCGCCCTGTTCGGCGTATCGCTCGACGAACATCGCCATCCCACCGACCATCTCCTGGACGGGCGGTCGAACTGCCTCCTGAACGTCCTCCGGCAGCTCCGCGAACGTCGCGAAGACGGTCGGCGAGCCTGCAACGACGTCCCAGTCCGCGGTTCGCTCCTCGGCCGGGGGAACCCACGGGTCGACGGACGCGCGGAACTCCCCGATGGTCGTCTCCGCGCTCGGGTCGAGCGCGGCCTCGTACAACCGGAGGAGGTCGGCTTGCCGCCGCGTATCGATGTGTGCGGCGTCCTCGATGGTGTCCGCGACCCGACAGAGCAGATAGCCGAGACAGATGTGTCTCGACATCGGCTCTTCGAGCACGTCCACCGTCAGCGCGAACGTTCGGGAGACGCGCTGGACCGACTTGTAACACCACTCGTAATCCGGCTCCGGCGGTTCCTGCGGCTGTGGCGACGTGTGACTCATTGGATCCCGTCCGACTCGTCATCACGTTGCTGGGGGCACGTCGGTCCCGTTCGGTTCGGTCGGTTCCTCGGTCGCTGATCAAATCTGGTGGTACTCATTGCTACACGCGGGCGAATCGGCTTCTATCGGCTCGGTAGGTGTTCGATCACCAAATAACCCGTGCAGATGTCCGCCGTGCTTGCGGTGGGGCTTGCCGTCCCAACGTTGATGCGCGGGGGACTCTAGCATGGAATATGTTCTCCGATTTCACTGACGAGCGGATCGACGTCGACGACGCGGAGTTACGGGTACGGCGTCACGGCGACGGGCCGCCGCTGTTGCTCTTACACGGCTATCCGGAGACGCACGCGATGTGGCACGGGATCGCGCCCGATCTCGCGGAGCGGTTCGCGGTCGTCTGTCCGGATCTGCGCGGCTACGGCGACAGTCGCGGCCCCGACGACCCCGTGACCGATGACTACTCGAACCGATCGATGGCGGGCGACATGACTGCGCTGATGTCCGAACTCGGCTACGACACCTTTCGGCTCGTCGGGCACGACCGGGGGGCTCGCGTCGGCTACCGGCTGACGCTCGACTCGCCTGATCGCGTCGAGCGCTTCGCCGCGCTCGACATCATTCCGACGCTAGAGACGTTCGAGGCGATGGATTACCAGTACGCCGAGTCGATGTATCACTGGCTGTTCCTCGCGCAGGCGTATCCGCTTCCGGAAACGCTCATCCGCGCCGACCCGGAGTTCTACCTCGAACACCTGCTGGATCGGTGGAGCCTCTCGATGGACGGGTTCACCGAGGAGGCGATCGCCGAGTACCGTCGGTGTTTCGCGGAGCCGGGCGTGATCCGCGCGAGCTGTGCGGACTATCGTGCCGGCTTTCACGTGGATACGGTTCACGATCGCGAATCCCGCAAAGCGGGCGAACGGATCGAGTGCCCGATGTTGGCGCTTTGGGGGGCCGGCTCTGGAACCGTCGCCTTCGATCCGCTCGAAGTCTGGAACCGGTGGGCGACGGACGTACGCGGTCGCGGGATCGACTGCGGACACTTCCTGCCGGAGGAAGCACCTGAGGAGACGCTCGCGGCGCTGGAGGACTTTCTATGATCCGTCCCTCCCACATCAACCCTTAACCCGATCGGGGGATACGCTGATAACATGGCAGAGACGACTTCGACGCTGGCGGGTGACGCGGCGATCGTCACCGGCGCGAGTTCGGGGATCGGTCGCGAGACGGCGCTCGCGCTCGCTCGCGAGGGCGTGGACGTGACGCTGGCCGCACGGCGCGAGGAGCGACTCGACGCCCTCGCCGACCGGATCGAGGCCGAAACCGACGCCGAGGCGCTCGTCGTTCCGACGAACGTCCGCGATGAAGACGCCGTCGAGGCGCTCGTCGAGGCCGCAGTCGACCGGTTCGGAGGACTCGACATCCTCCTCAACAACGCGGGGGTGGTCGTCGGCGGTGACATCGAGGAACTGTCGACCGAGAAGTATCGGCTGATGATGGAGACGAACGCCGACGGGATGTTCTTCGCGACGCGGGCGGCGCTTCCACACCTCCGTGAGTCCGGCGGGACGCTCGTCTTCATCGGGAGTTTCGCGGGCCAGTACGCCCGTTCGTACAACCCCGCGTACGCCGCGACGAAGTGGTGGGCACGCGGTTTCGCCCAGAGCGTCGCCGCCCAGACCGACGGCGACATCGCGGTGACGACGATCAACCCCTCCGAAGTCCGCACCGAAATCGCCGCCGAAACCGGGAAGAGCTTCGCGGAGCGCTTCGAGGAGGGCGAAGCCATCGAACCGGAGGACGTCGCCGAGGCAGTCCTCTTCGCCGTCAGTCAGGAGAACGCGATGGTGAGCGAACTCGACTTGTACCGCCGTGACAAGTTCTCCGCGTTTTAATCCGTCGGATCGATAGCGTTCGTCGGTGCGGCGTCCGCGCAGTCTTATTATCATCCGGTGTGACGTTCCCTCTGCACAGTCATCCGATCGATCGATCGGGACGATCCAGTTCGTCCGAACCGATGGCACGTGCGGCTCCAACCGATGATCCCAAGCGTCGAAACCACCGTCACCTTGCTTCAGGCGCTCGTCGTCCCCGCAATCCTCGTGCTGTTCTACGTCGATGGCTTGGTGATCGGAAAGATCACACCTCCCGCCGCCCTGTATCTCGGCTACGTCGCGTTTCTCAGTCCCGAACTGACGGTCCTGATCGTGGTCGCGATCTGCTCGACGCTCGCATCCACGCTCGGGCAGTTCACGTTGTATCGTGGCTTCAACACCGACAGTCCCGAATTCATCGGCATTCGACGGAGACTCCCGTACGTCGATCGGCTCCCGCCGTTCATCCGCGCTCGGATCGGAAGACGCCGGATGCAGATCACCAACCGGCTGTTCGATCGGTTCGGCGGGACCGCACTCGCCGTTACGAACGCGATGCCCGGGATTCGGTCGCTAATGAGTATCCCCGCGGGGCTGAGTCAGTATCCCCCCCGGCGATTCCTCGTCGTCTCGACGGTCGGTAACGCGCTGTATGTCGCCTTGTTGACTGCGGTCGCGTGGGGTATCGTCGACGTCGCTCGGATTCTGCCGTGGCTCTAAACGACTCGTGACGGCCACTTCGGCCACGACAGTGGACGAACGACCAGTAGCACGACCCACATCTGATCATCCGTCCGACCCACCAGGCATATATTTCAACATAAGAAGGTTTTATAACCCTCCGAACTATACCTGCGGTTGTAATGTCCGGAACCAATGACGCGCGTTCACTCCGTCCAAAGAAAACTGGACGGTACGGCGCGCGGACGATTCCCGCAACTGCCGGTCGAAAGGGGGGGTTCAATCACAGCGCCTAACACAGAATCGACTCAGACACTGCGACTTCGCGGCCGGCTCCGTACCGAACCGGCATCCATTGGCATGTGTGCCGGCCGCGAGCTTTTTCGACGGTGAACGCCGACGCCCCCGGCTCAGACATACCCGGGCGTTGGGGTCTCACGACTCTGTCATTCGGATCGGCCGGACCGCCCCGTTTGGGCGGTCCACCGCGCTTTTCGCCCGTCAGCCACGCTGTCGGTCTACTCCGTCCACGAATCGGAACGTGCCGTCTCCCGTCGGTCCACCTGTAGGAACCGTTTCGGACGGTCTCGCTACACTCACCTGCCGAAACCACTCACGAAAACTACGGTTCGAACCCGTCTTCGAACCGGAACGTCCCGTCTCGTTGGACGATCTCGCCGTCGATCTCGATGAACGATTCCTCGGACATATCGACGATCATGTCGACGTGCACCGCCGATTCGTTGGCTTCCCGTCCTTCGCCGACGCACTCGTCGTAGGCACGACCGATGGCCATATGAACCGTGTCACCCATCTTCTCGTCGAAGAGCATGTTGTACGTGAATCGGTCGATGTCCCGGTTCATCCCGATCCCCAACTCGCCGAGTCGTCGCGCGCCCGGATCGGTGTTCAACACCTCCGTCAGGAGGTCCTCGTTCTGGTCAGCCGCGTGCTCGACGACCTCCCCGTCCTCGAAGACGAGATGTGCCCCCGTGATCTCGCGTCCCTGGTGATACAGCGGCATATCGAACAGCACTTCGCCCTCGACGCTGTCGGGAACCGGGGCGGTGAACACCTCGCCACCGGGGAGGTTCTTTTCCGCGTAATCGTTGAGCGTTTTCATCCCATCGACGGACATCGTCACGTCGGTCGTTTCGCCGCTTTTGATCCGAACCTCGCTCGCCGGATCGAGGACGTCGACCATCCGCGCTTGATGCTCTCGTTGGGCGTCCCAGTCTTTGTTGATCGCGTCCCAGACGAAGTTCTCGTAGCCCTCCGTGCTCATCCCGGCCAACTGGGCGTTCGCCTGTGAGGGAAACTGCGTGAGACACCACCGCTTCGAGAGGGCGACCTCCTGAACCGGTTGGCGGGCCTTCGCGTGTACGGCCTGTTTTTCGGGTGGAACGTCGCTCTGTTCGGTCGCGTTCGCCTCCGCGCGGATGCGGATGAGCACGTCGCTTTCCTCGTAGAGCGCCTTTGTGTGAGTGGGCGTCTCGAGATTCTCGGCGTCGACTGACTGGAGGTACCCTCGCTGGGCGCGGCTGTCGCTCGCGAGGTAGATCGGCGTCGCGCCCCGGTCCCCGACGACCTCGTGGAGGGCTACAGCCAAGTCTTCGGCGACGGTCGGCGCGCTGATGACGACGTTGTCGCCCGATTCGACGTTCGTCGAGTGGTCGACGACGATCTCGGCGTGTTCTCTGATTCGCGGGTCCATACACTATCGTCGTCACGCATACATCTATACGCTTGTGATAACGAATGACGTTCTCGATTTTCGAAGGGTGAGAGCTACGCCTAAGTGATTGCTGTACGAAGCCGATCGTATGTGGGGTCGGCGCGACCGAACCGAAATCGTCTGTATCGCGTGCGGCGACACGCTCGACCGCACTGACGCCCGCGAGTACGACAAACACGGCGACCGATGGGACCGCATCGACAAGGAGTTCGAGTACCTCTGTAAGCCCTGTCACCGCGACCTTTGCCACCACCCCCGGCGCGGCCTCGAGTCCCTCCTCGTCGAGCTCGACGGGGAATCCAGTTCCGCCCGACGCTTCGTCGAGCGCTACTACGACGCTCTCGATCGGTCGCTCGACGCCGACGGGGGCGACGAACGCGAGCGAAACTCCTGACGTGGCTCCCGTCGACGGCCTCGCAACGCCTAACTGTCCGACCGCTCAAGGTTCGGTATGACCGACCGCGACGAACAGGCGTACGCCGGCACCGCGGAGGGCCAAGGTCCCGTCCGAATCGACGAGGAACTCGCCCGCCACCTCGCGAACAAACGCGAGGAACTCTTCGAGGAGTTCGAGATCCGCGACGAGTTTCCGAACGAGGTGATCGAGGAAGCTGACACTCGGGCTGCCGACCCCGAAGGTGACATCGAATCCGAACTCGACGAGCGCCGCGACCTCCGCGAGTTGACGACGTGGACGACGGATCCCGCCGATGCACAGGACTTCGACGACGCTATCTCGATCGAACGTACCGAGCAAGGGTATCGGTTGTGGGTTCACATCGCCGACGTGACCCACTACGTGACGCCGGAGACGGCCATGTGGGAGGAGGCGACGAAGCGGGGGAACACCGTCTATCTCCCCGACTACACGATCCACATGCTGCCGCCCGTGCTCGCCGAAACCGTCTGTTCTCTCGTCCCCAACCAGGACCGGCTCGCCCACACCGTGGAGATGCACATCAACGGCGAGACGCTCTCTCACGAGTCGATCGATATCTACAAATCGGTTATCCACTCCGACGCTCGCCAGACATACAACGACTGCGAGGAACGCCTCGACGATCCCGACGCCCCGTTACACGCTGAGAACACCTTGGCGTACGAATTCGCCGAAAAGCTGCACGAACAGCGCAAAGAGGACGGCTCGCTCGTGCTCAATCCCAAGCGGGACCGCGCCCACACGATCATCGAGGAGTGCATGCTTAAAGCGAACAAGGCCGTCACGCACGAACTCCAGTGGAATCGCGGCCTCGAGGCGATGTTCCGCGTTCACCCCCAGCCGACGCCCCAAGAGTGGGACGAGGCGCTCAAGGAGATTCAGGAACTGGACGGCGTTTCGATCCCCGGCGACGCGTGGGACGACCCGCGAAAGGCCGTCAACGCCACCCTGGAGGAAGCGCCCGGCCGACAGCTCAACAAGATCCAGTGGGCCGTGATGAAAGTGATGCCGCGCGCGAAGTACATGTCCGATCCGTTCGGCGGGCACCACGCACTGAACTTCGAGATCTACGGCCACTTCACCTCACCTATTCGCCGACTTTCGGATCTCGTCAATCACTGGATAATCTACACGAACGACGTTCCAGAAGGGGTCGCGGATCTGTGCGATCACGCCAGCGACAAACAAAAGGATGCGGAGACGTGCGAACGCATCTACAAGGACTTCCTAGAGGAGGTCGGTCTCGATCCACACGCGGTCAACAACCGCGGCACCGAGATCGTCGAGGACCCCGAAGACGCGCAGTATACGGCCTGATCTCGGTTCTTCGGCCCGATCACGTAATATCGGCCATCCGCTCGGAGAAATCCCACGTGTAGAGCTTCGACGGCTCGATTCGGATGCGGACCTCTTGTCGATCCGAATTCAGGAGTCGTGTCGCGAGATCGTTGTCCGTCCCGCCGAGATACCGAACCAGTAACTCCGCTAACAGCGCTTTGTCGTCGTCCAGTTCGATGGTCGCCGTGCCCGCACCCCGAACGCCGCGATACGGTGGCTCGTTATCCGATACTTCGAAGGCGACCTTCGAGTCGGCGCGCAGATACTCGACGACGTCCGCGTTCGCTCCCGTCGCACAGTGGAACGCCCCGTCGTCGTACCGATACCAAAGCGACAGCATCCACGGCCCACCGGACGGCGTCCGACAGGCGAGTCGGATCGGGACCGTCGCCTCCGCCAAATACGATTCCGCTTCGTCCTCCGACCACGCTCCAGTCCACGTTGGCATACGCTGGATACGTGGCGGGGCGCTAATTAGGTGGCGGATACCACAACGGGCGTCCATGTGCTCCGTTACAATCTTTCGTTGTCGGCGAGAACCGAGAGCATACTCATGGGGCAACGCTGTCTTTCTCCCCCAGATGAGCTACTCGGTCGCTGTCGTCGGAACCGGTGATCCCGAGCAATCGGACGGATACGCGATGGCGTACCGGCACGCCCGGGGCTACGAGCGACGCGACGATTGTGAACTGATCGCCTGTGTCGACACGACCGGAACGAAGGCCCGCAAATTCTCACGCACGTTCGATATCGAGCAAACCGGCGTCTACGAGGAGTACGAGCGGATGGTCGTAGAGACACAGCCGGATATCGTGAGCGTCTGTACACCGACGAATACGCACGCGGAGATCGTCATGGAGTGTGCCGCGAGCGACGCCGTGGGGGCTGTTCACTGCGAAAAGCCGATGGCCGCAACGTGGAAGGAGTGCCGCGAGATGGTCGCGGCCTGCGAAGAACACGGGGTCCAACTGACGTTCAATCATCAACGGCGGTTCGCGACGCCGTACCGGAAGGCGAAAGCGGCGCTCGACGTGGGATTGATCGGTGAACTCCGACGCATCGAACTTGGCGGGCACGACCTCTACGACTACGGCACACACCTGTTCGATATGTGCGGTTATTTGACCGATCAGTGTCCAGTCGAGTGGGTCTTCGGACAGATCGATCCCCGCGATCCGGCGGTCGTCTACGGCCTGTATCAGGAGACGCAGGCGTTGGCGAGGTGGCGCTACGAGTCGGGCGTCGAGGGACTCGCTTCGACCGGCGACGACGGGTTTATCGACTGCGAACTACGGCTCGTCGGCGACGACGGCGCTATCGAAGTCGGTTCGGAAGGCGGTCCTACGCTTCGGGTTCGAGACAGTGGTTCCGCGTGGATGTCGGTACGGACGGGCATGGACGGCATCTGGCGCTCGCGTCTCCATCCGCTCGATAAGGTATTGCGATGGGTACCTGTCGGTGACGATCGATGGTTCAGCGATCCTACGTACGTCGACCGTGCGATCGCGGATGTCGTCGAGTCCCTCGACACGAACCGTCCGTCCGCACTCGCCGCCGACCACGCCCTCCAGACGACTGAGATCATCTTCGCCTGCTGGGAATCCGCTCGGCGAGGCGAACGAGTCGAACTGCCGCTCGTGATCGACGACAATCCGCTCGAGGCTATCGTTGAACGTGGTTCTTCAGCCATCGCTTCGTCTCCGCTACCCCTGCAACCGCTCGATAGCGGTCGTTCGAGTACGTCGTGACGAACGACCGTTCCCCGGCCACCGTGGGGGAAACTCAACACTACGTTGAAGCGATTCGCTGCCCGCTCGTCGGTGAATTGACGTGCCAACTAAGAGTGCGGATTCGATCAAACTCGTGTTCTGCTATCGAATATCTCCGGCCTCGTTGAAACCCTCAAAACCTGACAGGACTCCCGTGCTGAATAGAACACGCCCGTTCACCACCGTCTGGGAGATTGAAGACTTCAGCAACTCTCTCTGAGTGGTTGGTTTCCTTCCACGAGGAGGTTCTCCCGAAATGCACGAGCAAGACAGCACTTTTTGTTTGCGTTCCGTAGACGAGGTATGAAACGCCTGAGCCACGCCTTTGAACTCGCGTTGACCGTCGGTCAGATCGCCAAGGAACATGACGTCAAGTATCCGGCGGCCGCGCTCGCGTATTATGCCTTTGTCTCCCAAATCCCGCTTTTGATATTGGTATTGGCCCTCATCAGCGACCAACTCGTCAGACAGGTTCAAACAATCACACCCGATTTTCTCACCCCTGGTGCTCAGAGGCTACTCTCCGAGGCATTGATTACTGCATCGGGGCGAGCTTGGGCGGCATTGCTCGCAGTCGGCGTGCTTGCTTGGAGCGCGGCAAACATCGTGATCGGCTTTCAGACTGTCGTTAACCGGGTTGAACACACTCCTCGAGAATCACTTCGCACGCAGCTTCATGATGCGAGTAGCATTATCGGTTCCTTCGGTCTGGTCATTGTCGCGATTATCCTCACCAACTTGATCTTTACCCTCCTACCGATCGGTCGAGTTCTTTCCTACAGCGAGCCTTTCGTTCAATTTGGGACGCTGACGATCGCGTTCGTTCCACTCTATTATGCCCCATCGCGAGTGGTGACTTCACTTACAGGGGCGCTTCCGGGTGCTCTGACAGCCGCGGTTGGGTGGACCGTCTTGCTGACAGCCATCACCTCTTACGCCGCTGATGCCGCTCAATATGCGCTCTATGGCGTTCTCAGTGGGATCATTATCATCCTTACGGGCTTTTATCTGGGCGCTACTGTGCTCATGATCGGAGCAATCGTGAACACCGTGTTTGCCGATACGGATGAGTTGAGCGATTATCACGAAGGGATCGAAGACGATCACGGATCCGATTCGATCTAAGGGATCCCTCTCGGTGTTCGAAGAACGACCACTGATCGAGGAGTTCGACAAGGCCACCTTGGTTAGAGTACAGGGTGTCGGATAAAAACCGGAGTAAAACCCATATACGGTTACTTGAACAATACTATATGGAAAGCAACAAGCGGTCGGAACCACCGACGGATACCAGTTCCGAAACCGAAGTACCGCTTGATATTTTGCCACTACACTCGACGAACCTTCTGACCGTCCTCGATGAGAACGGTATTATCCAGTACGAGAGCCCCTCAATCGAACGCGTCTACGGATATGAACCGGACGAACTTGTGGGTGAACAGGTTGCTGAGTACTTTCATCCGGAGGATCGTAAAGAAGTTATCACCGCATTTCAGACCGTTGTCACCAGCGAAGAGCACACCGTTGAGGCGGTCGATTACCGACATAAACAGGCTGACGGGACGTACCTGTGGGTCGAATCCATCGCCTCAGCAAACCCCACGCCAAACGGAAATTACGTCGTCAACACGCGCGATATTTCGGACCGTCAAGAGCGCGAACAAAAACTGGAGGAGATGAACGAACATCTCGAAGAGTTCGTCAGTATCGTCAGCCACGATCTTCGAAATCCCCTCAGCATTGCTCAGGGACGGTTGCAACTGGCAAAAGAAGAATGTACTAGCAAACATCTCGCCGACGTGGGAAACGCCCATGATCGGATGGAAACACTGATACAGGACCTCTTGACGCTTGCACGAATCGGTAACCACGTGTCTGAAGCAGAACCAGTTTCCCTCGGAAATTTCAGCAAAATCTGCTGGCAAACGGTTCCGACAGCTAATGCAACCCTCGTGACCGACACCGGCACCGACCGGCGCCTACTGGCGGACCGGAATCGTCTTCGACAGCTCTTGGAGAACCTCCTTCGAAACGCCGTGGAACATGCGGGAGAGAATGTGACTGTAACGATTGGAGAGGTCGACACGGGGTTCTACGTTGAAGACGATGGGTCCGGTATCCCGACAAACGAACGCGAACTGGTATTCAAAACGGGCAACTCAACGACACACGAAGGGACTGGACTGGGATTGAGTATCGTCAAACAGGTCGTCGAAGCCCATGACTGGCGTATCTGTATCACGGACGGATCTGACGGTGGGACCCGATTCGAAATCACGAATGTCAAATTCAGCCAGTAATTATCACGTGTTCTCTCTTCAGCGGAACGGCCTCGACGACGATACACAGCACATACTCGATTTGATTTGGTCAAAGCATATCCACCGACGGAGCTCCTCCGGCGAGGGACGTGATCTCTGATTCGTACCATTTAATTTCTACATTTCCTAACGGTGCTGAAAAGACGCCAGTCAATTACAGCATTCCACTCTTAAATCGTCTCGGGGTCAAGCTCCGTGGCATTCGCTTCGAACCGCCTGTAAAGAACTAACGAAACCGCATCACTCCTTTCAACACGATCTCGCTCCTTGACGCTCTCGGCCGAAGAAAAGCCGTAGAACCATCGATCCGTTTCGTTAGCAAATCCATACGATACCGCGAGTGTATACGGCTCGTCGGTGTCACAGATCAGTAGGGGAGAGTCGCGTTGTAGCGTCTACAGAACTCATGGCGACGGAAGTAGTCCCGTCGTGTGCGCTCCTTTTCAGAGACTTTGATCGGCCAGTCCCATCGGTGTAGTCCGTCACTTTCTCATCTTCGAGCCACTCGAAGTACCGCTTGACCGTCTTTTTGAAGATCGGAGTATTAGCGTTGCTCCAATCGCCACGCTCGATTGATCCCGCTAGTTCGTCAGCGTCGTCTTTGTGGATCGGGGGCACGTAGTTGCCTTCGACCTTCCAGGAGTGGCGAAACAGCCGACCGGTTTTCATACTGATCCGCTGGACGGTGGAATCGGCGTATCCCTCTCGCTTGTTTGGGGTTTTCGCCACGCTCCGGAACCAGCAGACGTAGTCCGTTTTGCAGGCTTCGTAATCTCGCAGATGGTGTGGACTGATCGTCTTGGGTTGATCGCGCGTCGGACCAGTAAACGAGTCGGAAATTGACGCGTCAGCTGAAAAAATATAGGAGATGTCGGCGTCCCCTGTTGGGATGTCCGTTGTCGATCACCGCTTCTATGATGCTGGATCGCACGACAGGGTGCATACGTTCTTTCACACCTATAAGCACCAGTAAAATAGCGGTAGAAGGCGTGAAACGCCTAAGCGCCCGAGGCGGGATTTGAACCCGCGTCACGACCGTGACAGGGTCGTATGATGGGCCACTACACCACCCGGGCTCCCTGCACTCCCAGGTAGCCGGGTTTGTACCTTAAGACTTTCCAAAGGGCGGCGCCGCGGTTCGTTCTCACACACTGACGGCCGTCGGGTGGCCCCGATTACTCGGGTTTGAGCCCTGCGCCTTCGACGCGCATGACCGCTTCCCCGTCCGGGAGGTTCGGTGCGTCGACGAGTTTGACGATCCGCTTGTTCCCCTTGGACTTCTTCAGGTACATCCGGAACGTCGACTTGTGTCCGAGGATGTTGCCACCGATCGGCTTCGTCGGGTCGCCGAAGAAGGCGTCGGGGTTCGACTGTACCTGGTTCGTGACGACCGTCGCGGCGTTATAGAGGTTGCCGACGCGGTCGATGTCGTGGAGGTGTTTGTTGAGCTTCTGCTGTCGGTTCGCGAGCTCGCCGCGGCCGACGTACTCTGCGCGGAAGTGAGCGGTCAGCGAGTCGATACAGACGAGCCGAACGGGATACTCGTCGTCCTCGTACTCCGCGGCGATCTCTTTGGCCTTCTCGGCGAGCAGGATCTGGTGGTTCGAGTTGAACGCCTTGGCGACGTGGATCTTGTCGAGGAACGCTTGGATCAGTTCGTCCATCGCGTCGTCATCGTTCGGGCCGCCCTCGATCTCTTGATCCTCCATTGCGGCCTCGATGACCTCGTCGGAGAGTCCGCGAACCATCTCCTCGATTCGCTCCGGACGGAACGTGTCTTCGCTATCGATGAAGATACAGCGTCCGTGGAGGCCACCGGCATCGTTCGGCAGTTGGACGTTGATCGCGAGCTGGTGGGTGATCTGGGATTTACCGGCCCCGAACTCGCCGTACACCTCGGTGATCGATTGGGTCTCGACACCGCCGCCGAGCATCTCGTCGATCTCCGGGACGAGCCACTCGAGCTTCCCGATCTGCTCACGACGTTCGAGCACGTCCGTTCCCGTCTCGAAGCCGCCGATGTCGGCCGCGCTTCTGGCTGCTTGGATGATGTCGTTCGCGTTCGATTCGCCGATGTCCGCGGTGTTCGAAAGCTCCGCCGGTCCGGCGACGGCGATGCTCTGATAGGAGTCGTATCCGTTCTCGCGCAGTTTGTCCGCCGTTGCGGGACCGACACCCGGAAGTTCCTCTAGATTTTCCGTGCTTGCTGCCATACTCGGTCCTGGGACCGCCCGATACATAAAGTCTCGTTAACAGCTAAGTGTAAGTGAAAACCCGAGGAGACGGCAGGTCAGTTCGATTCGACGTGCGAACGTTTAGATACGATTCCGCGAGCCGGAACGAAACTCAACCCCAGGGATGATTGTCCCCTTCGGGCCACATGGGATACCAGTACGACGTGTCGTCCTCGACGTCGAGTTCGCCGTCGAGATTGCTCTCGAGTTTGAACTCGAGCGTGCCGTCCCGCTCGCGTCCGCCCGTCGGTACGAACGGATAGTACGACCCGCGCCGGAACGAGTAGATCCAGTACGCCGTTTTTTCGTCTCGCGCGAAGGAAAACAGCGCCGCAAGCAGTCGGGAGCCAAACCCCTCCTCGATGAGCGTATCGGCGGCGAAGTGGATGCTCGTGACGAGGTTCTCGAAGTCCGAATCCCTGAGTACGACCCAGTTGTACCCGTGGCTGTCCTCGATAAATGACGCGGTCGTCCCCGTTTCCTCCTCGCCGAGTTCGAGCACCGCTTCGACCTCCCGGCGCGCGGCGCGGAACGCGGTGCTATCGACGTTCGCAAAGCAGAGTGCGGCGTCACCGGTCGGAACGAAATCTAAATCCGCTTCCATCGTCACGTACGCCGTCGACATCCCGAAGAGATCCTCCGGATCCGCATCACGGGTTGCGTCCGCCTCCGCACTCAGTCCGAGCGCCTGTCGAACCGCATCGAAGAGCCCCATCGTCGAGTACCGGGGGCGCGAACCGCATAGGCGTTATTGTCACCACCCGGGGATGACTTCCGCACGCGACGAAAGCCGACGCCCGGCAATTTATATACGAACACGAAGCCAGCGCCCGTATGTCCTGAGTGACTGCCGATGATCCGCCGAGGCGGGAGAGCGCGAAGCGCTATCGCGGAGCACGGATCACTGATCGACGTGTTCCGCCTGTTCGCCACCTACCGTTCGACGCCACGATCGGCGAGCAACGTCTCGAACGCTGATTGATCCAGCGTATCGACTCCGTGTTCGTCCGCTGCGTCGCGTTTATTTCGGCCGGGATTATCACCGACGACGAGATATTCCGTGTTGCCCGATACGCTGGACGTCGCCGATCCGCCGTGTCGTTCGATCAACTCCTGGGCCTCCTCACGGGTCATCCCGTCGAGCGACCCGGTGAATACGAACGTCAATCCCTCGAGTTCGTCGCCCGCGGTTTCGGTCGGCTGCGGTTCGACGCCCGCCGCGCGTAGATCGTCGATGACCGCGCGGTTCCGTTCGTTCTCGAAGAACTCAGCGACGTCGCGCGCAACGGTCGATCCGACCCCATCGACCGCCTGGAGTTCTTCTTCGGAGGCCGCCAGCACCGCGTCCAGCGTTCCGAAGTGGCGGGCGATGTCGGCCGCCGTCGTCTGCCCCACGCCCGGCAGTCCGAGCGCGGAGAGAAACTCGGCCAGCGTCGGCTCTCGACTCGCCTCGAGCTCTCGACGGAGGTTCTCGGCGCTCGTTCGCCCCCAGCCATCGAGCGACGCGAGATCGTCGACAGACAGCGAATGGAGATCCGGTAGACGCTCGACCAACCCCTCGTCGATCAGTTGATCGACCGCCTTCGCTCCGAGCCCCTCGATATCGAGCCCCGACCGGGAGGCGTAGTGCTGGACCGCGCGTCGGAGCTGTGCCGGACAGCTAACGCCGCCCGTACAGAACGCGATCGGGCCGTCCCGCTCGACCGGACTCCCACAAACCGGACAGGTCTCTGGAAACTCGAATCCCTCGTCGTCACCGTCGACGACCTCCTCGACGTACGGGATAACGTCGCCTGCCCGCTTGATCCGAACGGTATCCCCGATATCGACGCCTAACTCGGCGATCTGTTTCGGGTTGTGAAGCGTCGCCCGGGACACCTCGACCCCCGCCACTTCGACGGGATCGAGCAGGGCGACCGGTGTCAGGCGTCCTGTCCGACCGACCTGAACGACGATATCCCGAACCGTCGTCACCTCGGTCCTGGCCGGGAACTTGTACGCGTACGCCCATCGGGGCGCTCTGGCGGTCGCACCAAGCAACTCGCAGGCTTCGGTTCGATCGAGTTTGATTACCGTCCCATCGATCTCGTAGCCGAGTTCGTTGCGACGATCGAGCATCTCCTCGCGGAACGAGACCGCTTCGTCGATGTTCTCGACCAACCGCGTGTGGTCGTCGGTCAGAAATCCCCATCGACCGATGGCCTTGCGTTCCCCGAGACGCGTTCCGAACTCGCGCCGGCCGTCGTCGAGAATATCGAAGACGAAACACGTCAACGGTCGCTCGGCGGTAACTGACGGATCGAGCTGCCTGATCGTCCCCGCGGCGGCGTTTCGCGGGTTGGCGAACGGATCGTCGCCGCGCTCGATCCGTTCGCGGTTGTGCGCCTGGAACGCCGCCTTCGGCATCAACACCTCGCCCCTGACGGCAAGGAAATCCGGTGGATCGCCCTGAAGCTCCAGCGGGACTGACCGAATGGTTCGGACGTTCTGGGTCACGTCATCGCCTTCGAATCCGTCTCCACGCGTTGCGGCCCGCTCCAGCCGACCGTTCTCGTAGACGAGTTCGATCGACAGCCCGTCGAACTTCGGCTCACAGAGGTACTCGATCGGTCCCCCGTAGCCGATGTCGGCCAATCGACCCCGAACGCGCCGATCGAACTCCCGAACGTCGGATTCCTCGACCGACGAATCGATCGACAACATTGGGGCGACGTGCTCGACTGTTTCGAGTTCGTCGAGCGGTTGCCCACCCACCCGCTGTGTAGGACTCGTCTCCGAGCGCAGGTCGAACGCGTCTTCGAGTTCGAGGAGGCGGGTAAACAGCGCATCGTATGTTCGGTCGGAGATCACGGGATCCGCGAGTTGGTAATAGCGGTAGTCGTGATACCGGATCGCCTCTCTGAGCTGTTCGACCTGCCGTTCGGCGGTCTCGCGGTCGAGATCTGCCACGGGATCGAACGAACGCGGCGGATCACGAGTGTAGGGGTTCCCCTCGAGTTCGTCCATTGGTGGTGATTCGAAAGCGGTGTTGAAAAACCAGCGGCAATTCGATCGTCGATTGGACCCGCCGAGTCAGCCGGAACGTCGATTACAGCCCCGCGACGTCTTCGATCGCGTCGGTCAAAGCCTTGACACTCTCGACGGTGTGTTCGCCCATGTGGCCGATGCGGAACGTCTTCTCACCGAGTTGGGAGCCGTAGCCGTTCGAGAAGGCCATGTCGTATCGCTCGTTGACGGTTTCGATGGTCCCGGCGACGTCGATCCCTTGCGTGTTCTCGATACAGGCCACGGTCTGGGACTCGTAGCCCGTTTCCGGGAACATATCGAAGTGTTCGTCGGCCCACTCACGGGTGTACTCGGCCATCTCGCGGTGGCGTTCCGAACGCGCCTCGTGACTCTCCTCGAGCATGTACTTCATTTGCTTTCGGTAGGCCAACATGATGGGAATCGCCGGCGTCGAGTGAGTCTGCCCCTTCCGGTCGTAGTAGTCCAGACAGCGCTGGAAGCCGCCGTACCACGACGCGGACTCCTTGTCGACTTCGCGCTCGTAGGCGTCGTCGCTAACGACGCAGATCGCCAGTCCCGGCGGCATAGCGAAGGCCTTCTGGGAGGACGCGAAGATGACGTCGATGTCGTGTTGGTCGATGTCGACGTAGTCGCCGCCCAGCGCCGACACCGCGTCGACGACGAAGTAGGTGTCCGGGTACTCGGCAATGACGTCACCGATCTCTTCGACCGGATTCCGGACGCCAGTCGAACTCTCGTTCATCACGCACGCGACGACGTCGTAGTGGTTGTCGCTCGTCTCTAGCGCGTCGCGGATATCCTCGGGCTTGACCGCCCGCCCCCATT
>NZ_JAWODL010000012.1:0-248002 GCF_046483325.1 Natronomonas sp. | reverse complement strand
TTTGTACGCGGCCTGCTTGTCGAGACCGATGTAGAACGCGCAGTTGTCGTCGATTCGGTCTTCGAGTTCGTCGAGCAGTCGATCGAAGTCGCCGAGTTCGGTCAGTTTCGCGAGAACGTGTCTGACCTCGTCGGCGCGCTCGAGTCGCACGGAGAATATGAGAATACGATCGCCGGAGTGCCCTTTCGTGACCTCTCGGGTGATCCCGATCTCCTCGGGTAAAAACGTCCGAAGCGCCGCCTCGACCCGCTTTTCGTCCTCCGTCGCATAGCAGAACGTCCGGAGATCGACGTAGTGGAACGGGACGGCGCTCATCGTCTCACTCGTCGTCCTGCTCGTCGTCGGTCGCCTCGTCCTCGGCGGCTTCCAGCGACTCCTCCGCGATTCCGGCTTCTTGTCCCTCCTCGAACGAGACGATGTAGGTGTTGTCGCCGAACATCGTCTCCGAAACCTGCGTGACCTCGCCGGTTTCGCCGTCGTAGTCGCTGTGCTTGTCGTCGAATACCACGCGGTCGCCCTTCTCGAATGCCATACCTCCGCTTTTCGCCGATACGGAAAAAGCCCGTCGTTTCCTCGGCCCCTCGCCGAACGGTTTTTGAGATACGGGACCGAACGTGCAGATATGTTATCTCCCGTCGTCCCCCACTCGGATCGTCCACCGACCGCAGGCGGACTGACTCTGGAGCGAAAATGACCGCCCTCAACGGCTTGTGGTTTCTGGCCGACGAGGCCACACAGCGGGCCGAGCAGGCCTACCACCGAACCATCGAGAGCTACGACGAGGCGTACCTCGAACGAACGTACGAGCGGTACGTCTCCCGCGATCGGTTTCGAACGCTGGCGAATCGTATTCGTCACAGCGGAACGCCTTACGGAGCGCACACGCTCGTCCACCGCGAGAGCGGCGAGTTACTCCTGGTTCGACATGATGGCGTCGATCTGTGGGTGCTTCCCGGCGGTGGCGTCGACGGCTCGGAATCTCTCCGGGAAACGGCCGAACGCGAGCTCGGAGAGGAAGCCGGGATCGAAGCGACCTATCGCGGGCTTGCGATGTTGAACCGAGTCGAAATCCGTTGTCAGGGCTGTACGACGTGGGGCGTCCTCCCCGTATTCCGCGCGGTCGCGGAGACGACGACGCCCGTCGTCGCCGATCCCGATGAGGAGATAAGCGCCGCGCGGTGGTTCGAGCCCAGCAGGCTACCGGAGGACACCCGAGATCGCGAGGACCTCATCGCCGCCGCCCGCTCGGTCACCTGATCTTGATCCGGCGGTCTCACTATCACCACTCGACGCCGTCGCGCTCGTCCGCGCTCCGTCGTCGCAACGCCGCACGGGCGTTCGAGGCGTCGTAGCCGAAAAACACCGACTCACCGTACTCGGATGCGACCTCCGTCGCGTGAATCAGGTTATCGATATCGACGTTGACCGCGTAGAGTTCGATGCTGAACGGGGTGTCGAGGCGACTTTCGAATCCCTTGGCGATCGTCTCCAGCCAGTAGGTCGTCCCGTAGTGGGTGTCGTACAGCGGGACGACGAACTCGTCGACGTAGGGCTCGAGCGCGTCGAGATCGATCCCGGCGCGCTCGTAGAGGTGCCCGGCGTATGGGTCGGGATACAGCGTCATGTACGTTCGTCCCGGGATCCGGTCGACGGCCGACTCGACGAAACCGGTGATAACGTCTGCTCGCCAGTCGTACCGGTCCTCGATCGTCGTCTCATCCGGCGGTGGCCCCTCACCGTTCTCGTGTCGGAGTTGGACCCACGACTCGAAACGTTCGTTACACCGGTCGCAGTAGCAGTATTCCGCGCGGGGAAAGCCGATATCGTCGAGTCGAATATCCGGGTTGATCGCCGCACAGTCGGCGACGATCTCCAGTAAGCCCTCACGATACCCGTCGTGCGTCGGGCAGATGTAGGCCCAATCGAAGTACGTCCGATCGCGGGTCGCGTGCTGGCCGTCGGGGTTTATCGGGACGAGATCTGGCTGCTCCTCGGCGGCCGCGTTGTCGCCGAAACACGAGATCATACTCACCGCCTCCGTTATCGGTTCGGCCGATCGTCCGGAGACATCTTTGACCTCGTAGAACGCCCGATCGAAGTCGGGCCAACGGGCCTCCTCAGCGTTTCGCGTGACGACGCCGTACATACGTTCGAAACGGACGCGTGGCTCCTAAGTCGTTCGGAAGCGCGTTCGGAGGATGATTCGGGTAGCGCGGGAGGGCTACCGTTTCTTTACGTACAGCACAGCGACTGCTGCGATGAGGACGATGGCGAGTGCTTTCTTCGACATACAGTGTTTCCAACGAGGGCCGACAGTATAGGTTTTCCCCCGCTCCGTCCGCGCGGCCGAACGTTCTCCCGTCCCTACGCCGCGCTGATGTGTGAGGCGATCGAGTCCCGGATTATCGTCTCACAGTACGTACACCGAACGCCATCGTCGAGGACGTCGAAACGGGATTTGATGGGCTCATCCTCGGTCGAGATGCAGTTGGCGTTCGGACACGACAGCACGCCGACGACAGTTTTCGGACGCGTCACCCGATGTTTCTCGACGACCTCGAAGTCCCTGACAATATTGATCGTCGCGGCCGGCGCGATCAGCGACAGCACGTCGACCTCGTTTTCGCTCAGCTCTCGACCTTCGACCTTCACGATGTCCTTTCTGCCGAGTCGATCCGAGGGAACGTTCATCCCGATGCTCACCTCCTCGCCGGAGCTACCGTCGATCCCGATGATCGCGAGCACGTTGAGCGCTTGGCCGCCCGTGATGTGGTCGATGACTGTGCCGTTTTCGATCTTCGAAACGCGGAGTTCGGTGTCGGTCATAGCATCTGATCCAGAAGGGCCATACGAACGGGAACGCCGTTGTGGGCCTGTTGAAAGTACGTTGCGTAGTCGGTGTCGTCGATATCCGGTGCGATCTCGTCGACCCGTGGGAGCGGGTGCATCACGGTCAGGTCGTCGCTCGCCGATTCGAGGAGTTCGGCGTCGATCCGATACTCGCCGGCGACCTTCCGATACTCGTTCTCATCGGGAAAGCGCTCGCGCTGGATCCGGGTCACGTACAACACGTCGAGCGTTTCGAGGACGGCATCGAGCGCCGTGTGTTCGCGCACCTGCGCGCCCGCCTCGTGGAGGTCGTAGCGAACACTTCGCGGCAGGCGGAGGCTTTCGGGACTGATGAAATGCTGGCTCGCATCGAAGTTCGTCAGCGCGTGGGCGAGCGAGTGGACGGTTCGGCCGTACTTCAGATCGCCCATGATACCGATCGTCAGATCATCGAGTCCAGCGTTCTGCTGGATCGTGTACAGGTCCAAGAGCGTCTGCGTCGGATGCTGACCCGCACCGTCGCCGGCGTTGACCACAGGGATATCGACGAACTCGCTCGCCAGTTTGGCCGATCCCTCCAGAGGGTGTCTGAGCACGATCGCGTCAGCGTACCCCTCGATAACCCGGACGGTGTCGGCGAGGCTCTCGCCCTTTTTCACCGAGGATGATTCAACGCCTCCCATATCGATCGTCTGACCGCCGAGTCGCTTCATCGCGGTGTCGAACGACATCTTGGTTCGGGTGCTCGGCTCGAAAAAGAGCAAACCCAACAACGTGTCGGCGTGCCTTCCGGCGAGAGCGCCGGGATCGGCGTCGATCTCCGCGGCGCGGTCCAACACGGCATCGATGTCGCCACGGGACAGTTGTTTCGCGCTAATCAGGTGGTCGTGGCGCATTACCGGAGAGGGGTTTCGAACGGTCTTGAATCTCCCGACCGGTCAGCCGGGTGGGCTCCGATCACGCACACCATTCCGTCGGCCGTGATGTGTCCGCAGATCGATCGGATCGCTGCTCGATTTGCCGGAAAGTTTAATCCGGGTCCCGCGGCAAATATCGCACAATGAGCCAACGGCTCCGGACAGGGATCGCCGCGCTCGATAGGCAACTCGAGGGCGGAATCCCGTCCGGAAGCATCGTTGCGCTCACCGCCTCCCCGGCCAGTCAAGCGGAACTGTTCCTCTACGAACTGACAGCGACCCGTGGGACGCTGTATCTAACGTTGGATCGAACGAGCGACGCGGTCGCGAACAGCCTCAATGCTGCCCCAGCGAGAACAGGGCAGGCAACCGTGCGAGACGTGACCGGAGACGCTCCGCTCGACAACGCGTCGAAGCTCGTGGCGGCCCTTCCCGAATCGTCGAACCTCATCATCGACCCGGTCGACGTGCTCGAACGGCACGAGCCGGCCCGCTATCGGAACTTCATCAACGAGCTTCAAAACCACATCTACAACACCGGCGGGCTCGCCGTCCTCCACTGCCTCGACGGCCGGGACGTTCCGGTCCTCCGCGATACGACCGAACACATGGCCGACGTCGTCTTCCAGTTGGAGACGACGGTCAAGGGCGATCGAATCGAGAATCGCCTCGCCGTGCCCAAATTCCGCGGTGGACGAGCGCTTTCGGACGTCATTAAACTCGATCTCGCGGCGGCGATCGACATCGACACCAGCCGCGATATCGCGTGACCCTTCAGTTTATAAGCGGTAGCGCGGCCAGATCCCGCGTGACCTGACCAATCGCCGACGGTCCGACGAGGCGGGCGTACAGCGTGAGGGCCGTCGGAACTGATGGGGATTATCGTTGGAGTTCGTGGCTGCCCGGCGACGAATCGAGAGATTCCATCCGAGGGCAGGCGCCGGAACCTCACCGGCTACGATAATCCCGACGAGCGCTGTCTGTTCGCAATCCTTGAAGTACTCCGGTGTACAGATTCGCGTATGGATCTATTCGGCACCGCGGGCATTCGAGGGGACGTACGAACCAAAGTAACGCCGTCGCTCGCGATGGCTGTCGGCCGAGCGGCCGCAGAGGACGGGGCCGAGTTCGTTATCGGTCGGGACGGCCGCGAAACCGGCGAAGCGATCGCCGGTGCCGTCCAATCGGGGCTCGAAAGCGGCGGGGCGGACGTGGTTCGGATCGGGCAGGTGCCGACACCGGCGCTCGCGTACGCGAGCAGGGATCGCCGAGGGATCATGATCACCGCGAGCCACAATCCGCCGTCGGATAACGGATTGAAACTGTTCGTCGATGGGACCGAATACGACCGGAACGCCGAGCGACGCGTCGAGTCGAGAATCGACTCGGAGCCGATCCCCGTCGAGTGGGACCGATGGGGCGGTTCGACCACCGTCGACGTGCTCGACGCGTATCGATCCGATATCGTCGAGTACACCCACGAGACCGTCGGTTCGTGCGACGACGTCCGGCTCGCGATCGACTGCGGGAACGGGATGGCGAGCCTCGCGGCCCCGAGAGCGCTGTCGGAACTCGGCGCGCAAGTCGTCACGCTCAACGGCAACGTGGATGGTCACTTCCCTGGCAGAGCGTCGAAACCGACACCCGAGAGCCTTCGGGACCTCCGTGCGTTCGTCGCCGATGGCGCGTTCGACTTAGGGATCGGACACGACGGCGACGGGGATCGTATCGTCGTCGTCGACGAGAACGGGGGCGTCGTCCACGAGGACACCGTACTCGCGATCGTAGCCGAACACTACGTCCGAGCCAGCGACGCATCGGAACCGGTTGTGGTGACCACTCCGAACGCCTCCGGGCGGATCGACGACCGCGTCGCGGCCGCGGGGGGCCGAACCGAGCGCGTTCGGCTCGGTGCGCTTCACGAGGGGATCGCCTCGGCAGAAGCGGAGGGAGACACCGTCGTCTTCGCGGCCGAACCCTGGAAACACGTTCACCCGGCGTTCGGATCTTGGATCGACGCCGTGGTCAGCGCGACGGTCGTGACCGGATTGGTCGCCTCGAAGGGACTGTCCGCACTTCGAGAGCCGGTTCGAGAGCGACCGTATCGGAAGGTGAGTCTCGACTGCCCGGACGACCGCAAGGAGCCCGCGATGTCACTCCTCGAATCGCGGCTACCCGATGTGTTCTCCGAGTCCGAGGTGGACACCGAGTACGGCGTTCGCCTCACCTTTCCCGACGCCTCGTGGGTGCTCGTCCGACCGAGCGGCACTGAGCCGTACATCAGGATCTACGCCGAAAGCGACGACGTCGACGCGCTCATCGAAACGATCTCTGGAAAGGTCGAGCGCGCGATCGATGAGGCAAAATAGCGTGAGATAGCTATTTGCGGCCGGCTCGAGATCGGTCTGTATGGAGGATACTGCACTCCTCGCTGTCGCACGCCAGGCGGTCGAGACGTCGTACGCGCCGTACTCGGAGTACTACGTCGGGGCGGCGATCGAAACGGGAGACGGGACGGTGTTCACGGGCTGTAACGTCGAGAACGCCAACTACTCGAACAGCGTCCACGCAGAGGAGTTGGCGCTGTCGAAGGCCGTCGAGGCCGGCCACCACGAGTTCGAGCAGGTCGCGGTCAGTTCGGATCGCCGGGACGGCGTGACGCCGTGTGGCATGTGTCGGCAGTCGCTTTCGGAGTTTTGCGACGACGATTTTCGAATCGTCTGCGAGGCCGACGCTGGGCCGACGACGTACACGCTCGGCGAATTGCTCCCGAATACGATCACGGGCGAGCACCTCGAATGAGCCGCGAAAGCGAGGATCCAAACGACGAACAGTATCACATCGAGTTACGCGAGGAAGACATCGCTGGCCCGGTACTGTTACCGGGAGATCCGGAGCGAACGGACATCGTCGCCGATCTGTGGGACGACGCTGAGGAACTCGCGAGTCACCGAGAATACAGAACGCTCGCGGGGAAATACGGGGGCGAACCGATCGCCGTCACGTCGACCGGTATCGGATCACCGTCCGCCGCGATCGCCGTCGAAGAACTCGCACGAGTCGGTGCGGACACGTTCGTTCGGGTCGGCTCCTGTGGCGCGATTCAACCCGGGATCGATATCGGCGATCTGGTCATCACGACCGGGGCGGTCAGACAGGAGGGAACCAGCGACGAGTACGTCCGGGAGGACTATCCCGCGAGCGCCCACGGGGAGGTCGTAACCGCGCTCGTGACGGCCGCGGAGCGACTCGGACACGAGTATCACATCGGAGTCACCTGTTCGACGGACTCCTTCTATGCGGGCCAATCCCGCCCCGGGTTCGACGGCTTCCGTGCCGCAGGTGCCGAAGCGCGCATACAAGAGCTCCGCGAAGCCGGCGTCCTTAACTTCGAGATGGAGGCGAGCGCGATCCTTACACTTGCGAACCTGTACGGACTCCGCGCGGGGGTCGTCTGTACAGTCTACGCGAACCGGGTCACTGGTGAATTTCGGACGGAAGGGCAGCGAGAGGCGGCCGAAACGGCATCGCTCGCGGCGGCGCTGCTGACGAAGATGGACCGAACAAAAGCGGCCGCCGGCGTCGACCGGTGGCACGCCGGATTATCGCTCGACGATCAGTAAGCGGTCCGAGACCGATTACATGTCCGGGAACGCCTTCGCGGCGTCCCCGACGCCGGTGACCCTGTTTATCCATCGCGCCGCGACGGTCTTTTTGAGGACCTTCGCGGCCGGGCCGCCGAAGGTGTCGATCGGGAGCCCCTTGATATCGTGGGCGACGGCTTTGCTGCCGACCGAAATAAGCGTCCCCTTGTCGTCGTACACCCACTCTTTGAGCGGCTGTCCGCGGATCGCGCGGACGAGGTTCTCGCCGGCGACCTCCGCGGCCTGCCAGGCCGCTTGCGCCGTCGGCGGTGCGGGCTGGTCGCCGGGTTGGTCGGTGAGCGCGGCGTCACCGATCGCGAACACGCGCTCGTCGGATGTCTGGAAGTTCGACGCGGTTTCGATGCGGTTGCTCCGGTCGTCCTTGTCGACGTCGACGGTCTCGGCGGCGTCTTGGCCCGTGATGCCGCCGGTCCAAAGTAACACGTCGTAGTCGAGTTGCTTCTCGTCACCGATGTAGACGGTCTCGTCGTCGACCTCGCCGATGAACTCGCCGGTGTGGATCTCAATATCTTTCTCCTCGAGCAGCTTACGCAGCTTCGCCTGCACGACGGGGTCGTTGTTGGGGAAGACGCTGTCGAGCCCCTCGACGATGTGGATGTCGAGCGGCGCACGGTGTTTATCTCGGAACTCCGCGATCTCGCCGGCCGACTGGATCCCGGAGAGTCCCGCGCCGCCGACGATGACCTGTGCAGGGTCGCTCCGGGAAGCTTCCCGCGCCGCGTCCGTGATCGCGTCGTGAATCTCCAGTGCGTCGGCGAGGCTCTTGAGTACCAGCGAGTGCTCTTCGAGCCCGTCGATTCCGAAGAACGCGGTCTTCGAACCGAACCCGACGAGCAGGTAATCGTACTCGACGGTCGAGTCGTCGGCGAGCGTGATCACCCGGTCGTCGGTGTCGATCGCGTCGACTCGGCTGTGGATGAACCGCGTGGAGGGCGCTTTGAGTTCCGACGTGTCGAAGGTTATCTTCTCTTGGATGTCGGGATCGCGGATGCATCGGTGGGATTCGTGGAGGACGAGGTGGTGATTGACGTCCGAGATCCACGTGAGGTCCGCTTCGCCATCGATCTCCGATTCGATTCGTTTGAGTGCGCCGGTGCCGGCATAACCGGACCCTAGCACGACGACATCGTCTGTCATGACTCAATCTTCTATGCCCAACGATACAAAGGTGTTGAAAGCGCTCCGGGAGTCGAGCGAGTCACGCAGCCCCGTCTTTACGAGAAATGCTCAACCACCGATCGGTCTCATGGGGGTTACCGTAGGTGTTCATAGGTCTCCGGCGAATGATCGAGCCACAGCGTCAACAGGGGGAGCTCGGGATCACCGGCTGGCTACGATAATTCCTATCAGTGAAGCGGTTCCTCGCCTCCAGCCGGTGCGGCCATGTTGTCGATCGTGAGGATGAGGGTGTTGTTCGTGTTGTCCTTCCCTTCGAGCGAGCCCTCGATCAGGAGCTTCGACAGCGGTGTCGGGCCGACACTTATCGAGTCACCCTCGGTGAATTCCGACATCGAGCCCTGCAGTTTGATCTCGGCACGACACAGTTCGGGGTGGTGAACGCTCGTGAGATCGATTTCTTGGACGTTCGCCCCCGTTATCAGTTCGCCGTTGTGACGAAACGGAACGTCTGCGGCTTGATCCATTTCTTGGATCTTTAGCGCGTCGTACGCCGTCGCCGTCGGTTTATATCCGCCTTTCGGACCGGGTACGCCCTCTACCAGTTGGAGCGCCTTGAGGCTCTGCATCTGGTTGCGGATCGTTCCCGGGTTTCGGTCGACCTTCTCCGCGATTTCCTCGCCCTTGACCGCGCTCTCGGATTCGCGAAAGAGGTTGATGAGCTCTTGAAGAATCGTCTTCTGACTGGGGGTAAGTTCGATCGATGACATAACCTCTACTTTGATAGTTCCGGACTTAAAGGCGACGGTGAGGTGATTCGTGGCGGCCATCACGTCCGTTTTTCTCGTCCGGCGTCGAAGGCGGCCTATGGATGTACGAGTCATCGGTGCTCCGATGGATCTCGGAGCCGACAGACGCGGGGTGGACATGGGACCGTCGGCGCTTCGTTACGCCGGGTTGGCCGATTCGATTCGAGCCCTCGGCTACTCGATCGACGACGCCGGCGACCTTCCGGTTCCGCGCCCCGAGGGACGGGATCCCAACGCCGAGCACCCACCGGACGGAAACGCCAAGTACCTTCGCGAGACCCGGGAGGTCTGTCGCAGCGTCGAATACGCGGTCGCCGACGCGCTCGAAGAGGGAGCGTTTCCGCTCCTGTTGGGCGGCGATCACTCGATCGCTATCGGGAGCGTCAACGGGGCGAGCAAAGAGCGCGATGTCGGTGTCCTCTGGATCGACGCCCACGGGGATTTCAACACGCCCGAGACGACGCTAAGTGGAAACATCCACGGCATGCCCGTCGCCGCGATGCTCGGCCGCGGCGTGTTCGGCGATATGGAGTGGGCTCGAGCCGACATCGACGAGCGGAATATCGCGATGGTCGGACTCAGGGACATAGACGAGCAGGAGCGAAAGGCGATCACGGAGAGCGACGTCACCGCCTACACGATGAGCGACATCGATAGCCACGGGATCGCCCCGGTCGTCGAGGATGCACTCGAAGCCGCCCTTGACGGCGTCGACGGGCTCCACGTTAGTCTCGATATGGACGTGCTCGACCCCGGCGAGGCCCCCGGTGTCGGGACGCCGGTTCACGGCGGGGTCACGTACAGGGAGGCCCACGCCGCGATGGAGCTGATCGCCGAAACCGACACCCAGATTTCGATGGAGGTCGTCGAGGCGAACCCGATCCTCGACTCGCACAATAAAACAGCGGAACTTGCGGTCGAACTCATCGCGAGCGGCTTGGGAAAGCAGATCCTCTAGATCGACACACCGGCCGCCGCGAGTTCGAGACGGCGACGATGCTGCTCGCGGCCATCACGACGGCGGCGAACAGGGGCTGGATGAGCCCAGCGACGGCGAGCGTGAGGTGTCCCCGCCGGCCGCCGAGGACAGTATCGACCGCACCGTGGTGGCCGAGCGAAGCGACTAACCGAACCCATTCCGCAGTAGGTGTAGGCCGCTGTCGTCCCGGGTCTCGCCCACGGCCGGGGTCCCTTCACCGTTCGGGGGCGGCCAGCGAGACCTCTTCGATGGGTGCGACGAGTTCGTCGAGGACCGTATTCCCACCCCTGAGCCGTTCCTCGACGGACACGACGCACTGATCGGCGACGACCGCCCCGCGTTCCACGAGACGACCTGCGATATGTTCGAAGAGCCGACAGCCTACGATACGACATGCGACGTTCGATTACAGCCTCGCACGGTCGAACCTCGATACGCGGCGCCCGGACGCGGGATGCCGGTACGCCGAAGGAGCGGACGATTGGGCCGTTCTTCGCGCGGGGGAGTTACAGCCCACGACACGTGTCCGCAGACACGCTGACGATCGGATCGTGTCGGGCGTGGAACGGCCTCGCAGAACGACACGACTACGACCTCGTCCCCGTCCGCACCGCGCCGAGTCGCCACCAAAGCGGGCGATCAACGTGCGGTCGATCGAACTGGAGACGACGTTCGAGGAGACGGGATCGATGGAGGAGGATCCGGATCAGATGGAGGAGGATCCGGGTCAGATGGCCGAGGAGCCCCGGTTTGAACTACTCCTCGGTCGCTCGCTCTCCGATCCCGAGCGATCGCGACGAGTTCGCGACGACGAGCGTACTCGACATCGCCATCGCGACGGCGGCCAAGAGCGGATTCAACAGCCCCGAGATCGCCAGTGGAATGGCGAGGCCGTTGTAGACGAACGCCCAACCGAGATTCTGTCTAATCCGGTCGTTGGTTCGTTCGGCGACGGTGAACGTCTCGGGGACCGCCCTGAGATCGTCGTCGACGACGGTCGCATCGGCCGCATCGCCCGCGAGTTTCGTTCCGCTTCCGAGTGCGATACCCAGATCGGCCGCGGCGAGCGCGGGGGCGTCGTTACTCCCGTCGCCGACCATCGCGACGGGGCCGCGCGTCTTGAGTCGACGGACGGTCTCGGCCTTCGCTCCCGGCGGAACGCCGGCGAACACGTCGGTGACACCGTCGACCGACCGGAACCGATCCGCGGCGGCCCCTTCGTCACCGGTCAGAACGACGACATCGCGATCCACGGACAGCGTCTCGACGGTTTCGCGCCACTCGCTTCGAGGGGAATCACCGACCACGATGACGCCGCGGGCACAACCGTCCCATCCGACGACGACGGGAACGTCACCGGCATCTCTCGCTGCCGCGATCCGCGTCTCGATCGCGTCGTCGATCGTCAGCCCCCGCTCGTCGAGCAGGGAGGGGTGTCCGACGACGGTTTCGGCTCCGTCGAAGGGGGCGCTGACGCCGCGGGAGGCGCGCTCGAACGTCTCCGGATCGATGACTTTCGCCCCCCCATCCGTGGCCATCCCCGACGAATCGACACTCGTTTGATCGGCGTACTCGACGATGGCGGTCGCGATCGGGTGCTCCGAGAGCGATTCGACGGCGGCGGCGCGACGGAGGACATCTTCGGGATCGTCGGCATGTACCGAAACCACGGACATCGAGCCCTCGGTCAGCGTCCCGGTCTTGTCGAGGACGACGGTCTCGATCTCCGGGGCGTCCTCGAACACCGCTTCGGCGGTTACGATGATCCCGCGTTCGGTCGCCGTTTTGATCCCGGATGCGATCGCCAGCGGCGTCGCGAGTCCGAGCGCACACGGACAGGAAACGATGAGCACGGTCAGCCCGAGGAGCATGGCCGACGTGATCCCGCCGCCCGAGATCAACGTCCACGCGACGGCCACACCGGCGATGACGACGACGAGCGGGACGAAGATCGTCGCGAGCCGATCCGCGAGCCGCTGGACGCCCGGCGTCGAACTCTGGATCTCCCACAGCAGTTCCACGAGCCTATCGAGCGTGCTCGTCGCCGGGTCGTCGACCTCGAACACGATCGGAGCGTCGGTCACGACGGTTCCGCCGGCGACCTGATCACCCGGTCGCTTGGTGACCGGGGCCGATTCGCCGGTTACGAGCGACTCGTCGACGGCGGCACTTCCCTCGAGGACCTCGCCGTCGAGCGGGACGCGCTCTCCGGGGCGGACGAGTAATCGGTCGCCCGGTTCGACGGCGTCGATGGGCACCGTCTCTCCGTCGGAGGCGCGACGCGCGTCGTCGATAGTCTGCTCCGTGAGCGCCGAGAGCCGACCGACGGCGCGCGCTTTGATCTTGCTCTCGTAGTAGCCGCCGCCGGTCACGACCAGGACGATGGCGACGGTCACGTCGAAGTAGAGATCAGTTTGGCCGACGCCCATCGCCAGTGTGCTGTAGGCATAGGCGCTCACGGCGGCGAGCGCGACGAGCAGATCCATGTTCGGAACGCCCGCACGGAGGCTGACGTACGCCCCCCGGAGGATCGGCCAACCGGTGTAAAAGAGGACGAAGGAGGTCATGATCCAGATGTTCCCGAAGACGTAGAGCCCATCGTAGCCGCCGAACTCGACGACCGGATCGTAGCCGAAGTAGGTCGGGTACAAAAAGAGCGCGTACCAGACCATCACCATCATGCCAAAAAGACCGCCGCCGGCGAGGAACGCGACGGTCTCGTTCGTGTCGCTACCCGGTCGACCGTCCTCGCGCCGACCGGCGGTGTACCCGTATCCCGAGAGGAGTACGGGGAGGTCGTCCTCATCGAGTACCTCCGGGTCGTACCGAACGCGGACGGTGTCGGTCGCGTAGCTCGCTTCGACGTCGTAGACGCCTTCCCGCGTTCGTCCGCGCCCCTCGAGGAATGCCTCGCAGGTCGTACAGTGCATCCCGTCGACGGCGAAGAAGGCCGATTCTCCGCTCTCTTCGGCGGGTTCCACCGTCCGGTTTCGTGCCGACTCTCGTCCGTCGATGGCCCCTTTGACGGCCGCCGCCTCCGCTTCGTCGAGATCACCGAGCGAGCGGTGTACTTCCAGACATCCCCGACAACAGAACTCGCCGTCGATGTCGGGATCGGTTATCGGTCGGTTCGGCGTCGGAAGATCACAGAGACGACAGGTCGACTCGTCGGCCGTCGAACCGTCGATGTCATCGGAAGCGGTCATCGGTTGTGAGAGCCGTTATAGCGGTTGGTAGAACGGAATTGGCGGATGTGGCAGGTGAATCCCGTAGAGCATCAATCCGTGCTGGAGCGGGATGTAGCCCAGGACGATGAAGGCGGCACCGAGCACCCGATGGAGCCGAACGCGGTTTGTCGTCCCAAGGGATCCGAGGGCTGTTCCGTAGAGGAACAGCGTCGGAATCGTCCCGAGGCCGAGTATCCCGAGCGATAGCGCTGCACGAATCGGATCCCCGAGGGCGAACGCGTACAGATACGCCGGGTAGATGATCGGACACGGGAGGAGTCCGTGAATCGCACCCAATCCGACGATACCCGGTGAGTTGGCGAGTCGGTCGATCCGCCCGGTGAGCAGCCCCGTGACGCGGGTGAATACGGGTCCGATGATCGGGACGCCGTGCGGGATGCCCGCTTGCCCCCGAAGGTAGTAGGCTCCGCTGGCGATAATTGCGATACCGATGAGGATGCCGACCGCTGCCCTGACACTGTTTCCGACAGCCGCGACCACATCGACGGACGTGAACGCAAGTCCGCCGAGCAATCCAAAGAACCCGCCCAAGAGCGCGTAGCTCCCGGCACGACCGAGGTTGAAAAGCGAGTGCTGCCGGACTTCGTACAGCGTCAACGCGTTGCTCCGCCTCGAGCCACGCTGAGGGTTGAACCGATCCGCGTAGGTCGTCACGAGCGGACCACACATACCGAGACAGTGCGCCCCAGCGAGCAAGCCGACGATCAAGAACACCAAGAGGTCGACGTTCCCGGTCGCGATCGCCGTGGCGGAACCGTGGTCGTGACCCTGGGCCAAAACCCCGAGCGCGACGCTCGATTGAGGGATGGCCATCACTCAGGCGGAGACGTGATCGTGATGGTCGCCGCCCTTCGTGGGCCCCGTCGCGACGAGCAGCGCGGCGATGATGACGACGACGTTGATCGCCGAGAAGACCCCTGCGGTTCCCGATCTGGTGAGTCCGTACCAGACGATCGGTGCGAGCGCGAGCGCACCGACGACGACCGCGGCCCTCGGGGAGATGGAATCCGTTCTCATTAACCGCGATAGGTACTGGTTAGTTAAAAACTATTGGCCGAATCCCAGGTAACTGGATGGGGTGAACAATTACATTAAGGCACCACATATAGGCGCATACATGAGCTCAGAACTTGAACAGGAGATCGGACACGACGAGTTCGATCCGAAAGGAACACTAGCGTTAATAATGGTATACTTTCTCGTACTTGTCGTCCTGTGGATCTTCATGTACTTCGTCGAGTTCCTCGGGAACGATCTGACCGTCGTCGGAGTGATTGTATGAACGTCCACACGTACGAGAAGTTCTGGCTCGCCGCGTCGATGTTACTCATCGTCGGATTCATCCTGACGATCACGTACGGATCGGTCGGCCTCGGAATCGCGATGATCGACGACTCTTCGGAGACCGTCGACCCGGACAACCTCGGCGAGCACCCCGGGTTCTCCGATCCCGGCGTCGAACGGGTCGGTGAAAACGAGTACGAGGTTCACGTGGTCGCGGTGCAGTTCGCGTACTTCCCGGGCGAGATCGAAGTTCCAGCGAACAGTAATGTCACGTTCTACCTCACGAGCGAGGACGTGATCCACAGTTTCAGCGTCGTCGGAACGAACGCGAACACGATGATCATCCCCGGCGAGGTCGCCAGCCTGACGGTCGAAACCGAGGAACCGGGCGAGTACGGTGTTCTCTGCAGTGAGTACTGCGGATCCGGCCACCACGACATGGAGGGTAAACTCGTCGTCGTTCCCGAGGAGGAGTTCGAACTGGAGGACGATCAATGAGCGTCGGAAGCGGCACCTATATCGAGCAGTTCCCGAGCGAGGCGAAGCTCATTCGGACGGCGCTTTACAGCTCCTTCGTCGCCCTCGCCGTCGGCGCGTTGATGGGGCTCTTACAGGTGTTCCACCGGCTCGACATCGTTCGGATAGTCGAGTCGGCAGATTACTACTCACTGCTCACGCTACACGCCGTTCTGTTGGTGCTGACGTTCACGATCTTCTTTCTCGTCGGCATGTTCACGTGGGGTGTAACGACGAGTCTCGACCGCGGTCTCGAGAATATGCGCTTCGCGTGGGCCTGGTACGGCCTCATGGTGGCCGGGTCGCTTATGGCCGGTATCGCCATCCTCGGCGCGTTCATCCCCGGCCTCGACGTCAGCGCGGCCGTCCTTTACACGTTCTACGCGCCGCTACAGGCGCATCCGCTGTTCTATCTAGGCCTCGTGGTCTTCATCGTCGGCACGTGGGTCGCCGGCTTCGATTGGTTCCGCTCGTGGTGGGCGTGGAAGAGCGAAAATCCCGACGAGCGGATTCCGTTGCCGACGTTCATGGTGTTGACGACGACCTTGTTTTGGTATCTCTCCAGTCTCGGCGTCGCCATCTCCGTGCTCGTCTTCATTCTGCCGTGGTCGCTCGGCATCTTCGATCAGGTCAATGCGCTCTTGACCCGAACGCTGTTTTGGTATTTCGGCCACGCAGTCGTCTACTTCTGGTTGATGCCGGCGTACATGCTGTGGTACATCCTGCTTCCGAAGATCTCCGGCGGGAAACTGTTCAGCGATCCGCTCGCACGCGTGGTCTTCGTCCTCTTTTTGATCCTCTCGACGCCGACCGGGATCCACCACCAGTATCTCGACCCCGGTATCGCGGAGGGCTTCAAGTTCATCGTCATGGTGAACACGATGTTCCTGCTGTTACCGAGCCTGTTGACGGCGTTCACGGTCGTAGCCAGTATGGAACACGGGGCTCGCCAGCGCGGCGGGTCGGGCACGTTCGGGTGGCTCCGGGCGCTCCCGTGGCGCGATCCGGTGTTCGCCGGCATGGCGCTGGCCGGGCTGATGTTCGCCGCCGCCGGCTTCTCCGGGATGATCAACGCCGGGATGAACATCAACTATCTCGTCCACAACACGTGGTGGGTCGTCGGTCACTTCCACCTCACTATCGGGACGGCGGTCGCGCTGACGTTCATGGCCGTCACCTACTGGTTCCTCCCCCAATTGACCGGCAAGAAGATCTGGAGTAAGTCGGTCGGGCTCGCGCAGGTCCTGTTGTGGTTTCTCGGCATGACGTTAATGTCGAACTCGATGCACCGCCAGGGCTTGATCGGCGTTCCGCGCCGGACTGCAGAGCCCGAGTACCGCGGCTTCGAGTACGAGGTCGCGGTCGGATCGATGAGTGAACTCAACATGCAGGTCGCCATCGGCGGTACGCTGCTTTTCATCTCGACGGTGCTTTTCCTCCTGGTCGTCGGGATGACGGTTTTGGGAAGCAAAACCGACGGGATCGCCGATAACGGGTACGCCGACACGCTGTCCGGGCCCGAGGACGCACCGCGCGTCCTCGATAACCTGAAGCTGTGGACGATCATCGCGATCTTGCTCGTGATCCTCGCGTATTCGCTGCCGCTCGCCTCGATAATCAGCCGTGGCGGCGTCTTCGGTCCCGGTGGGAGCCCGTCGCCGCAGTTCATCGAGACGGTCGTCCTCTACGGAGAGGTCGCAGTCGACACCACGTTGAGGGTGGTCGCCTGATGCGCGTTAGCCCGATCGGACTCGTCGTCGCCATCGTAATCATGGTGCCGATCATCATCGAGATGCGAACCGTCTTCGTCCACGTCGGTCTGGACGTATCTCTCGCAGAGACGGCACTGCTCGGTCTGGTTATGATCGGCGCGCTCGTGCTGTGGGCCATCGCCCCCGACCTCCGTGGGAAGGGTCGATCCAACGGGGGATAGGCCCCGCTGACCGCCGGTGGGGCAGGTATCGTCGCTGGCGATCTGTTCTCAGTTCGCTCAGTCATTCGACCCATAAGCGGTGGAGTGGTGCTCGTCTGAGCGGGATTTTTCACCGCAAACGAGGTGTTCGGCCGTCGGAGACGCGGTCCGAGATCGATCGTGGGCGTGTCCCGAAGAGCGTCCGGTTGATATCACGTCGCATAGAAACCGAACATGATCGGAAACCCCCCTCAACGACAGGGACGCCGAATCGCCGGCTACTGGCGTCAGAGCCGCTCGAGGACGGCGGACAGCTCTTGATCATAAACGGCTTCGAACCCGAGCAGCTCTACGGGCTGCTCGAGAGCCGCGGGTTCGACAGGAGCCGTCCGAAAGCGACGGCGTCTGGCACATCGACATCTCGCACGCGTGAGGCGGATGCGTGCCCACTCCGCGATCAACCCGTGTAGATCGCATAGTTGAGTACCGCGGCGAACGACACCCACAGGAGATACGGGATCAACAATGCGGCCGCCCGACGGTCGACGCGGTCGAAGGCGACGATCGTCGCGATGATGGCGATCCACAGCGCGCAGATTACCGCCAGTCCCAGACCGGGTCGACGGAGCCCGAAAAAGACCGGCGTCCACACGAGGTTGAGTGCGAGCTGCACCCCGAACGCCGACAACGCGAGTCGAACGTCACGGCGTGTTCGCCCGTGTTGCCAGACGAGCGACAGCGCGATCCCCATGAGCGTGAACAGCACCGTCCAGACGATCGGAAAGGCGATCTCCGGCGGGTAAAACGAGGGACGGTCGATCCAGTCGGTGTCCGATCCGGCGAAGACCGCGGGGAGCGCTCCCACGGCGTTGACCGCGAGCACGAACCCCGTTGTCCGGAGAATATCTCCGCGCGAGACCGATGGAAACCGCCAGTCGATCACGGTTAGTACGCTTCTGCGAGCCCGGCGAGGGCCTCGTGATCGGTCGTCGTGTGCGGTGCGGTGAGCGGCGAGACGCTGACTCGCCCCTCGATGACGGCTCGCCTGTCGCTACCGGCTGGATCGGGGATGTTCCCCTCGGCCATCAGTTCCCATATGCGGTCGTTGAGCCGAACCGTGCCGTTGCCATCGTGTTCGGCGTCCATCTTGTAAACGTGTGAGGGGCGCGTGATCTCCATCCTCGCGTGACCGTCTTGGGGGGGGAGAGGCGCGTTGACGTTGAGGTAGTCGGCCGACTCGAAGACACCGACGTTGGATGCGTGCTCGACGAGGAACTCGACCGCCCGCGCGGCTTCGCGAAAGTGGCTCGGCTCCGGGGTTAACTCCTCGAAGGAGAACTGCCCGGCTGGGAAGTACACCGATGCCGCGATCGCTGGAACGTTGAAGAATGCGGCTTCGACGGCCGCCGAGACGGTCCCGGAGCGCCCGAGAACGTGCGACCCGAGGTTCGCCCCTTGGTTGATACCGGCAACCACCATGTCGGGGTCGAAGCCCAGCGACCCGAGGGCGGCTATGACGCAGTCCCCGGGCGTTCCCCCGACGGCGTATCCCATCTCGTGTTCGTACAGGTCGACGGTTTGAGAGAGTTGTCGGCCGACGGAGCTTTGATCCTCTGCGGGCGCGACTACCGTCACGTCGGCGACCTCCGAGAGGCGGTCGTAGAGCGTTCGAATCCCGACGGCGTCGATCCCGTCGTCGTTCGTGAGAAGAATATTCATACGCTTCGTGGGCGTGCGGACCGCAAAAGTTCACCGCCATGGATCGAGCGGTTCATCGGTTACTGAAGAGCTCGCGAACGCTTCGGAGATACAGCGGTAGCGCCGTCCGCCTGCTTCCGTCGATCGCTCGGCGGATCGTCCGCCCGACGTCCTCGAAGATCCCCTCGCCGTGGCCGACGAGCAGTCGGTCGGGATCGTAACTGCGGAGCGTTCGTGGCGGAAGGATGCGCAACATCGGGTGGACGCCGAGCGGCTCGTCGGGCGCACGGAAGTACTCGGCCGTCCCGAGCGACTCGGGGACCACGAGCGTCTCGCCGTCGACCAGTGCGGCCTCCTGCCACAGCGGGTTGTCGATGAGACGGATCACGTCGAAATCAGCCAGCCGTCGATCGAAGCGTTTGATCGGCGCGTCGATATCACCGACGACGCCGTCCATCCACTCCGGAACGTAGACCGGTACGTCGTGGCGGTTCGCGATCGTCGCGGCGTCTCGTTTGTGTCGATCGAGCAACACCGCGACCCCCTCCGGATCGGCGTACTCCTCGAGGAGGTCGTCGAGTCCCTCGACGTCGACTGGATCGACGAGCCACAGTCCGCCATCGCTCTCGATGGCGTGTGAGGCGCGCTGCATCGTCTCGTCCGGATACGCGATCCAGCCGACGCCGCCGTCGAAGCGGTCTACGACCGTCAGTTCAC
Organism: Natronomonas sp.; assembly: GCF_046483325.1. Classification (GTDB taxonomy): domain Archaea; phylum Halobacteriota; class Halobacteria; order Halobacteriales; family Haloarculaceae; genus Natronomonas. Next base: position 228,312 of record NZ_JAWODL010000012.1, on the reverse strand, counting down.
TCGCGCCGGAGCCTTTCATCGGCATACGACTTATAAGTGTCATAGACTGATAAATGCGGGGTTCGGGGGAGTTCGATCCGCCACGTATAGCCCCACGGGGCGGCAATCGTCTGACTCGGATACCGGTGCCCTCCACATTTATCCCCGCCCGCCGCCCACCACCGGTATGCTCGAAGCGTGTCGGTGGCTCGCGCTGGAGGTCAAAGACCCCGATCCGGTCGCCTCCTTTTATCAGACCCACCTCTCGACGCCGATCGTCGCCGAGGCTGACCGCGAGACCTCGGTGTCGGTCGGTGGGAAGGCCGAGCTCCGGTTTCGACGCCCGAACGGCGTCCCGCGTGGCGGACTGCACACCCACTACGCGCTGTCGTGTCCCGCGGACGGCTACGATCTGTGGTGGGACCGGCTCTCGGAGGATTTCGACCTTCAGGAGGTCAACTTCGGCAGTATGCGCTCGTTGTACTTTTACGATCCCGTCGGCAACTGCGTCGAGATCGGCGGCGCGGACGACGTTCGCGGCCGCGACGAACCGACGCTGTCGGGGATCTTCGAGGTGGTATTCGAGGTCGAATCCCTCCCGGCGGCCGAGGATTTTTATGCCGACCTCGGGTTCGAGATCGTCGACCGCGGCGACGAGCGACGCCGAACGCGCCTCACCACCGGTCCGTTCGATATCGAACTGTGGGAGCCACATCTGGGACTCGCCGACGCGCGCGGCGGCGTCCACGTCGACGTCGGGATCGAGTCGACGGATCCGACGACGACCGCCGATACCGTGGCCGAGCGCGTGACGAAGCGCGAGTCCGTCGACGGCGGCGTCCGGATCCGCGATCCGGACGGTCATTACCTGACGTTCGTCAGCAGTTCATAAGCCGTCCGCCGCGATGTATCCGAGATCACTCGAGCCGATCCGTGTCGATCTCTCGCCCCGGCGGCGACACGACGAGGAAGCCGCGGAAGTGCATCAGTTCGCCGCCGAGGTCCCGAACCTCGCGAGCGAAGCCGGCCGCGAGTTCGTTCAAATCGCCATCGACGTTCAACACGAGCACGTCGTCGTTTTCGACGTGTGTGACCCACTCGTTGGGATCGGTCGTTCCGTCGAGCACGCCGAGGACGACCTGGCCGCTTCCCGTCGGTTCGTCGAGTTCGCCTTCGGCAGTCTGCAAATCGAGGTCGAAATCGCCCATACGATCCACTCAGAGCGGGAGCGAAAAAGCTTGCCGGCATGTCGGAGCCCCGAGGGGCGATCATGGGTTCGCCCAACGGCTGCCGGAACCGCATTTGTTAATTATTTATCGTCGCACATCGCGTATGGCGAGTGTCGACGTCGAGTACTGCGCCGCCTGTCGGCTTGTCGGAACGGCCATCGAGACCCGGCGAGTGCTCGCTGACCGACTGTGTGAATACGACGAGATAGCGGGCGTTCGCGTCGAGCCGGCCCAGGAGAACGTCCCCCGTGTGAGCGTCGAAGGGGATCGGACCTGATCGGTCGATCCGCGGAGGCGGTCGCGGCGGTCCGGTCGCGGCTTCGATCCTACCGGTCGTCTCACCGTTCGAGTCGGGTCGCTTTTGCCGGTCGATCCCGAACCGTCACCAGTGACAGACGATTCTGCGGACGCCGATACGAACGCCCATCTGAATGCGTTTTACGACGCACTTGAGAGTCGGCGACGACCGGTCGTGCTCGCGACCGAGGTCGCTGCGGTCGCCGACGCCTCAGTCGACGTAGCGGCGGACCTGGAGGAACTGGCGGCCCAAGAACTCATAGGGCGCCTCGACGTCGCGGAGGAGTCCACCGTCTGGTTCCCGAAAGATACCACCTCGGCGGACGAACGAATCACGGTCTTCGAGAAGCGCCGAGAGATCGTCGTCGACCGACCCGCACAGTACACGCGGGCGCTCTTGACGCAGTTCGCCCACCTGGCGGACACGAACCGGGAGGGTGGCTATATTTATATGGTGCGCGAAGAGGACGTCTGGAACGCTCCCTATGAGACGCTCACGGAGCTTCTCGCGACGGTTCGGTCGGCGCTCGGCGGCCGGTACGAAGCCCTAGAGGAGTGGATCGGGGGACAGTGGGAGCGCGCCCACAAGTTCCGACTCGTGACCCACGAGGACGGATACGTCGTCTTGGAGGCCCAAAGCGCGGATCTGCTCGGGAACATCGCCGAGCCTCGACTCGGCGACGGCGTCTTGCGGGCCCGCATCGGTGACGCGACCGCGTGGGTCGCCGACGATCGGACGGCCGAACTCAAACGAACGCTGTACGAGGCGGGCTACCCCGTGCAGGATCATCGTGATCTCGAAACCGGCGACGACCTGCCCTTCGAACTCCGGCCCGAGCTGCGCTCCTATCAGGCCGATTGGGTCGACAGGTTTACCAGCTCGGGGTCTGGCGTGCTGGTCGGTCCGCCCGGCTCGGGAAAGACGATCGCCGCTCTCGGAATCATGTCGGAAATCGAAGGCGAGACGCTCGTGTTGGTCCCCTCCCGTGAACTCGCCGGCCAGTGGCACGACGCAATCGCAGAACACACGACGCTGTCGCCGGAGCTGGTCGGCGAGTACCACGGCGGTTCGAAGGAGATCAGACCGGTGACGATCGCAACCTATCAAACGGCCGGGATGGACCGCCACCGAATGCTGTTCGATGCGAGAAAGTGGGGGCTGATAATCTTCGACGAAGTCCATCACATTCCTTCGCCGATCCATCGGCGGAGCGCGAGCCTGCAGGCCAAACACCGGCTCGGGCTGACTGCCACGCCGGTCCGAGAAACCGACGACCAAGAGGAGATTTACACGCTCATCGGTCCGCCGATCGGCACCGATTGGGAGGCGCTCTTCGAGGCCGGCTACGTCGCCGAACCCGAAGTGGAGATTCGGCTGCTCCCGTGGGGATCGGAGTCGCACCGAACCGAGTACGCCGCGAGCGACGGGCACGGACGCCGCCAACTCTCCGCGACGAACCCGGCGAAGCTCAGCGAGATTTCGGCGATCCTCCACGAGAATCGCGATTCGAAGGCCATCGTCTTCGTCGAGTACATCGACCAGGGGAACGCGATCTCCGAGGCGTTGGACGTGCCGTTTATCAGCGGCGAGACGCCGCACGCCCGCCGAAGTCGGCTGTTCGATCAGTTCCGACGCGGTGAGTTGGATACGATCGTCGTCTCCCGGGTCGGCGACGAGGGGATCGATCTCCCGGACGCGGAGATCGCGATCGCCGCCTCCGGGCTCGGCGGTTCGCGCCGGCAGGGCGCACAGCGGGCCGGCCGGACGATGCGACCCGTCGGTAAGGCGCGGATGTGCGTTCTCGCGACGCGGGGGACCGAAGAGGAGGACTTCGCCAGAAACCGAACGAAACACCTCGCGGCGCGCGGCGTCCGGGTTCGCGAAGCCGAACCGGTCGCGTTCGGCGAACCGCCGAACGGGGGCGGATCGACGGACGCCGACGAGGAATGACTTAACACGATCGCACGCGTTATCTGCGTGTGAACGACGCGGCAGACGACCGAGCGCGCGAAAACGACGAGGGGACGCGCGGACGCCACGAGCGGGTGACACGGCACCCGACCCCCGGCCCGCACAACTCCCTGTGGTCGTGGCCGGAGGCGAAACACCCGCTTCGGGTGGTTCTCAACTACGTTTGTATCGTCCTGGCGCGACACTCGCCCAGCCTTCGGCTCAAAAACTGGCTGCTCCGACGGATCGGCGTCACGGTCGGCTCCGGCGTCTCATGGGGGCTCGAATCGACGCCGGACGTCTTTTGGCCGGAGCTCATCACCGTCGAGGACGACGCGATCGTCGGGTACGACGCGACGCTGCTGTGTCACGAATTCCTGCAAACGGAGTACCGCACCGGCGACGTGCGGATCGGCGAACGGGCGATGATCGGGGCCGGAACGATCGTCCTGCCCGGCGTCGAGATCGGCCCGGACGCACAGGTCGCGGCGAACTCCCTCGTCGCCGAGGACATCCCGGCCGGGGAGACGTGGGCCGGAGTCCCGGCCGAACCGATCGCGCAGGCGACGGGCGGGGGGGGAGACGGAAGCGGAGAGGAGTAACTCACCCGAACATTCCGCTCTTCTCTCGCAGCGATTCGACGTCGTCGACGATGCTCTCAGCCTCGTCGGCCGAGAGCGCGATTTGGACCTCGTTCCCCGAGGCGTCGGTCGCGACGATTTTCAGCTGGCTGTCGCCGAATGCCCGAGCCTCGGCCGATTCGACGTCGAAGAGCTTCGCACTCGCGGACTTGTTCGTCGGCCCGACGTTCTTGATACTTCCGTCTTTCAGTTCGATCATGAACGAGTCGAGGTTCAGGTTCAGCATGGGCGACTGTTGGGGCCGCCGCGTCCTAATCGTTTGGACGAACACCGTAGCCGCCGAAAACGCCACGATTAATGAGATCGGACCCGCATCGCGCCCTCGGAGAGCACTTTCCGGTTCGGAACGACGAACTCCTCGCCGTCGTTTTCGACGTAGGTGACGAAGACGTCGATCTCCTGAACGATCCCGTGGCTGCCGTCTATTTCCACCTCGTCGCCGATCGTGTACGGTTCGGTCATGAGGAGGTAGATCCCCGCGGCAGCCGAAGCGAGCAGATCCTTGAACGCCAACCCGCTCAGGAAGAAGACGCCGAAGGCGTAGGCGGCGAGCAACACCAAAAGCGCCGCCGTCGCAACGCCGAGTTGCGACAGCGCGATGAGCCCCGCGACGTAAAGGATCGACAGTTTCACCAGCGTCGACACGACCGCCACCTCGGGGAGCTTCACGCTGCGGAGCCGTTCTCCGACCACGATCTCGGCTTTGTCACCGAGGATAAGGCCGATCAGGATGACGAAAATCGCGATGAAAAGCCGCGGGAGAAACGCACCGATCTCGTCGAGGAGGGCTTCGCCCGGGACCAGACCGATCGTCCGCATGGCGTACAGCGCCGCGAGAAAGAAGACGAACGCGCCGACGACCTGTGCGAGCAGTTGAACGGTAGAACTGCCGAACTGGCGGGCGGTTCGCTCGAACGACGTCCCCTCGACGGCGTCGTCGACACCGAGGGCGACCAGGAGACGGTGGATGACGACGGCGACGAGCGCGCCGAGTGCGACGCCTAAAACCAGCACGCCGACCGCGATAAGCAGGTTCTGTGCCGGTGTCGAGAGCCCCTCGAACCACGCGCGGACGAAAAGCAGAGCCATCAGTACTCCTCCGGATCCAACTCGAGGATTATCTCGCCCGCGGAGAAGGCCCGAACCAGCCCGTCGGATTCGGAGAGCACGACCGCGACGGCGTTCGTGTCCTTGGTGATCGCGCCCGCGGCCATGTGGCGCGCGCCGAGGCCCTTCGGGATGTCGACGCCCTCTGCGGCGGGTTCGAGGTATCGGTACGCCGAGACGATCTTTCCGGAGTCGCTGATGACGAACGCGCCGTCGAGTCGCGAGAACTCCTTGAGCATCACGTCCACGATCGGATCCCCGACGTGGACGTGGCTCTTCTCGAAGGGGTTATAGCTGAGCGGCCGGGATTTGTTCATGACCTTGCCGGCGTCGCCGACGACGAACAGCGCGCCGACGCGTTTGCCCTTCTGGCCCTTCTTGCCCAGTTCGATGGCGACTTCCAGAACGTTTCGGATGACCTCCGGTTCTGCTCGGCTGTTGACGAAGAGGTCGTAGACGCCGGAGCGCTCGAAGTCACCGGCTCTGACCCGCGTGATCATATCGATGTCGTCGGCGAACAGCGCCACGGCGCAGGCGAGTTGATCGCCCTCCTCGACGAACCCGCTGTCGAGTGCTCCCTCGACACCGAATCTGATGCGTTCGCGTATGTCGTCGAACTCGAGCGGTAACGTGATGTATCGATCCGCACCGACCGAATCGTCCATCGCGACGACGATCGGATCGTCCTCCGCTTCGAACCGCTCGTACAGCGACCCGCTCGGGGAGAACAACAGCGTCCCATCGACATCCGACACGATATCCTCCAGCAGGTCACCGAGTTCACTCATCGTTCGTCCGTCGAATCCGACGGAAAAAAGCGTTGCGGGCGCGTCTGACGCCGTTCGGTGCGAACGTGTTTCGACGATGCAGCAACGGCCCGGGCATTGAGGTCGATTCGGAGCACGATTTTATCACCCATCGGGCGGTGTACCCACCCCAATGGACCGAGCGATACATAACGCGACTCCGCTTGGAGTCGTCTCGGCGGGGGTCGTCGGCCTCATCGGACTCGTGCCCCTCGTTCCGAACGCACAGCTGCTCGTGGGCGGCGGCGGTTCAACACCGGCGCTCGTGCTCGCGGTGTTTGGCGTCCTGCTCCCGGCGTCGCTGATCGTGATCGGTTATCTGCTTCTCAGAGACGAGGCGACGGCGGAACACCTCCCGCGGACCGCCGGCTGGGCGGCGCTCGGGACGGCGCTGTTGGCGTTGATCCTCGCTCTCATCTCGTTTTTGCGAGTCGATCTGCTGCTCTACGCCGGTGCGACGCTCCTCTCCGTGAGCCGTTCGCTCACGTCATCATCGGCGTCCGAGACGTCCAGCGGATTCGTGTCGAGGAACTCGCCATACAGCGCGAAAAGCTAGCGGTGCCCAACCGTTTGATCAGACACAATCTCAGACACGAGGCGCAGTATCTCCTCGGCGTCGAAAGCCAGATCGCCGACGCGGAGACGCCCGAGGTGCGAAAAGAGCTCACGGAGCGCATTCGGACCATCGCGAACCGACTGTCGGAAACGCACGACACGCTCAGGCGCTCCCAAGAGCTCATCCGAAGCGGCGATCGATCGACCGGACCGCTCGACCTCCGCGAGGCCGTCGAGGACGTAGTCCGTGAATACCGATCGATGTATCCGGACGCGGCGATCACGGTCGAGGTCCCCGAAGCGTACCGAGTCAGCGCCGGAAGCGAGTTTCGAACCGTTCTGGAGGAGTTACTAGAGAACGCGATCGTCTGCGCCGACGGAGAGCCGGACGTTTGGGTGTCGGGGGCGAAGTCCGGCCGCCGAATCAAACTCGAGGTGACCGACAACTGTCCCGGGATTCCCGAACCGGATCGATCGGTGGTCACTCGGAAAGTCGAGACCGACCAGATGCCGCACGCGCAGGGGCTTGGATTGTGGTTCGTCCGATGGGCCATAGACCCCTACGGTCGCGTCTTCGGACTCGACACCGGTGACGATGGGACGACGGTGAGGCTCGAACTCGCGAGTTCGTGAGCATTCGTCCGCCGGGGAGACGGGGACGATCGCTTTCGCTGTCGCAACGTCTATGCACTCGGGTCGGAAACGAACGGTGTATGAACGCACATGAGATCATGACTCGGGAGGTCGAAACCGTCTCGCCCGACGACGACATCGGTGAGGTGCTCGGTCGACTCGCCCGCGTCGACTTCAACGGATTTCCCGTCACCGAGGACGGAATCGTCGTCGGAATCGTTACACAGGGCGACCTCGTCGATCTGTTTCAACCCTCCGATCGGACGCTCTGGATCCCGGTCGGTTTCCCGCCGTTTCTCGAATCGCTCACGTACGCCGTCGATATCTCGTGGGACGAACTCGATTTCGGCATCGACATGGCCCGCAACGCCGGACGGCCGATCCGCGACGTGATGACCGAGGACGTGGTGACGGTCGGACCGAAGACGGGGCTCGACGAGATGCTCGACCTGCTGGCCGACGATGAGCGCGACATCAATCGGCTGCCGGTCGTCGACGAGGCAGGAGCGCTTCTCGGTATCATCGCCCGTCAGGACCTGCTCCGCGCGCTCAAAACGGAACGAAGCGGCGAGTGACGGGCCTCCGAGCGGGGCGAGACGCGACGGGGGACAAACCGCCAGCGAACGAGCGGACGATGTCGAAAGTTTGAGGCCGATTTCGGTCAACTCTCGACCGTGCGCTATCGCAATCTCCTGTTGTTTTTGACGCTCGCTGCGGTGTGGGGATCGGCCTTCATGGCGATCAAAGCCGGGGTCGGTGGACCCGACGCCCCGGCGTACTTCTACGACGCACCGGTTCTTTTCGCCGCCGTCAGATTCGATATCGCCGGCGTGATCATGCTCGCCTATGCCGTTTGGGTGGCGGATCGGTGGCTACCCAGCGAGCGGAACGAGTGGGCGACGATCGGCGTCGGAGCCGTTCTGATCATCTCCGGCTACCACGCGCTCTTGTTCGTCGGGCAACGCGGGACGACGAGCGCCGCCGCGGCAGTCATCGTCTCCCTATCGCCGGTGTTGACGACCGCGTTCGCGCGGGCGTTCCTCCCCGAGGAACGGTTGACGGTCGTCGGTATCGTAGGAATGGTGCTCGGCCTCGTCGGCGTGGTCGTGCTGTCGCGGCCCGATCCGGCAAACCTGATCAGTTCCCGGTTCGAGGCGCTCGTCTTCGCGGCCGCGCTCTGTTTCGCCCTGGGAAGCGTCCTGACTCGCCGTCTCGACAGCGAACTCGCGACCGAAACGATGGAGGCGTGGTCGATGATCGGTGGGGCGATACTCATGCACGCTACCAGTCTCGGGCTCGGGGAAACCGTCTCCGGGATACCCGACACCGGAGAGACGGCCGCGTTAGCGTATCTCGCGATCGTTTCGAGCGCCCTCGGATTTCTCATCTACTTCGAACTCCTCGATCGGCTCGGGCCGATAGAGATCAATCTCGTCTCGTACGTCGCACCGATCTTCGCCGCGCTCACGGGCTTTCTCTTCCTCGGGGAGTACATCGGTGCTCCCACGGTGGCTGGCTTCGTAATCATTCTCGTCGGTTTCGTGCTCGTCAAACATCGGGCCATACAAAGCGAACTGCAGCGTCACCGAACCGACCGATGAGGGGTTCACCGGGCTACCGTCCGTATCCGTGACCCACGATCAGCGCGACGACGTTTCCGACGACCAATCCGACGAAAAGTAGCGACCGGTCGGTGGTGTCGATCCCGGTGGCGAGAAGCGCCAACGAACAGAACGGCAACAGAACGGCCAGCCAGAACGCGGCGGCGCTGATAAGCGCCGAGAGCGCGGGGGACGGAGCCGCCGTGCCGGAATCGTTCGTCGGTGCGGAGGAGGCCATCTCGACAGGGAGAACGGGGGCGGAGAACTAATAACCGCCAGAGACTTCGGTTGATTTCACGTAATTAGGGACGGGATAGATCCTTTCAACACCGGCCGAAACGCCCCAAGACGTTTCATAAACCCATCAGAGACAGTCACTCGGAGAGACGTATCGGGAACGCTACCCGAGCAGTGCGAGCCGAACCTCGTGTGGACCCTCCGACGTCCGGATCGACACCGACTCGCGGATCGACTCGCGAACCCGGGTTCGCCACGCCTCGACCGCGGTCTCGTGTCGTCGGCGATGGCTTTCGCGAGAGTACGCCGTCTCCGGGTCGGCTCGGATCTCGTCTTCGGTGTCGTCGGGGGACGGAAACGGCGGAACCGAGTCGACGAACCGAGCCGGCGGAACGTGAATCGGCGACGGATCGTCGTAGCCGTGTTCGGTCCCCTCCCGGTGGAGGCGGGCGCGCATTCTCCCGCTGAACGGCGGCGTCACGCGGAGTACCGCGCCGACGTCTCGGCGCTCGTTGGCTTCGATAGCGGTCACGATGTCATCTGTCGTCACCGCGAGGACGCGAAGCACGGTCGGATCGTCGGATTCCACACGTCGTTTTCGGACCGCGTGCGGTATCAGCGTGTCGACGGCTCGTCAGTCCGTCCCGACGTCGAGATCCGGTTCGAACTCGACGAACCGCTCGCGCCACCGCGATGGGATCGATCGCGACTGGCCGTCCTCGACGGTGACGAGTACGCTCTCCGCCGTCGCCGCGGGATCGTCACCCTCCGCCGAAGCGACACAATAGCGCATCCGAAAGCTCGAATCCCCGATAGCGACGACGCCACAGGCGATCGTAACCGTCCGATCCGAAAGCGTCAGCGGCCGCAAGAAGTCGATCTCCAGATTCGCGAGCACCATCTCGCGTTCCTCGTATGGGACATCGAGCACGTGGTCGAAGTACTGGTAGCGGGCCTGTTCGAGATACGTCACCTAAACCGCATTGTTGACGCCATCGAGCGTGTCCGGGTCCCGATAGCGGACGGTGAGTTCGACGTCGGAACGAAACGTCGTGGTCGGTGCATTTCAGGAGCTATCGAAGCGGGGTTCGATCCCCCCGGATCAGTCGTCCGGATGGAGTGTGAGGACGGGAACCCGAGCGCGCCGAACGACTCGCTCCGTGGTACTCCCGAGGAGCAGGCGTTCGAGCCCGGTTCGGCCGCGCGTCGACATGATTATGAGGTCGATATCGTACTCGTCGGCGTATGCGGTGATGGTATCTGGAACGCCCCCCTGGACGACGTTAGTGACGACCGGGACGTCACGGCGTGCGGCGCGCTCGGCGTACTCGTCGACGATTCGCTCCCCCTCGCGTTCGAAGACGTCGATGACTTGGCCGTCGATCCGCGTGACGCTATCCTGGTTCGTGTCGGCGACGTGAAGAATGTGAAGCGTCGCCTCGTGGCTCTCTGCGACATCGAGCACGTGGTCGAAGACGGTGGACGCCCCACTCTCGGCGTCAGCCGGAAACAGAATGCGGTCGAACATACTCTCTCATCGAGCGAGTCACATAAAAGCACACATCAAAAAGAGAACGGCGACGAGGAAACGCCGGCTCACACACGAAAACATTTATCATGTATAACCGTTATCTTTTTAGAACCTATGGGGGACATGCAGAACGGAGACCACCGAAGCGAGGAGGAACCGACTCCCGATAGGGTACCGTCGTTTTCCGACGATCGACTCTACCGTGCGCTCGCCGCGACCGAGCGTCGGCGGCTGCTGTATCTGCTACTGGATGGAGGGGAGCGGCGCATCGAGGAGCTCGCCACCGTGTTGACCGGATGGGATGCCACCGAAACGGGAACGATGGGGACGGGCGACGATCGCGAACGGACGCTGGTCGAACTCCGACACGTCCACCTGCCATTGCTCGCGGATTTCGGCTTGGTAGAGTACGACCGACAGCGTGGGACGGTGGACGTCGAATCGGTAGATCCCCTCCTCGAAGAGCTCTTAGAGCGAAGCGTCGATCACAGACCACGTACGCGTTCGTGAACGATGCTCGGTTCGCTCCTCGAGGGCACCCGGAGGTCGGATATCGAGGTCACCCTCTACGGAAACGACGACGCGGAGACGATCGCGGGATGGTTCGACGGCCACGGCGTCGAGCTGGCGCGCGGATCGCTCCCGTCCGGCGGCCCGGAGTCGTTCGTCGTCATCGAGCGTGACGGCGAGTTCGCGGGCGCGCTCGGCGTTTCGGAACTGGCGTGGCTGCTCGAACCGCCGATCGTCAGACCGACCGATCGAGAGGGCATCTCCGAGGGGTATCGCGCGCTGTTCGACGCGCTCGACGATACGGTTTTTTCCGCGATGACGCGCCGCGAACTCCTCGCCGTGAGCCGCGAGGTCGAAGACCGCGCGTACCGCGTCGGGACCGGCACGCTACGCGTCGGGTTTCAAACGCCCGCGGCGTTCGATGCACAGCTGGAGGGCTACCGACGTCTCGCGGCCGACACGGACCTCGAAATCCACGTATACAGCGTCGATCCGGCAGCGGAAAGCCGATCAAACACCGAGGGGATCACGTTGCACCGTGGGAACGAGACGATCGATCGGTACTGGGTGCTCGCCTTCGACGGCGGAGACGACGAGACACAAGCCTGCGGGCTCCTCGCACAGGACCGAGTGGACGGCTACAGTGGCTTTTGGACCAACGACGGGGCGATCGTCACCAAAATCGCGGCTGAACTCACCACTATTTGATTCCAGACCGGGCCGGAACGGCGCTGGAGGAGTGACTGCCGCTGTTGAACCTGCCACATCGAAACTGTGAAGTCAACTACTGGCCATGATATCGTTACTGTGGTATCCCGATCGAATCGACGAAGAGGAGCGGCTTTTTATATCCACTCCGAATCGGAGGTCGGTCGCCATCGGGATACACCCGGGAACGTCCCAGGAGCCGATCCATGAACACAGCCACGGGTACGGGAACAGACTCCGACGGCGACGTTGATACGGACCCGACCCCCGCAAACGTCGTGTTGATCACTATCGACTCCCTCCGAGCGGACGCGATCGGTGCATACGACGAGACCCGACACACGCCGGTCATGGATTCGCTTGCCGATCGAGGAACCGTCTTCGATCGAGCGTTCGCGACCGGGAACTGGACACCGTTTTCCTTCCCGTCGATGCTGGCGTCGCGGCCGGTGTTCACCGATACGAGCGGGATCGGCATCACCGGGTCCCCGGCGCTCGCATCGGCGCTCTCCGACGCCGACATCTCGACTGCGGGGTTCAATGCGGCGAACGGATTTCTCACGTCTCATTGGGGGTACGACGACGGCTTCGACGAGTTCGAGCCGTTCGTCGCGAGCGTCGGATCGAGCATATACAGCCGCTATCTCGCGACGCATCCCACGGTCGAGGCATGGCTACAGTTGGCGGCGTCGCCGATCAGACGGATCGGATCGAAACTTCGAGGCGAAACCGACGACCGACCGTTTTTGGATACGTCACGGATGTTCGACGTCGAGCACGCCGCGACGTCGTTCATCGAGGAGACCGACGATCCGTTCTTTCTCTGGGTTCACTACATGGACGCACACACCCCGTACGTCCCCGCACCGCGGTACATCCGCGAGGTCTCCTCCGGCATACTCGGAACCCATCGGATGTTGAGCGCACACACCCGAACGGGGCTCGGGTTGGGCGTCAGCGAACGGACGCTGAAGGACCTCCGGACGCTCTATCAGGCGGCGGTCAGACAGATCGACGCCAGTATCGGTCGGCTCTTGGAGACGCTTTCGGACAGCGGCGTCGACGATCGGACCGCCGTCGTTCTGGCCGGCGATCACGGCGAGGAGTTCCAAGAGCACGGCCACCTCGCCCACTATCCGAAGCTGTACGACGAACTGATTCGGGTCCCGCTCATCGTCGACGTTCCCGGGACGCCCGCTCGACGGATCGACACACAGGTCGGTCTCGACGCGATTCCGCCGACGATCGTGGACCTGTTCGGTGTCGCCCCGGATACGGAGTGGACCGGCGAGACTCTCGTTCCGGGCGTCCTCGATGGAACACCGCCGGCGGACGATCCCGTCGTGTCGGTCACGGTTCGAGGTGAGAAGGTTACTTCACAGCCGATCCCCCGGTCGCTCGCCGACGGTGACCTCCTGGTGAGTGTTCGGGACCGCGACTGGACGTATATCGAAAACGTCGATGCGGGAACGAGGGAACTGTATCACCGCCCGTCCGATCCGACCCAGCAGGACGATCAGTCGGTCGATCCGACGGCCGAGGGGCGACGCGCGATCGAACGACTCAGTCCCTACGTCGAAGGACACGTCGCCGTTCTCCGCGACCGTGACGAGGCGGCGGTTGACGCGGAGATGGACGAAGAACTCGAAGCGCGGTTGGAGGCACTCGGCTACCGATAGCATAGATGCCCGAGACATTCATTGGGACGCTCCTTCGGGCCCCGTTCTCGCTGCGACTACGACGGTTCGTCATCGTCGGTACCGTCGCCGTGGGCGTGCGGATGGTGTTGGTCTGACTGTTCGTCGACGTCGCCGTCGGCCGAAGGAGCGGATTTCCGTTGATAATAAATCTAGCGGAGTCGACGCCGATGGATAACGGCGCGAGCGTGGCCGTGGCGGCTCAGCCACAGGTTTCCATCGAAGCGACCATAATGAGTATCCGGGTCGAAATCGGCGACTCGGAACTCGAAGCGGTCGGACAGACGGCGGGGCGATCGAGATCATCCCGATCCGAGAGCGTACACCGTGCCGTCGGTCCCACCGAAATAGAGCCAGTCGTCGGTGACGGCGAGCCCGCCGTGGATTTCGGTCTCAGTTTCGAAACGCCAGACGGTCGCACCTTCGTCCGGGAGTATCGCGAACACGTTCCCGCTCGTCGAACCGACGAAAACGTGTTCGCCGGTCGCCGCGGGACTGGCGATGACCGAGTCGCCGGTTCGAAATCGCCACAGTCCGTCCGGTTCGTCGGTTCCGGTGCCGATCGCATACAGATACCCGTCGTTCGAACCGACGAAGACGGCATCGTCGGTAACGGCCGGGGTCCCGTGTGCCCATCCACCGAGATCGAATCGCCACGCCTCGTCGCCGGTCGCCGCATCCAACGCGTAGACGTTCCCGTCGTGGGGACTGACGTAGACCGTTCCGTCGGCGACCGCCGGCCCACCACCAATCGAGCCGCGAGCGCCGAACCGCCACGCCTCATCGCCGGTCGCCGCATCCAGCGCGTAGACGCGCTGATCGCTGGAGCCGACGTAGACCGTCCCGTCGATGACCGCCGGTGCGCCGAGTACCGAGGCACCGGTCCGAAATCGCCACTGGCGCTCACCTGATTCGCGATCGACGGCGAATACGGTACTGTGTACACCGCCGAAATAGACGATCCGGTCGACGACGGTCGGACTCGTCGCGATACGCCCACCGGCATCGAACCGCCACCGTTCGGACCCATCCTGCGCGTCGAGCGCAAAGAGGGTGTCGCTGGAGCCAACGTAGACCGTCCCGTCGATGACCGCCGGAGTGCCCGATATCGAGCCCTCGGACTCGAATGACCAGATTTCGGCGCCGACGTACGGATCGATGGCGTACACCGACCCGTCGTTCCCACCGACGTACAGGGTGTTACCGGCGACAGCGGGACTCGCGACGAACGATCCCTCCGCGTCGAAGCGCCACCGCTCTTCGATCTCGATGTACGGCCCCGAGATATCCGCTGCGTAGCCCGTGTTCGCCTCGTCGCGGGCAAACGTCGGCCAGTCGCTCGAAAACGGCTCACGGTCGGCGTCAGCGGTCGGCGTTCGAGAATGCGGTTCGTTTCCCACGCCCGAACAGCCGGCGAGTGCCACGCCGGTGGCCGCCAGTACGGTTCGCCGGTCCACGACCCGATCCATACCGCCCGACAGGGGAGGTTCACACAAGAACCCCGCGAAACAGTTACGCTTGGCCGGCGAACACCGCACGCTGTGGATGGATAGCTATTTTTCGCTGGCTGACGCTCCTCCGATATGTTCGTTCTGATCAACCTGAAAGCGTATCCCTGCGATCCCGTCGAAATCGCGGAGATAGCAGCCGAGGTGGCGGAGACCACCGGCGTCAGAATCGCGATCGCACCCCAGGCTGCAGACATCGCGTCCGTCGCCCAAATCGGCGTCGAAACGTGGGCTCAGCACGTCTCGCCGGTCGAACACGGCTCCCACACCGGATCGACACTCGCCGAGGCGGTCTCTCGAGCGGGGGCGGACGGAACGCTGCTCAACCACTCGGAGAGCCGACTCCGGCTGGCCGACATCGACGCCGGGCTCCGGGCCGCAGAACGGGCCAATCTCGAAACGATCGTCTGCGCGAACAACCCCCGTCAGATCGCCGCAGCCGCCCGGTTGGACCCCGATTCGGTCGCCGTCGAGCCGCCGGCGCTGATCGGGACCGGAACGCCGGTCTCGAAAGCCGATCCGCAGATCGTCACCGACTCCGTCGAGGCCGCATCCGGCGTTCCGGTTCTCTGTGGGGCGGGAATCTCGACCGGCGAAGATCTGGACGCCGCCGGAAAACTGGGCGCTGAAGGCGTCCTGTTGGCGTCGGGCGTCGCAAAAGCGGACGACCCCCGATCAGCGCTCGAAGCGCTCGTCGATCCAATATAGCGGGTCAGAAACCGACGCTTGGCCACTCGGCGTCAGGGGATGGTTCCTCAAGGACGGATTCGGGTCGATTCGAAACTCGCTGATCCGATCGGTCAGACTCGACGGCGCGTTCGATCGCCTCGACAGTTTCGTCAATCTCGTCTCGTCCGGGCGGTTCTTCCGGCCGGAGCGGATTCGTCAACTCTTCTCGAACGAGTTCCGCGAGCGCATAGTCGTACTTGCCGCAGCCGACATGTGCGATCAGTCCGCGCTGTCGGAGCCCTCGATTCGCAGCGTACGCCGGTGCGCGATCGCCGGATCCACCTGATTTCGAATGAGCGTCCTGTGGTTCCATCGGCCCACAACGCCGGTACTGGCGGAGCATATCGGCCGAAACGTCGTCGAGAGACTCGATATCGTCCCGGAGCCGGGAGACGAGCGGATCGCCAGTCGCGGGGGCATCGACCGCCGAGAGGCCCGTCGTCGGATCCCGCTTCAAGCCATCGATATCCGGGTCGGTTTCGAGGCCGGAATCAGTATCGGCGTCAGCCTCGGTATCGGTCTCCACCTCCCCGGTGACCGGTGGCGAACGATTGAACACCATCGACGTATCCGACGAACCGTCAACGCCGCCGCTCGATGGGTTAGCTACCTCGGTAACGTCCTCGCCGTTGGACTGGTCCGTGTCCTCGCCGGAGGCGTTCGCTTCCCGTTCGGATCTGGCGTCCGGGACCGGCGGCGGAGTCGGGTCACGCTCGCCGTTTCGGACGGCGTCGAGTTCGGCTTCGAGTTCCGGATCTCGCTCGATCCGGCCGGCGACGGCCTCGTCGAGCTCGCTCTGTCGTCCCGGAGCGACCGATAACGGACGGCCGGTGACTTGCTCGATCATCGCGCGCGAAAACCGATCCGCCATCTGTTTGAGATCACGGGCATCGGAAAGCTGTCGTTGGAGGTCGCGGATCCGCTCGTCGCGCTGTTGGAGCTGCCGTTCGAGTTCGTTGATCCGATTCTGCTTGGATTCTCGCTCGTCCGTGATCTCCTGCAGCTCGTCGACGAGGTCGCCGCTGACACTTTTCAGCTCCGGTCGCTCGAAATCGTCGAGTCCGGGCGTCGCACCGGCGTCGAAGGTCCGTTTTCGCTCGAACTGGACGCGTCGAATCGACTCGTTCCAGTCGGTCATGAGAAAGCTCTCGCCGTCGTCCATATCTTCGATTTGACCCGCGTATTCGTTGCCCAAGATCCGGCCAACGACTTTCGTGTCGTTGTTCCACGTGAGGCGGTGCCAGACGAGCCAGTCACACTGAGTGATGAAATCCTTCTTTACGTCGGCCGGGCGCTGGCTGATGCCGACGATCCCGAGACCGTGTTTGCGACCTCGTTTCGAGACTTTGATCAACATCCGCCCGCACTCGTCTACACCGCCGCCTTCGGGGATGTACTCGTGGACTTCCTCGACGAGCATCAAAAACGGCTGTTTCATCTTCTTTTCCTTCGCGAACAGCTGTTTCGTCACCTCTGTCAGAAGCTCTCTCGCGTCCGATTCGTCGAGGAACGACGATACGTCGAGAATGATCGGAACGTTCTGCCCCAGCGCGAGTTCCGCGATCTTTTCGGCGTGTTCGACACCGACGCGCAGGTCACACTCCTCGTCCGCACCCACGTGGAGGATCTCGTACTCCTCTTTGAGCCCGTAGTACTCCCCATCGATGTCGACCGCGAGCAGGCTGTATCCCCGATCGAGGATCTTTTCGGCGATCACGCTCGCGGAGTTCGACTTCCCCGACCCCGATTTTCCCGTTATAAATCCACGTCCGGTGAGCAGATCGACGACGGGCAGTTCGACATCGCTCCCGTCCTCGGTCTCACCGACGCTGATCGTTTCCTCGCCCATCGTCGGAGCACAGACGCGCAACCGATATAGTTCTCCGTCAGACGATCGTCATGCGATCTCGCACGCCGAAGCCACGAGTTCATATACGAGCACGGGAGCAACGCCGGTATGCGCTGACCACCGCCGGTATCGGTCAAAGCGGTTGCGCGGTGCGCCGATACCGGAGACCGACAGCCACGCGTCGCCTGTTCGCTATCTGCGTCGGATGATCCAGTGCCGCTCGTCCTGTCGTTCGAGCGCCGACGGCTCTCGGAGTTTGGCGATGTAGCCGGTCGGCTGTCTGAGGAGTTCGTGATCGGCATCGACGCGAACCAGATTACCGATCAATTGCGCGGTGGGGGGTTTCTGGGCGGCTCCGCAGTCGTAGACCGTCAGTAGTTCGTTCCCATCATCAGTCTCGTGGACGATGACGTGTGCGTGTCGAGAGAGACGCCACCGGTCCTCCCCAACTTCCGCGAGGTGGTTCATACCTCCGATCCGGCGCCGGGGGAAAAAAGTCTGTCCGCGACCGTCACTCGAATCGGGAGAGTCGAGCCTGTCTGCCACTGGTTCGAGTCCATCTCGGGTCGCCTTCGCGCCCATTCTCGCCGTCCGTCCCCCATTCGGCGATCGTCGCCTGTTCGCGATCGTCGAACGAGAGGTTCGAGAGTCGCACGCCGAGCTTTCGAACCCTGTCCGCCTCGAACTCGGTCAACAGTTCTACAGCCGTACGTTCGACCAGTTCCGGATCGTCGACCGGACCCGATAGCGACTGCGACCGCGTGTGTACGTCAAACGGCGGCTCGACGACCTTGATGCCGATCGTTCGATACAGCGCGTTCTTCGCGGTGGCTCGTTCCGAAGCGTCGGCGGCCAGCGCTTCGATTCTTTCGCGCTTCCTGGCGGCGTCTTCGATCGCCTCGACGAACGCCGATTCGCTCGAAACGCTCTTCGGGTCGCCCTTGGGTTCGACCGTTCGATCGTCTTCACCGCGTGCCTGCGCGTAGAGATCCCGACCGCGCTTGCCGAACGCATCGACGAGAACCGACTCTTCGGCGGCGGCGATATCGCCTGCGGTTTCGAATCCCAGCTCGCGCAGGTTCGACGCGGTAACGGGTCCGACACCGTGTAGTTCATCGATGGGGATGGGAGCGAGAAACGACCGTACGTCGTCAGGCTCGACGACGACCAATCCATCCGGTTTGTCCGCATCTGAGGCGAGTTTAGCCGTGGTCATATCGGGGGCGATACCCACAGAGGCGACCACCCCGGCGTCGGCTTCGATTTCGCGTTTCAACGATCGACCGAACGCCGTCACTTCCGACCATTCGAGGTCTCCGAGGTCGAGATACGCCTCGTCGATGGAGACGTTCCGAACGGTCTCAGCCGCTCGTGAGAGAACCGACCGAACGTCCTCGCTGACGGCCTTGTAGAAGTCCATATCGACGGATCGATACACGCCGTTCGATCCGTCCATATCGGTATCGCCCTCGCCACGCCGCGGTAGCCGTTCCAGCGCTTCCGTGATCGACATCGCTGACTCGACACCGTACTCGCGAGCCTCGTAACTCGCGGTCGCGACGGCGCCGTGCGTCTCCCCCGTTTCGTACCCCATGCCGACGACGAGCGGTTCGCCGTCGAGCGTCGGGTCTCGAAGCCGCTCGCAGGCCGCATAAAAACAGTCCATATCAACGTGGCAGACGACCTGTTCGGGCGCGTCGATCCCCGGAAGTCGAGCCATACGGACCGTTCGGGTTCGAGGAGTTATAACCTTCGGAGAGTAGGCAGACACAGCGTCACGCGCTCGAACGGGGGTAGAAAGGAGGTTCGAAGACGACGAAACTCACGACGGGATCACCTGCCCGAAAGACGACCACCGTCGTCTCCGCCATCGCCATCGTCAGTTAGATTCGTCTCTGTATCGGTCACGGTCTCGATCTGTGTCGTCTCGGTTACGGTTTGGGTCTAAACGGGATCGCCGGCTCCCCAGCCGGTCGCCGTCGTAGAAAATACCGAGGGGAGTGCAGTGTCGACCGTTCAGACGCCGCGGCCCTGCAGTTTCTCCTCTTCGGGCATCGTCTCGTTCGCCTGCCCTTTCATACCCTTACCGATCCCCTTTGCGATGTCGCGCAGCCTCTCGGGGTCGTCGTAGTTGGTGACCGCCTCGACGATCGCCGTCCCCATCTCGACGGGGTCTTCGGCGCCGAAAATCCCCGAGCCAACGAAAATGCCGTCACAACCCAACTGCATCATCAGCGCCGCGTCGGCGGGCGTCGCGATCCCGCCCGCCGCGAAGTTGACCACCGGAAGTCGACCCATCTCCGCAGTCTCGTGGACCAGATCCCGCGGCGCTTCGTTCTCTCGCGCCCACTCGTCGCGTTCTTCGTGTTTCATCCCCGAGAGTTTCCGAATCGACCGCTGAATGTTGCGCTGGTGGGTGACCGCCTGGTTCACATCGCCCGTCCCGGCCTCCCCTTTCGTCCGGATCATCGCCGCGCCCTCGTCGATCCGACGCAGCGCCTCGCCGAGGTTGCGCGCCCCGCAGACGAACGGCGAAGTGAATCCCCGCTTGTCGATGTGATACCGCTCGTCGGCGGTCGTCAACACCTCCGACTCGTCGATCATGTCCGCACCCGTCGCCTCCAGAATCTGCGCCTCCGCCGTGTGACCGATCCGGGCTTTCCCCATCACGGGAATGGACACCTCCTCGATGATCGCCTCTAACTCGCCGGGGTCGGCCATCCGGGCAACCCCGCCGCGCTTGCGGATGTCCGCCGGCACCGCCTCCAACGACATCACGGCGACCGCACCCGCGTCCTCGGCGATCCGAGCCTGCTCGCGCGTCACCACGTCCATGATCACGCCGCCCTTTTGCATCTTCGCAAACCCACGCTTTACCAGCTCCGTTCCTCGCTTGAGATCCTCCAAATCCGTCTCACTCATACCTCAAGGTACGGTCCGGATACACTTAATGCGTGTCTTTCCCCACCCGGGCTTGCCGACGTCGAAACGATCCGGCGGGACGGACGAACCGCTCAGTCAGGGACTCTCGGCGCGCTTTTATGTTCCCGCCCGGAGGTGAGGGTATGAACCTCGGTGGGCTCTTCGAGTCGGACGTACCCCGCGACGACCTCCCTCGGTACGTCGCACCGCTGGCCGAACCGCTCGAAAACCTCGCGCTCACGCTCGCGTGGCCGATCGTTCTCGTCAACCTCGTCGGAACGGCGTTCGGATTCTACTACTACGGCTTTCAGTTCGCCCGGACGCCCGTCGAGATGTGGATATTCGTCCCCGACAGCCCCGTCGCGACGTTGTTTATCGCGCTCGCGCTCGCAGCGTGGAAGCTCGGCCACCCACAGGAGTGGCTCACCGCGCTGGCCTTCTTCGGCAACATCATCCTGGGCGGGTGGACCGTCTGGGTGCATCTCGCTTTCTGGGCGGATTTTAGCTACCTCCACCCCGCAATGCGCCAGTTCCTGATCTGGAGTCACGCCGCGATGGTGCTACAGGCGTTCTTTCTCCACCGGATCTCCGAGTTCTCGCCCGCCGCCGTCGGCGTCGCGACGGTTTGGTACGCCGTCGACACGACCGTCGATTACTTCGTGCCGGTCCGCGGCGAGCTGCATCACACGTTCTTGCCGCTCGCACGGGACGAACCGGTGTTTCTCGGCGCGAACGCACTCGGCGTCGCGGTTGCCGGAGCCGTGCTGTTGTTGATGCTCGCGCTGTATCTGGCGATGCTAACGCGGGTCGAAAAAGAGCGAGCGTGGCGTGATTCCGGGCGCGCTGGCCGACCGTAGCATCGACGGTCCGCATGGGCAGTCGACGTCGACCGGGGCGATGGCTGGTAGAAACGGCGCGTCGGGCGAGAAGCGGTGGGGTCACGGCTTCTCGCCGCTAGCACGCACGCGTCCAGCGGACGGTCGCGACTTTCCATATAAATCTTGTTGCCGAGTTAGCCGTCAATTCGGCGCGAGATACGCGTTCGGAGTTCGCTGGCGCTTTTAGGGGGAAACCGTCTGTAGGGGGGACAACGTCCGAATCGAACCCTCTATGCGGTGGGATCGGCGGGCGTGCAATTGAAAGCATGTTCGACACAGATACGAAAGCGCAGGAACGCGGTCAGGTGGGGATCGGCACCCTCATCGTCTTCATCGCACTCGTGCTGGTGGCGGCGATCGCGGCAGGCGTGCTGATTAACACGGCTGGGTTCCTCCAGAGTCAGGCAGAACAGACCGGAGAAGAAAGTACAGGACAGGTCGCCAATAACCTGCAGTTCACTACGATCGAAGCGACTGCTGACTCGGGCGCACCAGAGATAAACACTGTTCTGGTGAATGTGCAGCTCGCTCCCGGTTCTGAGCCGATTAATCTCGATCAGACCGAACTTAGGGTATTCACCGGAACAGGCACGTCTGAGTCAGGTACGACGAGCGGAGGTGTGCTCGAAGCTGGTGAAAGTGCGGAAATCGATGTTGATAGCGTTACTGGTGCTACGATCACGCTCGAGGAAGGTGAAGAGTTAGAGATCATTCTCGTGACGAACGATGGCTCCCAAGCTGAAACCGCCGTCACAGCGCCAGATCCGATCACGACTGACGGCCAGATCCGACTCTAAAATCTGATATAATATTACACAAATGTTCGAAGAAAACACGAAAGAAGAGCGCGGTCAGGTGGGTATTGGGACACTTATCGTGTTCATCGCCCTCGTTCTCGTCGCGGCTATCGCCGCCGGCGTCCTGATCAACACCGCTGGATTCCTTCAGTCACAAGCAGAACAAACCGGTGAGGAAAGCACCGCGCAGGTCTCCAATAACCTGCAACTCGTCTCCGCGTCGGGAACTGCTACAGTCGATGGAAGTGGTGCCGGTGTGACTAGTCCCGAACTTACTGTTCAATTAGCCCCCGGATCAGATCCGATCGATCTTGAAGATGCAACCGTCGAGATCTTCCCCGAGGGCTCGTCTTCATTTGAGGCTGTTGATGGTTCTGGTGCGTCTTGGTCGTCAACGGAACTCAGCGAAGGTACTGAAACATCCACCCTGAGCGGATTCACTGACTCCGACTTCGGTGACTTCGGTGACGGGCCGACTGATGGAATCCCACAAGGTAACGACGTCGAAGTCGTCATCACTACGGCAGATGGGTCACAGACGACCGAGATCATCTCACCGCCTGACCCGATCACAGACAGTGACGATGGCGGGGACGTTAGGCTCTAAAAGTCATGTTCAAAACGAAATCAGAACATAATGGCGAACGAGGTCAGGTGGGCATTGGGACACTTATCGTGTTCATCGCCCTCGTTCTCGTCGCGGCTTGCCGCCGGCGTCCTGATCAACACCGCCGGATTCCTTCAGTCACAAGCAGAACAAACCGGTGAGGAAAGCACCGCGCAGGTCGCCAATAACCTGCAAGTAATCAGCAGTGTCGGAACTGTTACAGAAGACACTGATGGGACCCGTGGTGTACAATCGATCGAGGTGTCGGTGAAGTTGTCACCGGGATCCGATCCGATTGCCCTCGATGATGCCACAATTGAAGTCTACCCGGAAGGCGCTTCGTCAACCACAAACCCGAGTGTTACGATCAGTGGTGACACACAGTTGAGCGACAGTAGTAATGAAGCGACGATTGCCTTCGATAATAACGATGTCTTCGGTAGTTATGGTAGCGACCCAACGAATGGTCTTGAAGCCGGTAACGAAGCCGAGATCCTCATCGTAACGGCAGATGGCTCACAGACAACACAGATCATCTCGGCCCCCGATCCGATCACGAGCGGTGAGGTTGGCGGCGACGTTCGGCTGTAAGGGTCCGCAAACATTTTATTTTAATTACATGTCGAGTGTCAACTGTGAACATCCCCGATATCATACTCCCCACCGACGGTTCTCTCCGCGATTCGAACGCTGAAACGCGCCCGTTTATTAAACCCCAACGCCCCGTCGATGAGCACATGAACCGACGCTCCTTTCTCGCCACCGCAGCCGGCACAACGGCTGTCGGCCTCGCCGGCTGTCTCGCCGAGAACGACCACAAATCCGCGCTCAGAACCGAAATCGAATCCCGCGGCGTCACCGTCACGGGCATGGAGCTGAACGACGGGCTGGTTCGCGTCGCCTACGAATCGAGTTCCGAATCCGCGAACGACGACCTCGCCGAGGTCGCGATGGCGTTCGTCGAGCGCGTCGATGACGGCTGGCGAGTCGACCGGCTCGAGGGGCTCGCCCGCGCGAGCCCCGATATGGTCTGGCACGCCGAGGCCGCGTGGGCGCGCGAGTACCTCGACGGCGCGATCGAGGCGGGTGAGTACGGCCAGCGCATCAGCGAGACGATGGAGCAGACGCTCATTCTCGACGAGGGCGACGCCGAGCTGAACGAGACGGACGAATAACCGGCCGTTTCCGCCCCGGATCGCCGCGTTCTGTCGAGTGGCGATTTAAATACCGATCGTGAGAGGCGCCGCTTCCCGCAGATATCGCCCGTGGTTTCGGACGCTGAAACCGACTGCCGCCTTTAGTGACGTACGCGAGAAGGGTACAACGAGTACCGTGACCGACTCCTGTAGTGCGGTCACCGGCGCGCCGTTGGGGTAGGAGAAACCGACTCCACGGCGAGAGGCCACACCGATCGAATGAGCCCACACCACGATTCAGCACGGACGGTCGCCCCTGTCGCCAGACGGCCGTCCGTCCCGCGTCGAGAGGCTGGTTATACAGGAGTGAGCGATGGGCTTTAGCGTCAGCGGCTCGGCGGTCATCGTCTTCATTGGCGTCATGGTCGCCGCGGGGATCGCCGTCCCCTCGATGGTCGGTAGTTTCGGTTCACTCACCGGCGCACACGGAAACCAGGTCGATCGGGGTGTCGACGCGTTGAACACCGGTATCTCGATCGAGACGGCGACATACGACGGCGAGCCCGACGAGTTCACGATCGATCTGAAAAACGTCGGCAGCACGACGCTCGGCGTCGAGGAGACGAGTGTGTTGGTCGACGGGACGATCCCGCCGAGTTCGGACGTGACGACCGACGTCGAGGGCGATCAAACCGCCGGGTTGTGGCTCCCCGGCGACACGCTCACCGTTACGGTCGAGCGTGTCGACACCGAGCCCGACCGCGCGAAGATCGTCGCCGAGAACGGTATAGCCGAGACGGCGAGCGGATCGGAGATCGTGATACTATGAGCGGGGTTTCGGCCTCCACGCTGGTGATATTCATCGCCAGCATTCTCGTCGCGGCTGGGGTCGCGGGAACGCTCGTAACCACCGTCGGGGACATCTCGAGCTCGGCGGAGACGCGGGGCGATGCGATCACCGAGACGATCGACGCCGACATCGAGTTGCTCAACGACGGCGGCGGTTCGAACTTCTACGTTGAGGACGGCGCCGGGAACAGCGAGATCACGTTCTACGTTCGCAACACCGGTTCGACGGCGCTGTTACAGGACTCCGGTGAGATCGACGTGTTGCTCAACGGCGGCTTCGTCGCGAGCGCCGACCTGACGATCGCCTCGATGAACGGCGACGACGACGGCGTCTGGGCCGAAGGCGAAGTACTGGAGTTCGTCGTCAGCCTCGATCGAGAACTCGACAGCAGCGGCAATCGACTCACCGTTTCGACGAGTGGAACGGAACGATCGCTGGAGTTCAACGCCGACTGATCATGATCCGAACGAATCCACGCCGACGCGAACCGCAACCGAAAGCCACCGCAACCGGAGGCCGACACCGATGAGCAGCGTCTCGGCGTCGCACCTCGTCATCTTCATCGTGAGCATCGTCGTTGCGGCAGGCGTCGCCGGCACGCTCGTCACGGAGGTCGATCGCGTCAGCACGTCGATTGCGGACCAAAGCGAGGGCGTCGAGGAGCGGATCGACACCGATATCCAAATAATCAGCGACACTGGCAGTCCCGACGCGGTATACGACGCCGGCGCCAACGAACTCACGCTGTACGTCAAGAACACGGGAAGAACCGAGCTGCGTCCCGATCCGGAAGCCGTCGACGTGCTGATCGAGGGCTCGTTCACCACCCCAGAGAGCGTCGCGCGGGCCGACGGTTCGGGGTCGGACCGGTGGCCGGCCGGATCGGTCGTCGAGGTGACCGTCACGGGTGTCGACATCAGCGGTGAGACGCGTGTGACGGTCGCCGTCAGGGACAACGAGGACGCCATCAGATTCCGAGTGTGAGGTACATTATGACCGATGACAGCCCCGATAGAACCGAACCGACCGACGAACGCGGCGATCCGGAGCGGTCACCGGGACTCGACGATGATCCGAAGCGGCCTGTACTTTCGCCCGAAGAGCTCGAGATCTCCGACAGCGAATACGTCGAAAAGCTCGACGAGAACGGACGGTACGTGGTGTCTCCCGGCAACGGTCCGCCCAGGGTCTCGAAATCGAAATCGATAGCCGAGCGCGACGACGCCGACGAGTGCCGGAGCGACGAGCGTCAGAGCGAATCCGGGGGCGGACTCGCCTCCGACCGACGGCGCGAGTTCGACGCTGCGGCGAGTCCGGAGGCGGCGCGCACGCTACTTGCCGAGGAGTTAGCGCGCTCGAAGGCCCGATATGGACTCGACATCGTCGCCCGTCTCGAAGGGGATACGGTCCGACATCGGACCGTCTCCGACGACGTGATCGCGACCTTCGAGAACCTCGTTCGGTGGTACGCAGGCCACGTCACGGACGGGACGCCGCCGGACGAAGTGGTCGACATCCTATTGCGTGAATCGACGTTCGAGACCGAGGAAACGCCGAACTTGGCCGACCTCCTCGAACGACACGACCTCGACAGCACCGATCCGATCGACGATCTCGTCGACGCGATCCGCGAAGAATCGGGCGTCTACTGATCGGCGTCGTGGCTTCGGATTCGTTTCGAACGGTGAGTGTTGAGGGGCCTTGGCCTGTCCGGGAACGTACCACGAGTAAAGACAGGGTGGGGATCCTGATCGCGGGCGACTCGGAGGTCATCGGCGGTCCCCTACGCGAGATCTTAGAGGAGCAGTACGCCATCGTCGGCGAGGCCCGAAACGCCGTCGAGGCGATAGAGCGCTACAACGAACGCGAACCGGACGTCGTCATGATGGACACCGTGATGCCGATCCGGGACGGCATCGGGGCGACGAACGGGATAACCGAGTCGGAACCCGGCGCGAACGTCATCACGTGTACCAGCGTCGGCCAAGAGCAGAGGATGAAAAGCGCCATTCAGGCCGGCGAACAGGGATACACCACGAAACCGTTCCAGAAGCCGAGCGTCCTCGACGAGATCGATAGCGTAGTGGCTGGATAGGGGGGCGGATCGATATCGAGTCGCTCGAAACTTACAACAGCCTCGCCCGCGACGAAGCGCGCTCGGCGGCGGACTCGCCGTCGTATCTGACGGGGATCGACACGGACGTCGAGGTGACGAATATCTCGCTCATCGCACTCGACTATCTCGAGTACGAGTATCTCGATGGGAGGTTCGCGGGGGGTTCGAATCGGCCTCGACGGCGCGCTCGACGGCGAGGTGGTACTCACGTTCGACGAGGCGGCGCGCGTGGCAATCACCGACACCCTAATCGCGCAGGCAGACGAGCGGATGCGTCGGCGTTCGATCGAAGAGATCGGCAACGTCTCGACGGGCGACGTTATTCACGGCTGGGCGGACCACCTCAGTGCGACCATCGACATCTCACCGCCAACCTGCGTCGAACCGGAGCGATTCGTCGACGCCGGGATCGACGGCTCATCGGGGCGCTTTTGCCGGAGGGCGCAGACGAATCCGCGCTCCGAGCGAAGTTGAGTGGCGGGACCGCATTCGTCGATTTCGGTGACGCCAGAGGCGATTCGACCGGCGACCGAAACGTGGCGACCGCCTGGCGCGTGTTCGCCGATCGCGGCATCGGGATCGTCGGTAAAGAGGTCGCTGGAGGGGGTGGGCGGACGATACACGTCGAGACTTCGAGGGAGCCGTCGTGGTCGAACGGACCGATGGCGTCGACACGGAACTGTAGAATGCGGTGACTGTCCGCTTTGTGTTTACTTTCACTTTCACTCCGCGCTTGGCTGGCCGATTTATTAACCGCCACCGTATTCGGGGGTATGTCAGCACAACCCTACCGAGCAACGAGCCAGACGAAAGGTGCCCGCGTTCTCGAGATCAGCGATCTGTCCATCTCTCAGATCCGAGGATACGCCGACGACGCCGGCGAGGTGCACTTCGAGCGCCGAGGTGACCGAACGTTTCTCGTCACGGATCGATAACACCCGTCCGAGCGCGTCCCTTAAGACGAACGAGACGAATCGGTGCGTATGGAACTCGAAACCATGCGTCCGAATCCCGTGTGGGACGCGGACTCCTACGAGGAGGCGATCGCGGTCTTCGAATCGCGAGCCGACGATATCGTCGTGAAGGTCTGGGGCGGCGACTGGTGTACGGACTGCCGCTCACAGCTACCCGACTTCGGTGCGGCGATGGAGGTCGCCGGCGTCGAGGGGGTCGACCACTACCCGGTCGAGAAGGCAGACGACGGCTCGAAGATCGGCCCCGAGGTCGACGCCTACGGGATCGAGTTCATTCCCACCGTAATCGTCGAGGACGCCGAGTCGGGCGAGGAGCTCGCGAGGTTCGTCGAGGACGCCAACGAGCCGATCGTCGTACACCTGGCCGAACAGATCGACGCCTGAACGTTCGAGTTCGTCGGGTCGACGCTTACGAACGCTTTTGCCACCAGCCGTCCAATCGATCGGTGATGAGTCTCGACGACGCTGCCGAGGAACTCGCCTCCACCCTCGGCGTTGACAAAGCGGAGGTCAAAGCGGATCTCGAAAAGCTGGTCTCGTACTCGGTGCCGATGGACGAGGCGAAACAAAGCCTTCGACGCAAGTACGGCGATACCGGTTCCGGCGGCGGGCAGAGCGGATCGCCGCCGGAGAGTGCCATCGGTGACATCACGCCTGAGTCGGGTAACGTGACCGTAACCGCGCGGGTGTTGACCGTCGGCAAGCGCTCGATTCGGTACGAGGGCGAAAACCAGACCATCTTCGAGGGGGAACTCGCCGACGAGAGCGGACGGATTTCCTACACCGCGTGGAACGACTTTTCTTTGTCCCCCGGGGACACGATCACGGTCGGCAACGCGGGCGTTCGCGAGTGGAACGGCGAACCCGAACTGAATCTCGGCGGGTCGACGACCGTCACGCTCGAAGAGGAGCCGCTCTCGGTGCCTCACGAGGTCGGCGGCGAACGCGACCTCATCGATCTCGAACCGGGCGATCGGGGCCGGACTATCGAGGTTCGGGTGCTGGAGGTCGAGCGCCGAACGATCGACGGCCGCGACGGCGAAACCGAAATCCTGAGCGGTGAACTCGGCGACGAGACGACCCGACTCCCGTTCACCGACTGGGATCCGCGCCCCGAGATGTCGGAGGGATCGTCAGTCCGGCTCAAAGACGTGTACATTGACGAGTTTCGCGGCGTTCCCTCGGTGAACGCAACGGAGTTTACCACGGCCGAGTCGATCGACGAGGTGGCCGTCAGCGAGTCCGCCACCGAGATGTCTATCGGGGAGGCGGTCGAATCCGGCGGTGTCTACGACGTCCTGTTGACCGGAAACGTGATCGAAGTTCGCGACGGCTCGGGGCTGATCCAGCGGTGTCCCGAGTGCGGTCGCGTCGTCCAGAACGATCAGTGCCGGACGCACGGACAGGTCGATCCCGAAGACGACATGCGGGTGAAGGCGATCCTCGACGACGGCACGGAGACGGTGACGATCATCCTCGGAAACGACCTCACCGCGCGGGTGTACGGCGGCTCGCTCGCGGACGCGCTCGAACACGCCCGCGACGCGATGGACAGAGGGGTCGTTGCCGAACGGATCGCCGGAGCGCTCGAAGGTCGCGAGTTCAGCGTTCGGGGCGCGCTCTCTGTCGACGAGTACGGCGCGAACCTCAACGCGACCGAGTTCGACGAGAGCGAGGACGATCCGAAAGCGCGTGCGTCGGCCTTCCTCGCGGAGGTGGACGTATGAGCGGTTCGACGCCCGGTCGACGGGAAGTCGCGTATCGGATCTTCGCGGCGGAGTTCGACGGTGCTGAGCTCTCCTACAGCGAAAGCGACGAGGAGCGCGCGCCGAACTACGTCGTCACGCCGACTGGCGCTCGAATCAACCGGCTGTTCGCCGTCGGCGTACTCACCGAGGTCGAGGACGTGAACCAAGAGATGATCCGCGGCCGCCTCGTCGATCCGACGGGGGCGTTCGTCACCTACGCCGGCCAGTACCAACCGGAGGCGCTCGCGGCGCTCGAACGGGCCGACCCGCCTGCGTTCTTCGCGTTGTCCGGAAAGGCCCGGACCTACGAACCGGATGACGGGGATCGGATATACACGTCCGTCCGCCCGGAATCGGTCAGTGAGGTCGACGCGGAGACGCGCGATCGGTGGGTCGTCACGACCGCCGAGCGCACGCTCGAACGGATCGGCGCGATGGCCGCGGCTATCGAATCCGGGCTGGCCGGCGAACAACTTCGGGCCGCGCTCGTCGACGCCGGGGTGGACGACCGACTCGCGGACGGCGTCGCGCTCGCGCTCGACTACTACGGGACCTCACCGGGGTATCTCGCGGCGCTTCGGGAGGTCGCAATCGATGCCGTTCGCGTCGTCGCCGGCGAACGCGACGAAGTGGGACGGCTCGAACTCGCGCCGGACGAGGGGGCTGGCGACCCGAGCGCGCTGGCGACGATCGATCTCTCGGGTACCCCCTCGCCGCAGAGCGCGGCGGCCGCCGCAGACGCCGTCGAGTCGGAGGGGGGAGTCGAGACGGCGTCGACGATCGAACCCGCGTCCGAAACGAACGGAGAGCAGGCTGACAAAGCCGACGCGGAACCCGAATCGCCTTCGAGGGGGGAAGCGGCCTCTGAGTCGGAAACTGGATCTGTTGATCGGCGAGATGTGAGCGAGATCGATACCGGATCGACGGAGACGCTCGGTGCGGAATCGGAAGCGCTCGGTGCGGAATCGGAAGCGCTCGGTGCGGAATCGGAGACGGAGATCGGATCCGAGCCACCGTCGGAGCCCGAAGTGGAGTCCGAATCGGCGCCGATCCGAGAGCCAGAAGCGGAATCCGAGCCCGTGACGACAGACGAACCCCGGGAGGACGAGGGTGAAGCCGACACCGATGGTGCGGACGAGTTGGATGACTTCGACCCCGCCGAGTTCGAACTCGGCGAGGAGGAGCGACGCGAGGTCGAAGAGGAGTTCGGGACGGAGTTTTCGACCGCGGACGAGGTGAAGCCCGCGGGTATCGAACCCGAGGGCGTCGCCGAAGAACCGACCGACGACGCCGAAGCAGAGTCGCAGGACACAGCGGCGGCCGAGACCGAAGAGCAGACCGGACCCGAAGCGGACGACGGACGGGCATCTACGGCGGCCGAACCCGAGTCCGACAAGGAGAGGGTCACCGAGGAATCGACCGCCAACGGGAAAACGGACGCCGTGCCGGCCGACGACGAGGACGTCGATCTCGGCGAAGCCGTCATGGACACGATGAAACGGCTGGACGAGGGCGACGGTGCCGACAAGGCAGAACTCGTGACGACGCTGGCCGAGGAGTTCGACATCGACTCGGACTCCGTCGAGGAGGCGATTCAGGACGCGCTCATGAGCGGCCAGTGTTACGAGCCGGCGGACGGCACGCTGAAGCCGATCTGAATGCTCGAACCGATCCCCGGCGAGCCCGCGGCGATCGCCGAGTGCGGCCCAGAACGCGTCCTCGTCGTCGCGGACTATCACGCGGGACTCGAAGTCGGATTGCGGCGCGACGGCGTCGAAATCGATAGCCGAGCGGCGCGGCGACGCGAGAGCGTGCTGGCGCTTTTTGATCGCCACGCGGTCGAACGTGCGATTTTTCTCGGCGATCTCGGCGACAGTATCGGCGAGCCCGGGCGCGAGGAGCGGACGGAACTCCGAGAACTCCTGAAGGCGGTAACCGCCGACGTTCCGGTAACGGTGACGAAGGGCAATCACGACGGGGCGATCGAGACGGTCATCGGCGGGATCGACGGCGTCGACGTGACCGACGGAGACGGAATTCGGATCGGGTCGGTCGGATTCTGTCACGGCCACACGTGGCCGGCCGAGTCGGTTGTCGCGGCCCCGCTCGTCTGCACCGCACACGAACACCCGCTCGTCCGATTGGCGGATTCGGTCGGCGGCCGCAGGACCGAACGCGTATGGCTCCGGGGACGGCTCGATCCCGATGGCTTCTCGGGGTATCCCGAAGTCGGCGAGGAACTCGTCGTCTGTCCGGCGTTCAACGACCTCTCGGGCGGGACGGCGGTCAACGAGGACGATGGCTTTCTCTCGCCGTTTCTCCCCGACGGCCTCGCGGATGGGGAGGCGTATCTGTTAGATGGAACCCGATTGGGCCCGTATCGACGCGCCTAGAGGATGAGGGGATGGTTACCGATCGTCCTGCAGCCATTCGATGGCCTCAGACATGTCGTGTTTCGGCGGCGAGCAGGTGAATGATCGACAGGCGTAGACAGTATCCCGCCCGTCGATCGCGTCGCGTTCGGCCCAGATCGGCGGCGTCGAATCGAGATCGAGCCGATCGAGCCACGTCGAAAGTCCCGCGTCCGTCGGTGGCCGAACGGTGAGGATGCGAGCCGGAAGATACGCCTCTGCTAGCGTCTCACGCCACGTCTCCGGCAGTCGTTCGGCCGCGACGGTCAGCTCGGCGGTTCCGGCGGTTCGATCGATCGCGGCGAGAACGAGCGACGTGTACGAGAGCGGATCAGACTCCAGCGTCGACGCGTGCGTCTCGAGAACCGATTCGACGACCGTATCCAATCCGGCGTCGGGAGCGAAGTGCGACAGCACCGACAGTAGCTGTGCGGCGACGCCCGTACTCGACGGCGTCGAACTGTCGACGAGTTGTTGGGGCCGTGCGAGGAGTTTCTCGCCGTCGATCGGAGTGAAATACAGCGTCTCCTCGGTTTCGTCGTAAAATCGTTCTCGGATCGCGCGGCCGAGTTCGAGCGCAAACCCCAGGTGCCCGACGTTTCCGGTCGCCTGATAAGCGTCTAAGGCACCGCGGCCGAGGAACGCGTAATCCTCGAGGTAGCCGGGGATGCCGACCTCGCCGCGCTCGAATCGGCGATACAGTCGCTTTTCCTCGGGGTTCCAAAGATGCTCCCGACAGAACGAGAGCGCGTCCTCGGCGAGCGTCGCGTAGTCAGAATCGAGGACGATCGAGCCCTCCGCGTACGCCGAGATCATCAGACCGTTCCACGCGGCGAGAACCTTCTCGTCGCGGGGCGGTCGCGACCGCGTTTCGCGGGCATCGAGGAGTTGGTCGGCCGCCTCGGCGATCAACTCCTCGACCGTCTGAGGGTCCATAACCGAATCGGCGGCGAGTTCTCTCGTCGGCGTCGACTCGGTGAGAACCGTCGTGTCGTTCCCGAAGTTCCCCGTCTCGGTGACGCCGTAGCGCTTGCAGAACAGATCGGCGGCGGTACCGTCGTCGACCGCGTCCCGAACCGCCTCCGGCGTCCAGACGTAGAACGCGCCTTCCTCCCGACTGCCTGTACTGTCGGCGCTCTGGGCGTCGAGCGTCGAGTAGAAGCCGCCCTCGGAGTGGGTGAGTTCGCGCTCGACGAATTCGAACGTCTCGCGGGCGATCTCTGCGTATCGCTCCTCGCCGGTCAGTTGATAGCCGGCGAGGAACGCACGCGGGATCTCCGCGTTGTCGTAGAGCATCTTCTCGAAGTGCGGTACGGTCCACTCGCGGTCGACGCAGTAGCGGTGAAAGCCGCCGCCGACGTGGTCGTAGAGTCCGCCCGACGCCATCGCGTCGAGCGTTTCGACCCCGACGTCGAGGTACGTCTCCCGGTCGGTCCGATCGTAGGCTCGAAACAGGAGGTGGATCCGACCCGCGTGGGGGAACTTCTGGCCGCGACCCCAGCCACCGTGTTGTCTATCCGCGCCGCTGACGGCGGCGTTCGCCGCGGTGTCGAGGAATCCCTCGTCGGGCGCGTCGCCGACGGCGTCGGGCGTCCCCTCGAGTTCGTTGCGCGCCGAGGTAGCCCATTGGTCGGCTTGGGCTTCGAGTTGCGGTCTTCGCTCGGGGTCGTTCCACGCAGTGGCGATGTCGTCGAGAACGGAGCCGAAACTCGGCATGTTACTCGTCGGTTCCGGCGGGAAGTACGTCCCGACGTGGAACGGCTTTCGCTCGGGAGTGAGCCACACCGAGAGGGGCCATCCCCCCGATCCGCGAACCATCTGACAGACGTTCATGTAGAGCGTATCGACGTCGGGACGCTCCTCGCGGTCGACCTTTATAGGAACGAA
This sequence comes from Natronomonas sp., assembly GCF_046483325.1. Taxonomy (GTDB): domain Archaea; phylum Halobacteriota; class Halobacteria; order Halobacteriales; family Haloarculaceae; genus Natronomonas. The sequence goes on along the minus strand of NZ_JAWODL010000012.1, from coordinate 194,418 downwards.
GTTCTCGTTGAGTCGTTTGGCGATGGCCGGATCCTCGAAGCTCTCCTCGGCCATGACGTGACACCAGTGGCAGGCGGCGTAGCCGATCGACAGAAAGATCGGGACGTCTCGTTCCGTGGCGAGTCCGAGCGCCTCATCGTCCCACGGCTGCCACGCAACTGGATTCTCGGCGTGTTGGCGGAGATACGGCGAGGCGGCCTCGTCGAGGCGGTTTTGCATACCGAACCCAGGACCTCCGGATACTAAACAGCGCGGCTTTCGAGAGGACGGTCGCTTCATCGCAGACGCTCGGCGGACCGTGATCACAACGGTACGTTATTTGGGCCGTGGACGTTTCCGAACGCACATGGAACGATCGCGACGGGATCTGCTCCGTGCGAGCGGTGCATTGCTCGCAACTGCAGGTGTTGCCGGCTGTATCGAAGAGCGCGTGACCCGACGGGAAACGCGGTCGACCGACACCAACACGTGGACGCTTTCGCCAGACGACGAGGACGTGGCGCTCGATATCCAATCGTTCGAGAACTACGTCGAACGGATGACCGACAGATACGACGACAGCGGCGTCTGGGGGCTCGAAGCCGAACGCCCCGAGTCGTTCGACGTCGCGTACGTCCAGCGGTACGCGATCACGCGTGAGACGCCCGGGAATCCGACCAACAGCGAGTTCAGCCTCGTTCCGGAAACCGTCGATCCCGAAGCCCCTGTCCTGATCGGCGATTCGTGTCTCACCCGGTACGATCTCGGGGACGGCCGCTATCGGTACTGGCTGTGGGTCGCAGCCGATCCGACCGACGGTCGCCTGGTCAGGGATGTGAACCTGACGAGGATTTCGACGGGTGTTCGTCTCCGAAACGGGATTCTCACCGACGCCGCGACGCCGAGCGCGTCGAACGGTGAAGCGTCGGTCGGCCTCGGAACGCCGCCATCGGGTCGGTTCCCCGTGCGCGGCGGATCGATCGACACGACGTCCGTCCTCGAGGAAACCGGTCTCTACACCGTTGACTGGCGGGGAGACATCGAGGCGTCCCAGTCCGCGAACGGCGTCTGCGAGGTCGAGCGGGACGGGGAGTACGGCCTCTTTTGGACGATGGGCCTCGGATACGACTTCGAGGAAACGATTTAACCGCGTCCGCGGCGTTCAGAGCGACCGTCGGAGGATGCCCTCGACGTCGGACTGTTCGACCCGACGCGGATTACCGACGAGGATACGCTGAATTTCCATGGTGTCGGTCGCGAGCTGCTCGATCGCGTCGTCGTCGACGCCGAACGCTTCGAGCCCCTGCGGAATACCCACGTCGGCCGAGAGCTTCCCGACGGCTTCGGCCGCCGTATCCGCCCGCTCATCTCGGCTTAGGCCGTCTACGTTCTCGCCCATGAGTTCCGCGATCTCGCCGTAGCGCTCGAACGCGCTCGAGGCGTTAAAGCGCATGACCTCGGGCAACAGCGCGGCGACCGTTTCGCCGTGCGGGGTGTGGTACTCGCCCGCGACCGGGTACGCGATGGCGTGGGTCGCGCCGACGCCGGCGTTGGTGAAGGCGATCCCGGCGAGCATGCTCGCGAGCGCCATGTTGCGTCGAGCCTCGAGGTCCTCGCCGTTGTTGACCGCACGGCGCAGGTTGTCGCTGATCAGATCGATCGCCTTTCGTGCGAGCTGGTCGGTGAACGGGTTCCGACCGTCGTAGTCGGGGCGTTCAGCGGGCGAGTCGGGACGCGGTTTGGCGTCGTAGCGACGGGTCGTGAACGCCTCAATGGCGTGCGTCAGCGCGTCCATACCGGAGGCCGCCGTCGGTCCCGGCGGAAGCGAGACGGTGAGCGCCGGGTCGACGACCGCGAGGTTCGGATACTGGTGACGGCTTGAGATGCCGACCTTCAGTTTCTTGTCGGGCAGGGAGATGACGGAGACGGGCGAGGTCTCCGAGCCGGTCCCGGAGGTGGTTGGAACTGCGATCGTCGGGACGCCGGGCCCCGGAATCGGCTTGCCCCCGCCCGTCGGCGGCGCGACGTAATCGAGGATGTCGCCGCCGTGTTCGTGAACGATGCCGGTCGTCTTGGCCACATCGAGGGAACTACCGCCGCCGACGCCGACGATGATGTCGGGATCGAACTCGCTCGCGAACTCGGCGGCGGCCTCGTAGACGTCGATGGACGGGTCGGGTTCGACGTCCGAGAAGACGGCGTGCTCGGCGTCGTCGGGTAACGCGGCGATGACTTCGTCGGCGATCCCCGCGGCGAGCACGCCCTCGTCCGTGACGACCATCGCGGCCGAGCAGTCGAGATCGATTAGTTCCGCGGCGAGTTCGTGGATCGCGCCGGTCCCGAACTTGACGCGGTCGGCCATGCTAAACTCCCAGACGGTCTCCGCTTCGAACATGCCCGAATCTGCTCCGGCAGTGGCATTAAATCCTCTCACATCGCCGGCGGTGACGCTGCGGCGACGTTACTCGACCGACCCTTCGCGCTCTTCGAGCGATGCGCGCCGTATCTTCCCGGAACTCGTCTTCGGGAGTTCGTCGACGAACTCGATCTCGCGGGGGTACTCGTAGGCTGCGAGCCGCTCTCTGACGTCTTTCCGGAGCCCATCGGCGAGATCCGTCGACGGCACGTAGCCGGCCGCGAGCGTGACGAACGCCTTCGGCACCTCACCGCGCTCGTCGTCGGGGATACCGATGACGCCCGCGTCGGCGACGGCCTCGTGCGCCGACAGCGCCTCCTCGATCTCGACGGGGCCGATCCGGTAGCCCGCCGAGATGATGACGGTGTCCTTTCGGGAGACGAACTCGACGAAGCCGTCCTCGTCCATCCGGCCGAGGTCCTCGGTCAGAAGCCAGCCGTTTTGCACCTTTGCCGCCGTCGCCTCGGGTTTGTTCCAGTACTGCTTGAAACAGACCGGATTGCCCTCGTATCTGACGGCGATCTCGCCCGTCTTGCCGGGCTCGACGGTCGGCTCTGCGGTTTCGGCGTCGACGATCGCGACGTCGTGTCCCGGCCCGACCGGGCCGATCTTACCGTCCTTCGAGTCCAGGAGTGTGGTGCAGTCGCCGACGGTCATGTTGGCTTCGGTCTGGCCGTACGCCTCGTGAACGGCCGCCCCGTCGAACGTCGACTCGGCCCACTGGACGATCGTGTCGCCGAGCGATTCGCCGCCGCTCGGGATACAACGGACGCTCGAGACGTCCCACCGGTCCGGTGCGTCGAGTTGCTCCATCATACGGAGCGCCGTCGGCGGCGCGAAGAAGTTCGTCACGTCGTGTCGTTCCAAGACGTTCATCGCCGTCTCGGGGTCGAACCCCTCGTCGGCCGTGTGGGCGACTACCGGCCGGCCGTAGTAGAGCCCGGGGAAGACGACGTCGAAGAGCGTCGCCACCCAAGCCCACTCGGAGGGCGTCCAGAACACGTCGTCGTCGTTCAACTCGAGGTTACAGAAGCTCGTGATGAAAAGCGGCAGATCACCGAGCAGGACGCGGTGGGCGTGGCGAACGCCCTTCGGATCGCCGGTCGTCCCCGAGGTGTAGATGATGATAGCGTCGTCCTCGGCGGCAGTGTCGGCGGTTTCGACCCCCGACGCGTCCCGCGACCGAACCGCATCGAACGCCGTTTCGTCGTCCGTCGGCTCGATGTCACCGATCGCGACGACCGTCTCCAACGAGGGGACGCCGTCTCGAACCTCCCGGAGCGTCTCGACGTTCGAGTCGTCGACGAAACAGGCGACCGACCCGGAGTCGTCGAGCCGATACGAGAGCGCGTCAGTTCCAAAGAGCGTGCTCAACGGGACGGAGACGGCCCCGAGTTTCCAGCAGGCGACGTGTGCGACGACCGTCTCGGGGCGCTGACGGGCGTTGATTCCGACGCGGTCGCCGCGCGTGACGCCGCGTTCTTCGAGGAACGCCGCCGTCGCGTCCGCCTCCTCGCGGAGGCGTTCGAACGAATAGGTGTCGCCGCCACCGTCCCCGTCGTCGGCGATGAGCGCCGTCCGATCGCCGTCCGCACACCACCGATCGCAGATGTACGACGCCATGTTGAAGCGCTCGGGGACCTCCCACTCGAACGAATCGAGCAGGTCGTCGTACTCGCTCCACTCGCGCTCGTAAAACCGGTAAGCCTCGAGGTCAGGGACAGTCGACATATCCTACCACACTGGTATGAGCGACATACGTATTGTGGTGTGCAAAGCGGTGTCACGGTGGCCGACGGAGACGGCGGCTCGGCTCATGATATACACATTCGTGGATACAGTAGGGGGTCGCAAGGGCAACGTTTAGGCTTCTCCGTGAACCGTTTGCGGATATGACAGAGACGGTGCTCCTCGTCGGCGGCGGCGGGCGCGAACACGCCATCGCCCGTGCGGTCGCAACCTCCACGAACGGCGAATTGTACGCGTGCGCATCGAACCGAAATCCCGGAATCACGGGGATCGCGGCCGGCTACGAAACGATCGACGAGACGGACGGTTCGGCGATCGTCGAGTACGCTGAGTCAATCGGGGCGACGCTCGCGGCGATCGGGCCCGAGTCGGCGCTCAATGCGGGCGTGGCGGACGCGCTCGACGACGCCGGAATCTACGCGTTCGGCCCGCGTGAGGCGGAAGCAAAGATCGAGACGGACAAGGCGTTCCAGCGGGAGTTCATGGCCGAACACGGGGTTCCCGGCTGTCCGGATTTCGCGACGTTCGAGAGCGGCGAGGCCGCCGCCGAGTACATCCGCGAGTACGACGGCGATCTGGCGATCAAACCGCGCGGGCTGACCGGCGGCAAAGGCGTACGGGTCATCGGCGACCAGATCACCGACGCCGAGGGGATCGAGTTCGTCCTCGACAGCGAGTACGAGTCGTTCGTCCTCGAGGAGCGGTTGATCGGCGAGGAGTTTACCATCCAAGCGTTCGTCGCCGACGGCGAGTACCGCGTCTCCCCGGCCGTGCAGGATCACAAGCGGGCCTTCGAGGGCGATGGAGGCCCGAACACCGGCGGGATGGGTTCGTACAGCGGTTCGACGCCCAACCTACCCTTCATGACCGAGGCCGACTACGACGCCGCGGTCGAGATCATCGCCGCCGTCGTCGGGGCGATGCCCGAATATAAGGGGATTCTCTACGGTCAGTTCATGCTGACGACGGAGGGGCCGAAGGTCGTCGAGTTCAACGCCCGCTTCGGCGATCCCGAGGCGATGAACACCCTGCCCGTCCTGCAAACGGATTTCGTCGACCTGCTCGTCGCGGGACGGGAGGGCGAATCGCTTCCCGAACTCGAATTCGAACCGAAGGCGACGGTCTGCAAGTACGCCGTCCCCGAGGGCTACCCGACCGATCCGGTGGCTGGCGCGAAGGTGGCGATCGACGCCGAGAGCGCGGGCGAGGCCGAACTGTTTTACGCGAGCGTCGACGCCCGTGACGACGGGATCTATACCACCACCTCCCGATCGTTCGCCGTCGTCGGGATGGCCGACTCGATCGCCGAGGCCGAAGCGATAGTCGAAGACGCCTTCGAGCGGACGGGGACGGACGGCCTGCGCGTCCGCCACGACATCGGGAAGCCAGAGCTGGTTCAACAGCGGATCGACCACATGAACGACCTGCGGCGGTAGATGCGTGGTCTATATCTCTCTACGGGGAGAGAACCCCGCCGTTCACGGCGGGCGTGAATCCGACAACTCCTCCACAGTCCACCGACGGCACTCGGTCCGGATATTCCGCGCTAATCCGGATCATTAACCAGGTTTGTTTACACGGTCTACGTATCGCAATTGAGGTCACTCGCACCTACGTTGGTTCAATCCAGAACCAGCAACGGGTCAGCGATGGCCTCGACTCGCTCGGAGACGCCGCCTCAAAGCAGTACCGGCTGTGTGGCACAGCCCCCGGTACATGCGTTCGCTTCAAGTGGGGCGTTCGCCCCGCGAGAACAGGTCGTGTCGTAGACCGGCGAATATCCCACCTGCGGCGCGGGAAGCCTCGCCGTTTACGGCGAGGGGGATGTCACTTGTGAGCGTCCAGCATGTCGTAGCTGCGCTCCCACTCGTAGCTGTCGTCGTGGTACCGTTCGGCGAGCGGTTCCTCGGGCATGTCGCCGAGGGCACGTTTCTCCTCTCCGTAGGAGATACGATCGTCGTCGCGGTAGTACCGGCCGGTCAGCACCTTCCCTTCGTGGAGTGCGGACTCGGTCTCGTACATCATCTCCGAGGCCTCGATGCGGTCCGTCACGTCGAAGTCGTACTCCTCGTTCTCCTGAATGTCGATGTAGGGGACGTACTGCTTTGCGTCCTTGTTCCAGGTCGGACACTGGGTGAGGAAGTCGATGTGGGCGAATCCGTCGTGCTTTATCGCCTCGAGGAGGATCTCCTGGGCCTGGTTCGGGTTGACCGCGGCCGTCCGGGCGACGTAGGAGGCACCCGAGGTGAGCGACATCGACAGCGGCCGGACGGGGTCTTTCGCCGACCCGTGCGGCTGTGTCTTCGATTTGTGGCCCTTTGGGCTCGTCGGCGACGTCTGCCCCTTGGTTAGCCCGAAGATCTCGTTGTTGAACACGATATAAGTCATATCGTGGTTCTCCCGGGCCGTGTGGGTAAAGTGGTTGCCGCCGATTCCGTAGCCGTCACCGTCGCCGCCCGCGGCGACGACCTCGAGGTCCGGATTGGCGAGCTTCGCCGCCCGAGCGACCGGCAGCGACCGGCCGTGTAGCGTGTGGAAGCCGTAACTCTCGAAGTAGCTGTTTAGCTTGCCCGAACAGCCGATTCCGGTGACCAACAGCACCTCATCGGGATTCTTCCCGAGTTCGGTCATCGCGCCCTTCAACGCTTTGAGGACACTGAAGTCGCCACACCCGGGACACCACGTCGCCTGCGGCTCGATGCCGGGTGTAAAGTCGTCTCTCTGTACCTCCCGTTTCTCTCCTATCGCATTGAACGCACTCATGATTAGTCACCTGCCGCGGGGACGAACTTCGTCGTCGGTGCGGGCTCGTCTCCCTCGATAATCGTTTCGAACCCGTCGACGATCTCGCTGGGCTCGAACGGGTTGCCGTTGTACTTCAGAAGGCTGTGCAGCTTCGGGCCGAACCGGCCGAGTTCCTTTTGAATGAGACCGCGGAACTGGGCGCTCGCGGTCATCTCGACGACGAGCGCCTCGTCGACCGACGAGAGGAACTCCGTCAGCTCCTCCTCGGCCAACGGCATCAGATCGGAGACGCCCATCGAGCGGACGCTGTGGCCCCCGTCGTTGAGTCGGTCGACAGCCTCCTCGACGGTGCCCTGCTGGCTCCCGAACGTAATGATGCCGTAGTCGGCGTCCTCCGGACCGCGATAGGTCTGGTGGCTCGACTCGTCCGCGTCGAGATCGCCGCGGATGGAGTCGAGCTTGCCGAGTCGCCGTTCGAGTTGGGCGACTCGGTTTCCGGGGTCCTCGCTGATGTGACCCTGCTCGTTGTGCTCGTTGCCGGTCGCGAGGAAGCGACCGTCCTTCTGACCGGGGATCGACCGCGGTGAAACGCCACGCTCGTTGCCGGGGTTGTGCTGGTAGCGGCTGAACTTCCCGGAAGTGTGGTGGGCCGCCTCGGCGATCTCCTCCTCGGTGAGCGTCGCGCCGAGGCTCGGATCCGGTTCGCGGTCGAAGAAGGACTCGTCGACGTTCCGCAACTCGCCACCGATCTTCTGATCGTACAGCACGATCGCCGGGAGCTGGTAGTCGTAGGCGATCTCGAAGGCCGCGCGGGTCTGTTCGTAGGCCTCCTCGACGTTCCCCGGTGCGAAGACGACCCGACACGAGTCGCCCTGACTCGTGTACAGGACGTGTTCGAGGTCGCTCTGTTCGGGTTTGGTCGGCATCCCGGTCGAGGGGCCGGCGCGGGTCGCCTCGAGGAGGACGACCGGCGTTTCGGTCATCTCCGCGAGGCCGAGGGGTTCGCTCATCAGGGCGAACCCGCCGCCGCTGCTGCCCGACATAGCCTTGACGCCGGCGTGCGACGCGCCGAGGGCGAGCGCTGCCGCGGCGATCTCGTCTTCGACCTGCTCGGAGATGCCGCCGACCTCGGGGAGGTACTGGCTCATGAGCGTGTACACTTCGGTCCACGGCGTCATCGGGTAGCCAGCGATGAACCGACAGCCCGAATCGAGCGCACCGAAGGCGATGGCGTTACTACCCGAGAGGAGCACCTGATCCTCCTCGTGCTCGCCTGTCGGCATCCGGAGATCGTGGGTGAACTCCTTCTCTTTGACCTCGTCGTAGGCGATCTGAAGGATGTCGAGGTTTGTCTCCAATATTTCGCCGGACATCGCGTCGGCCATCAGATCCTCGATGTGTTCGAGCTCGTAATCGAGAAGCGCCGCGGTCGCGCCGACGCCGGCGGTGTTCCGCATGACCTCTCGACCCTTCTCGCGGGCGAGACTTCGGAGGTCGAGCGGATACACGTGCCAGTTGTTCTTCTCGACTCGCGCCTCGAATTCGGGAACCTCGTCGATATCGATGAGCCCCTCGTCGTAGACGATGATGCCGCCCTCGCGGAGTTCATCGAGGTTCTCGACTATCGGCTTCAGTTCCTCGTTGCCGTAGATCGCGTCCTCCTTCGGATTTCTCGCGAACGAGTCGCCGAGCGCCAGCAGGAAGTTGTAGCCGTCACCGCGGGATTTCACCGGGTCCGGTGCTGCCCGCACCTCGACGTAGGTGTGGCCGCCGCGGATACGGGACGGATAATGTCTGTGCGTAAATACGTCGAGTCCCGATCGCATCAACGCTTTCGCGAAGTTCTGGCTCGTCGAGTCGATCCCGTCGCCGGAACCCCCCGCGATTCGCCAGATAAGTTCGTCTGTCATTGGATATCACTGCGCCCGTGGGCGCGTTACTGGAGGTTCGGACGCCGATAATAAAAGCATTTGCTACACATTAGCATGCATTAATTATGATATAGGTATATTAATCACAATGCTCCCCCCGGGTTTCGCCGGTTCGTGCTGACTGACCGATGGACGTATCAGTTGGCACGGCGGAGTTCCGCGATCACACTGATCGCCCCCAGGTCTCCCACCTCATACCCCCGGGGACGGCATCCCGGCGGATCTCGATAGCTCCGTTCGTCGCCGGAGCCCGACACACTCGAGGACGGGGGTCGAGCCTCGTGTCCGCGGATGAACAAATCCGTTACCGTGAGGAGATCCGTTCGTCTTGGCAGCTCGTTTGCGAACGTGCGGCGCGTTCGAGCGTACCGGATGCGAAGCCGATCGGCCGCGGTGATGTCCTCCCCGCGGTGAACGGAGGGGGATCGAAGATTCCTCTGGCAGTCCGCAGAGCCCGACGACGGCGAGGTTTCCCGCAAGCGGGGGCTTGCTGGGTTTGGCGAATTACGGCTTACCATCTCTCTGCAAGGAGGGAATCGCGCCGTTTATCGCGGGAGAGAATCCGACGATTGGTGAACAAACCACGTTCATCACGAGGAAGAAATGTCTTCCACGATGAACGGGCGAATCCCGACACTGTCCCACTGGGATGGGCGGGGAGTCCGCCTCGGTCGGCGTCCCGTAGGACGGGGAACCCATTATAAACCTCGTGCGGGCGCTGTCTCACCGCGCTGAAGCGCGAGGGGTTAACACCGTACTGCTTCAAATAACCGACGTTTTGTTTCACAAAATTTCGCGCTTGACCCAGGGCACAGGCTTATTACTCCGAATGTCATGGATTCGATTGAAGGGAATGTCTCTCATCGAGCTCATCGCGGGGGTCGCAGACCACGAAAAGACGTTGACGGTCTTCAACGCCGAGGAGGAGACGATCACGACCCTCCGCGAGCAGTTTCACGACCGAAACCTCTCCGTCTTCGGGGAGCACACACCGAGCGGTAAACCCGAGGCGTTCACCGTCCTCGCGGACGGCGACGAGTTCGTCACCGCTGCCGCGATCGACACGATCCTCGATCCAGAGATCGAGACGAGGGCCGATCCGGCCGCCCACACCGCTGGCCGAAAGACGGAACCGGGGTTCGAAGGGGACGCGTATCGGCCGATCCTCGATCACCTGGACGAGACGATGTTCACCTCCTACGACATCGAACAGATGGTTGCCGCCTCGCGGGAGATTGAAGACCGCGCCTGGCGAATCGGGAAGGGGTCGATCCACTCGGGGTTCCAGAGGCTCTCGATCCTGGCCGGACAGATGGATATCTACGAGCAGTTGGCCGAAAAACGCGACCTCGACGTACACGCCTACGCCGCCCCCGATGCGGACGTCCCCGATCACGACACCGATCTCACGATCCACGTCGAACGGAGCGACGAGATAGAACGGACGTGGTTCGTCGCCTACGATGGGGCGGGCATCGACGTCAACAAGTGCGCCCTCTTGGCGGAGGAACGGGAATCCCGCTCGTTCTACGGCTTTTGGACCTACGATCCCTCCACGGTCGATTGGATCATCGACCACCTCGAATCGACGTACGGGCTCATCGAGTCGCACTGATCGGCGACCTCTAACGGAACCCTACCACTGCGCCTGTCCGTAGATCAGGTTTCGCTGGATCTCGTTTGCCCCCTCGTAGATCACCGGGATTCGCACGTCGCGATAGACGCGTGCGATGCGGTTTTCAGTGAGGACAGACCGGCCCCCGTGCAGTTGCATCCCGCGCTCGGCGCACTTCGTCGCCGTCTCGGTGGATTTGACCTTCGCCATCGCGGCCCAGTGGCCGGCGTCGTCGTTGTCGACGACCCGATCGGCCGCCTGCCAGTTGAGCGTTCGGGCGGCCTGAAACTCGGTGACCATGTCCGCGAGGTCGTGCTGGACCGCCTGAAACTCGCTTACGTGGCGGCCGAACGCCGATCGACCGTGGACGAAGTCGGCGGCCTCCTCGATCGCCGCGGCGGCGAGGCCGAGGCCGTGGCCGCCGACGATGATTCGGCCGTGGTTGAAAAACTCCGCGACCATGTAGAAGCCGGCACCCTCGACGCCGACGAGATTCTCCTCGGGGATTCGCGCGTCGTTCAACTCGATGTGCGCCTGTTTCGAGGCCCGAAAGCCCATCTTCTCGGGGATGTGCTCGGCGTCGTACCCGTCGGCGTCCGTCGGAACGATGAACATCGAGTAGTTGCCGTATCGGTTGTCCGAGTCATCACCCGTCTTCGCGTAGAGGGTGACCCAATCGGCCTCGACGCCGTTGCCGATCCAGTACTTCTCGCCGTTCAACACCCACTCGTCGCCGTCTTTTTTTGCAGTCGTCTCCATTCCCGCGAGATCGGAGCCGGTGTCGGGTTCCGACACCGCGAGTCCGGAGATCTGTTCGTTCTCGGCGACGGGTCGGAGGTACGTCTCCTTTTGCTCTTCGTCGCCGTACTCCTCGACGATCGCCGTCCCGAAACTCGCGAGTTGAAGCGTGAGCGCGATCCCCGCGTCGGCCCGGTAGAACTCCTCGGCGAGCGCGAGGATCTCGTAGAGATCGAGTCCGCGCCCACCGTACTCCTCGCCGATGTCCTGGGCGATGAGATCGGCATCCATTCCCGCTTCGAGGATCTCCCAGGGGTATTCGCCGGACTCGTAGTACTCCGCGGCGTTGGGGGCGATGTGCTCGGCCGCGAACTCCCGTGCCTCCCGTTTGATTTCGTGGGCATGCTCCGGAACGACGGCGGTGTCCAAAAGCTCCATCTTCGGTTCGAATTGGGCCGGAACTCGTAAATAGCTTCTTCAGGGCGAAGTTCGTGCCGGCCGTCGTCTCGGCCGATGTGTCGACTCGAGGGGGCACGTCCATCCACGCGGGACCGAGCGAGGGGCTTATTTCCGGGACGCCCCTTAGACCACCAATGAGTGAAACCGCCCGGTTGGACCGCATCGACCGCGCGATCATCAACGCCTATCAAGGCGGCTTTCCGGTCGTCGAGCGTCCCTTCGAACCGGCCGCGGCAGCCCTTCGAGAACGCGGCGTGGAGATCACTGCGGACGAACTGCTCGAACGTATCCGAACGCTCGACGACGACGGCGTCCTGACGCGTTTCGGCGCGCTGATAAACGCCGCCGAGATAGGGGGTGCTGCGACGCTCGTTGCCATGCACGCCCCGGAGGAGCGCTTCGAAGATATCGCCGAGGCGGTGAACGCCCACCGCGAGGTCGCGCACAACTACGAGCGCGAGCACCCGCATCTCAACATGTGGTTCGTAGTCTCGGTCGCGGATCCCGAGTCCGTCGATCGAGTGCTCGACGCCATAGAGACCGAAACCGGACAGCGGACCTACAACCTACCGAAAAGACAGGAGTTTCGCGTCGAGGCGAAATTCCTCCTCGACGGACCGATCCCCGAGGGCGACGTCGACTGCTCGGATCTCGGCCCCGAAGTCGAACCGACAGGTCGGGGGACTCTGACGCCCGAGGAACGCGATCTCGTCGTCGAGATACAGGGTGGACTTCCGGTGACCGAAACCCCGTACGCCGACGTTGCCGAGGCGCTCGACGTCGAGGCCGAGTGGGTCGTCAGGGCGATAAAACGGTTCGACGCGGAGGGAAAGGTCCGCCGCGTCGGCGTCGTCCCGAATCACTACGCGCTCGGGTACACGGAGAACGGGATGACCGTCTGGAACGTCCCCGACAACGTGCTCGACACCGTCGGCCCCGAAATCGCCAGCTTGGAGTTCGTCACCCACTGCTACGAGCGCCCCCGACACGAGGGCGTCTGGCCGTACAACTTCTTTGCGATGACACACGGCCGAAGCGAGGCCGAGAGCGAACGACGGATCGGGCAGGTCAAATCGACCATGGACGACTACTGGGACGTCGGTGAGGACGACTGGGACTCGCTGTTCTCGACGCGAATTCTAAAAAAGACGGGCATTCGGCTGGACGAGCGAGCCGACGCCAACACGCGCGAATGATTCCGCTGTATCACGACTTCACCGACCGGACGGTGTTGGTGTTCGGCGGCGGGCCGGTCGGCGCTCGAAAGTCCCGGCGGTTCGTGCGGGAAGCGCGCGTCGTCGTCGTGAGCCCCGAGTTCACCGAGGACGACTACGGCGATGCGGAACTCGTGCGCGCGAAGCCCGAGGAGGAGGACGTCGAGCAGTGGTTCGAACGGACGACTCCGGCGTTGGCAATCGCCGCAACGAACGCCCGATCGGTGAACGCGGCCATCGAGCGCGAGGCCCGAACCCGAGGCGTACTCATAAACCGCGCCGATCACTCTGGGGATCGCGGTCCGGGCGGCGTCGTCGTTCCGGCGACGGTTCGCGACGGTGAGGTGTCCGTCGCTATCTCGACCGGCGGCGCGAGTCCCGCGCTGTCGGCGGAACTCAGACGACGAATCGAACGCGAGATCGAAGGCGCGGGTGAACTCGCCGAGATAACGGCGGACGTTCGCGAGGAACTGAAAGCCCGCGGCGTCGATCCGACGCGTCGCCGACACGCCGTTCGAACGGTCGTGCGATCTTCACGGGTTTGGAAGGATTTAGGTACGGGTACCTCTAACCCCCGCCAAACAGTAGACGCCGTCGTCGATTCGGCGTTGGGTGAGAAGTCGTGACCACGGGACCAGAAACCAAAGTCGTTGCCGGCGTCAGCGTTTCGCACAGCCACGCGAGCGTCGAGCGGATCGAGGCCGTAGCCGCCGATCCCGAGCAGGAAGTCATCAGGGCACTGCTCGACGAACCCGGCGTCACGGAAGCGTTCGTTCTCCAGACGTGTAATCGCGCGGAGGCGTACGTCGTCGCCGAAACCGCGTCGGTGGGACAGCAGGCGCTCTCGACGTACCTGGGCGACGTCGATTCGAGTGTCGCCAGAACGCTCGACCACGAGGCGAGCCTCAGACACCTGATGTCGGTGGCCTGCGGCCTCGAATCGCTCGTGTTGGGCGAAGATCAGATCATCGGCCAGATCCGCGAGGCATACGAGACCGCTCGCGGCGTCGGGGCGATCGGTTCGACGCTCGACGACGCGATCTTGAAGGCCCTCCACGTCGGCGAACGGGCGCGAAGCGAGACGGCGATCAACGAGGGTGCGCTCTCGCTCGGCTCCGCGGCGGTCCAGTTCGCCGAATCACAGCACGGATTGGATGCGGCGACGGCGCTCGTCATCGGAGCCGGCGAGATGGCGACACTCGCGGCGAAAGCCCTCGACGAGTCGGTCTCCCGGCTCGTCGTCGCGAATCGAACCCGCTCGCGAGCCGAACGCCTCGCAAATCGGCTCGAAACCGACACCTCGACGGTCGGGTTGGACGCGCTCTCGGTCGCGGCGGCCGACGCCGACCTCGTCGTTTCGGCGACGGGAAGCCCAGAGCACGTCGTCGGTGTAGAGGACCTCGAAACCGTCGGCGAGACGTGTGTCATCGACATCGCACAGCCACGCGACGTCGCGCCGGATGTCGAGTCGCTGGAGCACGTCTCGGTGTACGATCTCGACGCGATAGAGACTGTCACCGATGGGACCAAATTGAAGCGACAGGCGGCTGCCGAAGCCGTCGAATCGATGATCGACGACGAACTCGATCACCTCTTGAGTCAGTACAAGCGAAAGCGCGCCGACCAGGTTATCGGCGCGATGTACGAGGGCGCCGAACGGATCAAATCGAGGGAGCTTCGGACCGCCATCGCGCGACTGGAGAGCGAATCCGATGATGGCGTTTCGGAAACCGAGCGCGAGATTCTCGAGTCGATGGCCGATGCGCTCGTGGGACAGCTCCTGTCGGCGCCGACCCAGAGTCTCCGCGACGCCGCCGAAAAGGACGATTGGTCGACGATACACACGGCGCTGAGACTTTTCGGACCAGCGTTCGATCTGGACCCTGCGGCACCACCGACGGCACCGGATGCGATTCCCGAAGAGATGCGCGAGCGTATGCCGTCTCGCGTTATCGAACAGTTGACCAGAGAGTACTGATCTGCCGAAATTCGTCGAAAATCAGCGAGGCTACAGTTCGTTGAGCTTTCGGAGTAGCTGCCCCTCGTACTGCTCGTCCGCACGGATCCCCTTCAGTTCGAGGACGTTCCGTTCGAGTTTGTCGAGCGCGACGTGAAACGCGGTCTCGGCACCGTATCCCTCACCGGAACCGGCGACCTGCCCGTGATTCGTTCGGAGGCGGATCTGACAGTGGATCAGCGGCGTCCCGCGGAGTCGCTCTTTGTGTTCGGTGAGCCGAACGTGTGCGTGTTGGACCTGCATAGCCTGATATTTGTCCGCCACGTCCGCGATCGCCGCTTGAATGTCGCCGCGGGAGATCGTATCGAGCAGCTCGATGTTCGTGATCTGTACGTCCATGTTTTCCTCTTCGGTGTAGGTGAGTGCCCGAAGTACGTCGGTCTTCGTGAGGATCCCTGCGACGGTCGTCTCGTTCTCGTCGTCCGGCGTGACGACGAGGCCGGCGTAGTCGTGTTCGAACATCCGTTCGACGGCGGCCGTGACCGTCTCGTCTCGACCGATCGTTTCGACGGGGCTGTTCATCAGATCGTAGACCGGGAGATCGAGCATCCGATCCGTGTCCCCTGACCGATCGCCCCTGTGCTGTCGCTCCATCGTTCGAACGGCGAACTCGGCGATGTCGTGGGTCGTCACCATCCCGGTCAGCCGTCCGTTCTCGTTGACCACGGGGAGCCGGGAGATATCGTTCTCGCGCAGATAATTGATGACCTTGCCGAGTCGGTCGTCATCTCTGAGGGTGACGACGTTCTCGGTGTAAATCTGCTCGACTGTGAGGACGTCGAGGTTGTCGATGACGGCTTCGAGGATTTTGTCCTCGGTGATGATCCCCCATAACTCGCCGTTCTCGAAGACGGGGGCGACTTTCGTTCCGCCCTCGACGAGCATTCGCGCGACCTCACGGATTCCGGACTCCCGATCCACCCGCGGTACGTTGCTCCGAGCGAGCACGTTCACCTTCGCGTCGTCGGCGATGTGCGACTGGAGCAGCTGTCGTTCGGTGAGTACGCCCGCGTACTCGCCGTCTTCGGTGACCACAATTCCCTTCGGGTTCTCCCGCTCGAAAATGGACCGAACCTTTCCGAGCCGCTCGTCGGTGTCCACCTGGATGAACTCCTCGGTGGCGATATCTGCGATATTCATCTCTCTCCCGTTGCCTTCGCTGCGACGGCTCTTGAAAGTACCTCACTGGGGTGGACGACTGCCCGCACCGAGTTGTTGTCCCAGCCGATAGAACGGCGGGAGCAAGACGGCGTTGACCGCACCGGCCGTCACCAACACCGCCCCGAGGAAGTAGAACCCGCCGTCCCCGATCGTCGGCCACAGCCACGCGGCGATGGAGCCGGTCAAAAACCCCAGCGAGAGACCCATCGCGCCGCCCTGCGTCCGCTCGAAGACGAGCGTCGAGACCGCCAACCCGCCGAGGCCGAACGCGGTGATCCCGTGTGGGCGGGTGCTGACAGTGGCGACGAGAAGCGTTAGGAGCCCCGAGAGGATCAGCCCATAGCAGACGAGTCGAAGCGGCGAGCGCAGCCCGCCGTCGAACGCCCCCGTCGACGAATCTTCGTCGCTCATGTGTCCCGCAGATCCGAGAGTACGTTCGCGTGGATCGCGGTCGCCGCCGCTTCGTCGGCACGGCGGATGAGTTCCGCTTCCAGCGTGGCCGGTTCGACGTTCGTTCGCGGCGTGTGCGAGAGGACGATGTGCGCCATCTCGACGGGGAGATCCGCACGGGCCGTCACCGACACACCGAAGTACGGATGCCCGAGCAGTCGTCCGATCTCGGTTCGGTCCATCCCGACGAACTCGTAGAGCTTCGAGACGTCGTGGACGAGCGCACCTGCGATCACGGTATCCATGTCGATGTTGGGGACGTAGTCGCGTTGCGTGAGCGGCTCAGCGAGGCCGACCGCACAATCGGTCACGTCTCGAACGTGATCGACGAGAAGCACGTCGTCAGCGGCCATCCCGAGTTCGTGTTGGGCCGGCGGAAACCACGGGAACCGCTCGAGTTCGGTAACGCCGATCCCGTTGTCCTCCGCGGCGGTCGTCCACGACGCGACGACGCCCGAACGGAGCGTATCGTCGTCGATGACCTCGAGTTCCGGGAATACCGTTTCGATATCCATATGCGGGTGTCGGCGTCGGTGAACTAAACCCTACGGACGGACCCCTCCGGAGAATAGGGTCACCCATATGGGGTGTTCGGCGCTATTTGCCCCAGTTTCTGCGCTCGGTCGGGCGTTCGGAGAGAGCCATCACGTCGAGCGGTTCCTCGACCGTTTCGAGCGCCTCGAGGGTCGCCCGGGCGCTCGGCACCGTCGAAAAGTAGGTGATCCCCTCCTCGACGGCGACCTCGAGCACGTCGCGATCGCGAGAGAATATGACGTCGATCTCGCCGTCGCGCAGCGCACCGGTGATATCGTCGAACGCGTCCGGCTCGCGCACATCGAAGTGGCGCTCGGCGCCGTCCCACACGTCGGAGATGTCCTCGTTCTTTTGGGACATCCCACGCAGCGTTCCGAGGTCCACGATCGCCGTACCCTCTGTCGGGATTCCTTTCCCGGTCGCCGACTGGGCCTTCAGGTAGGCTTTTCCGAACGATCGGGCCGTCCCCATCACCTCACCGGTCGATTTCATCTCGGGGCCGAGACGCGGATCCGAGCCAGGCAGTCGGTCGAACGGCAGGACGACCTCCTTTACCGATACGTGTTCGGGGATCTGCTCGTGGGTCTGGAGCTCGGCGAGCGAGTTCCCGGCCATCACCTTCGCGGCGAGCTTCGCGATCGGCACGCCCGTCGCCTTCGAGACGAACGGGACGGTTCGCGAGGATCGGGGATTGGCCTCTAAAACGTACACCTCGCCGTCGCGGACGGCCAGTTGAACGTTTAACAGTCCCTCGGTTTCGAGCGCACGCGCGATCTCGAGCGCGACCTCACGAACGCGCTCGAGGACGTCCTGCGATAGCGACCGAGGTGGGATCATACACGCCGAATCGCCGGAGTGGACGCCGGCCGCCTCGACGTGTTCCATGATACCACCGATCAGGACATCCTCGCCGTCCGCGACCGCGTCCACGTCGAGTTCGACGGCGTCGGCGAGGAAGTCGTCGACGAGGATCGGCTTGTCGGGCGCGACGCGAACGGCCTCTTCGATGTACTCCTCGAGTTCCTCGTCGGAGTAGACGACGTCCATCGCGCGGCCGCCGAGAACGTACGACGGTCGGACGAGGACGGGGTAACCGATCTCGTGGGCAAGGTCGAGCGCCTCTGTCTTGCTCGTTGCGGTGCCGCCCTCGGGCTGGCTGATTCCGAGTTCGTCCATGAGGACGTTGAACCGGTCGCGGTCCTCGGCGAGATCCATTGCCTCGACGGAGGTGCCGAGGATCTCACAGTCGAGACCGCGGCGGTCGAGTTCCGCCTCGAGCGGTTCGCCGACGTTGACGGAGGTCTGCCCCCCGAACTGGACCATCACGCCGTCCGCGCCGGTCACATCGACGATATCGGCGACTTCCTCGGCGGTGATCGGCTCGAAGAACAGGCCGTCGGAGGTGTCGTAGTCCGTCGAAACCGTCTCCGGGTTGTTGTTGACGACGTGCGCGTCGATTCCGATCTCGCGTAGGGCGTGGACCGCGTGGACCGCGCAGTAGTCGAACTCGACACCCTGTCCGATACGTATCGGGCCGCCTCCGACCACGACGACCGACTCGACGTCGCGGTCGACCTGTACCTCGCTCGCGCCGCAGCCCGTCGGCGGTTCGCGCGCGGAATAGTAGTACGGCGTCGAAGCGCGAAACTCGCCGGCGCAGGTATCGACCTGCTTGTACGTCCGCGGAGACGTACCGGCCTCTACGTCGTCGACGGTGGTTCCGGAACCGTCGGTCTCGACCGGGCGACCCTCCTCGGCCTCGATCTCGACGACCGACGCGGGGAGCCAAGAGGCGTGCGTGTCGTTGAACTCCCCGCCGGCGATGGCGGCGATCTCTTGGTTCGTGAAGCCGGCGTCGGCCGCGGGCTCGAACTCGCCGTGGCGGGCGGCCTCTGCGGCCTCGACGATCCGACCGAAGCGCTCGAGGTACCACTCGTAGATCCCAGTCAGGTCGTGGATCTCCTCGACGGTGTAGCCGCGGTCGAACGCCTCGAGGATCGCATAGGGGCGATCCGGCGTCGGCCGCACGAGGTACGCCGATTCGAGCTCGTCGTCGTCCACGTCGGTCCAGTCGACGGCCGGATCGTACTCGGATGAGCGAAGCGCCTTCAGAAGCGACTCCTCGAACGTTCGGCCGATCGACATCGCCTCGCCCGTCGACTTCATCGCCGGACCGAGTTCGAACTCCACATCGGAGAACTTGTCCTTCGGCCATCGGGGGACCTTCGTGACGACGTAGTCGATCGCCGGTTCGAAGGCGGCGGTCGTCTGGCCGGTGATTTCGTTTTCGATTTCGTGGAGGCGTTTCCCCAGCGCGACCTTCGCCGTGACGCGGGCGATCGGGTACCCGGTCGCCTTCGAGGCGAGCGCGGAGGATCGGGAGACGCGAGGATTGACCTCGACGACGCGGTACTCGCCGGACGATGTGCCGTCGTCGCGCCAGGCGTGCTGGATGTTACAGCCCCCCTCGATACCCAACTCGCGGATGACCTTCAGCGCCGAGTTGCGCATCTTCTGGTGTGCCTCGTCCGGGATGATCTGCGACGGCGTGACGACCGTGGATTCGCCGGTGTGAATCCCCATCGGGTCGATGTTCTCCATGTTGCAGATGATGATACACGAGTCGTCCGCGTCTCTCATTACCTCGTATTCGAGTTCGACCCAGCCGGCGATCGATTCGGTGATCTGTACCTCGTGGTTGCGGGAGAGCTGAAAGCCCTTGCGCGCGATCTCTTTGAGTTCGTCCATCTCGTCGACGACACCGGATCCGGAACCGCCGAGGGTGTAGGCGGTGCGGGCGATGACCGGGAGACCACCGACGGCCTCGACGGCGTCTTCGATCTCGTCCATCGAGGAGATCGTCTCGGAGCTACAGACCGGTTCGCCGATCTTCTTCATTCGCTCGCGGAAGAGATCACGATCCTCGGTGGCGTAGATCGTATCGAGCGGCGTACCCATGATCTCGACGTCGTACTCCTCTAAGACGCCCTCCTCCGCGAGTTCGGCGGTGACGTTCAATCCCGTCTGACCGCCGAGTCCGGCGATGACGCCGTCGGGGTTCTCTGTGCGGATGACTTCGGCGATGGCCTCGGTCGTGATCGGCTCGACGTAGACCTTGTCGGCCATCTCGGGATCGGTCATGATCGTCGCGGGATTCGAGTTGACGAGGACGACCCGAGCACCCTCCTCTCTGAGCGCTCGGCACGCCTGCGCGCCCGAGTAGTCGAACTCCGCCGCCTGTCCGATCTGGATCGGTCCGCTGCCGATGAGCAAAATAGTACGGTCCTCGTCTGGCATTGTTCGACCGAAGTCCGTACATCGTAATAAGCCCGGCGAAAGAATACGGAATTCGTAATCCGAGTTCGAATTTCGAATCGGAGGCGTTCGAGACGACCTGTGGACGAGGGACAAGCGGGATTACTCGAGAACGTCGATCGCGTCATCGCCGTTGGGAACCGCACAGAGGAACGCACCCGGGGAATCGCCGTCGTTTCGGTACCAGTGGACCGCACCTGCCGGGATGAGGAGCGCATCGCCCGCGGAGACGGTGTGTTCCTCCCCGTCGATTCCGACGGTGTACTGGCCTTCGAGGACGTACTGCTCGTGTTCGATTTCGTTCGTGTGTTTCGGCACGGACGCGCCCGGTTCCAACTCGAATCGCCGGATCGCGAGGTTTGGCGCGCCGTCCTCGGGGCCGATGAGGACGCTCTTTCGGAAGCCTTCACCGGCGTCGACGGTGTGGTACTCGATCGATTCTGCTCGTTTGATCACTGGTTGTAGTGTCTCGGACATACGAACGACCACGGCCCCTGACGTCTTGGGAGTTACTCCTTCGGAGACGGAGAGAGTGCGACCCGTTCTCGGAGCCACGCCTCCGCATCGGCGAGTGACTCGGGATCCGTCCCGCTGACTTTCAGGCGGTTGTGTCCCGCCTCTCGGTCCGGGTAACAGCCGACGCGGACGCCGAAACGCTGTTGAACCTCGTCGAGACGTCCGATGAGGTTCGCCTCCGGCTCCTGCGTGTACAGAAAGCGCGTGTCGACGTCCCCGTCGAACTCCTCGGCGACGTCCTCGAACATCCGTTTCATCTCGGAGGGGATTCCGGGGAGAACGTAGACGTTTTCGAGGACACAGCCCGGCGACAGCCCGGCGTTGTTCAACAGCGGTCGCGCTCCCTCGGGTATCTCCGCCTCCGCGGAGATATCGACGTCGAGATCCGGATACGCGTCCGCGATCGATTCGAGGTGGCGCTCCACGTCAGCACGCGCGAGGTCGTTCTCGACGAGGTCGCGGTCGAACGCCGACGCGACGCCGTCCATCGTTATGTCGTCGGGCGTCCCGCCGAGCCCGCCGGTCACGATGACGGCGTCGAACTGGTCGCTGTATCGCCGCGTCGCCTCGGCGATCACCGCCGTCTCGTCGGGGACGGTCAGCACGCGTTTCACCGTCACGCCGCGCTCGGCGAGTCGGGCACCGATCCACGTCGCGTTCGTGTTCGCCGTATCCCCGGCGAGAAGTTCGTCGCCGACGGTCAATAGGGCCGCGTTCATATCTTATCGCAGGCCCGCCAATATAAAAAGGGACTCGGCGTTCACGACGGTGTGGCCGGTAGTTCGGCCCGTTCGAGCTGCCCGAACTCGGCCTTCCGGTGACAGGCCGGGCAGAGACAAACGACGTTTTCGAGGTGGTGCGCGTCGAACTCAGTCGCCACCGGCGTCTCGACGGACGCGCGGACCGGAACGATGTGGTGGACGTCGAGGTTGCGGCCCAGTTCGGCCTTCGTCGCCCCACAGACCACGCACGCGTGGCCGTCCCGTTCGAGTGCCAGCTTCCTGACGCGTTGCCAGCCTCGGCCGTAGTTCTGCGTCGACCCGCCCTTCCAGTTTGGGTGACCCTCCCCGGTGAACGTCTCCGAGAGCCACTCGTACAGGCAGTCGTCGCTGCAGAGGAGGTGCTCTCCGGTGAGGTTCTTCGATTGTCGAACGACCGTCGAACCGCAGTGGTCACAGTCGAACTCCCGTGTCCCCGGTCTATCGGGGATGCTTTTCGCCAGCGATATCTGGTCGATATCTCCACTGTTCATCCCCGACATACGTGCTGCAGTACAATCCCCGCTTCTCAGACGGATAATATTCGAACTCCGCCGAACAGATCACACACTTCGTCGTTTCTTTGCCACCTTTCCAGTTCGGGTGGTTCTTTCCCTCGAACGAGTCCCAAGCATCCAGACACTCTTTTGAACAGTACCGTTTTTCCTACGGCGAGTGAAACTCGGCATCGCAGTAGTCACAGGTCCGGTTCGGTAACTGCTCTCCATGTACGCGACTGTGGTGGACACCGAATCCCCGTCTAGTTTCGAACGAACCCTCGCACGATGGGCACTGATGCATCGCATCGGTTAATCCACCATTCGCAGAAAAATCTTCGTGAGACAGTACTCACCGACATAAATTATGGAAAATTTATCAGTCCGGGTGCGGGAATTGAACCCACGTCCCAGCCACCACAAGGCTGGAGGATACCACTACCCCAACCCGGACACGCAACTGAACATAAGCCAAGTCGGGCGTATATACGTTTCGTCTTTTCCAGACGCGTGCAAGAGAGGCGCACACGCCGTCCGTGGGTTTTTCAACGGTGACCGACTACGCTCGAACGTGGCGATAACGGACAAAATATACGTTAAAAATCACCGACAGCTCGCCTCGCAGTTGGAGACGAGTTTCCCGAAGAGCGCCTTCTCCGGGGCGACGCTCGATATCCTCTTTTCGGGCGACGGGATCGCGAAACTCGATGACGCCTCACGGGATCGGGTCCTCGAATTCGCCGAGGATTTCCTCGATTGTGACTGTCAGGGCCACCCCCACTGCGGGTGTCCCGAGCGGACGTTCGTCGCCTACCTGCTCGAACTCAGGGCACAGGGACTCGGCCCCGAGGCCATCGTCGACGTGATGGGCGATGACTACATGCTGTACGCATACCCGGGCGATGTACTCTCGTTCCTGGACGACTCCGTCAGGACGCTCGAAGCGGCCGAGCGGCTGGCGGACGTCGACGGTCAGAAAGAAGCGGGCGAGCGGATCGAACGGCGAAAGCGGGAGCTATCGCGGTAGCGAAAGTGGGTCTTACCCGAGTCTGAAGGGCTCTTCTTCGCTCTCGTCCCCGTCGAGATCTTCGAGCTGGATGATGTCCTCGGCCTCTTGCTCTTCGACCTGCTGGCTGAGTCGCGTCACGTACTGTTTGTACTCGTCGAGCTGTTCGCGGAGGTGTTCAGCCTCTAACTCCAGCCGTTCGTGTTCGCGAACGAAACTCTTGGGAACCTCAACCTTCGGAGGGAAGCTCTCGGCTGCGGACGCGGTTTCCGAGGCGCTGCCGGCCTTGAGCTCGTGTTCGGGGACGACACGGACCTGCCCGTCGTGAGCAACGAGGGTGTCCACGTAGTCGCGGAACACGGCCGAGAGGGAGATATCCCGCTCCTCCGCGATCTCTCGGAGGGTCTCGAACGCCTCTTCGTTGACCCGAAAGGAGATCGTCTTGTTCTTGTTGCCCATCGTTGTCACAATTCGTGATCCCACCCATATAAGCGTTCGTCAGACGCGTGTCCGCCGGTCGATGCGAGTCGACGGTCGCACGGCCACGATCAACAGGCCGGACTGACGTGGTCGACCCGTACGTCGAACTCGCCGCTCGCTTCGAGATCTTCGTTGCGTATCCGAAGCGTGTGCTCGCCGCTCGAACCGATCTCGACCAGCTCGTAGATCAGTTCGGCAGGCCCCTCCTCGAGAACGAGGGTCCCCTCAGGGTCTTCCAGGTGGACCGTCGGTCGCGCACCCTCCCCCAACGACTCGATGATCATGTCGAGCGTCCATCCCTCGTTCAGTTCGAACGCGTATGTCAACGCGTCGCCCGCCGCGACGGTCTCGGTCGTGTCGACGAGCACGTCTTGCTCACACTCACCATCCGTGTCGTCACCGGTTTCCCCTCCGTTTCCTCCATTGCCCCCACCATCGGTGTCGTTCTCGTTCCCGCTACAGCCGGCGGTCGCTGCGACGATCACGGTGGTCATCGAGAGCAGTGTACGTCGTTTCATAACACTCGAATCACTACGCGCCCCTTGGTAATGGATATGATCGTGGGAAGTATTCGAGCGCGAGACACTCACGGTCCGTGTTCGCGGACCCCTTCGATGCCCCAACGAAAAGGCCTATTCCAGCGAGCGTCGACTACTCGACAATGAGCGTGGATCTCGCCTTCGACGAGAACGAGTTGTTACCGGCGATCGCACAGGACACCCACAGCGGTGACGTGTTGATGTTGGCCTACGTCACACGGGAGGCGCTCGAACGAAGCCGCGAGACGAACGAGGCACACTACTACTCGCGGAGCCGCGACGAACTCTGGCACAAGGGCGGATCCAGCGGCCACGTCCAGCGGATCGAGGAGATCCGAATCGACTGCGACGGCGACGCGATACTCTATCTCGTCGAGCAGGAGGGTGGAGCCTGTCACACGGGCTATGAGAGCTGTTTCTATCGAACGCTCGACGGAGAGATCGTCGGCGACCGGGTGTTCGATCCGGACGACGTGTACGAGTGATCCGACGATGAACGACGCAGACGTGATCGCGACCGCCGCGGCTGCCACCGAGGACCTCCGAGCCACCGCAGCGCGGATCGAACGGCTCCGTTCGGAACTGGCCGACGAAGGGCTCGATCGGGAGGAACTAGAGACGGTCGCCGACGCGTACCGGTCGGTCGAGGCGGTGCTGGATCGCTGGGAGGAGCGAGCGACGGACTGGGACGACTTCGAGGGGTACGTCAAGTTCCGGAACGATCTGGCGGAAACCCTCGAATCGATCCCCGACGACGTTCCGGAACGGGACGCGTTCGTCGACGCCGACGACTGCGTCAAAACTGGCGGCGTCTCGAAATCCCTTCGATCGGGGGATTTCGACGCCGCGCGGGAGGCGCTCGCGCCGGCGAGGCGGTACGCGGGGCTTCGGGCGGACCTAGAATCGGCAAGCGAGAAGCACCGGGCGGCGAAACGGCGCGCCGGGGAGCAACGACGCGCGCTCCGCGAACGGATCCGGACGCTCGAGCGGCTCGCGGAGTTGGGTGAAGCTGATCTCGGCGCGCCGATCGACCGTCTCCACGGCCCGATCGAGGCCTATAACGCACGAGTCGCGGAGGCCTTCGAGACCTTCCGGCGCGAGGCGACCGCTGAAACGTTCCTCGAATTCGTCGATGGTGCCGCACACACACCGTTCGTCGATTACGAAGCGCCACCGGCCGAACTACTCGAATACGTTCGAAGCCGGGACGCGGGGGAGTATCCGATCGAGAAGTTCCTCGAGTACGCGACGTACTCCCCGTCGAAGCTCACCCACTACGTCGACGACGCGGATCTGCTGAAACGGCGCGTGGCGACGAACCGGACCTACCTCGAACGGCTGTCGGCGGAGCCACTCAACGTCGAGTGGCCGCCGGAGACGGCCGAACGGCTCCGGTTTCGGATCGACGAGCTCGTCGGAATCGTCGGGCGGCTCGGCGACGAGACGGCGGTCGCGACGCTCCGTGAGATACGGTCCCTGACGCGCGATGACGAATACGAACGGATACGTCGGGCCGCGCGCGCCGCCGAAGAGCTCACTGAGAAACAGCAAGAACGACTCGAACGCGGCGAGGTCGAAGAAGCGCTCGGAACCGCTCGGGAGGCGCTCGAAACTCTCGAATCCAGTCTCGACGAACACACGGACTGAACGGCTCGAACCCCTACGGCCGCGCCCGCTCCTGAACCGTCGCCTCGTACATCTCGTCGAGTAGCGTCTCTGCTCTCGGTTCGTCCCGCGCCTCGGCGTATAGGCGGATGAGCGGTTCCGTTCCGCTCGGTCGAACGAGCACCCACGCGTCGCCGTAATCGAGGCGGTAGCCGTCGATTGTCGTCAACTCGGCGTCGGCCGCGCGGGCGTGGGTCTCTGCCGCGTCCAGCATCGCCTCGCGCTCGTCAGGATCGTCGAACGTGAAGTTTCGGCGAACGTTGACGTAGCCGTCGTACGCGGCGGCGACCTCGCTGGCGGGCCGGTCGACGAGGAGATCGAGAAACCGAGCCGCCGTGTACGCTCCGTCGCGGGCGATCCGATACTCGGGGAAGAGGATTCCACCGTTGCCCTCCCCCGCTACCGGAATCGGGGTTCGATCGCCGCGGAGCTCTCGTATCCGCGTGATGAGATACGTACTCCCGATCGGCGTCAGTTCCAGATCGGCATCCGCATCGTCGACGATATCGACGATTCGCTGTGAGACGTTGACGGCCGAAACGGCGGTGTCACCGGCGTCGAGTTCCGCGGCAGCGAGCGCGGCGAAAGACGCTTCACCGCCGATGTGAGCACCGTTCTCGTCGACGAAGATCGCGCGGTCGGCGTCGCCGTCGTGGGCGATACCGACGTCGACGTCGGTCACGCGCACGAGCCGTCGGAGATCGTCGAGGTTGCCGGCGACCGGTTCGGGGTCACGACCGGGGAAGTGACCGTCGGGCTGGGCGTTGACCGTCACGACTCGACAGCCCAGTTTCCGGAAAAACTGCGGGCTCGTGAGACAGCCGGCGCCGTGACCGGGATCGAGCGCGACGGTGAGGTCGGCTTCGGCTATCCGGTCACGTCGTCCCTCGGCGTCGAGTCTCGCGAGGAGTTCGCGAACGTACTCGTCCGGTGCGCTCTCGACTCGTCGAGTCGCACCCACGTCGGCGTATCCGACAGAGGCGGCGTCCGGGCCGGACAGTTCGGCCTCGATGCGTTCGAGCGTCCGTTCGGGGAGTTCGATCCCGTCGCTACCGATCAGTTTGACACCGTTGTACTCCGGGGGATTGTGACTGGCGGTGATCATCACGACCGGAACGCCGTGGCGCTCGGCGTACGCCTGCGCACCCGGCGTGGGGACGATCCCGAGACGGTCGACGGAGACGCCGGCTGACGCCAGATTCCCGGCCGCGATATCGGCGAGCATACGGCCAGTCGTGCGCGTATCCCGTGCGATAGCGATCGTTTCGGCGTCGAGAACCCGACCGGCGGCGGACGCGACCTGTCCGACGAACGGCACCGTCAGCCCATCGCCGACGACGCCGCGAACCCCGCTCGATCCGAATACATCCATGTCAGCACCTTGTCGGCGAACATCAAAGGGATTCCGACACCTGATCCGGAGTCGAACGCGAACGGCACACCGTCGGAGGATGGAGGGCAAAAGCGTCAGCGGTTCGCAGATGAACCGAGAGGGCGCGACCACTTTACGTTAAACGCCACCCCATCGTTCGTATACCGAACGGTGTTCGAATCTTCGGACTCGTCTCGAGAGGCGAAACGTTCAGAACATCGGCGGCACAAGCGGCAAAAGATGCGGTCACCGGAACCGACTCCCACCGATGTCGAGGCCATCGCGGACATCCTACGAAAGCGCGCGCCACTGTTGGAACTGCTCGCGGATGCGCCACGCGACCAGCGCGACCTCCGCGACGGACTCGACGTCTCGCGTTCGACCGTCTACAAGTCGTTACAGCGCCTTCAGAAAGCGGGACTCATCACCGAGGAGAACGGACGGTACGCACTGACCGGCTTCGGTCGACTCGCCTGGCAGCGCCACGACGACTACATCGCCCGGCTTAGCCGCCTCGACGCCGGACGAAGACTCATCGAGACCCTTCCCGACGATCAACAGCTACCGCCGACGCTGTTCGAACACGGGCGGATCGCCGTTCCGGGACGACACGCGCCCGAGCGGCCCTTGGATCGGTTGTCGAATCTCGGCGAGCGGGCCGACCACCTCCGAGTGCTCTCGCCGTCGGGGATGCCCCGGTTCCTCGGCGACATTCACGCGAACGTCGAGGCGGACGAGCAGACCGCGACTATCGTCACCGAAGTCGATGCGATGACTCGATTGGAATCCAGCTACGAACGATTCGGCGAGGCGGTGACCGCGGACGGACTCGATCTATACAGCGTTTCCGAGGAACTCCCCTACGCGCTCGTCCTGTTCGATTCGGACACGCTCGGGCTATTCGGCTACGAGGATGGACTGCTCGTCGGCGCGGCGTTCACCGACTGTCGAGACGTTCTCGCATGGGGAGAGCGTACCTTCGAGCGCATATTCGATTGCGCGGAGCGAATATAAACGCTTTCGGTGTCGACACTCCGAAAGGAAGCATGAGCGATGAGGACAGCAGTCTCACCGAAAAGCGCGTCTTCGCCGGGGGGGACGAGGCGACGACTGCGTTCGTCGCCTCCGAGTTTGGACTCGCCCGAGTCGCGGTCTCTGACGACATCGTCGGGGAGTTCTCGCTCGAACACCGCGGCGAAACGACGGCGGTTGCGTCCGACGGAAGACGCCTCGCGGTCGGGACGCCGGACGACGTGTTTGTCGGAGACGATGACGGGTTCTACGGGACCGACTTCGGAGCCGCGGTCGCCGTCGACTACCACGACAGCCTCGTCGCGTCCGATGGAGAACGCGTCGCACGGTACGACGGAGCCTGGGAGACTGTGGCGGAGATCGACGGGGTCCGGGCCATCGACGGCGACATGGTCGCCGCAACGTCGGGCGTCCACCGATTGGATGGAACCCACGTCGGACTCGAAGCGGTTCGGGACGTTTCGAGCGCCGGAACGCCGCTTGCCGGGACCGCCGAGGGATTGTACTACCTCGCCAACGGCTGGATGCGTTCGATCGATGGCTCCTTCACGTGCGTTTCGAGCGACGGCGATCGGGCTCACGCGGCGACGCGTGAGACGCTCTATGCGCGCTCTTCGGGAGGGACGTGGACGGCAGTTGCACTTCCGGTCGATGGGTCGATCGTCGACATCGCATGCGGCGACGGCGTCTACGCCGTCACGGCCGACGGCGTCTTCCTCGCGAACGTCGGTGACGGCTGGCGACACCGGTCCCTCGGCCTCTCGGGCGTCTCGGGGATCGCAGTCGTATAGCTCATCTCAGCCCGTGAGCTCGGTATCACGATCCCTCGGATAGCGCTGTTCGGCGACCGCGAAGGCGAGCGTACTCGCGAGACCCAGGAAGGTTCCGGTCGTCAGCGTTACCGCGAGATACGACAGTCCGGCGAACGGGAGCGCGGCGAAGAAGGCGCTCATCCCGTGGAGAACGATGGAGATGGCGACGACGTAGAACGGCGCGTTGAGATAGCGCCACTCGAAGCCACCGCTGAGATACTCGTCGGTGATCCGCCCGAGTGCAGCGACGACGCCGGCGGCGGCGATCCACTGGACGGCTCCGTAGACGAACGCCGCGACGGTCTGAACCGGCTCGGAGTCGGTTTCGACGAGCGCCTCCGTCGCTTCGATCCCGCCTACGACGCCGACGATAACGAGCGCCGTCGCAACGATGTACGTGATGAGCTGGACGCGACCCGAAAAGAGCCCGACGCGCACGCGTTCGAGCGTCCGGTCGATCGTGTCCTCGAGACCCAGCCCGCGAAAGAGGATGTATAACCCCAACAGCGCCGAAATAACGCCGAGCGACGAGCCCGGGAGACCGATCATCTCCGCGAGGATCGAAATCGGGTAGATCAAAAGCAGGATGCCGAGCGGAATGAGGATCGTCCCGCGCGTTTCCGGGTCCGCGAGCACTTGTTTGAACGTGTAGTACATCGATTCGAGGTCCTGAGCCTGTCTGACGACGACGCGCCGAACGCCGTCGATCGGCACTCGCGATCGGATGACGGGCAGCACGCTCTCGTCTTGAGCGCCGTCGGTGACAACGATGGCTTTGACGTCCTCGCCCGTCGACAGAGATGCGAGAACGGTGTCGACCTCCTCGCCGACCTTCCGATTCGCGGAGACGTCGGATTTCACCGTTCCGGTGACGATCGCCACCTCGACGGACTCGTCTTCGATGCTATCGTGGAGGTGGACGCCCTGAAAACAGACGTTCACGTCCGAATCCTCGGGGTCAGCAGTTGCGAGCGCGACGGCGGCCTTCTCGACGGCATCGCGGCCGATGACGGGCGTGTCGAACGCTGTCTTCCGGCCGAGGTCGTCGTCGAGATCGACACAGAGGATGAGAAGCATCGCTCGTTACAGGTCGTTTCACGCCGTAGGTTAAGTCCCTTCCCCCGCGCTGTACTGCTATCGCCATCGGCGCCTGAGCCGCGCTAGCGGGCGACGTTCGCGAACCATCATGTATAGATACGCACCAGGAAGGGCGACAAGGAGGACCGAGAAGAGAACGACGAGCAGCTCGGGACCGCTGAAAAGGGCGGGCATATCAGGGATCACCGATCCCCGCGCCGAACGCCGAGAGATCGCTTTGGATGCCCGCGACCATCGTCGACTTTCGGCGAAGGTCGGCCATCGAGACGGGGAGTCGGGGAACGAGTTCGCTGACGGCACCGTGGAAGCTCTCTGCGACGGCCGGTTCGCTCTCGACGGCATCGCGGATCGACTCGCGGATCTGCCAGACTCCGACGGGTGCCCAGTACTCGTTGGTCGCGTGGCGGACGACGAACACCTTCGCCTGCCGAGCTAGCTCCGAAAGCGCCTCGAGGACGCCGAGGCGAGCGGCGTAGTACGCGCCGGAGGTCTCCTCGACGTAGCCGCGCCGCCCCTCATACCCCTCACCGTCGGCCGCCATGTAGAGGTGACCGTTCGGATCGGGGTTCCAGATGCTGCCCGGCGCCTTCAGCTCGATTAGTTCGAACTCCCACTCGCCGGGCGTGGCGACGACCCAGTACTCGTTGCCCATGTAGTCGGCGTGCCACACCAGCGTTTGGTCGATCGAGGACGCGTTACGGATCGTCCCGCGGAGATACTGGCCGATGGTGTCGT
The DNA here is from genome assembly GCF_046483325.1 of Natronomonas sp. GTDB lineage: Archaea > Halobacteriota > Halobacteria > Halobacteriales > Haloarculaceae > Natronomonas. The sequence continues at coordinate 163,585 of NZ_JAWODL010000012.1, read as the reverse complement.
CGACGGCGGTGATCGACCACCGAGTCGGGACGAGTCGACGGTGATCACCCTGGCCGAGCGCGCCGACCGACAGGACGTTGTTGATCTGATACACGTCGAACCCGCGCCGGTAGAGATACGTCATCGCTCCCTCGGCGCGCCAATCGTCGTCCGAGAGCGTCTTCTCGATCGCCCGCGGTACCGACGGGTTCTCCGTCACGCGCGCGCTATCGGCACCGACACGTGGGCCGCGCGGTGCGGCGATATCCTCGAGCGTGCCGTCGAGAGCGAACCCCGGGCGGCCGTCTAGCCCCAACTCGATATCGACCGGGCGATCCGCGATCGCAACCTCGCGTTGGGTGCCGACGAACCCGTCCCACACGTCGTACACGTCGACGTTCGAGCGTCGCGTCGAGTTCAACAGACCCGTCCGGCGTTCAAAAACGTCTTCGATTTGGTACCCGCGTCGGTACCACTCGCCGGTCGTCGCGTAGTCGGCGGCGGCGTCCTCGTCACCGACGGGAGAGAGGAGGCCCGCCGATACGTTCGGATAGCTCGATCGGCCGACGAACACCGAGGGGGCGGTCGAGCCGACCAGTGTCTCACCCGAGAGCGTCTCGTCGAATCTGGTTCGGGCGTCGTCGAGGAACTCCGTGACAGCGTACGACTTCTCCTCGGCGAGCTTTCGGAGTTCGACCGACTCGTCGCGGTCGAGGTCGTCGACGTACTCGTCGAGGCGCATGCGTGACGTTCGGGGCCGACCGTAAAATGCTATTCGGGCGTGCGAAGCTTGCGACCGGAACCCCTAACCCGGCCCGTCGGGGAGCGAAACACATGCCCGTCATCGAGTGCGATCCCGACAGCGTCCGAGAGCGTCTGGAAGCCGAGGGCGTGGAGATCCGTCCGGGTAACACCGAGCACGAACGTTGGCGGGCCGAACGCGATGGGGCCACGGCGGTCGCCTACGAAGGGTCGGTCGTCGTGCAAGGGACCGATCCCGCACGACTGGTTGCGCTCATCGAGGAGGGCGGCGGCCGGGCGCACGTCTACTTCGACGGCGCCTCGCGCGGGAATCCGGGACCGGCCGCAATCGGCTGGGTGATCGTGACCAGCGATGGGATTGTGGCCGAGGGATCGGAGCGGATCGGCCGCGCGACGAACAACCAAGCGGAGTACGAGGCGCTCATCGATGCGCTCGAGGTCGCCGCCGAGTACGGCTTCGACGAGCTCGTCGTAAAGGGCGACGCACAGCTTATCATCAAGCAGGTCCGCGGGGAGTGGAACGCGAACGATCCGACGCTGCGCGAAAAGCGGGTTCGCGTCCGCGAGGTGCTCGACGGGTTCGAGAAATGGTCGATCGATCACGTTCCGCGAGAGATAAACGGCCGCGCGGACGAACTAGCGAACGAGGCACTCGATGGTTGACGAGACCCCAACACCAGATTCGGCATTGATCGACGATCACGATGGCGAGGGGTCACTTCCCCTCCCCGAGGAGGTGATCGCCCGCGCGGAGACGCTCACTCGCCGCGTCCGAAGCGCGACCGACGAAAACGAGCGGACTGCGTATCGAGACGAGCGTGAGGAACTGCTCGACGCGCACGGCTACACCGCCCGGGTTCGCGAGGGCGACACCGGCGAGACGCTCGTATTGTACCCGGTCGAGTGGGTTGAGGACGGCACGGTTCGGCTCGATCGGATCACGGACACGACTCGCGCGGTCGAGCGATCGATCTCGGGACCGGGAGCCGACGCGGATTGGGACGCGATCGACGAGCACAATCGGGCGATCGCCGCGCGCATCGAGGAGCGACACGGCGAGGTTCACGGCGCGACGGCGGCGGCGTTCGCCGACTTCATGAGCAACCACTACGCGAAGCCGATAGAGGCGGCGACCGCCGGCGAGCGCGAGGAGTTTCGGACGGAGTATTTTCCGCGAAACGCGTGGCCCTCTGAGGAACAGCGCCGTCGGATCGACGAATCGCTCCGACGAATCGTCGAGGTCGCATCCGACGGGAGCGACGGCTAATAGTTCGACTACATACGGTTCTTTTCCGCGCGCTGCGATCACGGTCGAGAGGACATCCTCGGTGAACACCGGCATGGACACGTATCGTGTCTCCTCGAACGAGATAGCGTCGCCGCTTCGGAAACCTCTTTTCGAACGCGTTCGACTCCGGACTCTCAACCGGCGAGGACGGCCCCGGATTCCGGCTTTCGATGGTGAAGGGAATCTGTGACAGGCACCGCTGGGAGCTCGCCGCGACGGGCGGCAGCGGGGATGCCCGGTTCGCGGTGACCCGACGAGACGGGTCGGAGGACGCCTACCGGTTGGATTGACCGGTGGCGACCGGACGACGGTCGGATGTCGAAAGCTCTTTGCGGCTTTCAGACGCACCGATCGAGTATGGCCGCAGCTAACCTGTGGGAGGACCTCGAAACCGGTCCGAACGCTCCCGAAGAGATCTACGCCGTCGTCGAGTGTCTCAAAGGCGAGCGAAACAAATACGAGTACGACAAGGACATTCCGGGCGTCGTACTGGATCGCGTGCTCCACTCGAACGTCCATTACCCGTCGGATTACGGCTTCATTCCGCAGTCGTACTACGACGACGAGGACCCCTTCGACGTGCTCGTGTTGGTCGAAGACCGGACGTTCCCCGGCTGCATCATCGAAGCGCGCCCGGTCGCGCTGATGAAGATGGACGACGACGGCGAGCAGGACGACAAGGTCATCGCCGTGCCGAGTGAGGATCCGCGATACGACCACGTCGACGACATCGACGACCTCCCTCAACAGACGCTCGACGAGATTGCCGAGTTCTTCGAGACGTACAAGAACCTCGAAGAGGGCAAAGAGGTCGAAACGCAGGGCTGGGAGGACAAACAGGCGGCGATGGACGCGATCGAGCACGCCCAAGACCTCTACGAGAAACACTTCGGCTGATCGGTCTGGTTGTGGATCGACTCGAATCGACAACAGCCCCCTTTCGACGCAGGGTGTCAAGGGTGTGTGGCGAGCGAAGACAGGCGGGGCGACGTTGGGGACGTTCGCGGAAACGGTAATCGGAGCGAATAATTCGGGGTAATTCGAACAACGGGCATCCATTCGACCGTAGGCGCGTGACATATTACCCCAGGTAATCTAACTTGCACGTATATTCATTATGATTATGCTATGATATTTATGCCGTCGGATCGTATCGAGAAGTATGGAGACGAAACGTAAACAGGCTCGACGGACGGACACGTTCGGGGTCCACCACCTGACGGTCGTTCCCGAAAACTTCGAGCCGGAGGCGGGGGGGTCCGATGGGGCGGACGAAGGGGACCGAAGCGCCGAATCGGACGATAGATAAGGCCGACAGAACGTGCGGGGGACTCGACGCACGCACGGATTGCCGGTGTCGACGACCCGAGTCCCGATTGTCCGTGGAAACGAAACTTCTTGTAGCTTCCTCTCGCAGACAGGGATATGGGACTGTTCGACCGGCTTCGTGGCGGGAGCGGACCGCGGGTCGCCTTTTTTGGCATCGACGGCGTACCGTACTCACTGGTCGCCGACAACGAGGAAACGTTCGAAAACCTGAACGACTTCGCGTCCGGCGGCATGATCGATTCGATCGTGCCACCGGAATCAAGCGCCTGCTGGCCGGCGCTGACGACGGGCGTCAATCCCGGTGGAACCGGCGTCTACGGCTTTCAGGACCGCGAAGTCGACAGCTACGATACGTACGTCCCTATGGGGCAGGACGTACAGGCGACTCGGCTGTGGTCGAGAGTCGACGCCGCGGGCGGGGAAGCGACAGTAATGAACGTACCCGTCACGTTCCCGCCGGATCGGGACATCCAGCGGATGGTCAGCGGCTTCCTCTCTCCGGGCGTCGAAAAAGCGGCCTATCCCAACGAACTCCGGGAAACGCTCGAGGAACTCGACTACAAGATCGACGTGAACGCCAAACTCGGTCACCAAGACGACAAGTCGAAGTTCATCGAAGACGCCCACCGAACGCTCGACGCCCGCTTCGAGGCGTTCAAGCACTACGTCGAACAGGACGACTGGAGCCTCTTTTTCGGCGTCTTCATGACGACGGACCGGGTCAACCACTTCCTGTTCAAAGATTACGCCCAAAACGGCGAGTACAAAGCGGAGTTCCTCGAATTTTACGCGAAGCTCGACCGGTATCTCGGCGAGCTTCGGAAGATGCTCGACGACGACACGACGATGATCGTCGCGTCCGACCACGGCTTCACGACGCTCGACCACGAGGTCAAATGTAACGTCTGGTTGGACGAAAACGGCTGGCTCTCCTTCGACGGTGAGGACCACGAGAAACTCAGCGACATCTCCGACGATACACGAGCGTACTCGCTCATCCCCGGACGATTCTACATTAACCTCGAAGGTCGCGAACCACGCGGATCGGTCGCAAAAAGCGAGTACGAGTCGGTTCGAGCCGAACTGAAAGAAGAGCTCGAAGCGTTCGAGGGGCCGGACGGGCGACCCGTCGCGGATCGAGTGGTGACAAAGGAGGACGCCTTCCGCGGCAAACACGACGAGATCGCCCCCGACCTCGTCGTCATCCCGAACGACGGATTCGATCTCAAAGCGGGCTTCCGCGGCAGCGGCGAAGTCTTCGGGATCGGTCCACGAAACGGGATGCATAGCTTCGAGAACGCCTGTCTGTTTATCGACGACAAGAGCGCGAAGGTCGAGAATGCGGACCTGTACGATATTGCCCCGACGATCTTGGAGTTACTCGACGTCGATACCGACCGCGGCGACTTCGACGGCGCATCGCTCGTGTGAGCGGTCTCGGAGGATTCGCCTCGACTGACGGTCAAGGGCCGCCCGAATATTTATAAACGATTGGGAACCACCCGACCGTGTGTCACAGGACGATCGCGGTCACGACCGAGAATCCGTAGAGCGCCGCTTGGCGGCGATCGAACGCGCGGTTTCGACCGACGAACCGCTCGAGCGAACCGATCGGATCGAGGAGTTAGAGACTCGCATCGACGAGTTGGAGGCCGCCGTACAGGCGCTCCGCGGCTACGTCGGCTCCGTCAGGGCCGTCAACGACGATATCGAGCGACGAGCCGACCGAGCGCTTCGGACGGCGAAAGCCGTCGAACGAAACGTCGCGCCGACTCGCCCGATTGGTTCGAACCCCGATTCAAAACAGGAGGCGGAGGATGAAAGACCGCGTTCGACGCCGATTCAGAAGCTCCGCAAGCGGCTGTGATCCGCGTCGTCCTCGCAGTGGTACTGGGATCTGCACTGTTCGGCGTCGCCTTGCCGAGCGCCGAGCACGCCGACCGAGACCGAGCCACTGCGCTTGCACTCGACGAACTCGAACGGGTGAACGAGGCCGCGAGCCGACTCGCCGCCGAAAACGACCCCGTCGATCCGTCCGAAACGCCGCCGGCGACGACCGTCACGCTCGACCCGCCGCAGCCGATGTTCGTCGATCCGGGGCGGATCCGAATCGGGGCCGACGAACTCCGGTGGCTCCCGCCCCGTGGGCGAAATCGGACGATCGAGCCAACGGCGCCGTTGCACGTCGAAACGCCGATCGTCGTTTCGGAACGGGCGCGCGTGCGGCTGTCGCTGGTTCGACTCGGCCGCAGTACGATGATTCGAGTGCGCCTCGATCGGACGAGGGTTTAAGTTCGAAGCCGCGGCCAGACCCCCCCATGTTCACTCGCTTGCTCTCGTCCGAGGGCGAATGCCGCTGTGAGCCGACGTTTCGCGCCGATCTACTCAGCATCGACAGCAACGAATGTCCCGGCGGTGGTCGACTGACGGAGGAAGCGACGTGCCGTCGAACCGTCATCGAGGCGCTCGAACGTCGAGACGTCGAATCCGTCTGTACGAGATCGGACGGGTTCGAGCGGGCCTACGAGGACGAGGCGGCGGCGTTGCTCGTCGCTGCCGGGCGGTTCGCCGAGGCGGCGGGATTTCACGACGGGGCGCTCGCCGATCGCGCCCGGGAGGATCCGCTCGGCGCGGCGCGGACGGCGGTCGGACGCGACGGGGGCCTCTCGGATCTGGTCGCCGAAACCGGGTTGGCCACGTTTCTCGGTGGCGACTACCCGACGGTTCTCCGCCCACAGATCGGTCCCGCGGTCGCCAGATCCCGAGTCGCGATGGAACCACCGGCGGACGCGACGCTTCGAGATCGGTACGAACTCGACACCGGGGCGATCGTCCGCCGGTACGAGCGTGCGGGAACGGGGACCTACCACCTCACTCCTGCCGAGCACCGCCTCGATCCCGAGGAGACATCGACGCTCGCGGCTGCGCACGCCAGGCTGGCCCGTGGGGAGGTCGAAGGGGGCGAGCGGGCGGCGTCCCGAGCGGTCCGGTCGGTCGCGACAGAGGACCAATCGGTCGGCGTCTTGGCCGCGGCTCTCGAAAAACACACACGCGGCCTCGGCGTCCTCGACGACTGTTTCGCCGATCCGGGCGTGGCCGACGTGTTCGCAACGGCGCCCGTGGCCGACAACCGTCTCCGAGTGCGCTGTGACGGAACGACGCTACTGTCGAACATCAGGCTGACCGAAGACGGCGTCGCGGCGCTGGCGTCGCGGTTTCGTCGATCGAGCGGACGCGCGTTCTCGCAGGCGAGTCCGACGCTCGATGCGACCGCAGACGCGGGCGGTCGACGAATCCGGATCGCCGGCGTCACCGACCCGGTGAGCGACGGCACCGGGTTCACCTTCCGGGCACACGACGAGGAAGCGTTCCGGATCGCCGATCTCGTCGAGAACGGAACGCTATCGGCCGAGATAGCGGCGTTCCTCTCGATCACGACGGACCGCGGCGCGGCGACGCTCGTCGCCGGGGCTCGAGGCGCCGGAAAGACGACACTTCTCAGCGCCCTACTGTGGGAAATTCCATCGGACGTCCGAACGGTCGCGATCGAGGATACGGCCGAACTCCCCGTCTCGGAGCTTCAACGCGACGACCGCGACGTACAACCGTTGCGAGTAACGGAAGGCGACGGGATGTCCATCGGGGCGTCCGATGCCCTCCGAACCGCGCTCCGGCTCGGCGATGGGGCGCTCGTCGTCGGGGAAGTTCGCGGAGAGGAAGCCAAAGTGCTCTACGAGGCGATGCGGGTCGGTGCGGCCGACGGCACCGTGCTCGGTACGATCCACGGCGGAGGCGGCGAATCGGTCAGAGAGCGCGTCGTCACGGATCTCGGCGTCGAGGAGTCGGCGTTCGCCGACACCGATCTCGTCGTGACGCTCGAAGCGTACGACGAGGCCGGGACCCGACGGCGTCGAGTACGGTCGGTCGAGGCGGTCCGTAGAACGCCGAACGGAGTCGCGTTCGAATCGCTGTACGATCCGGAGACGGAGACGTTCGACGGGGCAGACAGCCGTCTACTCGAAGAACTTTCTACACCGACCGAGACCGCAGGGGACGTTTGGGCGGATATGCACGATCGAACCGCCGACTTGGAGGTGTGATTCCCGTGCCTTCCGGCGGGTCTCGCTTACTAGGCGAAGTCGCAGAGCTATCGCCACGATCGTCGCCACCGGACGCAATCCGGACCGTCGAACCCTTTCTGAACGAAGATTCGAGAACGCTGTCTGCCGCGACCGACGGCGTCGGGATCGTGGTCGGGGGAGTGGTAGCCGCGGTGGCGATCGCCACCGGAGAGCCGTCGCTGTTCGTCGTCGCCGTCGGTGGAGGGTACGGCGCGGCCATGTTCGCTCGCGGGGGCGTGTTGGCGGTCGCCAATGCCCGCCGGAGCCGAACGCTCGGAACGGCACCGACCCTGGTCAGTCGTGCAGTGCTCCGGATGCGGATCACGCCGACGGCCGAAGAGGCCGCAGGCTTCGCCGCCGGGACCGACGGTCGACTCGGGAACCGTCTGGCGGATCACGTCGGACGGGCTCGTGGAACCCCGAACTCCGGTCTCGGTTCGTTCGCGGAATCGTGGCGGAAGCGGTTTCCAGCGCTGTATCGTTCGTTGACGCTCGTCGAAGCTGCCTCGAACGCGCCTGCAGGTGAGCGGGATCGAACGCTCGATCGAGCGATGGACACGATCTTAGACGGGACGCGAGATCGGGCCAGAGAAGCGGCCAACGCGCTTCGCGGTCCATCGACGGCGGTGTACGCGTTCGGTGTTCTCCTCCCGCTCGCGCTCGTCAGCGTTTTGCCGGCGGCGGGTGCGGCGGGTGTCGACGCCACGCTTCCTGCCATCGTCGCGGTGTACGATTTCATCCTCCCCATCGGGCTGGTGTGTACGAGTGGGTGGCTGCTCGCCAACCGCCCGGTCGCGTTTCCGCCGATACCGGTCGATTCCGAGGTGGCGACACATCCCGCACTTTACGTGGGGACGAGTATCGTTGTCGGTGCGGGTTCAGCTGCCGCTTCTCACTTCCTGTTGCCCGAATGGACCGTCCCCCTCGCGACGGTGGGAGTCGGCGTCGGCGTCGCCCTCATCGTGCGGCACCGACCGATCGTCGCAGTCAGAGAGCGGGCTGAGGAACTCGAAGCGACGCTTTCGGACGCGCTCTATCTCGTGGGGCGGCGCGTCTCCGAGGGGATCGCCGTCGAACAGGCGGTCGCCGACTCCGCTGGGGAACTGGATGGAATCGCCGGCGAAACGTTCGAGGCGGCGGCCAAACGACAGCGCCAGCTCCGAATCGGCGTTGAAGCCGCGTTCATCGGGGAGTACGGAGCACTCGAGGACCTACCCAGCCAGCGCGCGGAGAGTGCGGCTCGCTTGCTCGGGATGGCGGCGGGTGCCGGAACACCAGCCGGTCGGGCACTCGTCGAGACGGCCGATCACCTCGACGAGCTTCGACGAGTCGAGCGCGACGCGAGACAGGATCTCAGCCGAGTGACGTCGACGCTTTCGAACACGGCCGCGTTCTTCGGGCCGCTCGTCGGCGGGGCGACCGTCGCACTCGCAGACAGCGTCGGGGCGACCGACGCTTTGGGTGGAAGTTCCCCCGAGACTGCCAGCCTCGGAATCGCGGTCGGCGTATACGTGCTGCTCATGGCCGCGATACTCACCGGGCTCTCGACGGGGCTACAGCATGGGATCGATCGAGCTACGGTCGGCTACCGGATAGGGATCGCCCTCTGTACGGCGACCGTGACGTATTTAGTGGCGGTTTCTGTCACGTCTGCGGTCTCCGGAGGTTTATAACCGATGACGGGGGCAGACCCTCCATGTTCGACGTCCCGTTGGATGCGTGGTACGTGTGGATCGGATTGGCGATCGTCAGCAGCACCGCGTTTGGCGTGGCGACTGCCCTCCCGTCGGCTGCACCGCCCGACGCGGAGGGAGCGGCGCGAACGGTCGACGGCGTGGCTGCAAGCGAGCATGAAGCCGTCGGGAAACACCCACTCTCGAACGCGGAGACCGTCCGAGTCGGCACGGACTCGATCTCGGTTCGGGGAGCGGGTGGAACCGAACACGCGTCGTTCGGGTACGGTCCCGTCGTTCCCGTGTTGCAGGATACGGAGCTTCGGAGCCTGCTCCTCGGTGAGCTACCCCATCGGATCTTCGAGAGTCCGGAACAGTTCGATGGGGCGATCCGTCACGCTCAGCTAGCGGATCAACGGTGGCAGGGTGCCGACCGGTTGATCGTCCGTCGCGTTCAGTGGGAGGGAACGGATGCTGTCCTCGTCGGATAGAGGACAGACGGAGCCACTCGCCGCACTCGTGGCGGTCGTCGCACTCGGAGTCGGACTCTCGATATACGTTGGGGTACTCGATTCGACGCTCACCTCGCTGGCGGGCGGCGACGACATGGCACCGATCGCGGCCGAAACGCTCGTAGCCGAGGCATCGTCCTTCGGCGTCGTTCAGCCGCCCCTCGGAGCGGCCGTAGACGCCGCACGCCCGAACGGGCATGCGATGAATGTGACTCTCCAAGCCAACTCGGGAACGTGGGTTGAAGGTCCGGCGAGGACCGACGTTGCGGACTGTGTGAAGCGGATGGTGAGCGTTCGAACCGCTCCCGGTACCGTTCGACCGGGAACCGTGGAGGTGTGTGTATGGCCCGAGCGGTAAGCACGGTGTTAGACGTGGCGCTGTGTCTCCTGCTGGTCGGCGTCGCTGTGGGTACGCTCACGGCGGCAATTCCGAACGAACGGGCGGCGATGACGGTCGACAGTGATTCGATCGCGAACTCGGTGCTAACCGAAACGGCCGCGGTATCGAGCGAAGAACACGAAATCGCACACGCGACGCTCGCCGAGCATCTCGCCCAGGCGACCGTGTTGAACGCGACGTTGGACGGGGAGCGACTCACCGATTCACCGTATCCGGATGCCGTCCGGCACACCGTCGAGGAGCGAACCGAGAGTAGAGTCCACATCACGGCGCGATGGGAACCGTATCCGGAGTCGCCCCTGCGGAGTACGGTCGAAGCGGGACCGACACCTCCTTCGACGGCCGACACGGCCGCAACGAGCGTGCGAATCGATGGCGGAATGGCAACAGCGGGATCACCATCGTCGTTCCGTTCGCTCGCCGAATCCATAGCCAGCGCGTACGTTGACCGACTCTTCCCACCGGAGCGGACCAGGGTCCGACTCGTCGACTCCAGGACCGCGACAGCGACGGGGGATCGATATAGAGAGATGGCCGGGGTCGTGGGAACTGACATCGAACCGCCGATTACCGATGCATCGTCGAGACGGGCGAACGAGCGTCTCAAAGCGCAACTGACCGGCCGAATCGAAGACGATCTACGAACGGCGTATGAAACGATCGAGTCGGTACCGAACGGGACGGTCGCAAGCGACGTACAGATCGTAGTCAGGCGGTGGGAACGATGAGCGATCGTGGCCGGGTTCCCTTCGCACTCGTCGGCGTGTTGCTCGTGCTCACCAGCACGACGATTGCCGTAACGACTGTGACACAGCAGACGAACGAATCGCCACACGTCGATGCCGCAATGGACGGCACGACCGCCGCCGCAGTGACAGAACTCCGAGGGGCGGCCGACGACGCCGCACAGGAAGCTTCGGCCGCGCCAGTCACAAAGCCGAACGACACGCCAGCAGGCCGTGCACTAGACGACGACCACCCGTTCAGAGATGCGCTCAAATTACGGATATACCTGCGCGTCGTCGAACGGATCGACGGGACCGAAACGACTCGGGGACCGGTGACGGCGACGGCCGCTCTGCCGACGGTCGAACCGACCACGGACGGCTACCGACGTGCCATAGGGCGAGTCGACATCGAACGTGCCGGTGAGGACGACGCAGCAATGCGGGTGAAAATCGACGGTGTGCGGCTGTCGGCCGTCAGGGATGGCCGAACTGTCGCGACAGTCGAACGATCGCCGGAGTTCGTCGTCGCGAACCCGGTTCTCGCCCTCCACGACCGGACCGAGCAATTCGAGCGTCGGGCGAACGCGCCGGTGACGAGACGCGGACTCGGACAGCGGTTGACGACGCGGCTCTATCCCATCGCTTGGATGCGAGGTTACGCCCAGTACGGCGGCGCACCGATCTCGACGGTGCTCGGAACGCGCCACGTCGAATTCGCGACGAACGGCGCGCTGCTCGCCGAACAGCGAGCGGTCTTCGGTGAGGCCGATCCGGACGGTGATCGCGGCGTTTCGGCCGCCGGAGGGCGCGTGGTAAACACCGATATCATCGCGGGAGTCGGTGGCGACGAGGAGTGGCACGACGAGGTGTTGGGGTCCACCGACGAGTTCCGGGAGGACCGACCAGCCGAGCGACCGGTCGGAACCTGGTTCGACGAGCCGGAAGATCCATCCGTCACCGTCGGCGTCAACGCGTCGGCGGATCACGCCTTCGCCGATGCGATCGGCGTTCGCGGTCGCGATCGGGTTGGGAGCGTCGTCGATCGAGCACACACGGTCGAATCGAGAGTCGTAATCTCATCGGATCTCCGGGGTCGGAGCCGGTGGGGCGGCGTCGAACCGGGCGGGAATTGGACGCTCGCGTCGATGGGGACGCGGAAGCGAACGACCATCGACCGGGTCAGTAACTGGGGGCCCCACGACATGAACTGGGAGACGGTAGACGGCGGAACGTTCGACGTGACGAGAACACGGACGACAACACGACGGTGGAAACACGGTAACGAGACGAAGATGACGAGTGAGACTCGAAGGCGGACCTATCGCGTCGAGGTCGCCGCTCAAGCTCGGACCGTCCCGGTCGAAGGCGTTCCGGCCGGGCGGCTGGACGGCCACCTCCGAGGTGCGACCGACCGCGCTGTCGACGACGCACTCGACGGAGTTGGGGGACTCGATGGAGCGGCCCGGAGCGCAGCGCGAGGGAGCGCAGTTCGATCGACCGGGAGGGCGACCGCGTCACCGGCTATCGATCGAGCCACATTGGAGTCCGATCTCGGGACGGTCAGGGACCGGAGTCGGGAGATCAGCGTGACGCTTCCGGCACCCGCAGTCGGGACCGGACGGGCGAATCCCCCGGAACAGTTACGCGAGACGATGGCGGACCGACGCGGAGAACTGCTGATCGATGCGGATCGAACGACACGCGAGCGGGCGATTCGTGCGGCGCGGCTCGAATATCTCGACTCGCTCGATTCGGAGCTCGAAACCCGAACGGGTGCGTTCGACGATACGAGCGCTGGAATCGGCGACGCGATCGGTGAACATCTCGACGCCGACCGACTCGATGGTGCGTTGGGCGCCCACAGGGCGGCGTCGAATCCATCGGCCGCGCCGATGACCGATCCGGCCGGAAATCTCACCATGGCAGTCGACACGGCGCCGTCGTATCTGACGACGAGCGAAGTGACCCGTGACCGGATCGACGAGCGTGGGGGCGGAACGATCTACCCGCTCTCGACGCGGAGTATCAACGTCTTCAGTTCACCACACGGACAGGTTTCGAGCGGCATCTTCGATCGGATCCCGTTTCTCGACACCGAGCGCGTCCCGCTGTCGACAGCGGCGCGGACACTGGCAGCGGCCGACGGGTATGACCGACACGGCGACCTCGAACGCGAGGTCGAGTCTTCGACGAGACACGTCCGCGGAGAACTGGTCGCCGAGCTGGTCGATATCGGCGTCTCGGAACACGACGCGAGGCGCGCACTCCGAACGGACGCATCTACCGCCGAGGAAGCGCTCATGCTGACGAACGGGACGACGGTCGAACGGGCGGCCGAATCGATCGACGGACCGGCCACGACGGAACGGATCGAGCTTCGGTTGCGGACGCGCCTCGATTCAGAGCTTGAGGAAACCGCAGCACGTCCGACGGAGGCGACGACGACGAACGCACAACAGCAGCTTCAACGGGAGTACAGAACGAAGCTCGAGGATCTGCTCGCTGACGGCGTCGAGGCCGCGGAGGAGCGCGAGCGAAAGGATGCGCTCGGCGAACGCCTGGGTGCGATTCCCGCGGGACTTCCGGTCGCACCGATTCCGGGATACTGGTACGCGACGGCGAACGTCTGGTACGTGACGATCGACGGACAGTACGAGCGATTCGCCGTCCGGACAAACCGGGGCGACGGAGTCGGATCGACAGCGTACCTGCGGGACAACCGAACGGCGTGGGTCACCCACGGCAGCGAATCGAAACAGCTCGGAACGGCAGAGCCGGTCTCGTTTCGGACCCAAACCGCAGTCGTCGTGGTCGTTCCACCGGGTCCACGCGGTGTCGGGGACACCGACGGGGAACCGTACAAGCACTCCCCGGGATGGGAATCGTAATCGACGGCCCGAACGCTACTTCAACCGGGAGACCGAACAGTGAGTATGCTCCACGAAGTTGACTCACCGGGGGATCGAACGCCGGTTGAACTCTACGAACTGTATCTCGAGTCGATCGTCGCGGCGATCACCGAACACGGCGTCGAGACGGTCGCAGAACGATCCGGCGTCGATGAGGAGGTGCTACGCGAGCTGGTCGACGGTGGTGAAGCCGAACTGACGCTCGAGGAGGCGGCAGCGATCCTGTCGCTCGTCGATGAGACGGGCGACGCCGAAACGATCGCGATGATAGCTAGGGACGAACTGCTCATGGGGATGACGACGGCGGTACTGGACGTCGAAGCCGTCGAGTCCGGCCTCGACGGTGAACTCGAAGCCCGCGAGATCCAATCGAAAATAGAGGGCCGGTTCCCGATGACGCTGCGGGAGTTCGCCCTGTTGTATCAGTACATCGACGGGGCACGGTAAGGATGCAGGTGGGGATCCTCGGTTGCGGGTACGTCGGACTCGAGCTCGCCCGACAGCTCTCCGAGGAGCACGACTTGATCGGCGTCCGACGGTCCGCGGACGGACTCGCCGCGGTCAAGGCCGCCGGCGCGACGGCGATCAAGGCCGACGTTACCGACCGGACGTCCCTCGAATCGATTCCGGACGTGGACGCACTCGTGTTCGCGGCGTCGTCGGGGGGCCGTGGAGCGGCGGCCGCCGAGCGAGTCTACGTCGATGGCCTCCGGACGGTCGTCGAGGAATTCGGCGAGCGTGACACGACGCCGGATCGATTGATATACACGTCGAGTACGGGAGTGTACGGCGATCACGGCGGCGACTGGGTGGACGAAGAAACGCCGCTATCGCCGACGACCGACAAGACGCGAGTGCTCGCCGAAGCCGAACGGATCGCCCGCGAACTCGCGCCGAAGTACGGGATCGACGGGGGTGTCGCGCGGTTCGCCGGACTCTACGGGCCGGACCGTTACCGATTGGACCGGTACGTGAACGGACCGGTGACGGATGGATATCTAAATATGATTCACCGCGACGACGCCGCCGGAATCGTCCGGTTCATGCTGGAATCCACCGACGAGGAATTGCTGTTGGCCGTCGACGACGAACCGGTCGATAAGTGGTCGTTCGCCGATTGGTTGGCCGACGCATGCGGCGTCGAGCGTCCGCCGAAGCGAACGAAACCCGAACGCCTCGACGACAAAGGGCTTTCGGACGCCGCTCGCCGACGGATCCTAACGAGCAAGCGATGTTCGAACGATCGAGTCCGCGAATTGGGATATACGTTCACTTACCCGACGTACCGAGAGGGGTACCGAGCAGCCATCGACGACTACCGTCGCGGACAATGATTCGGGAGCAACCGCAGACGGTGCCGCAAACACGGCCTTTTTCGACGCACAGTCCGTGTCGATAGACGATGGAATACGTCCAAGAGGGTATCGCGACACTCCACGATTTCGGCGACGCCAGCCCAGCCGCCCCGACGGACAGCGCAACCGTCGTCGTCCCGATGACGGAGCGAGAACACGCAGGATTAGCTGCCGAACGCGTCCTCTCGGCGCTCGAAGCCGTGTCCCCGGAGCGCGTCGTCGTTCCGCTGCGTGCGTCGGCGGATCGCGTCGAGGCAATTGTCGAGTGGCTCGACGAGTTCGACCTCCCGCTGTCGATACTCTGGTGTGACGGCCCGCGGCTCTCGGAACTCCTGTCGGAGGCAGATCTCAACGGGGCCCGCGGAAAGGGTCGTGACGTGTGGCTCGCACTCGGAATCGCGAGCGACAGTGAATACATCGTCGTTCACGACGCCGATGCGAAGAGCTACGACGCGCGTCACGTTCCGAAGCTCCTATTCCCGCTCGCGCACGGAAAAGCGGTCTCGAAGGGGTACTACGCCCGCGTGGAGAACGACCGACTGTACGGCCGACTCTTCCGACTGTTTTATCGACCATTGATCGAAGCGATCGAAGCCGAACGTGACGCGCCGATACTCGAGTATCTCGGGGCGTTTCGGTACGCGCTCGCGGGGGAGTTCGCCACGACCGGCCGACTCGCTCGACGACTCCGTATCCAACGCGGTTGGGGACTGGAAGTCGGAACGCTCGGCGAGGCGTTCCGGCTGGTGGGTGCTGAGGGATCCGCACAGGTCGATCTCGGCGTACACGAACACGATCACCGAGCCGTTTCGGGACCCAGCGGACTCTCGGATATGTCCCGACAGGTCGGACGCACATTGCTCCAGGCGCTCGAGGACAACGGGGTCGAGCCGCCCTACGAGACGCTCGAAGACCGATACCGTACGGCTGCCGAGCGCCTCGTCGATGGCTACGCGCTCGACGCCGCATTCAATGGATTCGAGTACGATCGGGCCGATGAACTGGCGCAGATAGACACCTACGCCGACGCGATCGAGCGACCGAAACTGGATACCAGACTGCCGGCGTGGGAGATGGCACCGATCGAACCGGGAGACGTGGCCAACGCGACGCTCGAGGACCTCGCCGACGTGACAGCAGCCAACCGACGCGAGCGAGGGTGGCGGACGACGTAGCGTCGGAACGTTCAGGGACGGGTGTCCCGAGACACACGTATGAAGCAAGCGATCGTCGCCCGGACTGACATCGGAATGGGGACGGGAAAGCTCGCGGCACAGGTCGCCCACGCGTCGCTGAAAGCGTACGAAAACGCCGGTGCGGACGCCCAACGGGAGTGGAAATCTGACGGGCAAAAGAAGATCGTCTTGAAGTGTTCGGGTGAGAGACAACTCCGGAAACTCGCCGACAAGGCGCGTCAGGAGCGGCTTCCGTACGCGCTCGTGACCGACGCCGGCCACACACAACTCGAACCGGGGACGGTGACGGCGCTGGCGGTCGGTCCGGGGCCCGAGAACATCGTCGACAAGGTGACCGGCGATCTGAGTCTCTACTGAAGATGGGTATCGGGGACTGAGACCGGTAAACGACCACGGGTCGGGTGACCCGTGGCTTTCGTAATCCCCCTAGAACGCGCGGTGGTACTGCCGTGGGACGGGGGCGTCGCGCCCGAGTTCCTGTGCGGCACGGATCGCGAAGTACGGGTCCCGAAGGTGTTCTCGGCCGAGGATCGCGAGATCTGCGCGGCCGTTCCGAATGATTTCGTCCGCACCCTCCGGGGTCGTGATGGCACCGACGGTGCCGACCGGCATGCCGCTTTCGGCGACCTGCTCGGCGTAGGGGACCTGATAGTGTGGACCTGTCGATGGAACCTGTTGGTCGGGGTGGATCGCGCCTGCGCTCACGTCGACGAGATCGACGCCGCGCGGCTGCAGTTCGCCGGCGAGCTTCGTTGAGTCCTCGACGGTCCACGACTCCCGGTCCGGGAGCCAGTCGGTCGCGGAAACGCGGACGAAAAGCGGCATACCTTCCGGGATCACGTCCCGAACCTCGGTAACGATCTCCTCGACCAGCCGCGTCCGGTTCTCGAAACTGCCGCCGTATTCGTCCTCCCGGGTGTTCGTCACCGGCGAGAGGAACTCGTGGAGCAAGTACCCGTGGGCCGCGTGAATCTCGATGATATCGAAGCCGACGTCGACGGCCCGGATGGCGGCATCGACGAACTGTTGTTTGAGGTCTTCGATACCCTCGGCATCGAGACCTTCAGTTTCGATCGGTTCGTCGTACGGCCACGGTTCGTCGGTCGGGCCCACTGGCGTCCACCCCGAGTCACCGTGGATCGGACCGCCGCCATCGGACGGTCTGAACGCGGATGCCTTTCGACCGGCGTGGGCGAGTTGGATCGCTGACGTCGCGCCCTGAGATTCGATGTACTCCGTGATCGGGCGAAGCGCTTCCGCGTGTTCGTCGCTCCAGATTCCGAGGTCCTGTGGGGAGATCCGTCCGCGGGGTTCGACCGCGGTCGCCTCGGTCATCACGATACCGGCACCGCCGGTCGCTCGACTGCCGAGGTGAACCAGATGCCAATCGGTCGCGAGACCATCTTCGTCTTCACAGGAGTACTGACACATCGGCGACACCATCACGCGGTTTCTGGCGGTTACGTCCCGACACTCGAACGGAGTGAACAGATGCATGTACTCCGGATTCGAGGAGGAGTCAAAAGACCCTTCGTATATCGGTCAGCCGTTCCGAGCCGTGAATTCGGTCACCGTTCGTCGATTGGGAGGCCCCATCCACCGAACCGAATACGAAGAGCCATGTTCGGGGATGCGTACACGCTAATATGCGCGATTCGCACTCGGTCGAGGCCGCCGTCGGGATCGAGTACTACGTCACTGATTCCGACGGCGTCGGTGGCCATCTCCGGGATCGACCGACCGATTTCCGGGTTCGAGAGCGGGAGGCGTTCGGCGCGGACCTCCGGGGACTCGACGCCGTTGTCGGTTCGTATCCACATCTCGTCTTCCGGGCGACGCTTCGGGGGTGGGATACGAACGATTTCGCCTCGGCGCTCTCGAACAAACTCGCGATCAGCCGCGAGCGCGTCTCGTGGGCCGGGACGAAGGACAAACACGCGGTCACGACTCAGCTGTTTTCCGTGAAGCACGGAGAGAACGACCTACCGGCGATAGCCGGTGCCGAGATCGAAGTGCTCGGCCGAGCGGGGCGGCCGGTGTTGTTCGGCGACCTCATCGGCAACGAGTTCGAGTTGGTCGTCCGCGACGCTGATCGGCCCGAAAACGCCGAGGCGATCGCGAATGAGCTTCGTCGGTTTGCGGGCGAGGGCGAGGGCACAAGCGAGGACGTCGCCGTTCCGAACTACTTCGGCCAACAGCGGTTCGGCTCGAAGCGAGCGATCACCCACCGCGTCGGCGTCGACATCGTGCGTGGCGATTGGAAGTCCGCGGCCACCCGCTACATTTGTGAAACGAGCCAGCGTGAACCGGAACGGACTCGAACGGCCAGAGAGCGCCTCGGAGAGAGCCGCGAGTGGGAACGGGCTGACGAACTCCTTCCCGGAGGGCTTCGGTTCGAACGGGCGATCGCCAGTCGGCTGGCCGAGGGGGCCGAAACCGACGAGGACTACCGGGCCGCACTCGAACGCTTGCCGACGAATCTCCAGCGAATGTTCACGAATGCCGCCCAATCGTACGCGTTCAACCGAATCGTATCCGAGCGGCTCCGCCGGGGGCTTCCGTTCGGCCGACCGATCGAAGGCGACATCGTCTGTTTCGCCGACGAGAATGGACTTCCGGATCCGGATCGAACGCAAGTCGTCGAGGAGGACCAGTTGGGAATCATAAAGCGACACTGCGAGCGGAATCGTGCATTCGTCACCGCCCCGCTCGTCGGAACCGAAACGGAGTTCGGAGACGGGAAACCGGCGGCAATCGCTCGGCGCGTCCTCGACGATCTCGGGCTCGATCGACCTGACTTCGATCGTCCCGGGGAGTTCGGATCGAGCGGGACGCGTCGGGCGATCCGGGTGGCCACTGATCTTGGACTCGGATCGGAGCCGCTCACGCTCGCGTTCTCGCTGCCGAAGGGAAGTTACGCGACCGTGCTCGCTCGCGAGTTCCTGAAAGTCGATCCCGGCGGCCTCGCCTGATCCGTTCGAAAAACCGCCTCGCTTATCCGAGCCGATCGCTTCCAATCAGATATGGACTGTCGGTGCTGTGCGTCGTCACTCGATCGACCGGGTGATTACTGCTTGGTGTGTCGAAGCGCCAACGCCGACACCGTCGTCATCGAATGCGACGCGGAGCGAGCGGCGGTAACCACGCTGCTCGACGATGAGATCGTCAGCCAACGAACGGTCACGACGACGCGCGAGACCGACGAACGGTGGGCACCGACCGAACGCCGGAACTTCGCGGGGCGAATCGCCGACGAAGCGCGCAGAAAGCGACCCGAGGAGGTGTACGCGACGGGGGATCGAGACGTGATCGCCGCCGTTCGGGCGGAGCTTCATTTCCCGTTCTACCGCGTCGAAGACGACGCTCCGATCGAAGCGGTCCGACGAAAGCGCGGCCAGCCCGCACTGGAGGTAGTTGAAGCCACGGTCGAAGAGAAACTCGGCGGTAGCCACAGTACCGTAATCGGTGGACGCATCGGACGTCGAACGCTGCAAACGGTCGCCGAACACCCGCACGTCAAGAAGATCATCCCCGGGCCGATAGACGCCGGTGGCTCCAGCTCGCGAACTGGCGTCCGAGCGAAAGCCACCCGTGCCGATCAACACGGGAACGTCCGCCTGTTGATTCGAGACGGGTCGAGCGTTCAGGAGAACCGGATCGTCACGACGGCTGGCAGCCGCGAACTCGGCGAGCACGTCCGAGCGGACCTCAACGATGCGCTCTCGGAGGCCGATCTTCGGGGATGAGTACGCCACATCGGCCGGCGCGAAACGTGGGATTTATCCGTTCGCTACGGCCATAGTACGATACTATGGCCAAGAAGGGCAAGACAGGCAGCGCCGGTCGGTTCGGGGCACGCTACGGACGGGTCGCACGCCGCCGAGTTGCGGAGATCGAATCCGACATGCAGAGCGCGACGGTCGACGGCGACAGCGTCAAACGCGTCGGAACCGGCATCTGGGTCAACAAAGAGACCGGCGAGACGTTCACCGGCGGTGCCTACCGGCCGGAGACACCGGCCGGGAAGACAGTCAAGCGATCCATTCGAGCCGCAATCGGCGACGAAGACGACGAATAACGACCGATGAGTTACAAGTGCTCCCGCTGTAAGCGCGATGTCGAACTCGACGAGTACGGCGGCGTCCGCTGTCCGTACTGCGGCCACCGCGTGCTGTTGAAAGAGCGGAGCCGCGATATCAAAGAAGTCGACGTCGAGTAGCGTGCACACCGCCGAACTTCGGTTTCAGTATCGCTCTCAGGGAGCGGCGGCGCTCGTCTGTGACGCGGTCGAACGGGAAGTCGGCGAGATCGATGGGGACCGGGCGACGGCCGCGCTGTTCCGACACGGTTCGACGGTCGTCATCGAGATCGAAGCCGACGATCTCGTCGCGCTGCGAGCGGCGTTAAATACGTGGGAGACGCTGCTGGAAGTCGCCGAGGAGGTCGCCGAAACTGGTCGACCGGGCGAGGTTTTATAACTGAGACCGGGGCCACAGCGCGTATGCGCTGACTGATCACCGACGGTCCGCGAGCGGGAGCGCGGTGGACGGATCGTCGGCGGGGACACCGCCTGTTCGAACGTAGTCGCTCGTGTTCGATGACTGCCGTTCAGTCGGCCTCGTACTCGTACACGACTACGTCACCGTCCTCGAAGGCAGGTGTGAGCCGTGGATGTTCGTCGACCGTGAGTTCGTAGGAGGCTCGCTCCGCGGGTCCGACGTAGACGTACGAAACGTCGTATCGGTCGAGGAGCGCCGACTGATGCTCGGGGTCCCCTTCGTAGATCGTCGTCACGTCGTCGAGCCGCACCTCGTATGGCTCGCTCCCACGGTACTGTGCCTCGTGGAACCAACCGAGCACCGTCGGGACGCCGGTGAGACTCGCGGGCGCCGAGGCACCCTCACCGTCCTCGGGAATCCATTGGTATCCGCCGGGGGCAGCCGTGACGATCGTGGGTTGGCCCTCGCGGTCGTCGAGCCACGCGATCGACGCTGCTTCACCGGGGTATCTCGCGTCGAGATACGCTTCGCCGTCGAGGGTCGCGCCGTCGCTTCCGATCGGTTCGCCGCCGAGATGGGCCGGGATGGCCAAGCCCGCGTACAGTCCCGTCGAGACGACGGCAATGCCGACAATCACGGTTCCGACCGATCGCCACTGATCGGTCTCGATCGATCCGAGTACGTTCGCCGAACCGGGGACACGATGGGCGACCAGTCGAGCCGCGATAACGCCCGCGGCTGACGACCAGAGGACCCACAACTGTGAGTACACCTTGAAAACGGTGTTGAGACGCTCGAGACCGGTACCTCGCTGTTGGGGTTCGACGACGTAGACGAACTCGACGATGAGCACGAGCCCGAGTCCGGCGAGCAGTAGAACCGTCTCGAAGCCGACGTCCGTCCGACCCCGAAGGAGCAGCCACGCGGCGAGCAGGATCGGACCGAACAGCCCGATAGCGGCGAATCCGGCGAGCCACGCGACGACCGCACCGACGGCAACAGCGGCGACGATCATTCGCGAGGGATTCCGATCATCGAGGTCGGCGACGATCCGATGCGTGAGATACGGAATGAAAAGTAACAAAAAGCCGCCGTGGACGATCAACAACGGTCCGAGATCGCTCCGTGACGGGAAGAATCCGATACTTCGGGTGCTCGCACTCGACAGCCAAAACGGGGCGACGACGAGTCCGCCGGCGACGAGTACCGCCGCCGCTCCGAGGAGCGAGACTCCGTCGCGTCGGATCTCTTCGCGAAAACCAGCCCGTGCGGGAAATCGTATCGAGATCGGCGTCGGCAACAGCGTCGCCGGATCGGCCGGTGCGAACGCGATCGTCAGAAAGACGAGCCCGCCGGCAACTGGAAAGTCCCACGTGTTGGTGATGGCGAGAAAGCCGGCGACCGGTGCCGTCGCCAGCACCAGTGCGCGTCGGCGTCCGGTTTGCGCTTCGGGCGTTCGCCAGTAACTGTAACAGAGTCCGGCGACGAGAAGCGTGAACGGCGTCGTTATCATGTGGGCGTGGAGGTCACCGTTGAGCCACGCGAAAAGCGGAAACTCGTTGATCGTTCCCTCTATGACCCGACTGGAATCCCAATAGTAAAACGACGACGGAGACCACGTGAGCAGTTCCGAATCCCGGCCGATACCGGGGACAGCAGTGACGGCGGTCGATGGAAGCAGCCACGCTACGACCTGAACGGCGGTGTAGAGGTTCCCGGAGAGACCGACGAAGAACGCGCCTATCGCCGCCGCAAAACGGCGTGGCGCGCCGTGGTCAGCCGCGATCGAACCCGCAAGCCCGTAGGCAGCGGTGACGAGCGACGCGTAGAAGCCGGAGAGTGCTAGGTTGTAAGCGAACCGCGGCGCGGTTCCAGTGAGGATCGTCAAAAGCGCAGTCAACATCTGTCCACCGTAATAGTACTGGACCGATTCACCGGCGAACCACATATCCTCGGGCGGTAAGGCGTCGCTTCTGAGTAGCGTCCGAAGCAGCCCGTAATCGAGGAATTTCTCACCCGCAGAGATCGGCAGCGGCGCGATGGCCGGCGAGGCGGCACGGATCGAAATCATAATAAAAAACGCGAGCGTGAAGACGACGCCGACTTCGGCGTAGGATCGCCACTCGACTCTGCCGTGGTCGCCGAATTGAAGACTCAATCCACCGAGAACAACCAATCCAGCGACCAATGCAGGGATTCCGAACGTGAGATGTCCGACAAGATACCCGACGACGGCGATCGTAACGAGGGCGATCGGAATCGCGAACGCCGCTCCCGAGTCGTGGAATCGTCGGAACGCGACTGCGGAGAGTGGTAACGCGAGTGCTCCGATCACGAGGTACGTGGCGAGCCACAGGACGACGAGACCGTACTCCATTAGGCGTATCGGCGGTGTGTGACCGTATATCGCTTGTGGAGTCGCGCCACGCAAAGTCGAATCGCTTTTGCGGACGGCCGGTTCAGGCTACAGTATGAGTTCGCTCGGGATCGTCGTTCCGGCGTTTCGGCCGGATATCGAGCGGTTGGAGCAGTATATCGGTGGGCTACACACAGAACTTGCTCCGAAGACGATCCGCGTCGAGATCGATGACCCGGGCGAAGATCGTGTACGGCGACTTTCGGCGATCGATATTCCGAGCGTAGAGGTGAGTGCAGTTCCCTACCGTCGGGGCAAGGGTGCTGCGGTCACGGCCGGCTTCGAAGCGCTCTCGACCGATCGATTGGCGTTCACCGACGCGGACGGAAGTACGTCCGCGTCGGAACTCGGGCGCGTTATCGACGCGCTGGACTCGGCCGACGTGGCGGTGGGCTCGAGACGGCATCCCGCATCGATCATCGTCGGCCACCGAACGTACGTCCGCCGACTGCTCGGCGATGGGTTCGCGTGGCTCGCCCGGCGAGCGCTGGAACCGAGCCTCCACGATTACCAGTGTGGGGCCAAGGCAATCGACGCCAACGCCTGGAAGCGCATTCGACCACATATATACGAACCCGGGTTCGCGTGGGATCTCGAAGTTCTCGCAGTCGCCGGGGCGCTCGACCTGGGGATTCGAGAGGTCCCGATCGTCTGGGAAGACCAGCCTGGATCGACGGTGTCGCCGATCACAACCACACTCTCGATGGCGAGATCGCTCGTTGTGACCCGACACCGGACGAAACGACTCCAAGACAGTTCGTTTCACCACGCGATTCAGCGTGGAAGCGATCCGATCGCGCTCGTCGACCGGAACCGATGATAGACCTAACGGAGATCGGCGAGGCGCTGTACGCACCGTTCCGGTTCGGTCGGTTCGTGAGCGTCGGTGCGGTCGGGGCAGTTTGTGACAACGCCGTCTTACTCACACTAACGACGTTTGGAGTGCTCCCGGAACTCGCGAAGTTCGTCGGTATCGAAACGGCGATCGCGGTCATGTTCGTCCTTAACGAACGTTGGACGTTCGCCGAAGCCGGGCGCTCGGGGCTGGTGCCGACGTTACGACGATTGGCGACGTCGAACGTCGTTCGGATCGGCGGTATAGCGGTCCAGCTCGTGGTCTTTTCTCTCGTCTACCGGTGGCTGTATATCGAGTTGTTGGTGTTCGGTCTAGATCTGTGGCTCCTCGTCGCCAGCGCGGCCGGGATCGGCTGTGGAATGCTCGTCAACTACGTCACGGAGAGTCTCATCACGTGGCGACTCCATCGATGACGAGTGAGACTGTCACACCAGGATTCCACAGACGGCGGGTCAATCACAACCCTTAATTGGCGGACCCAACTACGAGGTAATAGCGGGATGGGATAGCCAGGAGATTCCGCCGGGCTCATAACCCGGAGATCGGACGTTCAAATCGTCCTCCCGCTATTCTCTTCGAGTATTAATTCGTGAGACGTACGTCTGCGACTCGGAGAACGCACGGATCGTCGTTATTTGATGACCGAACGCCGTGGGCTGGCGAGACCGTAATTATCGAGGGGGAAACGAGCCTCGTAGGGGGGTATCGTAGCAGGGTGGGGTGCCAGAGAACTCCTCGGAGATGCCTCTCAAATCGGTGCCGCGAATCTATACACACCCACAATACTCCCGATCAGTTGTCGCCGGTCGGATCGATGATCACGACTTCGCCGTTCTCGACGGTGACGTTGATGAGCGTCTTCGCGCTGTAGGGCGAGTCGTCCAGTTCGTTCGTTCCGTCGACTTTCTTGATAACGGCGACAACGTCGACAATGTTGGCGCCGATGTCCTCGAGTGCGGCACAGATCGCAGAGAGCGTTCCGCCGGTCGAGAGCACGTCGTCGAGGACGAGAACGTTATCCCCCTCCTCAACGTCGTTGATGTACATCTGATTTTCCGAGTAGCCAGTTCGTTGGAACAGCGGCGTCTCGCCCTTGAGACCGTATTCGCGCTTTCGAATGACGACGAGGGGAATGTCGGTCATGAGCGAGACGGCGGTCGAAATGTGGATCCCCATCGCGGCCGGCGTGACGATCTTATTGACGTTTTCGAGTTTGGCCTTTCGGATGATTTTGATGACGATCTCGCGGAGCAGGCTCGGTTTGAGCATCGGGACGCCGTCGCTGATCGGGTGAACAAAATAGTGGTAATCGTCCTTTTTCACGATCGGCGATTCGAGCAACGACCGCTGAAGCTGATCCATACACCGGTTATCGGGAGATACGGGTAAAGCCTGACGGTCCGAATCAGCCACCGAGAGGCTTTACTCGGTCGATTCGCCCGTATCGAGCGTCAAGAAAGCGTCGAGAATCGTTCGTTTCGCGATCGCACCGTGGGTCGTCCAGTGGTGGGCGTAATCGAGCATGTCGTCGTAGATATCGGGTTTACAACCGGCGGCCTTCGGGTGCCCACCGCCGTTGACTTGCCGGGCGACCTCGTGACATCGCTCGAATCGATCAGTGCCACGAATCGACGCCGATCCCGCAGGTTTGACGATAACCGACGCGTCCGCGCCCTCCTGTCGCATCGCCTCCGCGACCTCGTTCTGTGAGCACCGACCGTAGGTAACGCCGACCGTCCAGTCACTGACTTCCCGGTACTCCGCGCGGTCGACCGCTTTCTCAATGAGCGCCTCCTTTTCGATGCGTTGTTCGTCGAGAAAGGACATGACGGACCCTGGCAGGTCAGCACCGTGTTCGACGACCGTCTCGATGTACTCCTCCGGCTCGATCCAGTACGCGTAGTCCGCGAGATCGTCGCTGCGAGGATCCTCGCGCAGCCACAGATCGTGGTCGCGAGTGACGGTGGCGAGATCGACGTACCGGTCCTCAAAGTCGTAATCCAGTGTGTCGAGCGCTACATCGGTCGTACAGACGGCATCCGAATCCCCGACGACTAATTCGGCGTGTTCCGAAACGGTGTCGGCAAGCGACGGGTCCCACTGGTGGTGATCGAACCAGTACACGTCTGCCGCCATATCGGCGACCGCCGGAAGCGCTTCGAGATCGCGTTCGGAATCGGGACAGAGATCACATATATACAGTTCGACGCCGAGGGCTCCGTACTCGGCGACGTATTCGAGTGCCTCACCGAGTTCATGCGGGCCGGCTGCGAGCAGGCCAGCAGCTCCGAAGGCGACTCGCAACAGAGCGACACAGCCGAGTCCGTCGGCGTCTGGATCCGCGATGACGACCCGTTCGACCCCGGAGATCGCCTCCTTCGCTTCGCGCTCGGCGACGGTATCGTCGAACGAGTCCGGAGTGAAAAATCCCTCGCCCGGGAGCAGTGATCGACGGTACAGCGGAATCGTCCCGTCGTCGATTAGTCGATCATCCATACCTCACGACCGAGGGGCGCAGTCATAAGCCTCCCGTTCAACATCAGTTTCGCGGCGTCGTTATTCGAGCTGTCGAACCGTCAGTACGGGCACGGGACAGGTTCGAACGACGTGTTCTGCAACGCTTCCCAGGAGAAACGAGTGTTCACCGCTTCGACCTCGCGTCCCCATCGCGACGCCGTCGGCCCCGATGTCGTCGACGTACCCGACGATCTGTTCGCCGGGGTGACCGACGCGAACCGCCGTCTCCAACTCCACAGGATCGTCGAGCGACTGGTTCGCGTCGACGATCCGATCGAGCGCTTCCGCACCCTGTTCGTCGAGGGCACTTCGAACGTCGTTTTGTACTCGTTCGGGAAGCGGCTGTACGCGGCCCTCGTTGACGACGTAGAGCGCGTGTACGGTGGCGTCGAACCGCCGTGCGAGATCGAGCGTACACTCGACCGCCCGCGAAACGCTCTCGGAGCCGTCCGTCGCCACGACCACCGTCTCGAACATGCGTTTTGCTGGATTCGCGATAACCATAAACCCATACGCTATGCGTTGGTGGCGGGCGATCGCGTACACGATGTATTACGTGCCGTCCCGTTGGCGAACGACCGGATCGAACGAACATAACACATCGGGTGTGATTTATGTCGGTATCTCTCGAAGCCCGGGTATGAAGATCGATACGGTACTCGTTCCGGTTGACGGCACCCGGGCGGCGATGGAGGCAGTCGAATACGCCATCGCGATCGCGGACCGGTACGGCGCATGTGTTCACGCGCTGTATCTCATCGGAGAGAACGCCGCCGTCGCGATGGACGACGGGAGTATTCAAGCCGAAGCCGTCGCCGACCGCGGCGAACAGGTCATGGCTGGCGTCAGGGCAGCCGGCGGCAGCGTCCCGATCGATCACTCCTCTGCGTGTGGGTTTTCGGTATCCAGGTTGAGCCAACATCCCGGTAGCGTCATCCTCGATGTCGCCGAGATGCTGGACGTCGAGTTCATCGTCGTTCCCCGTGAACCGGTCACTGGAGACACGGAGGCCGTGATCGAGAAGGCGGCCGAGTACGTCCTCGCGTACGCCTCACAGCCGGTTCTCTCGGTGTAAAACGTGCTGGGTTACGATCGTTCGATAGATCGAAATACGGTTTATTCACCACGAGAGGACGGTCGCCTCGATCGCAATCTCGAGTGGGCTTTAGTAAGTCGAGGCGTCAGTCTTCGAGTAACCTCGCCGCCATCTCTAACTCGAAGCTCCCGTCGTTCGTTGGAGCGAATCCCACGTTTCGATATAACGCGATTGCGGATTTGTTCCAGCGCTCGACGGTCAACCAGACGTGCGTGACACCGTCCTCGCGCCCGGCACCGAGCAGCCCCTGTATCAGGCCGGTTCCGATCCCAGCGTTCTGGTACTCACCGAGAACGAAGATCGCGAGCTCGAACGCGTCGTGTCCGTCCGGAACCAAGATCGCGTGGCCGACGGGCATCTCGTCGTGCCACGCGACGACGTTGATGCAGTCCTTGACGAGTAGCTTCTCGAGCCAATTTCTGATCTGCTCCTCGTTGGCCGGTGGGATCCCCTGGGCGCGATCCTCAGGATCGAACTGACGGTACATGTCGAGCAACGTCTCGATTCCATCGTCGTAGCGACGAACTTCTATGTGCCGACCGTTACGATCGTCGAACTCACACGGTGGACTCTCGTACGGTCCTGCCACGGTGTCTGGGTATTCGCGGGTCATCGGATGAGGGTCACCGTCGTTCGAGCGTTCAACAGAACGAATTCGGAGATCGATCCGAGTTGAACCTTTCCGAGGGGGCTCGTTTCACCGCCGCCGAGAACGATGCGGTCGTACGAGCCACGTTCGGCGAGTTCGAGTAGTTGACTTCCCGGATGGCCCGACAACGTCCGTATCTCCGCCTCGAAGCCGGCTGCGTCGAGAACGTCACTCGCGTGCGCTCGGATCTCCGCTTTCGAAAGGGATGCGTCCGGGTTCTCCACGATCGCGATCGTCAGCTCGTCGCCGGCCTCTTTGGCCCGATCGACCGCTTTTTCCAGAGCTCGAAGCGAATCCTCGCTTCCGCCGATCCCTAACAGCGTCTTCATACCTGGCCCTCAGTCCCTGAAAGCAAAAGCCTCCCGCCTGCGGATGAAATCGTGCGTCCGTCGCCCGTCAGACATCGCCGATACGCTTTTTCGGCGTCGGGTCGCTACGTTCGGTATGCCCGAGGACGCACAGGCGACGGTCGATGGGGACCGAACGGAAGCGGCTGAAGACGACGAGGACCGGCCGGTCGACGGTTCAACCGGTGAGGACCTGCCGGAAGACGTCCGCGAGTACGCCCGGTTTTCGAAGATCGATGGGGCGACGTACGAGCGTGCCAACGAGTTTCTCCGCGACCGGACGTACATCACTGCCCGCGAGTGGGCGATGGCTCGGCTCTGTGCGGATTTCAGAACCGGGACGGGCGTCGAGATGACGAAAATCGGGGAGAACCTGCCCGAACTCGTCCCGTTCATGACGGACACGTACAGTCCACAGGCGGTGAACCAAGCGCGCTCGTCCTTCGACGGGAAGGTCAGGAAGGCCGGTGCGACGTTCCTTTATGGGGCGATGTGTGATTTCTACACCGCGGAGGAACTCGACGAGTTGATGTACGAGATCACGGAGGTCGCGAAGTTCTTACTCGAAGTCGAGGGTGTCGAGTTGACCGTCGACGAGGAGCTGGACGCCGAAGAACGGATTTCGAGCGTGATGCGCGAGGTCAGAGAATCATCGGCCGCGCTCAGACACGACGAGTTGTGTTGTCCGAACTGTGGCCACGAGATGGAAGCGAAGACCGACGAAGCGAGCGATTAAGCGCGAACGTTTCGACCGTCGTTACTCGCGAACGTCCCATCGCGGAAAACGATCGTGCCGCGAACCACCGTCAGCTCCGGGAGAACGCCGTGCTTTCCTTCGAACGGCGTCCATTCACACTTCGAGTGTAGCTCGTCTGCACGAAGTTCAGCACTCTCGTCCGGGTCGACCAACACGAGATCGGCGTCGAATCCCGCCTCGATACGTCCTTTCGAATCGAGGTCGAAGATCTCCGCAACGTTCGCCGCCGTAACGTCTCGGACCCGTTCGTAGCTAATCCGCCCTCGACGAGCTTGCTCCAAAAGCAACGGGAGCGCGGTCTCAACTCCCGGAACGCCGCTCGGGGCGTCCCAGATGCCCGCGTCCTTCTCTTCGAGCGTGTGAGGGGCATGATCCGTCGCGACGATATCGATGGTACCATCCACGAGTCGCCGAAACATGTCACCGCGCCGGTTCTCACTTCGGAGCGGCGGATTCATGCGCCCGAGCGTCCCCAGCTCGGCGAGATCGTCGCGGGACAAGAACAGATGGTGAGGCGATACCTCGCAAGTCATTCCCGCTTCGGAAACGACGTCGACGCCCTCCGGTGTCGACGTGTGGGCGATGTGGACGGTCGAGTTCAGCCGATCTGAGACGCTGCAGGCGTGTTCTATCGCCTGGATCTCCGCCTCGGCAGTCCGGTAGGCGCTCCACGCGTCGGCATCGGTACGGTCTCGAACCGACTCGTCGAACAGCGCCGCATCCTCAGCGTGTACCGTGACCGGAATATTCTCATTGTGGGCGCGTTCGACAGCCTTCTCGAACAGATCGGTGCCGATCCCCATTTCGCCGGTCGAATCGGCGAGAAACACCTCACCGAGCGCGCCGAGCGGCTTCACGAGGAGTTCGTCCGGAACCCACTCGTCCGTCACGCCGCCGTTGATCGCGTAATCGACGATCGACTCCGCGGCGAACTCGGCTTTTTTTTCGTAGCTCGCTGCGTCGATGGTCGGTGGGTCGGTGTTCGGCTGATCGAAAACGGTGGTAACGCCACCGGCAGCGGCACTTCGAGCGCCGGTCTCCCAGGTTTCTTTGTCCGAGAATCCGGGTTCGCGAAAATGAACGTGCGCATCGATCATCCCGGGTAGCAGGAGTTTCCCGCTCGCGTCGATCGATTCGTCGCTGGTCTCCAACTCCGACCCGATCTCGGCTATCGATTCTCCCTCCACTCGAACGTCGCGTACCCGTCCGTCGGCCAGGGTCGCGTCGTGAAAGAGCATGCTACCGTCTCCTCCGCCGAAGGCCCTAAGCCTCACGGACCGCCATCGGCTAATTCGACTGCAGAGACGACGCTGGAGTCGCCACCAGCTGTGAGAACATCCTCGAGCGCATCGATAACCGCCCGCTCATCGTCGGGGCCGCCGGCGTTCGCCACCGATCCGATCGAGTCCGAATCGAACGGGATGTCGAGTTCGGCGTAGATAGGATCGAGGACGTTGGCGATGGACAGACGATCGGACGAGCGAGCGATGACACAGCCACCGACGAGGGCGCTCGATTTTCGAACGCGCTGTGCGATTCCGGCGATCTTGCCGGAGCCCTGAATCGAGTGATCGCCGGGGCAGAACGACCGATCGGGCTCGCCGCGCGAGACGGTCGCGCCGACATCACCGAGGGCCCGGGCCAGCGAGTCGATCGTCTCCCGATACCTGCGATCGATCCCGTTACGTCCGCCGTCGATGGGGACGGCGTGTGCGAACGCGACGGTTCGTCCGGTGTAGGCGACCGCGCTCCCGCCGACGTCGCGCTCGACCGGTTCGTACCCGCGTTCGACGGCGATCGACCGCGCTCGGGCGTACCCGTCTGTGGTCGTATCGCGGCGGCCGAACGCGATCTGTCTCGGCGGCGTCCACACGCGGACGACTGGGTCACCGGTCTCCGAAGCGATGTCAACGAGCGCATTCGTAACCGATCGGTCACGGATAACGTCGTTTATCGAACCGCGGACGAGACGCATACGGACCGTACGGGTCGATGGGGCTAAAGCGGCACGGGACGAACGGCACTCATGGTCGTGGTGTCGGCGGACGTAATCAGCCAATACGAGCGGTTTTCGCTCTACAACTCGCCGTATCCAGCGCACGACGCCGGCTGTGCCATCGATCTGTACCCGGGAAACGACGTGGCGGTCTCGCCCGTCGCCGGCGTCGTTCGAGCCGTTCGAACCGTTCGCTGTCCGGCACGACCGTACGCCGTCTCGGAGGATCACCTGATTCTCATCGACTGTGAGACGCACGTCGCGCGGATTCTACACGTCGACCCGGCTGTCGACGCCGGTGACCGCGTCGAGATCGGCGATCGGCTCGGGACGTTGGTCCGGTCGGGATTCTTCGGTAGATGGGTCGACAACCACATCCACCTGGGGTTCCGGCGTCCTGAGCAGAATCTTCAGCGAGCGAGCGGCTCGATGCCGATCCAGCCGGACGTGTCGGTAACAGGTCTCGCGTGGGACGGAACTGGAACGGTCGTCGAAACCGGGAAGACACACGTTCGGCTCGATGCACCGAATCACGGTGGATCGGGGTTCGCCGCGCTCGCCGATGACGACGGCGTTCCGCTCGATGGCGGGCTCCCTCACTACAGCGGCGGTGGCGCGTTACAAACGGTCAGCGGAGAAAGATCGCTCCTCGGGACGCCGATCGGGACGGGCGACGGACGAGACGTCACCTGGGGCGATGTAGCGGTGTACGCCAACGGCCGACGAGCAACCGGGCTTTCGCTCTTCACATCGCGAAAGCAGTTCGGCCTAAAGTTGGTGTTCCACGCTGGCCACAGGTCCTCCGTGGGCGACGAACTCACCGTTCGGATTGAACCGACGGCCGACCCGCTTCGATTGGGCTAACAGCCGACACTCGCTCGACTCCGTGGCGGTGTGCCGGACCCCAGCCGTGGTCGCCACGGATACAGCTCACGTCACGCGACGAGATGGCCGCGTGATCGTATATAAACGGTCGGACGGCGCCTACGACGGACGCTCAGGCGTCGAGGTACTCGGATTGAATCTCGATGATCTCTGAGGAATCCGCACAGTCCGCGTACCGCCGGAGCGGCTCGTCGTTCAGCTCCAAAAACGTGTGACCCCACCGAAACTTCCCAAGGATCTCTTCGGCGTGCTCGCGATGGCCGAGGATACAGAGCGCCCCAGAAAAGGCCTCGACGGTGTTGAGCTGGAACGGCGTCCCGTAGTTGACCGGGTTCGCGGCAACGAGAAACGGTAGCGACCGGTGAGGACCGTCGAGCTTGAACGCCTCCGATTCGGCGGTTTCCCAGGAGCAATCGAGGGCAACAAGCCGCTCGGAGCCGACGCTGTGGGTAGCACCCTCAGCCGGCGAAAGCGCGCGATCTGCGTACGGGTCGAGCACGATTCCCGATGGCGTCGACCGAGCGGATCGGTGGAGAGTCGCCAAGTCGAAGCGGTCGAGTTTTCGAGCCGAGCACTTGTCCGGATCGTCATCGCCTTCGTAGCGCACGTGTAACTCCACGGCTTGCATTGCCGTGGGGTAAATAAAAGTCGCTCGCCCGACGGTACCCGGCGGATATATACCCGTCGCGCAAAACCGTACGAGACATGGACGGTGTCACGTTGGTCACCGAGTACTACCGGACGATTGACGAAGACGAGTACGGATCGCTCACCGAACTCCTATCGGCCGGATTCGTCCATCAACGGCCGGATCGAACGATCGAGGGGCGTGATGAGTTCGTCACGTTCATGCAGCGCGGTCGACCCGAACGGGAGACGACACACGACGTCGGATCGGTCTACGTCGAATCTGGCGGAGGAAAAATCGCGGCGGAAGGTCGACTGCTCGATGACGCCGAGCAAGAGTGGTTTCGGTTCGTCGACACGTTCGAACTCGCCGGGTCGAGAATTGAAACCGTTCAGACGTACACCGACGCCGATCCGGAGTAGCTAAGTCCGGTGTTCCAAACGGCCAGTAGCCGTCACTCGCCGCGACCGAGCGCCGATTCGCCGACGGAAGGCTGCCCTTCGATCCGTTCGGCACCGCCCATGTGCGGTCGCAACGCTTCCGGGATCTCGACGGTGCCATCCGGATTCTGGTAGTATTCGAGTATCGCGACGACGACGCGCGGCACGGCGAGTCCGGACCCGTTGAGCGTGTGGATGTACTCCGCGGACTCGTGCTGTTCGGGGCGGTACTGAATACCTGCACGGCGTGCCTGAAAGTCTTCGAAGTTCGAGACGGAGGAGACTTCGAGCCAGCGACCGCCGAACTCGGGACCGTCCTCCATGTCGTCGCCGGGAGCCCAAACTTCGACGTCGTACTTTTTCGCCTGCGAGAATCCCATGTCACCGGTACACATCTCCAGGACGCGATACGGGAGTCCGAGACGTTCGAGGACGTCGGTCGCCTCCCCGAGCAGTCCGTCGAGTCGATCGTAACTTTCCTCGGGCCGAACGAAATTCACCATCTCGACTTTGTTAAACTGGTGGACGCGGACGATACCGCGCGTTTCGGTGCCGTGTTCGCCTGCCTCCCGGCGGAAGTTCGGCGTGTACGCCTGATGTTTGATCGGCAGATCGTCGTCGAGGAGGATCTCGTCGCGGTACATATTGGTGACTGGCACTTCCGCTGTCGGGAGCAACCAGAGATCGTCGTCTTCGTAGGCTTCGTCGTTGTCGGCACCGAGGCGGTAGGCGTCCTCGACGAACTTCGGGAACTGTCCGGTCCCCCGCATCGACGCGGAGTTGACCGGAATCGGCGGAAACACGTCCGTGTACCCGTGCTCTTCGCGGTGGAGGTCAAGCATGAACTGGACGAGCGCGTGCTCCAGTTGTGCCCCCTCACCCTTCGCGAAATAAAACCCGCCGCCTGCGACCTTCGCGCCGCGGTCGAAATCGAGAATTTCGAGTTCCTCTCCGAGATCGTAATGGGGGACGACCGGGTCGGGGAGCTCCCGCGGGTCGTCGAACCCCCATCGATCGACTTCGACGTTGTCGGCTTCGTCGTCACCGACCGGGGCATGGGGATGGGGAACGTTCGGGAGTTCGAGCAGCGCGGCTTCGAGTTTCGATTCCAACTCGTCGGCACGGGTCTCGAGTTCCTCGAGTTCCGTTTTTAACTCACTCGAGCGTTCGATCGCGGCCTCGGCTTCCTCGTCTTTTCCGTCGCGTTTGAGTTCGCCGATCTCCTTCGAGACCTCGTTTCGCTGGCGTCGCAGGTCATCGCCCGTCGCCTTGAGACCGCGCCACTCGTCGTCGATTTCGAGGATCCGGTCGAGATCGACGTCGACGCTTTTGATCTCGAGCGCACGTCGGACCTCGGCTGGATTTTCCCGGACGAACTGCCTCGATAGCATTTGGCGTCGATTCGCCACGGCGTGGCAAAGTCGTATCGATCGAACGGCCGAAACGTGGAATTTTAATAGCGGACGACAGAATCGTCAGTATGGGAGTCGGTGACGTACACGCTGTGGAGTCGGTTCCGGATTGCTACTACGTGGATACGGGCATGTACGATCGATTCGAGTACGGGGCCGTATACATCTACGATACCGATCGTCCCGCAATACTCGATACCGGCATCGGGACTGGCTACCGGTACATTCTGGGCGCACTCGACGAACTCGGGATCGGACGTGACGAGTTGGAGTACATCATCCCGACGCACGTCCACCTCGATCACGCGGGGGGTGCTGGATTTCTCGCGGCGGAGACCGACGCCGACGTACACGTCCACGAAACGGGGGCCGGTTTCATCATCGACCCGACGCGCCTCTGGGAGGGAACCAAAGAGGCGGTCGGTGACCGGATCCGTTTTTACACCGAGCCCGAACCGATTCCGGCCGATCGGGTGCATCCGATCCAGGAAGGAGACGCGATCGATCTCGGCGACGCGGTGCTCGACGTGTATCACGCACCGGGGCATGCGTTCCATCAGGCGATATTTCACGATGCCGCCGCCGAGACCGTGTTCGCTGCCGACGCCGCCGGGATCTACGTGCCGGCGCTCGACGCCATAGCCGAGACGTCACCGCCGCCGGGCTTCGATCTCGAAGGTGTCATCGCCGACGCGCGGATGATCGACGACTTGGATCCGGAGACGATCTGTTATGGGCACTTCGGGCCGGCCCCCGCCGACGACCGAATCGAAGAGTACATCCACGTGACCGAACGCTGGGTTGAGACGATCGCCGACATGCGAGAGGAGGTCGGCGACGTGGACGCGATCGTCGAACGGCTCGTCGAGCGATCGGAGACGACCGCGGTGTGGGGCGAACGAAACGCCGCCGAAGAGATCGACATGAACGTCCGCGGCGTTCTGCGATATCTCGAAAAGACGAACGGGAAGTAGGGGAAACGGTCGGCCGACAACTTATATACGAACACCGGACCAGACCGCTCGTGCAAGCGTTCACCGACCTCGCGACGGCAGCGTACTGTCCGCGAAAACTCTATTATCGGCGTCTCCACGACGACTTCGAACCGTCCGAGAACGTCGCATCGATCCGAAACCTCGCGTTCAGATATCGAGAGCTTCTCGATCCGCGAGCCGACTTGGACGCCGAGCCGATCGCCACCACGCTGACGAGCTATCGATCGAACCTCGGACGTGTGAAGGCCCGCCTCGATCGCTGGGACGAACTCGTCGACCCGCCCGAGACGCGAGCGCTTTTGAGAGGGAAAGACGCCAACGGGATCGCACACAAACTCCTGTCGAATCCCTCGGCTCCGGTGATCGTCTCTCCGGGGAGTCCCCCGAACGAAGGTGTGTGGGAGTCACATAGCGTGTGGGCGACCGCGGCCGCGAAGGCACTTTCGTGGGAGCAAGGGGAGATGGTCGAAACCGCGTACGTCGAGTATCCCGCCTACGGCGTCGTTCGACACGTTCGAATGACAACGCGTCGGAAGGCCATATACCGGAAAGCACTCCGGGTCGCTGAATCGGTCGACGGTCCCCCACCACGGCTACGTGACGATTCGCGCTGTGAGGGCTGCGCGTATCGCGGCGAGTGTGGGACGAAAACGCGGTCGCTCCGGTCGCGGCTCTCGCTGTAACTACGCGTCGGAGGGTGCGGTCAGCCACGATTCGATTTCGTCCGCGAGCGCGCCGCGGCGGACGATGCGTCCGGCAACGACGTCGACGACGCTGCTTTCGCCACCCGGCGTCTCGCCACAGTCCACGACCGTCGCCCGTTCCACCAGATCGGGGGCGATCTCGTCGGTTCGGCGGGCGCTCCCCTCGCCGGACCGGTTCGCGCTGGTAGCGGTGATCGGGCCGGTTCGGCGGGCCAACTCGCGTGCGACCTCGTGGTCCGGAACTCGGAGGCCGACTCGATCGGCGCCGCTGACGAGGGAGTCGGGAATCCGGTCGGTCCGCTCGACAAGCACCGTCACCGGGCCGGGGAGGAACCGCTCGCAGAACCGCCACTCTCGGTCGGTCATTCGAGTGTAGTCGGCGGCCACCGAGAGTTCGGGCAGCGCCATCGAGATCGGTTTGTCGCGCGATCGACCCTTCGCGTCGAACACCCGTTCGACGGCTTCGGAGTCGAGCGCGTTCGCGCCGAGTCCGTACACCGTCTCCGTCGGATAGATGACGAGGTCACCGCGGCGGATCGCCGCGACGGCGTCAGTGAGATCCGGGTCGCTCACAGGCCCTCGATCGCTGACTCAATGTCGTCGTACGGCGGGAACTCGGGCCACTCGGTGGCTACCCACCCGGTTTCGATCGTCCGGTCCTCGTCGATGACGAATACCGCGGGGCGGGGCTCTTCGATGCCGGACATGCCGTCGAGTTCGTGTGCGATTCCGTACCGTTCAGCGACCTCGTTCCCGGGATCGGAGAACAGTCTGAAACTCTCGACGTCCCACTCTTCGAGGAATCTGGAATGTTCGTACGGCGTGGAGATAGAGAGGCCGACGACTTCGGCGTCGTACTCGTCCCACTCCCGATCTCGGATCTCCTGCCAGATGTACGTCGCCGGGAAGTCGCCGTCCATGGGGTGAAAGACGAGGACGACCGGTCTATCGTTCGTGAGTTCCGAGAGGGAGACGTCCTCCCAGTACTCGTCGTTGACGAGCGGACGCGTGAAATCGGGGGCTTTCTCGCCGATTTCGGGGTGATCCACCGGACCGAGCTCGACGACGTCGAACGAGAGTTTCATTCTACTGTCCCCCCGTCGGCCGCGCTCGCGGCGGATTCTTCCCGTACAGCCGTATCTTCACCGTACGTGGTTTCGAGGTAGTCGACGATGTTGGCGCTTTCGCTCATCGTCACGCCGGTTCGCTCGTCGACGAGCGCCGGCACCGTCCGAGCGCCGGTCAGTCGTTTGACGACGTCGCGGCGTGAGTGACGAGCCTCGACGAACCGCGACCGGTAGGGGATATCGAGGTCGTTCAACACCCGAATGACACGTTCGCAGAACGGACACGCCTGCAGCCGATACACCGTTATGTCGGGATCGCTCATGGGCACTGGTAGGGCCGGGCGTCGTCTAAGTGTATCGCCGTTTGGTTACCGTCGCGGACAGCCACGGCGGGTGGTCATGGCAAGCCTTAATCTCGCCCCCCCTCAAGGGCGTACGTCTAAATGGGCTCTCTCCCGTGGAATGTCTCTACAGTCGTGATGCAGGCCGCCCCCAACACAGGTGAACTCCCGCTGAGTGACACCGCCGTCGCCATCGTCGGGGGAGCAGTTATCATCCTCCTGTTGGTACTCTCGGCGTTTTTTTCATCCTCGGAGATCGCCATGTTCTCGTTGCCCCCACATCGGGTCGACGCGCTGGTTGCCGACAACGTGCCGGGGTCGGAAACGCTGAAGGACCTCAAGGAAGACCCTCACCGCTTGCTCGTCACGATTCTCGTCGGGAACAACATCGTCAACATCGCGATGTCCTCGATAGCGACGGGGTTGCTCTCGTACTACTTTTCACAGTCGGTGGCCGTCCTCGCCGCGACGTTCGGCATCACCGCCTTGGTGTTGCTCTTCGGCGAGAGCGCGCCCAAGTCCTACGCGGTCGAGAACACCGAATCGTGGGCGCTTCGCATCTCGAGGTCGCTGAAGCTCTCGGAGTACCTCCTGTTGCCACTCATCGTCACGTTCGACTATCTGACCAGACAGGTCAACCGGGTCACGGGCGGGCGAGCGGAGATCGAATCGACCTACGTAACCCGCGAGGAGATCCGCGACATCATCGAGACCGGCGAGCGAGAGGGCGTCCTCGAGGAGGACGAGCGCGAGATGCTCCAGCGGATCTTTCGGTTCACCAACACCATCGCGAAGGAGGTGATGACCCCGCGACTCGACATGGACGCCGTCTCGAAGGACGCCACGGTCGACGAGGCGATCCAACAGTGCGTCCAGTCCGGCCACACGCGGTTGCCGGTCTACGACGGGAGTCTCGACAACATCCTCGGCATCGTTCACATCTCCGATCTCGTGCGCGACTACGTCTACGGCGAGCGCGATGGCGTCGCGCTCGAAGACCTGATCGAGGAGACGCTGCACGTCCCCGAATCGAAGAACGTCGACGAACTGCTCGCGGAGATGCGCGAACAGCGGATGCACATGGTCGTCGTCATCGACGAGTTCGGGACGACCGAGGGGCTCGTCACGATGGAGGACGTCACCGAGGAGATCGTTGGAGAGATCCTCCAAGCCGGCGAGGAGGAACCGATCGAGTTCGTCAGCGACAACGAGGCGATCGTCAAAGGCGAACTCAATATCGACGAAGTCAACGAGGCGCTCGACATCGACATCCCGGAGGGCGAGGAGTTCGAGACGATCGCGGGGTTCATATTCAATCGCGCGGGCCGCCTCGTCGAGGAAGGCGAGCGCATCGAGTACGACGGGATCGAGATCGGTGTCGAACGCGTCGAAAACACTCGGATCATGAAAGCCCGCATAACGCGAAGTGAGGCCTACGAACAACGGGAACCCGAGAGCGAAATCGAGGAACCGACCGAGTAGCGCTCGGACCCGGGTCGACAGTCGGTTACAAGATGGCGTTCAACGCCGTGTACAGTCCGAAGCTGAGGACGCCCGCACCGACGAGCGAACCGACCCACGCGAGGACGGTGTAGCCGATCTTTCCGCGACTGATACCGCCGGATCCGGCGGCCGCACCGGCACCAATCACCGCGGAGACGATGATCTCGTTGAACGAGATCGGTACGCCGAGCAGGATGGCCGCCTGGGCAATCACGAACGAGGGGATGAGCGCGGCGATCGAGCGACGGGGGCCGAGCGAGGAGTAATCCTGTGCGATCGCTTTTATCATCCGAGGGGCCGCCGTCCACGATCCGGCCAACAGGCCGAGTCCACCGCCGAACAACAGCGCGATGAGCGGGATCGCGACGTCGACCGTATCGAACAGCGGCAACAGCGGTCCGAGCGCCAACCCGACCTGACTACCGCCGGCCGAGAACGCGACCAACCCGCCGAGAACCAACAGAAAGTGTCGCTGTCCGGCCGCGACGTCGGTCCGCACGTCCGCGGCCATGATCGCGGCGACGGCGACGGCGACGGCCGCGGTGACGATGATCCGTCCAAGCCCTCCGGATGCGACCGTCCCGGCGACGCTTTCTGCGACATCCGACGGCCCGAGCAAGACGAACTCGACGTTTGCCAAAATCGCCCCGACGAGACCTGCGAGCGCCGGTGTGGCGACGGCCTCGGGGACCGATCCGTGTCGAAGTAGCTTTGCGGTCCCGTAGGCGATTCCACCGCCGACGAACGGCGTCAGCGTCCAGACGCCAATGATCTCGTAGTACTTCGGCCACGCCGGAGCGCCGCCCATCGCCAGCCCCGCGCCGACGACGGCACCGGTGACGGTGAACGCCGTCGCGACCGGATAGCCGGCGAAGACACCGAG
Source organism: Natronomonas sp. (assembly GCF_046483325.1). GTDB lineage: Archaea > Halobacteriota > Halobacteria > Halobacteriales > Haloarculaceae > Natronomonas. The sequence goes on along the minus strand of NZ_JAWODL010000012.1, from coordinate 123,342 downwards.
CGCGACCAGCCCCGCCGCGATCGAGAGCGCGACGATCGCGGCGATCGGCGACAGCGTCGTCCCGACGACGAGATCCCGGCCGACCGCTTCGGTGACGTTCGCACCCTGCAGCGTCGCGCCGAGCAATCCGAGAATACCGACGAAAAATCCCGCACGCATCACGGAAATCGCGTTCGCGCCGACGGCCGGTGCGAACGGGGTCGATCCTGATGATCCGGCACCGATCGCCCACGCCATGAACAGACTCGCACCCCCTGCCGCGAGAAACGTCGCGACGGTCGCTGCATCCATCGATAACGGGTACACTATCCGGACGTATAAACACCCGTCGGACGGCAGCGTCTGCCGGATACGGACAGCCGCAGTCGGGCATCGATCATCGCCGATCCATACCACCGACGTTCGGTGAGTCGTCAGATACTCCGTGCGAATCGTCGCCGACGAAAACGGTAAAGTCAGCCCGAACCGAGACGAAACCGTGTCGAAAACGGACGTATATCTGACTATCACCGAGGGGGCGATGACGCGGTTTACCGTCCGGGGATCGGAGTTCATCGGTCACGTCGCGCCGGTCGAGACGGTAGCGGCCGCCGAGGCGTTCGTCGACGACGTCCGAACGGAGTACGCCGACGCGACGCACAACGTCCCTGCGTATCGAGTCCGATCGGATCCGTTCAGAGAGTACTCCTCGGACGACGGCGAACCGTCCGGAAGTGCCGGGAAGCCGATGCTGTCCGTGCTTCGGGGACGGGAACTCGAAAACGTCTGCGTGGTCGTCACCAGATACTTCGGAGGGACGAAGTTGGGTGTCGGCGGCCTCGTCAGAGCGTACTCGACGGCGACGAAGGGCGTCCTCGATGCGGCCGAAATCGTCGAAAAGCGCCCACGAACGCGGTTCGAGGCCGTCGTCGAGTACGGCGATTCGGGGACCGTACGCGGGATCCTCGAGAGCGAAGGCGCCGAATTCGACGCGGAGTACGGTGAGCGCGTCGTCTTCGATGTGTCGGTGCCAACGACTGATGCGGCCGGCGTTCTCGATCGGCTACGAAGCGCGACGAGCGGCCGGATCGAACTGCGATAACCCGCCGTCAGCCGTTCGTCTGACGTTTCATTAGGAACGAAACCGCACCACTGCGAGCGAGTCCAGCGGAAAACAAGGGGTTGTGTTAGAGGGGTTACGTACCGAAGGACCGATCGCCAGCGTCGCCGACGCCCGGAACGATATAGCCGTCCTCGTCGAGTCGCTCGTCGATGCTCACAGTGAGTATATCCGCGCTGGGGAACGCGTCGCCGACGCGAACGAGCCCCGGCGGTGCGCTGACGGCCGACAGCATGACGAGCCGGTCGGGATCGCCCACCTCGAGGACTTCCTCCAGAACCGCGACGATCGTACTGCCCGTCGCGAGCATCGGGTCTGCGATGATCACGGTGTCGTCATCGTCGATATCCGGGATTTTGACGTAATCCACCGTGATCGGAAATTCACCGTCTTCGTCCATCCCGGCCTCCTCGTCACGGCCGGCGGAGATGACGCCCTGTCGGGCGCCGGGAAACGCTCCGACGAGCCCCTCGACGAACGGCGTCGCGGCTCGAAGCACGTTCACGATGACGACGTCGTCGAGCCCCTTCACGACCTCGCCGGTCGTCTCCGCAAGCGGCGTCGTGATAGAGACAAACTCGGTGTCCATCATCCCGTCGATGATTTCGAACCCGCAAAGTCGCCCGAGTTCGATCAGACCGTTTCGGAACGCCACCTGATCGGTGTCGCTCGATCGGAGCTTCGAAAGTGTGTGTTTCGCGAGCGCGTGTGTGATGACGTGGGCATCACCGCGGTCCTCGATGGGCATATCGGTACAGGCGACCTCCGCGGGCTTAAACCCCATTCGTTGAAGCCGGAACGGTGGCCATCAAGGTCGATGGTATAAAGTCGCTCGACGCGTATCCCTAACCAGATGGACGTCGAGGAGAGCGTCTCTGGATTCAAGGTACGGGGGAGTTGGGGAGAGATCGTCGAACACGGTGAGCGCATCACGCGGGCACTGAAGGACCTGCGAGGCGGTGATCAACCGGTCGACGCCGAGCCCCTCGATGAGTGGGACGAGTGGCGGCCGAAAGCGGACGAGCGCTTGGGCGAGGACGTCAGCGAAAAGACCGCCGATAAGGCGAGTATCGGTGAGGGGGAGGGCGAAAGGGCCGGCAAAGCGCCCGACGAAGACCTCAAAACCGCCGGCGAGAAGCTGTCGGAGTCGTACGATCGACTCGAGAAGCCGAGCGAGGCCGTCAGCGAGTGGCGAAAGTCGATAAACTACGTCGCGCGTGCGGCCGATTCGGCGACTCGAAAGGCGATCCGGAAGGTCGAGGGGGAGGTCTACGAGAAGGTGATGACGCAGATGTCGCCGTATTACTTCGACAACGAACTCGTCAGCGCGAACCTCGATCGCGCGAAGGCCGACTCGGGCGATTACGTCTTCGAGATCAACGTCAACGACGACGACCTCAAAATACGGGTGTCGAACAAGCTCGCCGACTACGAGCAGTCGGTCGACAGATGGCACGTCGATACGCCGAAGGAGACGGACATCGCGGAAGCCGTCGAGGGACACGCCCCACCGGAGTCCCAAACGACCGACGGCAGATCGGATCCAAACAAAACCTGAACACCGGACCGAATCGCCACCGCTCACTCGATCGAGAGCCGTCGAACGAACGGAAGATCGCGAAGTTCGTTTATTATTTCGCCGTCTAGATCGGCGTCCATGATGATGTAGAGCACCGGCTCGTCGGTGAACTCCGGATCCTCGCTTATCGTCTGCCGGATCGAGATGCCGTGATCCGCGAGCAGTCCGGTTACCGTGGCGACGATTCCGGGCTCGTCGGCGTCGAGTACGTCAACGGTCAGGACGGTCAGATTCAAGACGGGTGCGAGGTCCCGAAGCGAGGGGATCGCGGAGATGTTCTGAAAGATGTGTTTGAGTTCCTCGTCGGCGAGGATCGCGTCCGTCGTCGCGTCGACGACCCGGCGGTCGACGTCGATCTCGCGGGCGATCCCCGTGTTCGGGATCTCGATGCCGCCGGAGACGACGCGCCCCTCGTCGTTGACCGAAAACCCCCGTTCGAGCAGCAGTCGGATGACAGCCTGCTGGCTCGGGCTGTCCTCGAATTTCCGCATGATCTCGTCGAACATATACGGACATCGAGGCGGGGTGTGTTGTCAGTTACGTCCGGATCCGCGCCTCGGTGTGCAGTCGTTTCCCCGAGACCGAACGGAACCGAGCGCCCTTTTATCATCCCGGCATTCAGACACCGTATGGACGTCTCCGAGATGTTCGACCGCATGCCGTTCAACGAACGCCTCGGCATCGAGGTGATCGATATCGGCGATGGATACGCGATCGGCGAGCTCGAACTCGGTGTCGAACACTCCTCGAACCCCGACCGCGTGATCGCACACGGCGGCGTCGCATACGCGCTGGCGGATACCGTCGCCGGCGCTGCGGTCGTCGCCGCTAACATGACCGTCACCCCGACGATCGACATGCGGATCGATTACCTCGCCCCGGCGACCGGTGGCACCCTCAGGGCGGAAGCCGAGATCGTCAGAAACGGCAACAGCGTCGCCACGGTCGAGGTGACGGTAACGGACGACGAGAAACGAACGATCGCGATGGCGAGAGGAACGTACAAAACCAGCGGGGTAACCGGCGAAACGGCGTGGCGCGACGACCCGACCGCGTAGGCGACTGCGGTTATCGCTCAGTCATCGGCCGGTGCGGCGTCGGGACTCGCGTCGGCGTCGGTCGAAGCCGCGATGGTCGCATCCTTCGTTTCGAGCGCTTCGACGATGAGTTCGGCGACGTCGACGATCTCGATGTCGTCCTCGAAGTCGCCGGTCTTTCGGCCGTCCTCGTACATCGTCATGCACATCGGGCAGGCGACGACGAACTTCTCGACCGAGCTTCCGGCGCCGGTGTCTTCGAGCGCCTCGCGGAGCCGTTCCTCGCTCGGTTTCCCCTCCTCGTCGAGTTCCATCCATAGGCCACCGCCACCGCCGCCACAGCAGAAACTGTTGGCGCGGTTTCGGGGCATCTCGTAGAGGTCACAGCCGGTCGCCATGACCAGCTCGCGGGGGGCTTCGTACTCGTCGTTGTACCGGCCCAGGTGGCACGGATCGTGGTAGGTGACGGTGTAGTCGAGTTCAGTCCCGTCGAGTGCGACGGCACCGGTTTCTACCAACTCCTCGACGGCCTGCGTCCAGTGGTACACCTCGACGTCGCCCTCGGCGTTCCAAAAGCCCTCGATCTCGAACTCCATCATCGGATCGTCGGCGAACTCCTCGAAATCGATCTCCGGATACTCGTTTTTGAACGTGTTGTAGGAGTGCGGATCCGTACAGACGATCTTCTGGTACTCACACGCCTCGAAGGAGTCGATGAGCGTCCCCGCCTGTTCGAGGTAGAGGAACTCCTCGCCGACCCGGCGGATGTCGTTGCCGTCGTAGACTTCCTCGTCGTAGAGGATCCCGACCTCGACGTCGGCGTGTTCGAAGATCTTCGCGAGCGAGCGGGCGACCTTCTTGTTGCGGTCGTCGTAGCTCGGATAGTCGCCGACGTACCAGAGGTACTCGACTTCGGTCTCTCTGGCGTCCGCGACCTCGAATTCGAGGTCATCAGTCCAGTCGGCGCGCGCGCTCGGCGAGTCGCCGAACGTGTTGCCCTTCATCATCACGTTCTGGAAGACGTCTTGCATGCTCGGCTGGATGTCGCCTTGATCGGTGAGCTGGCGGTTCAACCGCGTGAAGCTGTTGAGGTGTTCGATCTCGACCGGACAGGCGTCCATACAGGCCATGCAGGCCATACACGACTCCATCGTCGCGGCGTCTATGACGCCGCCGTCGGCGGCGACGATCTCCTTTTCGTCGCCGCCCTCGCGTTCGAGCGATTCCCGATAGGATTTGAGATCGAGGATTACGTCGCGGGGGTCGAGCGGACGGCCCGACGCCTTCGCGGGACAGACAGACGAACAGCGACCGCACTTCGTACAGGCGTCTTGGTCGAGCAGTTCCTTCCAGGAGAAGTCGTCGATCGATTCGGCGTTCGTCGCATCGAGGTCCGAAGGGATGCCGGGAAGGCGTGCTCCGGACTTCTCATCACGCGTGACGACGTTGGCGAACGACGAGATCATGTGGAACGGCTTGGCGTAGGGGATCGCTGCGATGAAGAGGAAGGCCAACAGCGCGTGGGACCACCACGCGACGGGGTACACCGTCGCCGCAGCCGAGGCGTCCATTCCGAGCGCAGCGAGGCCGAGCGCGGTCGCCGTGCCGACGAAGCTCACCGGTTCGACGGTCGGAATCGGCTCGCCCGCCCCGACGATGCGGAGCCCTTCGAGCAGGAAGCCGCCGACGCCGAGTGCGAAGAGCGACCACACGAGGAAGGCGTCCTCCCAGTTCGTGTGTTTGCCCCAGAGCCGTTCGGTTCGGACGACGTAGCGCCGCCACAGCGCGATGCCGAGCCCGACGACGAAGAGGAGCCCGAGGGCGTCCGTCACGAGCTGATAGGACAGATAGAAGTCCCCGACCCAAAACGACTGTCGTTCGCCCAGCGCGATCGTGAACACGCGATACCACTCGTCGACGAACAGGATCGTCGTGGCGATCAGGAGGGTGAGAAAACCCCACATGATGAACGCGTGCATCAGCCCGCCGACCAGGTCGCGGTTGAACTGCTTTTCGTTCGAGGCGACGATCTTCGCTGCCGAGGCGATACGGCCGGGCAGGTCGTCGAGGCGATCGAACCAGTCGTCGCTCCCCTGAGCGTACCGCCCGAAGCGTTGGTACGTGCCGTAGGCGAAGACGAACACCGTCACAGTAGCCAGGAAGTAGAAAACGACCTTCTCGTAGCTAGAGATGAGCCAGAAGGTTTTGCGGGTGACCTCGTTCGCCGCCTGCATCGGAACCACCGGAAGCATACGAGAAGACGCAGGAGCGGACGCGCTTAAGTTTTGTTACACGGAGACACACGCTCGGGGAGTTCACGGCCGTCCGCCGGTCAGACGGCGGCGTAGAGTGAGACGGCGAAGAGAACGATCGCAACCGCCGTGGCACCCACGTCGGACCGCGAGAACCGAAGCGCCGGAAGCGTCGGATTCCACGAGAGACATCGCGCTCTGAGGGCGAGTGCGAACCGATCAGCCCGTTCGAACGCGCGGTTGAACGCCGCGACGGCGAGGGAACTCATCCGGTCGGAAACCGACCGTTCGGTCCCAAGTCGGGCACGGTGGGCATCGCGGATTCGCCCGATGTCCGCCTGCAAGACGGGCAAAAACCGAAAGACGAACGCGACACCCATCCCGAGCAGCCGACCGGTGCGTCCCGGAACGGCCCACTGTATCGCCGCACGGGAGTCCCGAACGGGTGTCGTTCGAACGTACGCGGCGGCGACGAGCAAGACGAGCAGAACCCGATAGCCGGCGAGTGCGGGGGCGACTGCGTCTTCGATGACGAACCACGCACCCCACGAGAGCCCCTCGAGGAGCGGAGCGGCGACGAGGAACGGAAAGACGAATCGAAACTCCCACAGTGCCCCTGATGGTGAGGTCCGGGCGGCGAGCAGGATGGCTAGCGCGACGGCCGTCAACACGGCGAGCCCACGCGGAGTCGTGTAGGCGAACGCCGCGGCGGCGAACCCACACTGTACCGCAAGTTTCGAACGTGGATCGAGTCGATGGGCGAACGACTCGCCCGACTCGTAGCTCAACACGGGCGGACGCCGTACGCCGCGAGTCGATCGTCGTCGGTCGAATCGACCTCGGCGGCGATCCGTCCCTCCGAGAGGACGACGACTCGGTCGACCAGGCCGTCGAGATCGCGGAGGTCGTGGGTGACGACGATCAGGCTCGTTCCATCGGCGGAGAGGGCGTCGAGCCGACTGAGGATCGCCGTCCGCGAGGGGTCGTCGAGCCCGGTAAACGGCTCGTCCAACACGAGATGGTTGGATTCCATGGCCAGCGCGCCCGCGATCGCGACGCGGGCCTGTTGGCCGCCAGATAACCGGTCGATACGTGCGTCACGGTGGTCGGCCATTCCGACCTTTTCGAGGGAATCGCGCACCCGTCTCTCGATCTCTTCGCGGGCGAGTCCGAGGTTCTCCGGGCCGAACGCGACGTCGGCACTGACGGTCGGCGCGACGAAGCAATCGCGGGGATTCTGAAAGACCATCCCGACGGAGGTTCGGGCGGCGACGGGATCGTCCAAAACTGGAGTTCCGTCCACAGCAACCGACCCGCGTTCGGGTTCGAGTAGCCCGTTCAGGTGTCGAACGAGCGTCGTCTTGCCTGATCCGTTGGCTCCGGCGAGAGCGATTGACTCGCCGTCATCGATCCGAAGCGAGATACCATCGAGGGCGGTCGTGTCGCCGCGTCGGCTGACGAGGTCCTGTACCGCGATCATTCCGCTCGGATCGCATCACTCCGAACGATCCCGATCGCCGCCGCCATTTTGACTGCCTCGGCGGGGATGAACACCACCGCACCCGTTATCACGGCGGTCTGTAGTGTCATGTCCAGGTTCCACCACAGGAACGGCACGCCGATTCCGTAAATGACGACGGTGGCTGCGGCCATCCCGACGACGAGGCGACCGATCGACCTGTCGGACAGCGATCGAAGTCCGAACCCGCCGTGAGTGATCACCCCGACCGCGATAGCCGCGAGCGGGTACGAGAAGAGGTAACCACCGGTTGGCCCGAGCAACACGCCGAGTCCGGCACCGCCGCCCGAGAAGATCGGCGCGCCGAGTGCCCCGGCGAGGAGATACAGTACCATCGCAGCGCCGCCCCAAAGCGGCCCGAGAAACAGTCCGGCGAGGAAGACGCCGAGAACCTGCAGAGTGACCGGGGCTGGCGAGAGCGGGTACGGAAACGATACGTACGCGAACGCACCCAAGAGCGCGGCGAAAAGGGCGGCGCGGGCGACGTTGAGTGCGGTTTCGTCTCCGACGAGATCGACGTTCGTCGTTGTGGTGTTTCCCATGGTCGAGACTGTTCGTCAACGGAAATTATAGTATCGGTTTACCATGGGCGCACGCTCCATCGAAATGGAGCCGACCGAACCGCCTCGTCGTGACTCGCCGAGAACGGCGATCGAGGAAAGATCGATCTACCGCTTCAATTCGGGCACGTGGCGCGCACGGTGTTATCTCCGGTTACGGTGACGAAGCAGCCGTTCAACCTGAACGAGACCGACAGATCGATCTCGTCGGAGTGGTTCGCCTGGGTGGCGAGTTTGGTGAGCGATTCCACGTCGATGACATCGTATAGGCGTTCGTCGACGTTCGTCGGATCGACACCGCGTTCCTGTGCGATTTCGCTGATAATACGCCAACAGAGAGTGCTGTTCGAATCGGAGTCCATCTTCGTGTTCTATCGACAAAGACAGGTCCAGGGGGCATCGGCATTGATGAAACGCACATAGTATGTCAAGAAATCGTATACTACATGTGTAGTATCGATGCCGTAGTACACCGGTATCGACCGTCAGCGTCCGGTGCCACCGATAGCGGCCCAGCGATTTCGAAGTCGGGCGTTCGACGCTGTGTCCCGATTCTCCCGCTGAAAACGTATGAATTCCTACGACAATCCCTATCAGTCCTCGAACAGCGCCGAGAAGAGCTTTCGCTCGGTCGTCCGGAGGTGCCTGTTGAAGGTCGGTTGCGTGATGTCGAGCGCGTCCGCGACTTCCTCGCCGGTACTCGCACGGGGCCATTCGAAGTACCCGGAGAGGTATGCCGTTCGAAGCGCCTGTCGCTGCTTATCCGTGAGCCGATCTTTACTCGCACCCGCCAGTTCAGCCATTCCGGCCGTCGATACGTCTGATTCATGGCGAGCGAGGAGTTCAACGGATGGATGCCGCTCGCCGAGACTTTCGACGAGCGTACGAACGTCCGCCGTGCGGGGGAGAACGACGGTGGCGTCGACTCCCTCCGGATCGGCGACGAGTTCCTCGATGCTCACGCCGTAGTCACCCAGCCAGTTGGCGACGGTCGATTCACGCACCGTGACCTCGACGCGGGGATCGGTATCGTCGCCGACCGACCGGACCGCTTCGACGGCGTGAGCCGAAGACGTCAGTCGATCGGGGTCCACCGGCGATCGGAGATAGATCACCGAGCGATCGGTGCCCTTTGGAACCGTTCCGTCGATCCGAAGCTGCTCGTCGAGCGTGGCGGAGAGGCGAGCGAGCAGTTCGTTCGGATCGTCGATTCGAAGATCGAGTTCGACGAGCGCCTCGCTCTGCAGCGAGCGCTTCGCCTCGACGCCGTTGATCGCGTTCGCGACGGTCGTGCCGAACTCCTCGAGTAACTCGCCGAGCGGTCCATCGAAGGCGTCCGCTCGATCGGCGTACACGGAGAGCACGCCGTACTGAAGCCCGTTGTATTCCAGCGGGACGCTGGTGACCGACTGGAAGCCGCGCACGAGCGCTCGTTCGCGCCACTGTGCGTCGTGCAACCCGGAGGAGACGTTCGAGACCACGGCGGGGTCTCCGGTATCGAGCGCACGATGCGTCGGTTCGGCCGTCCCGCCGGTCGAGCCAGCGGCACCCGTCTCGAGAACTCCGAGTCCGTCGAGGTATCCCCCACCGTCACCTGCACGCGCGACGGACTGGATCCCACCGCCGGACCGATAGCATTCACCGAGCCACGCGAACGCGATCCCCTCGGCACTCACGAGGTGATCACAGACCGCCCGTCCGATGTCCTCGAGCGCGTCCGCTTCGACGAGCGCGCCGTTGATCCGTCGAAGGAGGTCGTTGAATCCGTGGAGGCGCTGGAGCCGGCGGTTCCGCTCGGCGAGCGCCTCGCGACGCTGTGACAGTTCGGCTTCGCGTTCGACGCGGCCGAGCGCGGCGATCGCGTTCGCCGCGAGCAGTTCGACGGGTTCGGCGAGCGTCTCAGAATCCGCCTCCGAGCCGAACTCGATCCGCAACAGCCCGTATTCAGCCAGCGTGGCGAACAGCGTTCGTTCCGAGCTCGGTTCGCCGTCGTCGGATCGCTCGATGACGTATCCACTCGGCCCGTCTCGATCGGCCGCGGTGCTCCCGAACTGTGGCCCAGATGCATCGCTCAGTTGGCGAAACGACAGCGCGTCGTCCACGGTGGTATCCTGCTCGACGTCGGCGTCGATGTCGATTCCGGGTGACCCATCCCCCCTCACGAACGCCTCCCATTCGATCGTACCCGGACCACGGCTCTTTGGGTCGTCGCCCGAGGCCTCGACCGGGCGAAGTACCGAACTCGAGGTGTCGAGCAGATACACCGTGACGCACGCAGTCGGCCACACCGAATTCGCGACCGACACGACCGTTTCACAGACAGTGGTCTCGCTGTCCGCGTCCAAAAGTAGCCTCGCCGAACGGTTCAGTTCGCGGAGCGTACGATCGTGGCGTCTCCGATCGGTCGCGTCCCGGAGAATGCCGACCCGTTGACGATCCCCGTTGTCGAATTCGACCGTCGAAAACCGGGTTTCGATCGGTAGCCTCGATCCGTCCTTGCGCTGTATGGACGACTCGATCAGGCCGATGTCCGATCCGTTCGAGCGCAGTTGTTCGAGGATTTTATCGGCCATCGACAGCGTCTCATCGCCCGCGAGCATCGACGCGTGCGAGCCGACGAGCTCCTCGCGGTCGTAACCGGTCATGCTCGTCACGGCCTCGTTGACCGAGGTAATGACGAACGCTTCGTCGAGCGTGTACACCCCGTCGTCGAGCGTTTCGAGGATACGTCTCGAGCGTTTGAGCCCTCGGCGTAAGTCGATACGGTCGCTCGCGTCCTCGACGTAGAGCGTCACGCCATCGGCCACCGGAACCGCTCGGATCCCGACGTGTTCACCTCCCTCGATCATCGTCTCGAATTCTACCACGGCCTCGGTTTGCACCGCATCTCGAACCGCGGCCAGTATCTCGTCGTCTATCTCATGGCCGACTGATCCGAGTGGCTTCCCAACCGCGTCGTCGGGGAGCTGCAAAAGCTCCCCGATCGTTCGGTTTACGCGAGTCACGACCAGCCCCTCGTCCGCAAACAGAAGACCGATGTTCGCCCGATCCAAGAACGCCCCAAATCGGGGAACTAAGGAAGGATCTACCGCCGTATCCGAGGTGTCGGGGAGTGCGATATCCGATCGCTTCCGAACCATGCCGTATGGTCTCGTGTAGTAGTATATAAACGCCCCGACAGATGCGGAGATTTTGCCAGCGTCGATAGTAGTATCAAATAAATATGGACATACCCGATCTCCTTCGCTCCACGATCGACCGGTAATGAAAGCTTAAGCGACGGCACAAACGCCAGAGAGCTCGAATTCGTGGATATATAAATATATTTATTAGAAGAATAATGACAGTCATATTATTAGACTTTTTATTAGTTGATAAATACTGAACAAAAGTGTTATACCATTATGGGAATACTAACCACCCATGGCACACAGGACGGACTGGGCGTCGACGGAGACTGGCCACCATATGACGAGACGGACGAATGGATTGAACCGACAGCCACCGGGCGAATACGAGCGAACGATCGGCGAAGTTGAGCTACCGTCGACGGTGCGGGAGTTCGTCGAGAGATACGACCGAGTAGTTGGCCACCGCGACCGCTTTCTCTGGAAGTGGATCCACAACCTGTTCGACGAGTTCACTTTGAGTTGCGTCCCCCACGACGTGCTCAACGAGGTCCGCGAGCGGAAGAGCCTCTTGACGATCCTCGTCACGACCCTCGATGACCTGGCTGAACGAAACGACGGCGACGACGCGTTCGATCGTGTCCGCTGGATCCCGTTCGCGGAAACGACGCCCGCGAAACGCGACTCCGCCCCCGATATCGATCCCGAGCTATGGGGGTTCCTCAAGGACCTCTGGAAGGCGATTCGGACCGGGATCGAACAGGCACCGCGCTACGCCGAGTTCGCGGATATCTTCGAGTACGACTTCAGACAGACCATAAACGCGATGGAGCACGCCAGATTATTAAACGCCAATCCGGCAATGGCCAACCGCATGGAAACGGACCGATACGACGCGTACAACATGTGTATGTTCCCGTACGCGTGTCTCGACCTGATGTACTCCCCGTCTTTCGAACGACGGGAGTTGGGTGCGCTTCGAAGTCTGTTGTGCGAACTCCAACAGATGGCACGGATCGGCAACTGGCTGACAACGTGGGAGCGCGAACTCACCGAGGGCGACTTCAGTTCGGGTATCGTCGTCTGTGCGATCCGACGCCGCGTCATCACCGCCTCGGAAGCGAGACGCGGGGACATCGATCGACTCGTCGACCGGATCACGACGCACGGCATCGAGGCGGAGTTCATCCGAGAGTGGGAGATCCGACAAAAAGCGTCACGTAAACAGGCGGCCGAACTCCAAAGCATCGACGGTGAATCGCTCGTAGACGGGCTCGAAACGGTAATGAACCACCATCTCGCGAGCGACGGTTACAAGTGACGCGTTCGTCACCGTCGACGCCGAGGGAAGTCCGTTGGGCGGACGGGTCCTAGTCGAGACAACCGCTGCCGAAGCAGTGGCTCACGGAATCGAAAGACACGGATTCGTTTCGGGTCTCAGCCGCTGATGAACTTGTTGTCGCGCCAGTTGACGGTGTTTTCCGATTCGCGTTCGCGGGGATCATCGACGACCTCGACGCTCGCCGATCGTTCCTCGCCGTCGACGATCCGGACGGCGACCAGCTCGTCGTCGACGGCCGCGATCGCGGTGAGCGTTCCCTTCTCGGCGAACTTAGCGAGGTCACACAGCACTTCGAACATCGGATACTGCAAGGCAGTGTTTTGAAGCACAGTCTCGCGGTCGCCCTTGAAGCAGGCGTACTCGACGAGTTTCGAGTTTATTTCCGGCTCTTCCTGCATCTGCGCGCTGTCGCTGAAGCTTCCCCACTGCGGTCCGTCATCGTCGCCGACGGATGCGCCGGCGTCCGGTTCAGGGGGTGTCTCCTGCCATCCGTCTTCGGTTTCGTAGAGCCTGTTCTCGGTGATGCTCGCCTTCAGCTGTGCCGTCGGCGTGTACTTCGAAATGTTGTCCTCGGCGGCGACAGCGCTGACGATGAGCGTGTTGTTCCGCCGTGTCACCTCGACGTCTTCGATTTCGACGGGCAGTTCGTAACCGTCGAAGAATTCGTGAACGTCGTCGAGTTTCAGTTCCAGTGTCGAATGAAGTCTGTATACGCGACTGGTCATGGTATCTCTGTCCCACATCGGGGGGATGTCCCCTGGCGCGAGTGGTACGACCGATTGTAGGAGTTCATTACTTATATCACCTGTCCTTCAGGGTGTGCTGGTATGTCACACCACGATAGCGATCCGTAACGGTCGTTCGATCGCGCAACACACCGGCCGTGGAATTAAGCCGATCGGCGCGCTAGAGAGCGTCGATGACAGACCACTACCAGGTGACGGTCGTCGGCGGCGGGCCGGCCGGACTAACTGCGGCGCTGTACACCACCCGACTCGGCCACGACACTGCGGTCATAAACCGCGGCGGCGGACGGGCGGCGATGATGCTCGATACCCACAACGTCATCGGCGTCACGGAGGAGACATCAGGTAACGAGTTCCTCGCGACGGCGACTGAACAGGTACAATCGTACGGCGCGGACTATTTCCAAGACTACGTCACCGAGATCGAACCGATCGAAACCGCCAATGGCGATGGGTTTCACGTCACGGCCGGGAACGTCGAGGTGACGACCGACCACGTCGTCCTCGCGGCCGGCTTCTCCGACGCCCGTCCGGATCCACCGCTCCCGCGGACAGGAAAGGGGCTGCACTACTGTCTGCACTGCGACGCGTACATGTTCGTCGACGAGCCGGTCTACGTGATGGGCACCGGCGACTCCGCCGCGTACGTTGCCATGATAATGCTGAATTTCACCCCTGACGTCGACGTTCTCACGCGGGGCAACGAGATCGAGTGGTCCGACGAGACCGCCGAACTGCTCGAAAACCACCCGATCGACGTCGTTCGCGAAGAGATCGTCGGCATGGAGAAAGACGACGACGGGTGGCTCTCCGCGTTCGAGTTCGAGGACGGAACCGTTCGGGAGTACCGCGGCGGCTTCCCGATGTACGGTTCCAACTACAACACCGATCTCGCCGAATCGCTCGGCGTCGAGTTGAACGACGACGGCACGATCGCCGTCGACGACCACGGTAGAACGACCGTCGACGGCGTCTACGCCGTCGGTGACGTTACCCCCGGCCACAACCAGATTCCGACGGCGATGGGTGAGGGCGCTCGCTGTGGGATCGGTAACCACTACGATCTCCGGGCGTTCCCCCGCGACCTCGATGCGATCGAGGATCTCGGCCCCGTCACCGAAGCCGACGTGCCGGCGATCTCACAGAGACTCCTCCGTCACGCTGTCACCCACGAGGGGCATCCCGGCGGACCGAGAGAGGAACAGTCGGTGACCAGCGACGACTGATTCTCGCTCGCTCCCGATTTGTGACGCGTCGAAGGACGCCTTATTGCACCGAGAAGCCACCGTCGACGACGAGCGACTCGCCGGTCACGAACGAGGCGTCGTCCGAACAGAGCCACACGACCGCCGAGGCGATCTCCTCGGGTTGACCGAGACGGCCGATCGGCGTCGCGGCGGCCGTCGCGTCTATCGTCTCTGGGTCCTCCTCTTTCGTCCGGGCGACCATCGGCGTGTCGATGACTCCCGGACAGACGGCGTTCACCCGGATTCCCTCACCGCTGAACTCGACGGCGGCCGTCTTGGTCAACCCAATGACGCCGTGTTTGCTCGCGACGTACGGGCTGAGGTTCGGAAAGCCCAACAGGCCGGCGACCGACGCGGTGCTGACGATGGCCCCGCCGCCGTCTTCGAGCATTGCCGGGATTTGTGCGCGCAGACCCAAGAAGACGCCCTCGAGATTTATGTCGATCACCCGGGACCAGTTCTCCAGCGACTGTTCGTTCGTCGACGCCGAGGCGCCCTCGATGCCGGCGTTATTGAACGCGAAGTCCAACCCACCGTACGTATCCACCGCTGTCTCGACCACCGCCTCGACGTCGGACTCGTCGGTGACGTCGGCTTCGACGAACACGGCGTCACCGCCGTCCGACTCGATCTGTGAAGCAGTCTCCTCGCCGCCGTCCGTGTCGATATCGGCGACGACGACCCGTGCACCCTCCGTCGAGAACCGCTTCGCCGTTGCCCGTCCGATCCCCGAACTCGCACCCGATACGATCGCGACACCGTCTTGTATTCCGTTCATGATATATCCCCAAATGGCCGGATCGGCCAATCTTGATGTTAGCTACCAAGAAACATATAGGTGCGGATAGCGGTAAACTACTGCCGACACTCGACCTCTCTCTTATCCCATCGCGATATACGTGTGCGTGTCCTCGACCCCATCGAGCGCCTGGATCGCGTCGGCGGCTATATCCTTGACGCCGGCGGGCGAATCCACGTCGACCTTGGCGATGATATCGATGTCTCCGGCGACGATATGCGCCGAGACGACGCCGTCGATCGCCTCGATATCGTCTCGAAGTCGCCCTGCCTCGCCCGTGTGGGCTTTGACCATGACGTAGGCGACGACCATCTCAGGCACCCCCCTGCGCGAGCACGCCTCCCGACTCGCCGACGATGATCTGTTCGACTTCGCGGAGGACGCCGAAATCGGCGATAGCGACGATTCTATCGCCGACCTCCAGGGAGGCGTCCGCGTCGGGGAGTTGGAGGGGATCGCCGTCCTTGCCGAAAGCGAGCACGCGAGAATCGGCCGGGAGTTCGAGTTCGGACAGCGAGTAGCCGCGCATCGGTGAACCGGGGGTGACGGTGAGTTCGACCAGTTGGAGGTTGTGAGCGATGTCGGCGACGGCCTTGACGCTCCCGCCGACGAGGGCGTTCTTCGCGGCGATCGCACCGAGACGCTCGGGGTAGATGACCTCGTCGACGTCGCCGGCGTACTTGCCGATCATGTACTCGTGATCGTCGTCGTCGACCCGTAGGACGGTTCGGCATTCGTGCCGTTTGCCGACCATACAGGCGATGAAGTTGACGGTTATATCGCCCGAGAGCGCTGCAATTCCGTCGATGTCGTCCAGATTCAAATCGAGGAGCGTCGATTCGTCGCTGCCGTCTCCCTCGATGACTTCGAACCCCTCGTCACGGAGCCGTTGGACTTTGGTCGCGTCGGGTTCGATGATGACGACCTCGTGGTCTTCCTCCCGAAGGACGCGCGCGGTTCGCATACCGACCCGGCCGGCACCCACGATAACGAATTTCATGACACACACTATGCCGACGGTGCTCAAGAATGTTACTCCCTCTCACACTCGTGGGGGTCGACCCCGCCGTGTGGACGGATGGGCGAAGCGTCATGGGATCCAACGTCTCGAGTGGAGCCATCGGTCCGTGGGAGGCATTGATAAAGCCGTGTCGGACAAAAACACGCAACTGCGGACGGGTCCGTCTGCGAATATATATTAATCCGCAAAGGGTTTAATCGTCTGCACGCAAGCGCTCGGTAGAGTTGCCCGCGACAGACGAGACGTTGGCCGACGACGAACCTAGTTCGGACGGCCACGAAACGACGGAGTTGCTTTTGATCAGCGGTCGAGCCGATCTGCCGAGGTCGATTTCAGACGCCGCAGGTCAAGCGGACCCCTCGCTGTCCGTCCGGATCGTTCGGACTGGAGAAGACGGAATGCGAGCACTCACGGGGAAATCGATCGACTGCGTCGTCAGCGAGTACGAACTTCCGGACACGGACGGACTGGCGCTGTTCGACGAACTACGGACGATCGAAGCGGACGTACCGGTCATCCTGTACCCGAAGCGCCACGCCGATCGAATGGCGACACGCGCCGTCGACGCGGGGATCACGAGGTACCTCCGACAGTCGACCGATACGGACGATCACGCCGTACTCATACACGCGATTCGTCAGACGATCGACGGTCGACAGACTGCCGAGCGGGCGCGCAGTCGCTTCAAGAGCACGCGATTGGATCGGGCGATCGATGCCGCGGGACACGCCGTGTTCATCACCGATCCCGACGGATACATCCAGTACGTCAACCCGGCGTTCGAGGAGATCACGGGATACAGCGCCGAGTTTGCGATCGGATCCACGCCGCGGATACTCAAATCGGGACGGATACCGGAGCGGTACTACTCGACGCTTTGGGAGACGATACGCTCGGGTGACGTCTGGTCCGAGCCGATACTCAACCGACGCCGATCCGGCGAATTATACCACGCGGAGGAGACGATCGCCCCCTTCACCGACGAGTCGGGGGAAATCGAGGGATACGTCGCCGTTCAGACGGACGTCACGGAGCGGATCGAAACTCGCGAGCAACTCGAGACGTTCAAACGGATCGTCCAACGCGTCGACGACCCGATCATGATTCAAGACGCCGAGGGCAAGTTCGAGCTCGCAAACGACGCCGTCGGCGAGTACGCGGGCGCGCCGAGTAGCGAACTCATCGGCTCGGACGAGTTCGCGTTCATGGATCGAGCGGCCGCCGAAGCGATCGCCGAGCGGAAACGGCGTGTCCTGGAGAACCAGCAACCGGAGACCTACGAGGTGAGGCCGACGCTGCCGACCAAGGGCGAACGGTCCTTCGTCACGACCAGATATCCGAAGCGTGACGAGCGCGGGAGCGTCGATGGTACTATCGCCATCTGTCGAGACGTTACCGAGCAACTCGAACGCGAGCGGCAGCTCAGAGTCCTGGTTCGGATCCTCCGACACAACATCAACAACAAGATGTCGATCGTCCTCGGCAACGCCGAACTCGTACGCGACGAGCTGGACGACGGGGACGAGACCGTCACGGACCGCATCATCGACGCCGGACAGGAACTCGTCACCCTCGCCGAGACGAAACGGAAGATCGTCGGCCTCCTCGTCGATCCACCGGAGAACGGGTCGATACTCATCGGAGCGATGCTGGATCGAATCGCCACCGACGCCCGAAAGCGGTTCCCCGAGAGCACGATAGCGGTGGACTGTCCGGCTGGGCTCCGCGTTTCGGCGGTCCCACAGCTCGACGAGGCGATAGCCGAACTGGTCGAGAACGCGATCGTTCACGCCGAACGGGACGATCCCGCCGTCGACGTAACCGTGCGTCCGGACCGAAGAAACGACGACGTAGGGATCCTGATCGCCGACAACGGTCCCGGCGTTCCGGAGGTCGAACGCGACGTGTTGGCCCCCGATGCGGAGCTCTCACAGACCCATCACGGACGCGGACTCGGGCTTGGGTTCGCCGACCAGGTGCTGAAAGCGTCTCAGGGCTCGCTGGATATACGCGAGACTCCGGACGGGTCGATCGTCGAACTTCGATTGCTGGCCGCACCCGCCGGGGACGCCGGCTAACGTGTTCGGATGTCCGGGAAAGACTTTTGCTCAGTGACAATGACTCACATACATGATGCGTGCGTTCATTATGGTGAAAGCCGGGACGGGACACGCCGAAGCGCTTGCCGGCCGACTCGGCGAACTCGATCACGTCACCGTCGCGAACGTCGTCGCCGGGAACTTCGACGTGATCGTCGAGGCCGAGGCCGAGGAGGTGTACGACATCATCCACTCCGTCGCCACCCGCATTCGGGGATTCGAAGACGTCGAGGACACGAAGACGTACGTCTGTCTCGAGTGAGGACGAGCTACTCGTTTTGGTTCTCGTTCCCGTACGGGTCGTCGTGTCGGTCCAGCCACTCCCGAATCGCCTCGCGCTGTCGATCGAGCGCCGGTGTCGCCTCGGCGTACGCCCACTCGAAGAGGTCCTCTGGGTCTCGCGTCGCTCGCTCCGCCTCCTGAACGGCAGCGTCGAGCTCGTCCTCGACTGCTGCCCTGACCGACTGGACGAGATCAGCATCGAGTACGTCGCCCGACAGGAGATATGCCTCGAACCGTTCGATCGGATCGGCCGTCCGCCACTCGGGGAACGACGCGCGGTCGCGATACCGGCTCGGATCGTCGCTCGTCGTGTGCGGGCCGCGCCGATGGGTGAGGCTTTCGACGAGCACCGGAAGGCCGGCGCGGGCCGCCGAGAGCGCCTCTCGAACGGTCTCATACACCGCGATCGGATCGTTGCCGTCGACGCGCTTTCGGCCGATCCCGTAGGCGTCGGCTTTTTGCGTGATCGTCCCGCTGGCAGTCTGTCGGGGTTCGGGCGTCGAGATCGCCCAACCGTTGTTCTCACAGAAGAAGACGACCGGCGCGTCGAAGACGCCCGCGACGTTCAACCCCTCGTGAAAGTCGCCCTCGCTCGTCGCGCCGTCGCCGAAGTAACAGAGGACCGCCTCGCCGGTATCGCGATGCGTCGCGGCCATCCCGATGCCGACGGCCTGCGGGATACCCGTGGCGATCGTGATCGACTGCGGAAAGACCGGAACGTCGTGTCCGGAGCCGTACTCCGGAAAGCCGCGCCGGAATCGAAGGATGTCCGCCATCGGAACGCCTCGGGCCAACTGCATGGCGTTGGACCGATACGTCGGGACGAGCACGTCCTCGTCGGCCATCGCCGTCGCCGCGCCGACCTGTGACGCCTCCGCCCCTTCGAACGGCGGATAGCCGCTCATCCAGCCGCGTCGTTGGAGCGAGACGGCCCGCTCGTCGAAGACGCGAGCGCGGACCATCGATCGGAGGAGCGACCGAGCCAACTCGCCGTCGATCCCGCTCGGAGCGCGTTCGCCGATCACACGGTGCATACCGGGGGGACGGGCCAGGGGGTAAAAATCGTAGCGACACCGAGGAGTGACGGCCGTCGAACGTCGGCGTTCAGGAACGTTCCGCGAGGAGGTCCTTCCGGTAGTGGTTCGGGAAGTCCAGATACGCCTCGAGTTTCCCGCGAGGATCGTCGTCGACGTTCGTGCCGTGGGTGACGACGGCGGTGTCGAACGACAGCGAGAGGAGCCTCTCCAGATTCGTCTCCGCCTTTCGGCTGTCCCACGTGTATATCGCGGGCGGCGGCAGCAAGAATCCGGCCGGAAGCCCGCGGCGATCCGACCCATCCAAGATATCGGTACAGAGCAACAGCGATTTTTCGGGGATATGAATCCCGCAGATCCCTTCGGTGTGACCGGGGACTTCCACGACGGACACGCCGTCCGCTATCTCGTCGCCGTCGGCTACTTCGGTGACGGACGCGTCGCCGAAATCCACCTCGTCGAGCGGCTCGTTCTCGGGGACGAGCACCTCGGGATCGTACGTCTCTATCACCCGCTTGACGTTGCCGACGTGATCGCCGTGGGCGTGGGAGACGAACAATCGGTCGACGTCGCCCCGTTCATCGAGGAATTCCGGGAGACTGTCCCACTCCGACTCGGGGCCGGTATCGACGAGGAGATTCGCCTCGGACAGGTAGACGACCTTCGAGTGGGCGAGTCGCCGCTGATACACGCCGGGAGCGACTTCGGTTGACATTGTGTCTCAATATCTGGCGTTTCGATCGATATATCTTGGGGTGTAGGGCACGCCGAACGATCTACTCGAGAAGGCCAGCGGCGATCTCGCGCGCCGTCTCGATGACCTCGGCCTCGGGTCGCGTCGCGTCGATCCGGTGGAATCGGCCCGGTTCGGCATGCATAAGACGCTCGTAGTTCTCGCGCACGTCGCGTAGATACGCCGCGGTCTCGAACTTGTTCGTCGCGCCGGCGCGCTCGGCCCCGATTTCGGGCGGCACGTCGAGATACAGCGTCGCGTCCGGGGGCCGGGTGAACGGCTCGTGGATCGCTCTTATGTACTCCATCGGCTCCTCGATCGCGCCGGCGAGCGTCGCCCCCTGATACGCGTATCTGGAATCGGAGTACCGATCGGAGACGACGGTGTTCCCATCGTTGAGCGCCGGGCGGATCACGCGGGAGAGATGATCCGCGTGGTCCGCGGTATATAAAAACAGCTCCGCGATAGAGTCGGCGTCGTCGTCGCCGATCGATCGATAGACGGCGTCGCCGTACCACGAGTCGGTCGGCTCTCGGGTGAAGACCGTGCGCTCGGCGGGAAGCGTCGATTCGAGCGCCTCTCGAACCGTTGTCTTGCCACCCCCGTCGATCCCTTCGAGCGTGATGAGCATACGGCGACGATCGGAGCGGCCGTATATTATACTGATTATCGTAGCCGACAAGCGGGTTCGTCCTCGACTCACCGATCCCGCTCAAGCACGATGATCAGCGCTAGCGCCGTCGCTCCGGGCGTGTACATCGCGAAAGAACCTCGTCGGCGCGAAAACGCGGCTACTCCTCGTCCTCGTCGATGTCGACGCTCGCCTCTTCCTCGGCGGCGACCTCTTCGGGTTGGGCCTCGACGCGCGTCTTTTGGATCTCGACGCGTCGAAGCGGGTAGATCGTCTTCGCCTGGCTGTACATCGCCGAGGAGAGTCGCCCCTCGACGATGCTCTCGACGAGCCCCTCGAAGGTGCGCTCGGCGGCGGCCTCTTCGACCAGATCGACCATCGTCTTTCGGATGGCGCGCTCTTGGCTGTGGTCCGCGCTCTTGGTCGTGTAGGCGACGGGCTGGACCTGCACGCGGTAGTCGTCCGTCGTCAGGACGGTGACGAAGGCGTCGACCTTCGAGGTGCCGCGGCGGGTGAGGCTGCGCAGGTAGTCACGGGTGAGTTCGTGTTGAACGAAATCGGTGTAGGCGGCGTCGCTGCCGACGTCCGTGATCTGGAACGTTAGCTTCGTGTTGTTCTCGCTCGGGTCGTTTTTCAACTCGCCGAGGGTCGTCTGGATGGTGCGGTCGTACACCATCTCCGGTTCGTCCGCGGGTGTTTCACCGAGTTCGGCCCGGTCGAACATCTCGGGGGCCATCACGGTGTACCATCGTTTCTCCTGTTTCCGCTTGGATACTGAACGTTCGCTCATGATTGAATTGTCGTGTCGGTTATTCGCTGTGCAACTGTGAGGTTCGAAACGTAATCGTCGACCGTCGTCCGAAGGCCGCCGGTCGTCTCGCGCCGTATCGTCGTGACGACGGCTCCGCCACCGGAGCCCTCGGAGTCGACGCGCGTCGACATCTCGTCGGTGTTGTCGGGGGCGATCGCCGCGGCGATCACGTCGGGGTGCGCGTGGACCGTCCGGATCGTCGCTCGGCGGTCCTCGGCCGTCATAGCGCCTCCCTGAACGCCGCGGTGAATCCCGAAATCGTTCCGTCGAAGGTCGCTACGCCGTGTGTGTCTCGGACGAGTACTCGGCCGCCGAGAGCCGTCTCGGCCGCGCGAAACGGGGCGTCAACCCCGGCGCCGACGGCCGCGGCTCCGCCGTCCGTCACGGCGAGCGCGATCGGTTCCGGCGATCGGTACCAAAAGCACAGTCGGGCGACGGTTCCGAGCAGCGCCGGCGAAGCGTCGTCGATCCGGACGACGTAGACGCCGTCGTATCGGCCCGTGTCGGCCTCCCGAAGCGCCGTGTGCGCCCGCTGGCCGTGGGCGCGCCAGGCGTCGATCGCGGCAGTCTCGACCTCGTGGCCGAGCGCCAGCGCGATGCCGGTTCCGGGCTGCGTCCGGGCGAGCGCGTCGAGCACGTCGGCCAAACCGCCGAGCGTTTCAAAGCGATCTGTGACGTACGGGCGAAGCGCCCGTTCGACCGCCTCGGCCGCGCGCGGCGGCGCGCCCTCGATCGCCGACAGCGCGACGAGGGAAGCGAGTTCCCGATCGTCGGGGGCGTCGAGCGTCGAAAGGACGTCTTCGACGGCCCGTCCGTCGCCCGAAAACGACGCGTGAAGGAGCGTCGTTCCGGCCAGTCCTTCGATCGGATCGCCGATCGGGATCGCGACGCCGGGACGGCGGTCGAGGTCAGCCCGTTCGAGGGGTCGTCCCGACGGTTCGACGCCGGCGCAAATCGAACCGGCGAGTGCGAGTTCCGGATCGACCGCCTCGGGGGCGAACTCGGTGACGATGTTGGCCGCTTCGACGGCGAGGGAGTCGTCGACGACGACGACGTCGCCGGCCGGGTGGCCGATGGCGACGGTGCAGTCGGCATCGGTCGCCGGGGAGTCGGGGACGGCCGCGAGGCTCGCCTGATAGGGAACCCCGGCGGCGTCGAGCCCGCGGGCGACGAGCCCGGCCGCGGCTAACGCGTCGCCGTCGGCGGTCCCGACGAGCCGAACGAACTCGGCGTCGGTGAGCGCCGCGGCGACGCGGGAGCGATTTTCCTCCGGATGACCGGCTGCCGACATCGGATTACTCCAGCAGCTCTTTGGCTTCGTCGTACTCGTACGTGAACGATTCGTCGAGTTTGTCGCCGCGGTAGTAGTCGACGAGTCGGCGGATCTTCGACTCCGTGTTCTGGAGCGCTCGCTTGTTCTGGGCGTCGCCGGGGTTTCGCTCCATGTGATCGCGCAGGCCGACCGCGCGCTGCATCAGGTTTCGGAGGTCCTCCGGTAGGTCGCCGGTCGAGTCGTTGTCCTCGAGGATCTCGGTGACCTTCCTGCCGGTCGCGAGTTTCACGTCCGGGACGGGAACACCCTGAACGCCCTCGTCACGGAGTTTCAGACCGATCTGGCTGGGTCCGTACCCATCCTCGGCCAGTTCGACGACTCGCTCCTCGATCGCGTCCTCGTCTACGTCGCTCCACTCCGGTGGTTCGTCTGCCGCGGGGCGGTCCGATCCGGACGACCCTCGGCGGCGTGAATGCATTCGTGCCATTGTTTCTGTGAATTGGAACTGCACGGACCGCTCCTAACGGCGCTGGTCGCCGCGACGGGAGATACCGTCCCGGCAGCCGCGCCAGCACTACCGCAATCCCAAGCCGGCCAATCGACCGGCGAGTCGGACTTACGGTCGCGCGGTTCCCGTCCGTACTTCGTCGGGTCGGACACAAAACGGTTTCTACTCGGGGTTCGGGGGAATTATCCCGGCGTCCCATCCAGAAACCACCGAACCCGAGCGGCGACCCCCGACCGGAACGCCGACATGTCGACCGACGACGCGCCGTCGAGGAGTCGCGTGTGATGCTCGCGGACGATTTCCGCCATCGCTCGATCGTACAGCGTCTCGACCGTCGCCGCCTCGCCGTCGGCCTCGAGAGACGACGTGAGCCGGCGGAGTCGGTGGTCGGTGGCGTACGTCTCCGCCAGTTCCGCCGCGGAGGTGTCGGGCGAAATTAGATCTGAGCCGGTCCCGTCGTTCGTCGGGGCGTTGGAGTTGAGGATCGTCGCCCGACCACGGCGTTTGTTCCGGATGACTACGCCCGCCGCGGGACCGTCGTACCACGCCGAGTCCGGGACGGAGTACGACTCCGGATCGAAGTCCCGCGTGTGCAGTTCCCGGGCGAACGCGTTGACCGGATCGAGACCGAGCCGTTCGAAGATTCCCTGAGTAGCGCCCGGTGGACGAAACGCGTCCGCTCCGGTCGAGTAGACGTCGAATCCCAGAAACGACGGCAGCCGATCCCAGTCGTACTCGATCGCGTGTCGGTGGGTCGAAACGCCGAAGAAGACGACCGACTCGACGTCGTCGACGGCGTTTCGGAGCGCCCCGCGGTCGAGTCGACGTTGGACGTGCCTGACCGCGTGTTCGTATGGGGCCGGAATCGCGTCTGGATCGTCGTAAACGCGGGTCCGATCCCCGAACCGAACCAGTCCCGATTCGCGGAGCTGAAACCGGAAGAGCGCGCCGTCGATCTTTTCGAGCACCCACAGGTGACCGGATTCGAACATCCCGTCCGGAGCATCTTCGACGCTCGGAATCGACGGATACCGCTTCATGTCACGGGAGGTATCTGACGCTCACGACGCCCGGTTCGCTGCGGATCTCGACGCGGTTCACCTCGAGGCGCGCGGCGCGGACCAGCGTCGCCTCGTCGTCCAGCACGTCCTCGACGGCTGCCTCGGTGGTTTCGTCGGGGACGGTTAGCACGTGTAGTTCGCCGATCCCGGCCCGCTCGCGTCTCGTCACCTCCCCGGCGGCCTGCTCGGCCGCGAGCTCGCGTTCCTGTTCGGTCGGCGGTTCGGGGCTCTCCTCGATGGGGAGATGTCGTCGCGTCTCGATCTCGACGAGCCGGTACGTCACCTCCATCGGCGGTTCGGGTTCGAGCACGCCCTCGATGACCTCCGATTGTTCGACGCCGGGATTGCCCCCGAGCGTGTGGACCTGTCCACGGTCGACGTCTTTCAGTACCGCCGCGTCGGCGTCGGCATGCGTCACCACGAACCGTCCCTCCTGTTCCATACGGGAGGAACGCTCCCGTCCCTTTTTGGGGTTTCGGCGACGACCGGTCTCCGCCCGATCCGATCGTCAACACCTTTGTCACCCGCCACACGGTAGAACGTATGAACGTAGATTTCGGCAACGCGCTGGCTTCGGAGGCGACGCTCGGTGTCTCGGAGGCCTCGCTCGAACGGCTCGACGAGCGCGTCCGGCGGATTCACGACCGTATCGAAGCGAGAATCGTGGATCGAGAGTTCGGCTACGCGAGCCTCGCGTTGCCCGAGGACGCCGATCCCGAGGCGATCGAAGCGGCCGTCGAGGGGTTCGATCCCGACGCGGTGTTGACCGTGGGAATCGGCGGCTCGGCGCTCGGTGCGGAGACGATCACCGCGGCGCTGGGGATCTCCGAACACTACACCCTCGACAACGTCGATCCCGCCCGAACGCGACGGCTCCTGGACGAACTGCCCCTCGAATCGACGCTGGTCAACGTCGTCTCTAAGTCCGGAACGACCGCCGAAACGCTCGCGAACTTCCTCGTCATACAGGATGCGATGGCAGAAGCCGGCGTCGAGTGGGCGGATCGAACGATCGTCACGACCGGCGAATCGGGACCGCTCCGGGAGCTGGCCGACGAACACGACCTCCCCACGTGCGCCGTCCCGGACGGCGTCCCCGGCCGATTTTCGGCGCTGTCGCCGGTCGGATTGGTGCCGGCCGCCGCGTTCGGGTGCGATATCGAAACGGTACTCGACGGCGGGGCAGCGGGACGGGCGACGCTCGCCCCGTCGCTGTTCCAGTGTCCGGCCTACGCCTACGGCGCGGTCGCGTACGCGCTCGAGTCACGAGGTGCGACGATGAACGCCTTTGTTCCGTACGCCGAGTCGCTCGAACCGCTCGCCGAGTGGTTCGCCCAGCTGTGGGCCGAAAGCCTCGGTAAGGACGGCCTCGGCCAGACCCCTGTCCGTGCTCTCGGCGCGACCGACCAACACTCCCAACTGCAGTTGTACCGGGCAGGTCGCACGGACAAACTCGTCACGCTGCTTCGCCCCCGCGAGCGGGCCGACGTACCGATTCCCGAGACCGGCGTCGAATCGCTGTCGTATCTCGGCGGCGTGACTCTCGGCGAGTTGCTCGACGCGGAGTTCGAGGCGACCGAGGCCTCGCTGGCCGCGGCCGGACAGGCGAACGTCCGACTCGAGATCGACCGTCTCGACGCGAGGAGCGTCGGGCGATTGCTCTACGATCTGGAGGCCGCGTGCATCCTCGTGGGCGAGCTATCGGGCGTGGAGACGTTCACGCAACCCGCCGTCGAGTGGGGCAAACGAGCCGCTCGCGGGCTGTTGGGCGGCGGCGAGTTCGAAGAGGCCGATGCGGTCGATCATAAGACCGTTCGGCGCGTCGAATAGCCCGGGCGATCGAAACGGAGACCGTCAGAACAGGCCGACGACCTCGGCGTAGACGGTGGCGTAGGTGATCGCGTTGTAGATCCCGTGAGCGAGCGCAGGGACCACGAGATTGCCCGTGTATTCGTAGACGACGCCGAGGATCGCACCGAGCGGCAACAAGAGCAGAAAGATCGTCACGAGGGTACCGGGGACGTTCGCGGGGTCGAGATACGCGAAAAAGTGGACGACGGCGAAGATGAGCGACGCCAGCGCGATCGCCGTGCCGGCATCGAACACGTCCCCGAGTCGCGTCTGGATGATTCCTCGATAGAGGAACTCCTCGGCCGGGCCGACCACGAGAATCGAGAGGGGGAGGAAAACGAGCGCGATCGACGGGTTCATTTCGATGCTCTCGGTCACGCTGTGTTCGGTAAAGGGGAGCCCGAGCCACGAGATGAGATTGGGAATCGCGACGGCGAGCGCGATCAGGACGACGGTCGTGGCGGTGATGGCTCCGATATCGTGGAGGGTCGGGCGACGTAGTCCGACGTACGACAGCGAGATCTCGTGGCGGAGCAGATAGAGACACGCGACACCCCCCATTCCGAGATACGTACCGAGCGTAAAGAGCAACTGGCCGGACGGTGCGTCCACCGAGAGCGAAAGCGGCGCTCCGATAAGCCCGAGCGTCACGATCCCGACTATGAGCCCGACGAGCAACCCGATCGCGCCGAGTACCGTCATCGCGGCGAGGCGGCGACCGGGCGAGGGCCGATCGGATGACTCACTCATTGCTCCGAGTTGGGGCGGTCGTCGATTAAGCCTGTCCGTCTGGCAACGCGCGTCCGTCATACGTCTGACACATATTTATGCGAACGGGTGGCATACCGCGAGCTATGCCCCGATACTACCTCGAGTGCGACGACCGATTGGCCCGGCGGATAGAGGGGATTGCAACCAGATACGGCTTGACCGAGGAGGAAGTCGTCGGGCAGCTCGTCGAGGTCGGTCTCGACGAACTCGACAGCGCCCCGACCCGCTAGCTCAGGGCCGCCTGCGCGTGAGCTCGCTGCCGCAGATCTCACAGCGATCACGGTTGTCGTCGAAGACGCGACCGCAGCCTTGACACTGGAACGTCCAGTCCCTTCGTTCGTCGATCCCTCCCTGTGCGATCACGTCGACGGCGATATCGAGCTTCTCGGCGACGTTTTGCATCGCGTAGTCGTCGGTGACGAGGACGGCGTCGAGTTCGAACGCCGTCGCGAGCAGGCGGATATCCGTCCGCGAGAGCGTTTCGGCGTCGCCCGTCTCGCGGGCGGCGCGTTCGATCCGTTCGACGGTTTCGGGATCGGGGATGTGAATGCGCATCCCCGATCCTTCGAGAGCATCGAACCGATACCCCGCCTCGTCCTGGAGTTCCTCACGAACCATCGGAATGGTCGCGACCGGCTCGTCGGTGGTGTACTCGTCTATGAACGCCGACGAATCGAGAACGTTCATAACGAGGTCAGCGGTCGATGATGATCGTGTCTTTGACCGCCTGAACGCGGCCGACCGGAACCCGGTAGTTCCCCGCCTCGTCGCGTTCGAACTCGAGTTCACCGGTCTGCTGGCCGGGATCCAACACGAGATGTTGGAGCGTTCCCGTCTTCAGATCCATCGTGATGTTGTACAGGGTGCCGAGGCTGGACCCGTCCGATCCCATGACCTCTTTATCCGAGAGGTTCTCAGCGAGTATGTCCGGCATATCTTTCGGTTGTCGTTTATCCGCTATCAACGTTCGGGTCGCCGATATCGACGGAACCGCACCGAGCGTTATCGTCCGCTGTTTTCCGGCGGCTTCTTCGCGTCGCTACCGGGAGGCAATGGACGGCCGTCCGTTCCAGGATTCCCGGACGATCCTGCGGCGGTCGGCGGTCCGTGCTCACCGTTCCCCGTCGGGCTGTTCGTCCCGTTTACACCGTCGTCGTTGTTGGAATCGACGCCGGGGGCAGCGTCGGCACCCGGCGGTCCATCGTCAGGTGACTCACCTCCCAGGGAACCGCCGTCACTACCCCGCGATCCGCCCTGGTCGACATCGCGGGCGTCCGTCGGTGCGTCGCTTTCGATCGGCGAACGGGACGGTTCGGGGACCTGTTCGTCTCTCTCGCGAGGGCCGGGCGTCCCGGATCGGTTCGCGGGGGGAGTCCCGTCAGGAGGTCCCGCGTTCGGCGGTCGACCGACCCCGCGGGCTAATCCCGCAACGTCCGGACCGCGAACCGCTCGGGCACTCTCGCGGAGTTCCGAGAACCGCTCCGTGGGGACGTCAGCGGCTTGGGCACGGCGCTCGGTCTCGTTCACGGAGCGTTCGAGTCCCGCCGCGCCGATCGAGATTCCCGTCGCAACCGACCGGTTCCGGACATCGGGCGTCTCGCCCAGCGTCTCGCGCTGTGAGCGAAGCCGTTCGCTTCGTTCCTCCAATCGCGCCTGTCGTGCCCGGATCAGCGCCCGACGTTCGTCGGAATCTTCGGTTCGGTTCATCGCGACCTCGAATCGCCCTTCCTCCACGTTGTCAGCCGTTTCGACGTCGCTGGCCTGCATGAACGAGGAGATATCCGCACCGAGCGAGGCGTTGTCTGCCGGAGTCGTTGCGCCGACCGGGCCGGTGGCCACCCCGAAGACGAGAACGCCTGTGACCCCGGCGAACACGACGAGCGTACCGATACCGACGAGACCTCGGCTCATTACGACGGGATAGACGGGTCATCGAATAAAAACCCACGCTCCGTTCGAACCGTTTAACGATTCAAATGCATGGATCGAGAAGCGGTAAAACCGTTTATAACTGTAGGAGCGCCGCCCGTTCACACGCGTCCCCGGTCGGACGACCCGGAGCCTATCGGGGGAGTCGTCGGTCGAGGCACCGCGACCAATACACCGGTTTCGGGTACCGGCAGCCGACAACCGGACAATACTTATATGTGCTAACATACAACAGGGAAATGACGGCATGTTCGAACAGTTCTCCAGCGGGTATTACCTGGGTCGTCTTTACGTCGAACCCTACGACGGCGACCGCGCCGTAATCCACCGCGAGCACCACGAACGGGTTACAGAGCAGTTGTACGAGTCGGCACGCGAACCGCTCGTGATGAAGATCGGCTCGACACACGTGGCCGTTCACGGTGCCGACAACGTTCCCGGACGAACGGTCGCACTTCCCGAGAGCGCGCTGTCGGCGACCGGAACGGACAATCCGCCGATGCTCCGCGAGGTACTCCTCGCAAAGGCCGATCGCGCCCGGCAACTGCTCGAGTTCGACCCCGACGGTCCCGCGGGATTTTAATCCGACCCGATCGTCGATCCGTCGATGCTCGATGATCTTCTCGGTCGGACCGAACTGAAGGCGCGAATCGAAGCTCTCGAGGAGCGTCGCGATCGCCTCGAAGCCCAACTCGAGGCCGAAAGCGAGCGCCGAGCGGACGCGGTCAGCGCAAAACAGAGCGTCGAGGAACGGGCGAATC
Organism: Natronomonas sp.; assembly: GCF_046483325.1. Classification (GTDB taxonomy): domain Archaea; phylum Halobacteriota; class Halobacteria; order Halobacteriales; family Haloarculaceae; genus Natronomonas. Next base: position 93,269 of record NZ_JAWODL010000012.1, on the reverse strand, counting down.
GGCTCGAAGACCGCATCGCCGACCTCGAAGGACGGCTCGAAGCCGCCGAGACGGACACCGATAACGCGAACGTCGGGTTTAGATACGAGGAAACGCTTCGTGGCGGACGAATCGATTCGGTTCTCGACCGACTCGCGTCGTACGGCGGCGGTCCCGAGAGCGTACTCACCTCGTACGTCGAAGAGGAACCGTCGGCGGGGCTCCGAGAACTCCTCGGGGATCGAACCCCCCTCGCTGCGCGTGCGTCGCCGTGTCTCGTCTGTGTGGACGACGCCGGGATCGTCGCCGTCGCGCTCCGACCGCCAGTGACCCCTGACACGTTCAGCGAATGGGCCGAGAGCCCGGTAATCGACCGTTCGTGGTTCCGGCCGACCGGCCGGTTCGCGCTGGCGGTGGTACGCTCGGACATCTTCGCGGTCGGCGTCTACGAGGGGAGCGAGCGGATCTCGTACGAGGGATTCGAGAGCCGGGTGAAAAGCGATCATTCGAAGGGCGGATTTTCGCAGGGGCGCTTCGAGCGACTCCGCGACGAGCAGATCGCGGCCCACCTGGATGATTGCTCGGAAGCGCTCGAGTCGGTCGAGGCGGAGCGCCGCTACGTCGTCGGCGACCGTCGACTGATCGCCGGGTTCGACGCCGACGAAACGGCGGCCGTCGACGCGAGCGGAAAGCCGAGGGACGCACTCGAGAACGCCTTCTCGGACTTTTGGTCCGTACGACTGCACGGACTGTGACACTCGGAAGGTGTGGCCGCGTCGTCACGTATCTGCTCGCGGATTGATGCGCTTATTACCGGCGGCCGTCCTTTGATCGCGTATGCGAGTCGCAATCCTTGCCCACGAACGGTTTCCCGACCGCGCGAAGACCGCGGTCGGCGTCCTCCGCTACGGCGACCAGGAGGTGGTCGCCGTCCTCGACCGCGAGACGGCGGGGACCACCGTCGGCGATCACCTCCCTGACGTCGGCGCCGAGGGGGTTCCGGTCGTCGAGCGCGTCGCGGACGCGCCCGACTTCGACGCACTCCTGATCGGCATCGCGCCCATCGGGGGCGGCTTCGACGAATCCTGGCGGGACGACGTTCGGAGCGCCATCGAACGCGACGCGGACGTCGTTTCCGGCCTCCACTACTTCCTCGCCGAGGACGAGGAGTTCACCGCGCTCGCCGCCGACCACGGCATCGAGTTGCGCGACGTTCGGAAACCCCCGGACGATCTCACCGTCGCCGAGGGAATCGTCCGCGGTCTCGACGTCGAAGTGATCCTCACCGTGGGAACGGACTGCTCGACGGGCAAGATGACGGCGACGCTGGAACTGGTCGAAGCCGCTCGAGACGCCGGACTGAACGCGGGATTCGTCCCGACGGGACAGACCGGGATCATGATCGACGGCGGTGGGATCCCGATCGATCGTACGATCAGCGACTTCACGAACGGGGCCACGGAGCGGTTGATCCGAGAGCGCGCCGACGAGTACGACTACCTCTTCGTCGAGGGGCAGGGGTCGATCATTCATCCTGCCTACTCCGCGGTCACCTGCGGTATCCTCCACGGCGCACAGCCCGACCACCTCGTACTCTGCCACGAGGCGGGCCGGGAGGCGATCCACGGCTACGAGTCGTTCCCGATCCCCGATCCGGCCGATCTCGTCGAACTGTACGCCGACCTCGCCGAACCGGTCGCACCGACGGAGTTGCTCGGCGGCTCGTTGAACACCTACGAACTCGACGCCGACGAGGCCGAAGAAGCGATCACCGAGTACGAGGGATCGATCGGTGCCCCAGCGGTCGATCCCGTACGCGACGGCGCCGACGCGATCGTAGAGCGGTTGCTGGACGACCGATGAACACCGCGTTCGAAACCGTCGAGTTGACGCTCGACGTGCCGTTTACGATCTCGCGGGGGACCGCCGAGACGACCGAGAACGTCGTCGTGACGCTCGACGCTGGCGGCGAGACGGGCTACGGGGCGGCGGCACCCTCCGCGCACTACGGGGAGACGGCGGCGACCGTCGAGGCGCTGTTGCCCGACCTGCTAGCCGCCGCCGAAGACGCCGGCGATCCCCACGCCAGACGCGAGATCGCCGATCGGGTGCTGTCCGTCGCCCGCGACAATCCGGCCGCCAGGGCCGCCGTTGACCTCGCGCTGTGGGACCTCGCCGGGAAACTCCTCGATCTGCCGGTGTATCGGTTGCTCGGCCTCTCGCCGGACGCCCACGGCTGTCCAGAGACCTCGTTCACGATCGGCTTGGATGAGACGACGGCGATGGCAGAGCGCGCACGCGAAGCGATCGATTCGGGCTACTCGATTCTGAAAGTGAAACTCGGCACCGACCGGGATCTCGAGATCGTCGAGGCGATCCGGTCGACCGCACCCGAAGCGATCATCCGCGTCGACGCAAACGAGGCGTGGCGTCCGAAGGAGGCCGTCCGAAACTGTCGCGCGCTCGAAACGTTCGGCGTCGAGTTCGTCGAACAGCCGGTCGCCGCCGAGGACCCTGAGGGACTCAGACACGTCTACGAACACTCACCGCTGTCGATCGCGGCCGACGAGTCCTGTCTCACCGCCGCCGACGTTCCGCGGATCGCGGATCGATGCGACATCGTGAATCTCAAACTGATGAAGACGGGGGGCGTGACGCCCGCGATCGAACTGATTCATACGGCTCGCGCACACGGACTCGAGGTGATGTGCGGGTGTATGATCGAGACGAACGCAGCCATCGCCGGGGCAGCACAGCTGTTGCCGCTGCTCGATTATGCTGATCTCGACGGCTCGCTGTTGCTCGAAAGCGATCCCTACGCGGGCGTCCCCGTGACTGCGGGGCGATTCGACCTCAGCGCAGTCGATGCCGGGACGGGCGCGCGACCGCGATAGCGCCTACTCGGCGTCCGGATCCCGACGACGGTGCATCCCGAGTGCGACCCACTCGACGACGCAGTCGTCGTCTTGGTTGTACCCCCTGAGTTTCGTTCGGACGTGTCCCATCTCCGGGCGGCTTTCCGAGACCCGCTTGTCCAAAATTTCTACCTCGACGCGGAGCGTGTCTCCGGGATAGACGGGTTTGCGCCACCGCAGTTCGTCGATCCCTCGTGCGCCCATCGACGATTCCTCGTCGAGGAAGCCGTCGGCGAACACTCGCATACACATCGACGCGGTGTGCCATCCCGACGCCGCGAGCGAGCCGAAGATCGAATCCTTCGCGGCCTCCTCGTCGATGTGAAACGGCTGCGGGTCGTATCGTTCCGCGAACTGCTTGATTTCGTCTTTCGTCACCTCGTACCGTCCGTCGGGTTCGTACACGAGCCCGGTCTCGTAATCTTCGAAATAGCGAACCATCGGCGAGACCGTCGTCGCCGGGGGATAAAAATCCGCCCGTGGCAGGCGGATACATCGCGACGCAGTAGTGACATCATAACGCTTACCAAACCCAGCGGAGAACGGGGAACGTGAACCTCCTTACGGACCCTACGAAGCGGCGCTGGCTTGCGTGGGGATCGCTGGCGCTCGTCTTCCTTTTGGTCAATCTGCACCGACTGTCGACGGCGGTCTTATCGGAGCAACTCACGGCCGATTTCGGGATTACGGCCGCTCAGCTCGGGACGCTTCACGCCTCGTTTTTCGTCATCTACGCGTTCATACAGATCCCGACGGGCGTGTTGGCGGATCGGTACGGTCCGCGGTACGTCGGATCGGTCGGCGCGTTCGTGCTCAGTGTGGGCGCGATCGGTTTCGCGTCCAGCAGCGGATACCTCACGGCAGTCCTCTCGCGGGCGTTCATCGGATTCGGTAGCGGCGTGATATTCATCTCGACGCTGCGATTCTGTGCGAACTGGTTCCGCATCGACGAGTTCGCGACGATGTCCGGGTTGACGTCCGGAATGGCGGGAGTCGGTGCCATCTTCGCGACCACGCCGCTTGCGGTCGCAGTCGATTGGTTCGGGTGGCAACGAACGATCTACGGCCTCGCTGTCGTCGGCTTCGCCTCGGCCGCTGCGGTCTTTTCGCTCGCGCGACAGTCGCCCGCCGCCGCCGGTCTCGATCCGATCGAGAACGTGCCCGAGCAGGCGTCGGTGACGCTCGCCGAGACCGGTGGGTATCTCCGGGAGCTGGTCGGCGACATCGAGCAGTGGTTGCTGTCGCTCGCGTTCTTTTCGGGGATGGGGACGATTCTGACCGTGATCGGCCTGTGGGGCGTGCCGTATCTGGTCGCCGTCTACGACCTCGACGTCACGACCGCGTCGTATTTCACCCTCCTCGGATCCATCGGGATCCTGGTCGGTGGCCCCGGCGTGGGGTGGATATCCGATCGGATCGGACGGCGGCGGCTCCCGATGGTGATCGGGTTCGGGTTCTTCGCGCTCCTATTGGCCGTCATCCCCGTGTTCGGTGATCCACCGTTGGCGGTCATCGCCGTAGTGTATTTTTTTATAGGGAGCTGTCTCGGCGTGACGGTACTCGCGTTGCCGATCATCAAAGAGCAGTACCCGGCGGAGGCCAGCGGCGTCGCGACCGCGATCGTCAACGGCGCGGGCTTTTTCGGCGCGACCATCCTCCCGACGGTCATGGGAGTTGCCGTCGATCGCTACCGGACCGACGACGTCGTCGCCGGATCCGTCGTTTACACCGAGTTCGGCTACCGGGTCGCATTCGCGATCACGACCGGCGTGGCCGTGCTCGCGTTCGCCAGCACGTTCGTGTTGTACCTCCGGAATCGGCGGAGGTCGACACCGGACGGCGCCTGAACTCGCCGCAGCGCTCACCGTGAACGCGGAGAGCGGACGGCAGATCGAGATGTTTGTACGTCCTGTGTGCGAAGCCGCCGTATGAATGATCCAGAACCCACAGAGAGAGTGGAGGACGGGCAACCGCGCGTCGTCGTCATCGGCGGCGGCGTCGCCGGACTGACCGCGGCGACGTTCACCGCTCGGGCGGGCTTCGACACAGTCGTTCTCACCCACGGCGAGTCCATCCTTCGGCGAAACGCTCACCTGGAAAACGTTCCCGGCTTCCCGGCGGGCATCAATCCACGGCTCTTTGCGGACTTGCTCGAGCGACAGACCGAGCGGAACGGCTGCCTCGTTCACGAGGGAATCGTCGAGGCGATCACGCCGACTGAGAGCGGATTCGAGGCGCGGGCCGATAGGGGCGGGGAGGCGCCATCGACGCTCGAGGCGGAGTACGTCATCGCGGCGTCGTGGGCCGATTCGACGTACCTGGAGGCACTCGATTCGGTCGGCCTCGTCAAGCGTGGCTCGAAGACGTACGTCGATATCGACGACGACGGTCGTACCGGGCTGAACGGCCTGTACGCCGCCGGACGACTCGCGGGTGCCGAACATCAAACCGTCGTCTGCGCCGGACACGGCGCTGACGTCGCGTTGACGCTCATTCACGATTCTGACGTGCCGTTCTATCACGACTGGGTGGCACCGGAAGGGTACTTCACCGATCGCGGACGCGACGTTCCGCCGGGTTGTGAAGAAATCGACGAGGACGAGCGATTGCGGCGCGAGCGCGAGTCGATTGCGATCATGACGGACGCCTTCGAGACGCCGCACCCGGACCGACCGACGATGCATCCGAGCCTCCGGGACGTATCGGACGACGAGTGAGCCGGATCGCTACTTGATCGTGACGTGCTCGCTGTCCTCGTTGAGCGCGAGGTTCGTCGCGATCTCAGCGTTTCTGACCGCGAACTGCGCGGTCTGGCCGAGGCTGACGAGGACTTCCCGCACGCGGAGGAGATCCTCGTTCGGCATCTCCTCGAGGTCGTTGAGGATCTCGACCTCTCGGTTGCGGATCTCCGCGAACTTGTTTCGCGTGTCGATCGCCATGTCGTAATCGCGGTGGACTGCGGCCTGCACGCCCAGTTCCGTGATCTCGTTGACCTGATCCGTGAACTCCCGGATACGTCGCATCGTTCCCGAATCGACGTTGAGCGTGTGGCCCTCGGTTTCGAGGACGATCTCGGCGATGTCCTCGGCGTTATCGGCGGTCAACTCGAGGTTCTTCGCGATCGAGCGGTAGCCGATGAGCGGAAAGCCCGAATCGAGCCCGACCGCACGGGCCAGGTTCGGGTTCTGATAGGACGTAAAGATGAGGCGCAAGAGGAGGACGAAGATCTTGTTGGCCTGCCGTTCACGGTTCAACGCGCGCTGGGCCAGATCGGGGTTGCCGTGGGCGAGCGCTTTGATCGCTTCGTTTCGCATCGTCGAACCGGTCGACTCCAGCCGTTCGAGGAGGTTATCGAGCGTGAAATCCTCCGGATCGACTGAACAGCGAATGGCGATCCGCTCGGGCGTCTCCTCGATTACGCCGAGCCCCATCAGTTGCGTTTCGGCGTTGTAGACGGCGTTGATCTGCGAAGAGTCGAGCGTCCCGCCGTTTTCGACCTCGACGTGGATGATCCGTCGGCCGAGGACGTACTGGGCGACGATCGCGCGCTCGACGGAATCGGCATCGAGGTTCTGCGCGTGAATGATCGCCTCGCTTTCTTCCTTTTGAACGGATTCGGGCATGACGGTCAACGTCCCCTTGCTACCGATCCGGAGGGACACCTCGTCCCCCTTCTCGACACCCTGTGCGGTCGCCCACTCGGCGGGCAGCGTCATCGCGAGCGTCGACGGCCCCAGCCGCTGTACCTTCCGTGTCTCCATATCGATTCAATCGTCGTCCAAGGACATAATATTCACTATATATGTAGCGGTGAAACAGAATACCATTATACAACATATGTAAGATCGGTCGGGCCCCGCGATTGCGGGTCCGTGCGACTATATATGAGCCCGTCCAATTGGCTGACGTGTCAGACCAGTTCGACGGTGGCGGGCTCGAGCCGGACGATATCGACGACACCCCGACAGTGGCCTGCAGCAGGTGTGACGAGACGTGGGCGCTCGACTACGAACTCGACACGCTTCGCGTCGGGAACCGAGCCGTCGAGCGGTTCGCGCTCGACCACAAGCGTCACGCGGGCCACTTCCCGGACGACGTGCAGCCGTGGTGTGTGGGCTGCACCGAGTGTTCGGACGGCGACGAGTTCCTCACGGAGCGTCCGGCGCGGCGGTGGGCGGAGACGCACGCCCGCCACACCGGTCACGAGGTGTCGCTCGGCCATGCGGACGGTCACGAAACGACGATCGAATCGGGGCGATAGCTCCACCGTCGTGGGAACCTTTTTCGATCGCTCGGCGGACCCTCGACTATGGACGAGGATGCCCGTGATCACGATCCAGTCACCCGAGACGGTGAGTCGGAGCCGCGAGGAGACGACATCGACATCGACGCGGTTCGAAGAAAACTCGAGGCGCTAGAGCGGACCGTCGACCACCCCGACGAGCGTCGGGAGGTCCGGAGGGCGATCGGGCTCGTCGACCGGCTGCCGACACCGTCGATCCGCGACGGGATCCGGAAGTTCACGAGGCGGGATATCGCCGAGGCGTTCGTCGGGAGCATCCTGATCTCGTTGCCGTTGCTCGTCGAGGACGGCGTCTTCGACATCGCGGATCACTTCGTCGGGACGCCCGCGTTCCTCGGGGCGAACGTCGTATTCTTGATCACGCTGACCACGGGGCTCCTGTACTACGCCGACTTCCGAGACGTCAAGATTCACCGACCGATCTTCGGCGTCATTCCGCGCCGGTTGACCGCGGTCGTCATCATTTCGTTCGTGACCGCGACGTTCACCATGACGCTTTGGGGGCGTCTCGACGGGTGGAGCGATCCGTTGGTCGCGCTCGCACGGATCTCCGTCGTCTGGACGGCGGCAGCCTTCGGTGGCGCGTTGGGCGACATCCTCCCCGGCGAATCCGAGGGTGCCGACATCAACGACGAACTCGATCAGTTCGGCGAACGGCTCGGGATCGGCGACGACGAAGGGCTGTTTTGAACAGACCGGGCGTGCGTAGTCGATCCGTCGGCGAGGATCTTCGGCAGCATCTAACCGCCCGTTAGACAGTTCTTAATGAAGTATCACCAGGGGGAACGGCCGAACAGAGAGGGGTTACGAAGATGTCACAGAAGACGACGGTCGATACGAACTTACGCCAACGCGAAGGGGAGTGGGTGTTCGACGAAAGCGTCGCGGGGCAGTTTGACGAACACGTCAGAAAGTCTATCCCGTTGTATGATGAGATCCAAACGAGAGTCGTTAAGCTGTCCGAGTGGTTTCTAAAATCGGAGGGTGAAGAGCGCGTTTACGATCTCGGATGTGCAACGGGGACGACGATCGAGCGACTGCTCGAACGTCACGGGGCAGATGCGCCGCCGAAGTTCGTCGGGATCGATCTCCAAGCGCCGATGTTAGAGAAAGCTCGCGAACGCGTGGGACACGAAGATGCCGTAAACATCCTCCAGGCTGATATTTCGACACACATGTCATTTCCGAACGCCTCGCTGGTGATCAGTCTGTTCACGCTCAGCTTTATCCGTGAAGAACAGCGAAAGTCGCTCCTCGAACAGATATACGATGATCTCGAATACGGGGGCGCACTGATCTTCTGCGAAAAGACGCGCGCACAATCCCCGTTCTTCCAAGATATCTGGAACGAGGAGTACTGGGATTTCAAAGCCGAGCAAGGGCTCGAAGACGAGCAGATCCTCGGAAAGGCGAAGACCCTTCGCGGCCAACTCCGACCACTGACGGTCGAAGAGTACGAGCGCCTTCTCGCTGACGTTGGATTCGACGTGGAGAACGACGTCGACGTCTTTTTCAAGTGGTTCCCGTGGACGGGCATCATCGCCAGGAAGGGACACTGATATGGGATCGAACGAAAACCTGGCACTCCGTAGTATCCGGCTCATCGAAGAGGGTGGAGTGGCCTCGTTCCTTCGGGTTGGGAAACTATACGCCGTCGGTTGGTTCACGGCGTTCGTTTGGGCAGTGAAATACGGCATCGATCCAAGGCGGGGATTGCGCGCCGCGATGTCGACGGAGGTGCCAATTTTCCGCGACCTGTTCGCCAACCTCCGTGCGGACGATGTGTTCTACGATGTTGGAGCACACACCGGCTTGTTCACAGAACCGGTCGCGAGTATGCTCGGGAGAGACCGTGTCGTGGCTTTCGAGCCCGGAGATGGAGCGACCCGGCTCAAGCGACGGTTGGCGGACGCACAGCTGGAAGCCACCGTCGTCGAAAAAGCAATAAGCAACGAGGGGAGTGAGCAATACTACTCGCATAGCGGGCGGGTCGGACTGTTGGGTGATACAGATGCGCCCGAGTTCACGACGACGAACGCGGTGGAAATACTCGATGACGACGAACTACCGACCCCGACAGTAGTGAAGATAGATGTCTTCGGTGCCGAGGGCGACGTCGTGAAAGGCCTCGAGGAGATCCTCTCGAGAGATGAGTGTCGCCTCGTGTATCTCGAAGTCCATCTCCCGATGACGTTTCAGCGAAAGCGCCCTGAGCACATCTTCGAGAACTTCCTCGAGAGATGGTCATTGACCGAGGTCGTAGAGGTCCTGTTCCGCTGTGGGTTCGATGTCGTTCCGATCCATCTGCGTAGCGAGACCGACGATTTGTTCATCAAGGCCGAAAAAACCCCTTGAGCAACCGAGGGGAGCGGTTCAGTCGTCCCGCTTGATTCCGGGGTTCGTGACCGCGCCGTTGGACGCCGAATCGAAGGCGTCGCCGTACTTTCTGAGCACGCCGCCGTCGTAGGCGGGGTCGGGCTGTTCCCACGCGTCGAGACGAGCTTGCAGTTCCGACTCGGAGAGATCGACGTCGAGGCGACGCTCCGGAATGTCGACCGTCACGTGATCGCCGTCCTCCAAGGCGGCGATCGGACCGCCGACGAACGCCTCCGGGGCGACGTGGCCGATCATCGGCCCGCGAGTCGCGCCCGAAAACCGACCGTCGGTGAGAAGCGCCACGTCGTCCTCGTGGCCGGCACCGACGACGGCCGCGGTGACGCCGAGCATCTCGCGCATGCCGGGACCGCCCTTCGGTCCCTCGTTTCGGATGACGATGACGTCGCCGGACTCGATCCCGCCCTCCTGGACGTAGGCCATCGCGTCCTCCTCGTCTTCGAAGATACGGGCAGGCCCCTCGTGGTGGAACTCGTCGTCACCGGTGACTTTGAGCACTGCGCCATCGGGCGCGAGGTTACCCTTGAGGATTTTGATAGCCCCCTCCTGCTCCTTGGGGTCGTCGATCGTGTAGAGGAAGTCGGCCTCGATTTCGTCGTCCGTGGGGATGCCGTGTTCGTCCTCCAAGAAGGCGAGTTCCTCCTCGATCGTTCGACCGGTGACCGTCATCGCGTCGCCGTGGAACAGCCCAGCATCGAGCAAGCGTCGGATGACGACGGGGACGCCGCCGACCTCGTGGAGATCGTTCATGACGCGCTGGCCGCCGGGCTGGAGGTCGGCGATCTTCGGCGTCCGACGGGAGATCTCGTCGAACTCCTCGATCGTGAGGTCGACGCCCGCCTCGGCGGCCAGCGCGAGCAGGTGGAGCACACCGTTCGTCGAGCCGCCGATCGCAGTCTGTAGCGCGATGGCGTTCTCGAAGGACTTCTTCGAGATGATGTCGGAGGGACGTCGATCGGCCTCGACGACCTCGACGGCGAGTTCGCCGGCTCGTTGGGCGATCGCGTAGCGTTCGTGATCCTCGGCTGGCGCGGAGGCGCTGCCGAGCGGCGCGAGCCCCAACGCCTCGGAGATAGACGCCATCGTGTTGGCCGTGAACATGCCACCGCAGGAGCCAGCCCCGGGGCAGGCGTGCCGTTCGAGGTCGTCGAGTTCCTCGCCGCTCATCTCTCCCTGCGCGTAGGCACCGACCCCTTCGAACACCTGCACGATCGTCACGTCGCGACCATCGTGTTGCCCCGGCATGATCGAGCCACCGTAGAGGAACACGGAGGGGAGATCGGTTCGGATCGCGGCCATCATCATCCCCGGAAGGTTCTTATCACAGCCGGCGACTGTCACCAACGCGTCCATCCGCTCGCCGAAGGAGACCAACTCGACGGAGTCGGCGATGAGTTCGCGGCTGATAAGCGACGCCTTCATCCCCTCGGTCCCCATCGAGATGGCGTCGGAGATGGTGATCGTTCCGAACTCGATCGGCATCCCGCCGGCCTCGTCGATCCCTTCGAGGGCGGAATCGGCGACGTCGTCGAGGTGGACGTTACACGGCGTGATGTCGGCGGCGGGGTTCGCCACGCCGACGATCGGGGAGGCGAGATCCTCGTCGTCGAAGCCCATCGCGCGGAACATCGCCCGATGCGGGGCGCGTTCGGGACCCTCCGTCACGTCGCGGCTCCGGAGGCTCTCGTCTTTTCCGTATCGGCCGGGCTCCTGTTTTGATGGAGTCTGCTGGCTCATACGTGTGCCAAGATGCCGAACGACTTAATCACCCGCATCTCACCCAAGCCGCGGGACGTGGGGTAACTCGATTTCCGAGACGGTGGACGTTCGTCCACCGTCGTCGCGACGTGTGTTTACATACTACTAGTTGTATTAGGCCACGTACTACCTATGTTGCTACCATATCGGCACGTATGCGCCCAAATAACACCCAAACGTGTTTTGAAGTGTACGAATGTTTCTACTGTGGCGTTCGCGCCGAGGGGATCAACCCGGGAACGTGTGAGGAATGCGGCGGCGAGTTGTTACATCTCGGCCGGTCACGGGACCTTTGACACCCCCCACGCCTGAAGTCGTGGGATTCCTCTCGTTGGAGTCTCAGTCGTCTGAGTCCCTGAGAGCGATATTCCCGCCCATAGCAGTACTCTGGTTTGTGTATTCCTCGTTGGCCGTCGTCTCCACAAGGGAGAGCGGGCGCTGGTCGTCCCGCCAACGGTGGTTGTTCCACTCGAGGTACACGGGTCGTGCCATCGACTCAACCGCGGTCGTCTGCTGTCTCAGCTACGAGTCCGACGCTACCAAGTCAGCGTGTCGTTCAACCCCGCATGGACACGTCAGCGAATCTTCGTGACGAATCGTCTCTTCTCGTTTGGCACACTTGGGACACTCCTAACTCGTCCCGCGCCTCGGATTCTTCTTCGACCGTGATACCGTACTCTTCGCATACCGTCCCCGAGGCGGTTAATGAATCGGCGGTACGCCCTGAAGTTGTGCGTCTTCTCGTTCACAACCGGAGACCAGTGCGTCGAGAGAACGCCTTCGATACCGCCCACGTTGACATCGAAACGTCTTCATCGTATCGGCGTTCCATGAGATTGCGGATGAGGCTGTCCTGGGCGTGGGTGCGACGATTCGTGCGCTTGCGGTGCAATCGGTCGATACGTTTGCTGGACCCTTTCCGGGTTTCGAGGAGCGATTGGTAGTACGCGATTCGCTCCGTGGTGTCACGGAACTGCTCGAAAAGTTGATTTGTGAACGTCGAACCGGTTGGCTCGCTTCATTACTCCGTTGTACGAAATGGTAATCGGCAGGCATACCAGCGCACGCTACCCCGCTGTCGAAACGCACAACCGTCCCGTCCGCATACGACCGCCAATGCGCGTCCGTGTCGACGCCGGTGCCAGATTACACGTCGGGTTTCAGAACCTCTCGTTGGCCCACGAGCGGCTGTACGGCGGCGTCGGCGTCGCGCTCGAATCACCCGAAGTAGTCTTGGAGGCCGAACCCACCGACCGGATCGTCTGCTCGGACGCTCTCGTCGAAGCGTACGCGGAGCAAAGCTGTGACCTGCTCGGCGTCGGAGGCGTGTCGATCGACGTGATCGAGGCGCTCCCGCGACACGTCGGGGTCGGAAGCGGGACGCAGACCGCACTCGCTGCGCTCGCCGCTGTCTCGCGCGCACACGGAGTGACGGTGAGCGTCCGCGAGTTGGCCCCGTCGCTCAACCGAGGCGGTCGAAGCGGCGTCGGCGTCGCGACCTTCGAACGGGGTGGGTTCGTCGTCGACGCCGGCCATCCGACGGAGCGATTCACCACCGCGCCACCGGCGGCTGGCGAGTGGACCGTCCCGGCGGTCACGGCGCGGCACCGCCTTCCCGACGAGTGGCGGTTTTTGATCGTCCTCCCCGAGGCTAACGAGGGACGAAGCGGCGAGAACGAGGAGGAGAGCATGCGGAGCGTCGTCGAGAACGCCGATCCGTCGGTCGCCGATTCGCTCGCGACGCTTCTGATTCGTCGACTCCTCCCGGCCGCCGCCGAGGGACGACTGGAAGCGTTCGGCGACGCCGTCGGCGATTTCGGCCGCCTCAACGGTGCGTGGTACGCCGACGAGCAAGGCGGTGTCTACCGGCCCCCGGCCGGCCGACTCATCGACGAGTTGACCGAATCGCCCGCCGTTCGCGGCGTCGGTCAGTCCTCGTGGGGGCCCGCTGTGTACGGGATCACCGACCAATCGCTCGCCGAGGAGGCACGAGACACCGCGGCAGCGGCGCTCTCGTCGATCGACGTCGAAGGCGACGTTCGGATCGTCCGACCCCGAAACGACGGCGCGCGGATCACCGAAATCCGGTAACCGTTTAAGCCTGTTGCGTTCGAGAGGCGCGTATGGACCGCATCCCCTTCGGGATTCGCCGGTTGGATACGACGATCGGTGGCGGCGTGCCCGCCGGGAGCGTCGTCTTGCTGTCGGGGGAGGCAGGCGCCGGTGCCCGGGAGTTCATTTACACGACAGCGCTGATGAACGGCCTCGTCGAGAGCGATACTGATCTCTTCGAGTTGTACTATGGGTCGCTTTCGCCAGATGCGCACGCACCCCCAGAAGTCCACTACGTCTCATTCACCGCCGAAAAGCGACAGCTTCGATCCGAGATGGCACTCACGATGGACGGGGAGATCGTCGACGCAGCCGTCGACAACGTTATTTTTCACGACCTCGCGGCCGAGTATTTTCGCCTCAGTCCGGTTCCACGCACGTGGTACGCCGAGCGGGCGAACCTCATGTTCGAGCCGGGCGAAACACGGGATCGAAAGAGCGTCCCCGAAGCGCTCGGGGATACGCTGACCGACCACGCACCCGGTAATCTGGTCATCATCGACTCGCTCGTCGATCTCATCGACGCGCCGACCGACGACCTGGCGTGGGACGACATCCCCGTTCTTTTAAAAGGAATTTCCCGGGCAGCGTTCGAATGGGGCGGGATGGTACTCGTTCACGTCAACAGGGAGTCGCTCGACGAGCAGCGGCACGGTCAACTGGTCGACGCCGCCGACGGAACGCTCCTCTTCGAGTGGGAAAGCGGCGGCTCGACGCGCGATCGGACGATGGTAGTGAAACAGTTCCGGGGAGTGCTCTCGCGAATCGAGGCCGAAGACATCGTCCGGTTCGAAACCGAAATCGGCGAATCCGGATTCGACATCAGCGACGTCCGGAAGATCAGATAGCGGACGACGACAGCCGTTTCAGCCGCCGAATCGGCCGAACGCTTAACAGTAGGTCGGCCCTACCACTTCCCAATGGACACCGAATCCGCCGGCGATGCAGAACTGTCGGTGGCACTTCCCCCGTCGCTGTGCGAGTGGCTCGACGAGCGAGCCGCCGCGCTCGGAATCGAGCGCGAGGCACTGTTGGTCCAGTTGCTCGAAACGCACCGAACGGCCGCGGAGTTCGACGAGGAGGGGTCGCGATCGCTGTTCGAGTCGGTCGAGAGCGGCGACCGGCTCGTGTTCGACGGGATCGACGTTCGATTCGAGGAGACCGACGACAGGATCGACGAGGTGGCGGCGAGAACGACCGACATCGACGGTCGAGTGAACGAACTCGACGCGAAGCTCACGAACAACGTCGAGGACCTCCGCGAGCGCGTCATCCAGTTGCGGGACGCGATCGAGGAACGCGCGCCAGCCGACCATTCCCACGCGGAGTTCGAAACGCTCTCCGATCGCATCGAGACGCTTTCGGACGAGTTCGTAACGGCGAGAGCGGAGGTCGCCGAGGTCAAGGCGTCGCTCGAAGCCGTCGAGGCGGAGATCAGCCCTGTCGACGGCCGACTCGAGACGGCCGAGGAGAAGCTCGATCGACTCGCCCGCGCCCTCGTCGCTCGGAAGCGCCACACTGAGGCCAACGCGGCGGCCGACGCCGAACTGAACGAGCTCCAGCAGGCGGCGAACCGACGCGGGACGGCGACGGCAGACTGCGGCGGCTGTGGCGAGTCCGTTCGGATCGGGCTCCTCTCGACCCCGACGTGTCCGCACTGCGATCGCCGGTTGTGCGGGCTCGACGAATCGAACTCGCTGTTCGGGTTGTTCGCGTCGCCGACGCTGGCCGTCGGGTCGGGAACGCGGGAGTCCGCCGATGAGTGACGAGCCAGCCGCGAGAAAAAACGGCGATCGGGACCCGCTCGCCGACGACCCGTTCGCCCAGTTGGACGGGGACGATATCGAACTCGAAGTCGACGCTGACGCGCTGTTCGAGGAGATGGAGGTCTCGCCGCTCGACGACGAAGCCGTCTGGGCGGCGATCGAAACGGAGGAGGAAGAGGAGGCGGCCGGTGAGACGGCGGCGGATCCGTCTGGCGAGCCACCGGAAGCCGTCGTGCCGAAAGAGCGCTACTGTACGACCTGTGAGCATTTTTCCGAACCACCCAACGCGACCTGCAGGAATCCTGGCACCGAGATCGTCGAGTTGGTCGGCGTCGACTCGTTCCGAGTTCGAAACTGCCCGATCGTAGAGCGGCGGCGCGAGGACGCCGTCTTTTCGGACGGATCGTAACCGCTGTCGTCCGCCACGATTCGTCGCGCAGTCGCGGTCCCACCACCGCCGATCGAAAAGGCGAGGCGTCCCGACGAACCCCGGCGACCCAAGCGCGTCAGTGACCCACGACTGATCTCGTGGGCTTCCTCGTCGATTTCTGTGAGCGTGCACCGCGAGCGACCGCGCACGACGAGCCGCGGGCGTCGAGACGGCCGAGGGCTTTCGGGCGGGCGCGCGGTTCCGTGGACCGTCACGACGCACCGACACCGACTACTCGCGACGCCCTCAGGCTTTTCAACGGGACGGTCTAACCACGGCCATGCAGTTTTGCGACGACTGCGGCTCCCTGATGCACGCCGACGGCGACGAGATGGTCTGTTCGTCCTGCGGAGCCGTACAGCGAAAGGACGCGACGCGCGCCGAGTCGTTCGTCAGCACCGAAGCCCAGACCGACGACGACGTGATCGAGTCATCGGCGGACGCGGACTTCGAGGGGAAACCCACGGCGACCGACGTTATCTGCGACAAATGCGGCCACGAGGAGGCGTGGTATACGATCAAACAGACCGGCGCGGCGGATGAACCGCCGACGCGGTTTTTCAAGTGCCGAGACTGCGGCTACCGCTGGCGCGAGTACAATTAACGACGAATCGGACGGCCGTACTGACGAGCAGGGCTACAGTTTCGGCCCCGGACCGCCCTGCGGCCCGCCTCTGGGCGGACCTTGGGAACCGGGAGCGCCACCCGGCGGCGAGCCGTCGACCGGACTCTTGTCCTCCTCGCGGCCCACGTCGAGCATGCCGGCGACCTTGCGGCGGTTGACCTCGCCGATGTGGTCGGCGATCGTATCGATCAACTCGACCATCGCCTCTCTGACCGGGCTGTCCTCGAGTTTCACGGCGGGAGCGGCCGTGCCGTCCGCGCCGAAGTCCGCGTGAATCGGGATCTGCCCGAGCAGGTCAACGTCGTAGGCCTCGGCGATCTCCTCGGCTCCGCCCCGTCCGAACGGGTCGTGCACGTCGTCACAGTTCGGACAGTGGTACAGACTCATGTTCTCGACGATGCCCAACACGGGCGTGTGGTGTTTCTCGAAGAGGCGAAGCCCCTTGCGGGCGTCGTCGACGGCCATCTGTTGGGGCGTCGTGACGATGACGACGCCGGCGACGGGGAGCGTCTGGACGAGGTCCAACGAGGCGTCGCCGGTCCCCGGCGGGAGGTCGACGATGAGGTAATCGAGCGCGCCCCACTCGACGTTCTCGAAGAAGTGCGTCATCACGTTGTTGACCATCGGGCCGCGGAGGATGGCCGGGTCGTCCTCCTCGCCGAGCAGAAAGCCCATGCTCATGACCTTTACTCCGTCGGCGGTCGGCGGGACGATCTTCTCCTGTGGCGTCACGCCGGGGTCATCCTCGACGGGGAGGACGCGGGGGGCGTTCGGACCGTGTATGTCCGCATCGAGCAAGCCGACGCGCGCACCCATCTGTTCGAGTCCCGCAGCGAGGTTCGCGGCGACGGTCGTCTTTCCGACGCCTCCCTTCCCAGAGGCGACGGCGACGACGTTTCGGACGTTCGGCATGACCTCCTCGTCGAAGCCGTGTTCCTCGCCGGCTTCGGCGTACAGGTCCGGTTCGAGGCCAACGTCTTTGACGGCCGCTCGGATGGCGTCGCCCAGTTCGAGTTCCGCGGGTGCGAAGGGGGTGTTGAACGCCAGCGAGATCGAAGCCGTACCGTCGTCGATCGTCACGTCGTTTATCAATCCCATCGTGACGATGTCCTCGCCGACGAGCGGATCTTCGACCTCCCGGAGCCGCGCTTCGAGTTCCGATTCGAGTTCGGTCATCTGATCGGCTCCTCTACGGCTTGCGGACGTATGAGACTTTATCTTCGTTCGATCGGCACAGGCGACGTTCAACGATGACGCGAGACTGAAAGAGATCGGATCGCGGCCGCCCTACATCGCGGGCGGGAAGACGATGCCGAGCAGGATCGTGAAGATGTAAACTCCGACCCACATCGAGACGATAAAGCCGACGAGGTACGTCAGTGCCAGCATCGCTTTACCGAGATCGCGCGGCTTTCCGACGAACCAGCCGATAATCGCGGTGTACACCGGTAGACCGATGATACCGAAGATTACCCAAGTGCCGGGATATAGAACGTTCCACACGTCGAATTCGGCCATCAGTCATCACCCTCCATTGATCCGTGGCCCTCGTCACGGAGTTCTTCGATCGCGTGTAACTCGATCACCGGTATGACTTTCAACACCACAAGGAAGAACAGCGTACACAGCGCGATCGTTCCGACGAGCGACGCCATCTCGATCGGACTGGGGAAGTAGTGTCCCGGGGAGTTGTAGTACATGCTGAACGTCGGGTACTCGAGCCCCTCGAAGACGAACAACACCTTCTCGACAAGCGTACCGGAGAGTATCAACAGCGACGCAGCGAGTGAACGGACGGGACTGAAGACGTCCGGTTTCACCGCCTGTGCGAAGATGTACGCCATTGCGATCAGGACGACCCCGATCGCGAACTGATACGCCGGTGCGGTGACCTTCGCACCCGCGACGGCGCGTTGATCCAACGGCGCGGCGTAGACGCCCGTGATGACCTGCTGGAGCTGCAGCCAAAGGAAGAGCAGCCCGAACAGGCCGAGCCACAGCGTCAGTCCACGGACGACATCGTCCGTGAGGATATGATACCAGTCGTAGGCACGCCGCAACACGAGCGTGAGGATGATGACGCCTGCGATAGCGGACGTGAGCGCGATCGTCAGGAACTGCGGACCCTGAACTGCGCCCTGCCAGCCGGGCATCGACGGCAACAGCGCGAAGAGCCACGGAATGACGCCACCGTGAAGCAACAGCGGCGCCATCACGATGACGCCCAGCGCGAGCCACCAGACGATCCGTTCAATGATCTCGTCTTCGGTCTCGGTGTAGCCGAGCGTCGCGATCTTGTACACCGGTTCGAGGATATCCGGCAGGTCATCGCGAATGCGGGCGAGGTCGTAACGGATCGTCAACCCGAGATACGTGAGCGTCATCACCATGTACATCGTGATGACGGTCACGTCCCACACCAGCGGTGACTGGTGGACGGTGACCGGGTACGACTGAATCACACTCCAGGCCATTCGGTCCGGACGACCGAGGTGGATCATGATGTAGAATCCAGCCATGCTCAACGCGCCGATGGTCAAAAGCTCGGCGAGTCGAGCGACCGGCAGGTATCGTTTCATCCCGAACAGCCGCACCGCGGCCGAGAGGATGATACCACCGTGAGCGATCCCGACCCACCAGATGAACGCGCCGATGTAGAGGCCCCAAGTGACGCCACCCGCGGATCCCCAGTCGGCGAGGTTCGTGACCGCCAGCCCGCGCTGGAGTTGGATCGACCACAGGCCGAACCAGATCAATGCGAGGACGCTGGCGACCGCGAAGACGATGTAGTATCCCATCGAGGTGCTCTGCATCGGGCGCACGATGTCGTCGACAGAGGGTGTATTCGACGACATCAGTCATCACCCGCCCCGAACGTGAACTGATCGAGGTGGTGTTTTCGGTTGTCCTCGACGCCGATCTGTTCGTAGGTGACCGGGCCATCGACCTGCTCGGCCTCGGGACCGGGTTCGTTACCCAAGTAAACGACGTTCGGGTCGGTGCCGAGGTCCTCGAGGAGTTTGAACGCCGACATCTTCCCCCACGGGGTGACCGTCTCGCCCCAATCTTCACCGTTGTCGAGTTCGGTGTCTTGTTCAAACTCCTGCTCTGCGCGCTGACGGAGGTACTGCTGCGGGCGACTCTCGGGGTCGTTCATGTCGCCGAAGTGAATCGCGCTCATTCCGGCCGCATCGCAGGCGTCCTGACAGGCGGTCGTTCCGACCTTCTCTTCGCCCTGGTGGCCGTCCTGTCGCGACGGACAGTACGTACACTTGCCCATGACACCCTGCGGTGGGCGCATATCGTTCCACTGACCGCGTCCGTCGTGGATGTGGTCGTTGGAGTCGACGAGTTGCTGGTTGCGCTCCTCATCGGGGAGCTGTTTCAGCTCCTCGAAGTCGTTCTCGGAGCCCGGAAGCTCCTCGTACGGAACGTCGGGTTCGCCCCACTGGAAGTAGTTGACGCCGTACGGGCAGGCGACCTGGCAGTACCGGCACCCGATACAGGTCTCGTAGTTCGTGAGAACGATGCCGTCCTTCTCTCGCGTGTGTCGCGCACGAACCGGGCAGACTTTTTCACACGGCGCGTTGGTGCAGTGCTGGCATGGGCGAACGAGCAGGTTCTCCTGCTCGGTGTTCTCGTCCTCGTAGGCGAGCACGTACATCCAGTTCGCACCGGTCGAGGTCTGGTTCTCCTCGATACAGCCAGTGACGCACTCGAGACAGCCATCACAGCGTTCGAGGTCGATGACCATTCCCATCTGTTTGCCGCTTCGGGAGGTATCGCCGACGGGTTCGGCACCGTACCCGTCGTCTTTGGGGTCACCCGAACTCTGCGCGGATGCGACGCCGCCGAGACCGAGTGCCGCAGCCCCGGCACCCATCTTCTTCATCGTGTCTCGACGACTCTGGTTCATCTCCGCATCGAGATTCGAGAGTTTCTCCACGACGCTTCCGTCGCCGGATAGCTTGTCGAGGAGCCCTTTGTTCTCCTCGGCTTCCATCTCCTCGAAGGCCTCGACCGTCGGCCGGTCGTCGACTTCGAACTCCTCGATGACCGCTTCGTTGTATTTCTCGTGGAACTCCGCTTCGGAGATCTCACCCTGGATGAGCCGCATGGAATCCTTAGCCATTTCCATGCCGAGTTCGGTATCGTACTCGGTTTCGTCGAGCATCTCCCGCATCTCGTCTTCGTGCTCGGCCCCCATCGGATGGAACGATTCGTCCGCTGTGTTGTCGTTGTCCCCGCAGCCACAACTGCCGTGACCACAGGAGTCGTCGTCTCTACTCATTTGGTAATCACCGTTTTCCGTGGTCCCGCCACGGATACTGTCCCGTCCGGACACGGTTGATCGCGCAAATCGACGATCGCAGCACGTCGGTGCGCATCCGGATCGGGGTCCAAACAGTGCAGATAAATACTATGTTCACCGAAGTTGCCGTCCGACCCGGTACTCCGGTCCGGAGTACCGCCGGACTGCTCCGCGACGGCGGTTGGCCCCGTGACAACCTCGATGGCTGGAGGTGCGGTGGCAAGTCCGTCGTCCGTTTCGGCGATTCCGTTCAGTACCTGAACTTCTCGACTGCCCGTGTTGTCGGCGAACGATCCCACGTTAGCTACTCTGACCCCGACGGATCGGTTCGAACCGTCGGAGCCGGACGCCGTGGGTGAACCACCGGACCCCGAACGGTCGGGCGTCGTCGGATCGATACCATCCGTCCGGATTCCATCGGTGGGTTTTCGCCTGTCGGCACCGGGCACTGCCATCAAGGTGGGTCTTTGGCCGAACGGTAATAAAGACTCCCCATTGCCTGCCGAGAGACGACCGCTAGGGGGACAACACCGGTCGTTTTTCAGCCCATCAGGAATACCGGTCCGGATCGAATTTCGCGACGACGGTCGGCGGCACACCACCAACTGCTTCGACTCGATCTCCGATCATGACCGATCGATTCGTCCATCGAACGACGGCGTCGCCGGAGCGGCGAACTTAACCGACCGCCACCCCAGACACGAATAATGACTGACGACGGTACCGGTGAGGACGACCACGGATCACCCGAACGGGAAGCGTTCTGTCACGATCCGATCGGACACGCCAAGATTTCCGCGGGGATGACGGTCGCCGAACTGGCAGCCGAGTACGGGAACGCCGGGATCGGCGCGGCGGATCTTGCGGAAGCGATCGACGTGACTGCCGAGCTGCTCGAACGCGAGGACACGACCGTATTTTTCGGGCTGGCTGGGGCGATGGTCCCGGCCGGAATGCGCGCGATCGTCGCTGGCCTCATCCGAGAGGGGCACATCGATGCGTTGGTGACGACCGGGGCGAACCTGACCCACGATTCGATCGAGGCGATCGGCGGCAAACACCACCACGGAACGCACGAGCATCCCGATTACGAGGAGCGGGAGTTTGACGAACGACTCCGCGATGAAGGCGTCGACCGGATATACAACGTCTACCTTCCCCAGGAGCATTTCACGCTCTTCGAGGAGCATCTCCGGGCGGAGGTGTTCGACGCGATCGGCGAGGAAGTCGTCTCCATCGCCGACTTCACGCGCGAACTCGGACGGGCCAACGCCGATGTGAACGCCCGCGAGGAGATCGACGAGGACGCGGGAATCGCGGCGGCGGCGTACGAACACGACGTCCCGATCCACGTCCCGGCGATCCAAGATTCCGTCCTCGGACTACAGGCGTGGCTTCACTCTCAGGTCAGCGGCTTTTCGCTCGACGCGCTCGCGGACATGTCACCGCTGAACGACCTCGCCTACGAGGCCGACTCGACGGCCGCGATGGTGATCGGCGGTGGCGTGCCGAAAAACTACGTTCTCCAGACGATGCTCGTGACGCCCGGTGCGTACGATTACGCCGTCCAGTTGACGATGGATCCGCCCCAGACCGGTGGCCTCTCGGGGGCGACGCTCGACGAGGCCCGATCGTGGGGGAAACTGAAAAAAGAGGCTCGAAACGTCTCCGTGTACGCGGACGCGACGATCACGCTTCCACTCGTCGTCGCCGGCGCACTCGATGCGATCGAGTGATCGACAGCAAAAGTCGTTCGTGGTCGAACCCCGTCCCGAACGCTACAGGGAGACCGTATCCGTGCTCCCACACTCCGGACACTGTGTCAGTTCCCCGAGCGGCGGGTGATAGACCGATCCCCACGCACCCGCGTCCGGTGGCGCCTCGAAACCACATCGTCGACAGCGGTGGAGTTCAACGGTTCCCATGATATATGGTACCGCGTTGGCATACATAAATCCATTCTCTCGAACGGGAGAACGAACCAACTTTTGTGCCCCATTGGCGACCGATCGTTATCGGACCGTACCTCATCCCCGTCGCGATCGTCGGCTTCACCGGCGTCATGAGCCGATACGTCGTCGGTATCGGCGGGATCGTTCTCGCGGCGCTGGGTCTCAGCCCGAAGATCGGCGCGCTCGTCACGACGAACCCGAGCGCCGTCTCCGGCGGAGCCGTGTTGCACACGGCTGGAATGATCGCCGCCAGCGGGACACGACTCATCTTCTCACAGACCGACCGCAACCGGCGCAACATGGTCATCATCGCCGTCGCGTTGAGGCCCGGGTTCGGCGTCTCCACTCGGCTCGGCGCACTCGCGGGACCTCCCGAGGCCGCCGAGACGTTCTTCGGCTAGCCCGTCGTCGTGACCGCGCTGTTGCGCTCCTGTTGAACGCGTCCGTCCCCGGTCGACAGAGCCCGCTGTTCGATCCGCACCCGCGGACGGGCCGGGGGCGCTCGAGACGCCCGCCACCGACGACTGAGGTTTTTAATTCTTCGCGTGCGTACGTCTTGTCGGCCGATGACGAGCGCTCTTTCCCGAGTCGGTGTAGGCAGCCGGCGGTGACGAGCCCTATGAGTGCTGAGGCCAGCTCTTTATCCATACGTTTGCGAGGTGCAGTTTTACTCCGGTTTTCGGGTCGAGTGATTCACGACTCATCGCGCTTCGTGACGCAAATCACGATCTGACCGTGATCTGAGCCGCCCGATTTTCGGCGTGTTAGATCTGAAGCGACGTTTCGTTCCCTACGAGAGCGCGCGCCCGTCGAGCGCGTTTGATTCATCCGACGACCAAAATCCGACAGATAGCGTTGGGTCAGGTATAAGCTGCGTCTGGCCCCCGGATTGATTTTGGCCGACTGTCGAACAGCAACAAAAAACCGGATTCACCCCAGCCCGACGATGTGGTCCGCGAGCCGTAACGACAGCGCTCCGATGGTCAATGTCGGGTTCATCGCCCCCGCCGTGACGAAGACGCTCGACGAGGAGACGAACAGGTTGGCGAGGTCGTGCGTCCGCAACTGCGGGTTCACCACGCTCTCGGTCGGGTCCGCTCCCATCCGGGTGGTACCCATGTGGTGCGACGCGTAGCCGGGGTTCTCTGGGTCGGTCGTCTCGATGTCCGTCGCGCCCATCGATTCGAGGATGCGCGTGCCGATGTCGATAGCGTGTTCCAGCGTTTGGACCTCTCGATCTCCGACATCCAGCGCCACGTCCGGGACGGGGTTTCCGTGGTCGTCCGTCTGGCTCTCGTCCAGCGCCACGCGGTTACGCTCTCGCGGGAGCATCTCGACGAGCGCGCTTATCGTCAGCCGCCAGCCGCCCCACTCAGGGCTGTCCTCGACCGATAAGTCGTCGCCCACGACCGGGCTGGCGAAGCTGTCGGACCCGCGGAGCGCGCCGGTTGGGTCGGTCTGACTCCCCTGCTTGAACTCCAGTTTGATGCTTCCGGGCGTCGCTTCTTCGTGGTCGTAGAACTGGTGGGATTCGAGCGGCCACCAGAAGATGGGTTCCTGACCGTCGGGCTTCGGTATCGTCCCCCGGACGCTCGCGATGGGGTGTTCCATGAAGTAGTTGCCCACCAGACCGCTGGAGTTCGCCAGTCCCTCGGGGTACGCCTCCGAAGTCGAGGACAGGAGGAGGCGCGGAATCTCGACCGCGCCACCCGCGAGCACGAAGTACCGGGCCTCCTGACGCAGTTCCGTCGCGTCGGGCGTGTTGTATACCGCGGCTTCGACGGTCTCCCCCGCATCGTCGTGTTCGAGCGACTGAACGGGTGCGCGGTCGACGACGCGCGCGCCCGCCTCTTCTGCCTTCCGGACGTGCACGTCGCCGCTGTACTTCGCGCCCGAGGGACAGACCGGGATACAGGTGCTGTAGCCAATGCACTGACTGCGGCCGTCGTACCCCTCGGAGTTTCGGGCTTGCGGCGCCGAGTGCAGCGTTATCCCGAGGTCCGAACACGCTTCGACGTAGCGCGAGTCAGCCGGTCCCGTGGGGAACGGTGGGAGCGGGTGGTCATGTTCGCGCGGCGGGGAGAACGGGTTGTCGTCGCCGCCCGCGACGCCCAGTTCCGTCTCCGCCTCGGCGAAGTACGACCGCAGGTCGTCGTATCCGAGGGGCCAGTCGCTTGCGAGACCGTACCGCGAGCGCATCTCGAAGTCCTTCTCGTGGAGGCGCGGGGTGTACCCCGCCCAGTGGAGCGTCGTGCCGCCGACGCCCTTGACACGTCTCTGATTGAGGGTGTAGTGCTGCGGCCCCGAGGAGGTGAACGCGTCGCGTTCGCCGCCCATGTCCCAGACGGACTGGACGCTGTCGGGACGGAGCGCACGCTCCATCCGCTCGATTCGCGAGCCGAACTCGAATCGGGGTCCCGCTTCGAGGACGACCACGTCGAGTCCCGCCGTCGCCAGCGAGTGTGCGAGGAGTCCGCCGGCGACGCCGGCACCCACGACGCAGACGTCCGCCCTCGGCGACGGGGAGCGATCGACCTGCGTCGGTCGTCCGTCGTCCGCGCTCATGGTTCCCCCGTGTAGGAGGCGAACCCGCCGGGAAAGCCGACCGGGTTGCCGATACCGAACAGTTCGGTCCCGGCGGGTCGGGTTAACAGCGCGTACAGAACGGCGTTGACGATGTGATAGCGGACGCGTTCGGCCAGCGTCCCCTTCGGTCTCGATTGAGCTCGGTTTACCCCGAGCGTCGCCAGCAGACGTTCGCCACGCGCTCGGGAGAGCGCGCCGAACGACACGCCGAAGTGTCGGCGCGAGCGACTGTCGAGCTCGTACAGGGCGGTGACGAGTTCACGAATCCGGTCGTCGCTCAGTCCGTCGACGTAGGCCGAAATCACGGGTTCGACGTCTTCGGGCGCCGCCGGGTGGACGATATCGGCGACGGTGAGCAGGCCGTCCATTCCGGCGTCGGAGAGCGGGCCGTCGACCATCGTCCGGTCGAGCAGCTCGTAGACGCCGAGACCGCCCGCGGAACTCGCACCGACCAGACCCAGGAGGGCCTGCCGTCTAGTCGGTCTCATCGGGCGGGGACCTCCGACCGCTCTCGCTCCGACGGCTCGACCAGAAGGACCACGAGCACCGACAGAAGCACCGAACCCAACAGCACCTGTAGCCGGCCCGCACCGGGTCCGAACAGCGTCGGCTGACGCAACAGGAGGACGAACTCCAGGTCGCGGCTCGTGAACGCACCGGCGGGAATCTTCTCGAACGTCCGGTAGCCGACGCTCGCTACCGTCCCGAGGCCGACCCATCCGAGCGTTACGGCTGCGACTCGGCGGAGGTTGGGCCGGCCGTCGAACCGCCGTCGCGGGGCGGCTGTGACCCCGAGCGCCGACGCGCCCGCGGACGCGACCCGTCCAAACAGACCGGCCAGCGGGAGCGCGAACGGGATACTCAGGAGGGCGAACTCGGCGAACGCCGTGGGCGCGGCGACAAAAAACGGTGTCCGGTGGATGACTTCGCCGCCCCATCCGGAGATGGCTGCCGCGCCGGCCGCTGCGATGGTGACGGCGGGAACGAATCGACCGAAACCGACCGAGACACGGGGGGCGTCGGCGTCGAACCATCGGAGGAGTTTGCACGTTGCGTAGCCGAGATACAGGTGGGCGCCCGCGCCGACGAGGGTGCCCGGTCCGAGCGAACTCGTCGCCGCATCGCTCAGCACGTATCCGAGCGGAATTCCCCACAGCGCCGCGGGCCCTGCCGCCAACAGCACCGGAACCGGGAGCACCGCGGTCAACTCGACGACCGAGAACGCCGGAATCGACACAGCCCCGGAGAGCACCCGCTCTCCCAGCGTGACGAGAAGGTAGAGCGCACCGACGGCAGCGACCAGTGGGAGGGAATCGCGACTGGGGAGGATCCTCCGACCGATTCCGTCGTTTCGCATACCCACAGATAACACCCCACATATTAAAAAAACATTGCAGTATAAACCGGACGGCGAAAGCCTGTGGGAAGGCCCCGTTCTCAGGCAGTACCTCGACGGCGAGCTCGACCGCGAAGAAGCAATCGAACGTGTCGACCATCGGTTGATCTTTCTCACGGTACGCGGAGATGACGGCACAGACGGCACGCACGATCGACGGCGGGAGCTTCGACGACCCCGAGTGGATGCGCCGTTACCTCGTTCGGGTTGCGGAGTACTATCGATGCGCGTTCGTCGGATTCGAACGTGGGGCGTACGCCGACGTTCCGGATCCGTGGCCCATCGCGTTCGGGACTGCGATCCATGGGCCGGCTGTCGTGATCCAAGACGCATTTCTCGGAATCAACGCCCACATCGTCTACGATCTCGCGCTGACGTTCACCGATGTCGATCCTTATCCAGGTCGCGACGTCAAGCACGCGGGCCACCGGCGGATCGACGCGATACTCGCGCGTCTCGTGGTCGTCCAACGAGAACTACTCACCGAGCGATACGCCCCTGGGCTCTCCGCGGCCGGCGATGGTATAGCTGACCTCGACGAACGGTGATCGGCGTCGGCGCTTCGTCGTGCTCGCGAGATGGCGTGGCGAACGGCAGTCATTCGCTCGGAAACCTACTGGAGCGTGGTACGGTCCCACACCGACCGGCTGTGTTCGCAAACCGCGACCGGTGGCGCATCGTCGTCGTCGTTGTCCCCACGGACCGGCCCGTCGACGATGCGAACCCTCAGAGCGATCGGAGCCGAGGGATTCGATTCGAATCGTACACGAGAGCGTTCCACGGGCGAGTGGGGGATGAGAAGGCGTTCGTCGGCCGCTGAACCGAGTCAGACGAACTCGCTCGGTTGTCCGACGTCGAAGGAGGTCACGGACGAAAACAAGGAGGAGGGCATCCTCGTGATGTTACATTGTCGAATACCGTTTCGTCGATCATCGATGCGGAAAGAAGATACATTATCAGTCAGGAGCACACTCATCGAGATACCGATCCGAAACCATGTCTGGTAAGTACGACCTCATCATCGTCGGTGGCGGAATCAGTGGCGCGTCGCTGTTGTACACGACGGCGAAGTTCACCGACATCGACTCTATCGCACTGATCGAAAAGGAACCGGAGATCGCCGCGATCAACACTCACCGAACGAACAACTCCCAGACGCTGCACTTCGGCGACATCGAGACCAACTACACCCTCGAGAAGGCCGAGGAGGTCAAGGAGGGCGCGGAGCTTCTCGCGGGCTATCTCGAACACTACGACGGCAACCGCGAGATGCACGCAAAGCGGAGCAAGATGGTGCTCGGCGTCGGCGACGAGGAAGTCGAGAAGCTCGAACGTCGCTACGACGACGAGGGGTTCGGCGACCTCTTCCCGAAGCTTCGAGCGATCGGCCGCGAGGAGATCGCCGAACTGGAGCCGAAGGTCGTCAAGGACCGCGATCCCGGAAAGGAGATGCTCGCCCTCCAGACGCCTGACGGCTACGTCGTCGACTACGGTGCCGTGACGGAATCGCTCGTCGAACGCGCCGAGGACGAAGACGGTGTGGACGTCTACACCGGCACGGAGATGACGGACATCACGCCGACGCTGGACGGGTACACCCTCGAGACGGACGCCGGTCGATTCGACTGTGACGTCGCCACCGTCGCCGCCGGTTCCCACAGCCTCCAGATCGCGAAGGAACTCGGCTACGGCGAGGACAAGGTGTTGCTCCCCGTCGCCGGGAGCTTCTTCCTCGCGGACGATCTGCTGAACGGGAAAGTGTACACCCTCCAAATGAAGAAGCTCCCGTTCGCCGCCGTCCACGGCGACGCGGACGTTCACGACCCCTCGATCACGCGGTTCGGACCGACCGCGAAACTGGTGCCGACGCTCGAACGCGGCCGGATCTCGACTGTGAGCGACTTCTTCGACGTGTTCGGACTGAACGCCGCCGCATTCCTCAGCTACGCCAACATCCTCTCGGATCGGATCCTCCTCCCCTATGTCCTCAAGAACCTCCTGTACGATCTACCGAAGGTCGGACCCAAAGCGTTCCTTCCCCACGTCCAGAAGGTCGTTCCGAGCGTCGAACTCGACGACATCGAGCGCGCGAAGGGGTACGGCGGCGTCCGTCCCCAGATCGTCGACACAAACAACAAGTCACTCGACATGGGCGAAGCGAAGATCGTCGGCGAGGACATCATCTTCAACATCACCCCGTCTCCGGGCGCATCGACGTGTCTCAAGAACGCGATGAAGGATACGCAGACTCTGATGGACTTCTTCGACGGGGAGTACGAGTTCGACGAATCGGTCTTCCGTGCTGACACGATCGACAACTTCCCACGCGCGGACGGTTCGCCCGACTTCGACGGGTCGAACGCCGCCAACGGCGCTAGGAGTTCTGACACATTGGAGGACGTGCCCGCGAGCGACGACTGAATCGGGACAGTAGCGACGAACGCTTACGTCTCGTAGCTGAAACTCACCGAGCGTAATTCGCTCTCCGACCGATCGCCGACGTACTCTTGACCCACCCCCTGATCGGGCCTGATCTCGATGATGACACGAGCCGTATCGACCGGATGTGGGTAGTCGTGGCCCGAGTAGCGCTGTGAGAGTTGGTCTATGTGCTCGCGAGCACCCTCTTCGACGACGTTGTCGACGGTCCCGACGACGGTCATCCGTCGATATGGGGAGTCGGGGTCGATCATACTCACGCTCACGCGGGGATCGTTCTCGACGTTCCGAACCTTCCGTCGGCCGCGTTCGGAGTTGATCAACAGGCGGTCGGTTTCGGGATCGTAGTCGATCCAGACCGCCGAGTTGTGCGGCCGCCCGTCCGGTAGGAGTGTCGCGAAGTGTGCGAACGTTCGTTTCTCGAAGAGGTCGTGGAAATCCTCGGGGATCGTTGACATCGACGTGGGAGAGACGGGGCGGCGACTTGAGAGTGTCGGCGAGTGGCTTCGCCAAGGTTTATTTCCGAAACACCGTACGGTTAGTACATGACGTCGTCCCTGGGTCGGTCCGTTGACCGGGTGTCGGCCCCCGAACTCGCGGTGTTCGTCTCAGGGGTGGCGAGCATGGGACTCGAGATCCTCGCGGGGCGGATGGTCGCCCCCGAATTCGGCAGCAGCATCTACACGTGGGGAAGTATCATCGGCGTGTTCCTCGCGGCGTTGAGCCTCGGCTACCACTACGGCGGCAAGCGAGCCGCCGAACGGGCGAGCGTCGACCGACTGTCGTGGCTCCTGCTCGGGACCGCCGCCTACGTCGCTCTGTTGATCTTCGCCGGTGATCAACTGTTGGCCGTGGGGTCGGCGTTCCCGCTACCGAGTCGATTCGCATCGCTTCCGGCGATCACGCTGCTTTTCGGCCCGCCGACGTACCTCCTCGGCTTTATTAGTCCGTACGCGGCCGAACTCTCCGACACCGAGGCAGTCGGCGAAGCGTCGGGACGGGTGTACGCCGTCGGGACCGTCGGCAGCATCCTCGGCGCGTTCGGAACGACGTTCCTCCTCATCCCCTCGCTCGGCATCGAGATGATCGGATTTCTTTTCGGAGCGCTGCTCGTCGGCACGGCGTTTTTCATCCTTCTTCCGTCGATGGACCGCGAACCGCTGTTCGCCACCGTCGGCGTCGCGATCCTTCTCGTGGCGGCGATCAGCAGCGGTGCGGTCGGCATCTCGACAGGCGGACAGATCGTCTATCAGACGCAGACGCCGTATCAGGAACTCGAAGTGACCGATCTCGGGGATACCCGGACACTGTATCTCGACGGCCAACGGCACAGCGCGATGGATCTGAACGACCCGAACCGGCACGTCTTCGAGTACACCCGATACTTCCACATGCCGTATCTGTTCGCCGAAGATCCTGACGAAATCGATCGGGTGTTGTTCGTCGGCGGTGGCGGGTTCACCGGGCCGAAGCGGTTCGCGACCGAATACAACGCGACCGTCGACGTGGTCGAGATCGATCCAGAGGTCATCGACGTCGCGAAGGAGTACTTTGCGGTCGAGGAGTCCGACCGGCTCAATATATACAACGACGACGGTCGCCAGTATCTCCAAGAGACGGACAAAACGTACGATCTGATCGTGTTGGACGCGTACAAAAAGGACAAAGTACCGTTCGAGTTGACCACAGTCGAGTTCATGCAACTGGCCGACGACCGCCTCTCCGAAGACGGGTTTCTCTTTGCGAACGTCATCTCCGCGCCGAGCGGTCCGGCTTCGGAGTTCTACCGTGCCGAGTACCGGACGATGCAGCAGGTGTTTCCGCAGGTGTACAGCTTCCCGACTGCCGGACCGGGAGTCGTCCAGAACATCGAGGTCGTCGCGTCGAAAAACCCCGAGACAGTGACGGAATCGGAACTGCAAGCGCGGAACGCCGAACGGGACATCGGAATCGAACTCGGGGACGAGATCGAATCCTACCGAGACAGCGAACCGACCGACGACGTGCCGATACTGACGGACGACCACGCGCCGGTCGATAGCCTGCTCGACCCCATGGTCGGACAACGATACGTCATCGAGCAGTCACCCGCCGAAAACAGCACCGCCGATTGATCGGAAGCGTACGCGCGTTTGTCTTTCGCCCTAGCCAACGTTTTCAAGGATCGGTGAGAACGGGAGGTATGGCCGATCCCCAATCACCGATCGGAAGTGCCGGGAGACGACGATGGTAGACGTTGCGCTCTCGGTTGGGCAGATCCTTCTCGCGCTGTTTCTCGTGCTGTTGAACGGCTTCTTCGTCGCCTCCGAGTTCGCGTTCGTCAGAATCCGCTCGACCGTCGTCGAACGGCTGGCCGAGGACGACGTTGCAGGGTCGAAGACGCTGACCGAAGTAACCGATAGTCTCGACGACTACCTCGCGGTCACCCAACTGGGGATCACGATCGCATCGCTCGGACTGGGGTGGGTCGGCGAACCCGCGGTCGCGGCGCTCATCGAACCGACACTCGAAGCGTTCCTTCCGGCGAGTCTCATTCATCTCGTCGCCTTCGCGATCGGGTTCGGAATCATCACCTTCCTTCACGTCGTCTTCGGTGAACTCGCGCCGAAGACGATCGCGATCGCTCAGGCCGAGCGGATCTCGCTGCTCGTCGCGCCGCCGATGAAGTTCTTTTATTACATTTTCTACCCCGGCCTCGTCGTGTTCAACGGAACGGCCAACGCGTTCACGAGCATGATCGGCGTCCCACCGGCTTCGGAAACGGACGAGACGTTCAAAGAGCGCGAGATTCGGCGGGTGCTGGCTCGATCCGGCGAAGCGGGTCACATCGACGTCTCGGAGGTCGAGATGATAGAGCGCGTGTTCGCCCTCAACGACACCACCGTCAGAGAGGTTATGGTCCCCCGCCCGGACGTGGTGAGCGTGCCGGCGGACGCTTCGCTCGACGAACTGCGAGAAATCGTCTTCAGCGCCGGACACACCCGCTATCCAGTCATCGATTCCGAGAACGACGACGAGATCGTCGGATTCGTCGACGTCAAGGACGCGTTACGCGCGAGCGAGATGGGCGACGCCGACGTCACGGCGGCGGATCTCGCGAGAGGAATCCTCATGGTCCCCGAGACCATCGCGATAAACGAACTCCTGTTGCAGTTCCGCGACGAGCACCAACAGATGACTGCGGTGGTCGACGAGTGGGGTGCACTCGAAGGGATCGCCACGGTGGAGGACGTCGTCGAAGCCATCGTCGGAGACCTCCGCGACGAGTTCGATACCGACGAGCGCGAACACACGATCGAGAAGCGCGATGACGGGGGATACGACGTCGACGGCAGCGTTCCGTTATCGGTGGTCAACGAGTCGCTCGGCACGACCTTCGACAGCGATGGATTC
Source organism: Natronomonas sp. (assembly GCF_046483325.1). Lineage (GTDB taxonomy): Archaea > Halobacteriota > Halobacteria > Halobacteriales > Haloarculaceae > Natronomonas. The sequence goes on along the minus strand of NZ_JAWODL010000012.1, from coordinate 60,909 downwards.
GAGACGATCGGAGGGGCCGTGCTGGACCACCTCGGGCACGTTCCCGAATCCGGTGATCACATCGAGATCGATGGGCATGTCATCGAGGTCGTACGGATGGACGGGGCCCGGATTTCGACGCTGGTAGTTCGCGAGAGTGATGCGAGTGAGGACGGTGAGAGTGAGCCAGAAGACGACGGGACCGAGACGAACTGACGGGATCCATACGGCGGGTACGTCTTCGAGGCACAAATGTCCTGATCCAGTAACGTGAATATGTTCGGTTCGGAGAGTACGCTCGAATCATGCTTGTCGTTCACGCGATGTTTCCGATCGACCCCGACCGGATGGACGAAGCGCTCGAACTGGTCGACGAACTCGTCGAGAAATCGAACCGCGAGCCGGGGATGGTCGACTACCGTGCCGCGGTCGACGTTCAAAACGATACCCACATCCGGTTCATCGAGCGCTACGAGGACGCTGACGCGTTCGAGGCCCACATCGGGACGGAACACTTCCAGAATTTCGAGGCGAAGTTACCCGAACTGTTGGGCGGCGAGCCCGAGGCGACGCGCTTTATTGTCAGCGACGCGACCGAACTCGAACTGTAGCGCCCCGGCCGACGGCGATACCGCTGCAGTCCCGGAGGCGGGTAGTCGCCACCAGATTTATGTGGCTATTCGGAGCCCTTTTTCATATGGTGGATGGGGACGTCGACCGGTTTGAGGAAAAAGCGGGCGTACCACCCGAATCGAGCGGCGCGAACGTCGGGGGTGAGTCACCCGAGATCGACCCGGAGTCGATCAGTGACGAGGCGACGATTCACGCCGGCGAAACCGAACTCGAGCGGACGATCGGCCTCACGGGTGGTCTCGCGATCGGGGTTGGGACGATGATCGGGGCAGGGATATTCGTTTTTCCGGGCCTGGCGGCCGGAAACGCCGGTCCAGCCGCGGCCCTCTCGTTTGCTATCGGCGGTGTAATCGCTCTGCTCGTCGCCTTGCCAACCTCCGAACTCGCGACCGCAATGCCGCGGAGTGGGGGCGGCTACTTTTTCGTCTCCCGGAGCATGGGGACGGCGTACGGGTCAGTCGTCGGTCTCGGACTGTGGCTGGGACTCGTCTTCGCGTCGGCGTTTTATCTCGTTGGATTGGGCCACTACGCCGCGGCTATCTTCGCCGAAGTGGGGCTCGTTCTTTCGATCAGCCCGGTCGTCCCGCTCGGGTTGTTGTTCGGTATCGCGCTGACGGGGTTGAGCATCGGCGGGACCGAAAACACCGCCAAGATACAGAATCTCGTCGTGGGTATCTTGCTCATCATTCTGACGCTGTTTCTCTCGTATGGATCCCTCGATGCGCTCGGCGTGTTCGGTCGCGAAACCGCCCCGGAATCGTTCTTTCCAAGAGGGGTGTTTCCGGTGTTTAGCACCGCCGCGCTCGTCTTTACGTCGTATCTCGGCTTCGCACAGGTCGCGACCGTCGCGGGCGATATTCAAAAGCCGAGCCGGAATCTTCCGCTCGCGATGGTCGGATCGGTGCTCGTCGTCGCGGTACTCTACGTCGTGACGATATTCGTCGCGACGAGCGCGTTCGGTGCAGAGCGGCTCTCGGAGTTCGGCGAAACCGCGATGGTCGAGGTCGCCAGGGAGTTCCTCGGTCGCCCCGGCGCGGTCGCGATTCTCCTCGCCGGCCTGTTGGCGACGTTTTCGAGCGCGAACGCGTCGATTCTCAGCGCCTCTCGAACCGTCTACGCACTGAGCCGCGATGCGCTCTTGCCGAAACGTGCGAGCGAGGTGAACCTCCGATACGGAACACCGCACATCGCGTTGCTCGCGGCTGGCGCCCCGATCTTGCTTCTCGTCGGGACGGGGCAGGTCGAACTCCTCGCGGAAGTCGCCTCGTTTCTCCATTTGATCATGTACGGACTGATCTGCGTCGCCGTGATCGTCCTTCGACGACGCGATCCTCCGTGGTACGACCCGAGCTATCGAATGCCCGGGGTCCCGGCTCTACCGGTGATCGGGGCAGTGGCGAGTTTCGGATTGGTCGCGTTCATGCGACCCGCCTCGATCGGCATCGGGGTCGTCGTCATGCTCATTTCGTATCTGTGGTATCGGTACTACGCTGGAACGGTCGAACTCAAAGGAGCGTTCTGATCATGCAAACAACCAAAATACTCGTTCCCGTGCGCGTGCTGGAAGGTGAATCGCTGCCGGAAGGGATTCCCGAACTGCTCGCGAACACCCACGTCGTCTTGCTCGGCTATCACGTCGTCCCGGAACAGACCACACCGGGACAAATGCAAATGCAGTTCGAATCGCAGGCGCAAAATCGCCTCGACGAACTCGAAGAACTACTCGAATCAGCCGGTGCGACGGTCGAGACCCAACTCGTGTTCACTCGGGACGGGCAGAAAACGATCGATCGAGTGATATACGAACACGGTTGTCTCGCGGTGTTGGATCCGGATGCAGTCGGGCGTATAGAGAACGTATTGGTTCCGATCCGTGGTACCGTTGGTCTCGATCGCATTGCTCGGGTCGTCTCGGGGTTGTTCGCTGACACCGATGTCAAGGTGACGTTGTACCATATCACCGAGGAGGGGGAGAGTAACGAGGACGCTCGGACGTTGCTCGATGGACTCGTGGCCCGACTGGCAGAACAGGGCATCGGCCCAAAGCGGATTACGCTCACGATTAGACACGGAGGGAAGCCGCTCGATTCGATCACGGAGACCGCCGAGCTGTTCGACGTCGTCGTTATCGGTGAATCGGATCCATCGATCGCGACGTTCGTCTTTGGTCTCCCGGCTGACAAGGTCGCGGAACGGTTTCTCGGCCCGGTGTTCGTCGTCCAGCGGGAGCGACCGGGCGGGGACGCTCATGACTGATCGTCTGCCGGGACGCAAAGCCCCGATCGGTCGGTGTTCAGGTCGCCTTCCGACGGACCAGTCGGTTTCGGAGCGCCGAACCGACGGAATGGTCGTTCGATCGCTTGACGAACATATTTATTGAATAGTTTTCATAGACCGAGATCTGGACAGACATTCGAAGGCCTTATACGTGTACTCACCATTCTTTTATTTGCAATGGCAGACGGAAAAGTTGATTTCTTCAACGACACTGGCGGCTACGGTTTCATTACGACTGAGGACTCCGACGAGGACGTGTTCTTCCACATGGAAGACGTTGGCGGAGAGGATCTTACGGAAGGGACCGAGATCGAATTCGAAATCGAGGACGCCCCCAAGGGCCCCCGCGCGACGAACGTCGTCCGCGTATAATCGATTACGAACAGCCGCCTTTGGCGGCACAACAAAACTTCTGCGTTTTATTACGGGCCGAGCGGGCGGCACGTTCGTACAACGGCGTATCTAGCCACGAGCGCGGTATCCGAGACGATAGGTGATATTGATCGAGCGCATCGTCCGATGTCATGCAGTTGGACACTCGTATCGAAGACGGAAGACCAGTGAGCGCGTCGCCCGGGACTCACTGCGGGCGCGTCGTCACTTCGCAGCCGCCCTCGGTGACGATAACCGTGTGCTCCTTTTGACTGACGAGGAATCCGTCGTCCTCCTTGAGGACGGGATATCCGTGGACGACGTTCTGCTGTTTGAGCCGCCGAAGCGCCATCTCGGCTCGGCGGGTGTCGAGCCACCGGCGGGCGAAGGGGAGCGTCTTGAACTGTTCGACGATCTGTTCGAGCGCCTGACGAGCGTCGCGGTTTCGCACGCTCGCCTCCCGTTCGAGGGCGAAGATCTCCTCGTCGGCACCCTCGTTGACCTTGCCGCTCCCGTCGGTCGCGAAGGGTTCGATGGCGACGACGTCGCCGACGTTGAGTTCGACGCCCCGTTCGACCGCGCGGTTCGGGATGTTCGGCTCCGTGTGTTGGTTCCAGTGACCCAGTCCGTGACCCGATAGATTGACCACCGGATTGTAGCCGTAGCCGTCGATGACGGACTCGATTTCGGCGCCGATCTCGCCGGTCTGAATCCCCGGTTCGATGACCTCGATCGCGGCTTCGAGCGCCTCCCCGGGCGCTTCCGCGAGGTCCGGATTTCCGGAGAGGTCGACGGTGACGGCGGTGTCGGCGAGCCAGCCGTCCACGTGGACGCCGATGTCGAGATTGATCATCTCCTCGCCGAACGTCGAATCGTCGTTGGGTTCCGGCGTCGCGTGGGCGGCTTCCTCGTCGACACTGATATTGACCGGGAACGCCGGTTCGCCGCCGAGTTCGCGGATACGATCCTCGGCGTACTCGGCGATGTCGAGATGGCGTGCGCCGACCTCGACTCGGTCGGCGGCTTCGTCGCGCACCTGTGCGAGAATCTCGCCGGCTTCGCGGTGTTTCTCGTATTGCTCGTCGGTGAGATCGACGCTCATACCCCGTCGTTCGCCGGGTCGAATAAAAGGGGTTGCGTTCGAATTCGAACGAGGGGGACGCCGGTTCGACGCAACCGCAACGCTTTCGACCGCCGGGGCGCCCGTTTGAAACAGTGGTACTTCCGACCGGGTTTTCGTTGCCCGCCCTTCCGTATCTCGCGGCGCTCGTCGTCGCGATAGCCGTCGCCCTCGCGGCGTTGAATCGTCGCAGACCGCCAGTCACCGCGGCGACGGTAACGGCCCTCACGCCGTGGATGGCGGGCGGTGGCGCGTTGTACGCGCTGTATCAGGCCCGAATACCGCCGGACTCGATCGCTCCCCTGTTCGGCTCACCGGCGGTCTACGTCACCACGGGCGTGCTCGCGTCGCTCCTCTGGGCCGCCGTTGCGGATCGGCCGGCCGATACGTGGGAGCCGACGGGAGCGCCGGCGATACTGGCGGGATGCGGAAGTCTCGTGCTGCTCGTCGCCGTCGCGATCGCCGCCGTCGGCCCCACGCCGAACACGGTCGGCGCGAGCCCGATCATCTCGATCGTGATTTTGATCGTCTCGATCGGCGTCGCCGCCGCGGTCTGGACCGGAGTACGAAGTCTCCGAGACGTACACGCGACGGGAACCGTCGGCGCATCGGCCGTCTTCGGGCACACACTCGACGGCGTCTCGACGGCCGTCGGCTACGATCTGCTCGGGTTCGGCGAACAGACCCCGCTGTCGCGGCTCATCATCGAAGCCGGCGCGGCGCTGCCGACGGCGGAGCTGATCGGGGCCGGCTGGCTGTTCGCGCTCGTGAAGGTGGGGCTCGGCGCGCTGATCGTCGTCCTCTTCGAGGAGTACGTCCGCGCCGAACCGACCGAAGGCTATCTGCTCCTCGGGCTCGTCGTCGCCGTTGGACTTGGCCCCGGCGCTCACAACCTCGTTCTGTTCGCCATCGCCTAGACGAAAAACACAAACGATCGGAGAGAGTCGATGCACCGGACCCGAGCGATGCACATCGTCTGTGCGGGACATATCAACTGGGACGTTCGACTCCACGTCGATCGGCTGCCGACGCCGGGCGACGAGGGGCTGATCGAGCGTCGACACGAATCCGGCGGCGGCAGCGCCGCGAACGTCGCGGTCGGCCTCGCCGAACTGGGCGAGGACGCCCACTTGCTCGGTGCTGCCGGCGACGACGAGCGGGGATCCGAAGCGACTGCTCGTCTCGAGGAAGCCGGCGTCGAGCCCCACGTTCGGATCGCCGAAGCGCCGACGACAGTCAAGTACGTCCTCGTGAATGGCGCGGGAGAGGTCGCGTTGCTCGGGACCGACGGGGCCAACGAATCCTTCGGCGCCGACGACCTGCCAGCGGGGACGCTCGACACGGCGGGAGCGCTCCACCTCACCGGGCAGCGTCCCGAGACGGCGGCCGAGCTCGCACGGCGAGCGCCAGCCGACGCCGTCGTCAGTTTCGACCCGGGACGTCGGGGTGCGGACAGAGCGTACGACGCCGTGTTCGAGCACGTAGACGTACTCTTAGTCAACGAGAAGGAGGCGCAGACACTGGACGTGGACGTACCCGTCACCGTGACGAAACTCGGTGCGGAGGGTGCGAGGTGGTCGGGACCCGCCGGCGTCGTCGAATCGGGCGGAATCGACGTCGGAGCCGTCGCCGATACGACGGGCGCCGGGGACGCCTTCGCGGCGGGGTTTTTGACCGTCTGGCTCGACGAGCGCGAGCCGGCTCGTGCGCTTGGAGTGGGTAACGCCTGCGGTGCGCTCGCCGTCGGCGAGGAGGGTCCGGACGCGAACCTCTCGTGGGAGCGGATCGAGTCGATGCTAGATCGGTGACCCGACCGACTTTTGAGCCTACCCGTCGAGTCACCGATATGGCGAAACAACCACATCTGTTGGTCGAGTCCGGCGAGTTGGCGGACGTCGCGCTCGTGCCCGGAGACCCGGGCCGCGTCGACCGGATCGCCGACCACTGTGACGACGCCCGAACCGTCGCCGAGAACCGCGAGTACAAGCTCGTCAACGCGACCTACGGGGGCCGCGAGCTGTCGATCTGCTCGACGGGGATCGGCTCGCCGTCGGCCGCCATCGCTGCCGAGGAGTTGGCCGCCGTCGGCGTCGAGACGTTCATCCGCGTCGGCACGACCGGCGCGCTCCAGTCGGACATCGAGATCGGGGACATGATCGTCGCCACCGGCGCGGCGAAAGACGAGGGAACGACAAAGCGCTACGAGGCCGCAACCGTCCCCGCCGTCCCGGATTACGACGTGCTCTCGACGCTCGTCGACGCTGCGGAGACGCGAAACGCGCCCGTTCACGTCGGCCCCATCGCGACGGACGACGCCTTCTACGCCGAGAGCGACGAGTACGTCGACGCCTGGTCCGAGGCGGGGCTGCTCTGCGTCGAGATGGAAGCGGCGGCGCTGTTCACGCTCGCCCGCCGAAAGGGACTCGCCGCGGGAGCGATCTGTACGGTCGACGGCAACCTCGTCGCGGGGACACAGAAAGGCGAGACGGACGCCGAGGAACTCCCCGAGAAGGCGAAGAATAACGTCGGGCGTGCGATTCGAATCGCACTCGACGCCGTCACGGAACTGTAGCGGTAGTTATTCTCCGTTTTCCCAATCGCCCAACAGTTTATCCACGGCGCGTTCGGTCTCGTCGGTCCCGAAAGCCGATTCGACGAGTAGTCGACCGCCGAGCACGGACGGGCTCAAGACGGTGTTCGCCCCGGCGCGTTTGAGTTTTCGAACGTTCTCGCGGTCGGTCGCCGCCGCAACGATCCGAAGTTCCTGATTGAGTTCCCGAGCGGTCAAGATGGCCATCGCGTCCTCGGCGTCGTTTTCCGTGGCGACGATAAGCCCGCGTGCCCGTTCGATGTGCAGCCGTCGAAGGGGCTCCTCGTCGCTCGGATCGTCGGTGACGACCTCGTAACCGCGGTCGCGAAGCCGTTTGGCGTCTTCGGGATCGCTGACGATGACGACGGCGTTGGCGTCGTCGAGCGCCTCGAGGATCGGTTCGGTCAGATCGCCGTAGCCGGTGACGATGTAGTGGTTCTCCAGTAGGTCGAGTTGTTTGTCGCTCATGTTTCCGAGTGCGGTTGCGAAACGGGCTTCGATCAGCGGACCGAGCAGGGTACCGAGGGCGACACCGAAACTCGCCACCCCCGTGAGAAGGACGGACATCGAAAAGAGCCGACCGAACTGCGAGGTGGCCGTGAGATCGCCGTAGCCGACGGTCGAGGCGGTGACGAGCGTAAAGTAGAACGCGTCGAGTACCGTGTCGACGCCGTTGAATTCCTCGCGGAGCGCATAGGTGCCAACGGTTCCGTACACCTGGACGGCGAGGATGGCAGCGAGCGAGGCGAGTTGGGTCAACGAGAGATCGACGTTTCGGGTGAAATACCCTCGGTTCACGAAGACGGTCGGGAACGCGACGATGGACGTCACGACGAGCGGAAAGGACAGAACGCTCGACTGTGCCAACCCCTGCAGCCCCGTGACCGGAAGCAAAAAGATGACCGAGTACCACGCGATCCGGTAGCCGCGCTGGAGGCCGTAGACGCTCAACAACATCAGAAAGCCGGTCATCGTCCCGGTGAATCCGGCCGTCCGAGCCACGATCTCCGGGATGTACAGGGCCAGCGGTCCGGAGATCGCCGTCGCACCGATGTTGACGATACCGGTGATAACCGAGAGAACGGCGACGAGACCAGTGAGAAAGACCGCGGCGTGCGTCCGCAGGAGCGTCGGCGAGGCGCCGTCATCGCCCCCGGGCGTGTGGGTGGCCCCCATTACAGCATCCGCTTGCCCACGTGTCGATAATAAGCCATCGTTTGCGCGTCGATACGGGGCCCGGGTGTCGACAATCGTATATTAGTGGCCCCAGAGATACGAGCCATGACACAGCCGCTTCCCGTCGAGATCCTCCTCGGCATTTATCTCGGCGTGTTAACCGGGATGTTTCCGGCCCTCGTCTCGTGGGGACTCGGATTTATATTCAAATACGTGACCGGCGTTTCGATTCCCGCTCTCGGTGTCGTCGTGCTCGCCCTAGCGCTCGCGGGCATCAACGGCGGCTTGTTGGCCCTGAACGACCCCGCAGTCATCCAGTCGGGATCTCGTGTTATTGTCGCGTTGATCGTCGTGATGATGCTAGCGATGTACGCCCACTCGAAGGGGGATGAGATGGGGGCGTCGGTCCCGAAGCGGCTTTCGCTGAGGAAACTCCGCGATCGGACACTATCGAGCGACGTCGTCGAGCTCATCGGCTCGCGGGGCGAGGTGCGGATCGAAGTCATCGGCGACGTGGTCGATATGGAGGGCTATCCGCCGCTCTCGGAGGAGACGCGATCGGATATCCGGAACGGTGACTGGCGGCTGCCCGCGGATCTGCCGATCTCCGAGCTCGAAACGCGGTTCGAAGAGCGGCTTCGGACCGAACTCGATCTCGCGGATATTTCGGTGAATATCGATGACCACGGCCGAGCCTCGGTGATCGCGGCCCCGCCGCTATCGGGGATTTCAAAGCGCATACCGGCCCGAAAGCGCGCCGTCTCGGTCGAGACACTGGTTCCGACCGGGCTGGCCCGGGGTGACGAGGTCACGGTCATGATGGGTGAGACCGAGCTCGCGGGGACGGTCATCGCCGCGAAGTCGTCGGTGAAAAATGAGGAGATGGCCAAAACGGACGGTGGAACGATCGATCCGACACCGCTGCCGACGACCACCGCGCCGACGGCGACCGGCGGCGACGGGAGAATCACGGTCGCCGTGGATCGGTCGAAGGCGAGGGCGTTGTTGGAGTCGGTGCGAGCGAAGGTTATGGTCACGTCACGGGGAACCCGTCGGGAGTTCGAGTTGATTTCGTTGCTTCGGCGCGCCGGCAAACGCTTCCGAACGATCTCGGTCAAGCCGAGGGGCGAGCTAACCGGCCAGACGATCGGTCAGTTGAGCGTCCGAGAGGCGTACGGCGTCGCGATCCTCGCGATCAAACGACCCGACGGTTGGCTCGTCGCACCGCGCGGTGAGGCCGAGCTACAGGTGGGCGACGAACTGTTCGTGGTCGGAAAACGCGACGCACTCGACGCGTTCGAGGAGGGGGTGACGTGAGTATTCCCGCCGGCCAGCTGGGGCTCATCGACGAGCTCCTGATCGATATCGCCAGAGTGTCCGCCCTCGTCGTCGTCTCCGTGGCGACCGGAACACTCGTCGGCTTCGTACATCGGTGGTACGCCGGTACGCGCGTTCCCGACGGCTTGTCGGTACTCGTCAGTCTGAGCGTTGTCGCGTTGTATCTCAACACCGCCGGCGCGCTCGGCGAGGTGATCGGCGGCCAGGTCGAACTGCTCGCCGTGGAGACGGCGATCTTCAACACGGTCACGTTCTTGCTCGCGGGCGTGGCAGCGGCCGGCGGTGGCCGCCTCGGCGATCGACTCGGCGTGGACGTCTTCGCCGTCTCGGGCGCGAAGAGCCTCGATAGCGACGTCAGCCGCATCGTTCGAACCGTCGGCCGGGTCACGACGGTCCAGTTGCCCGAGGAGATCGGCGACATCGACGGCTACGATCCGGTGGACGCGGCGACGAAGGAGAAACTGATCGGCCACACGCTCGTCTTCCCGAGACGCCTGACGCTCGAAGAGCTTCGGACGCGGTTCGCCGATCGGCTCCGGACGGACTACGGCGTCGGACACGTCGACGTCGACTTCGCCGAGGACGCCACGGTCGAGTATCTCGCGTTGGGGGGGCGCGAATCGGGGATCGGCGCGACGCTTCCGCCGGGGAGCGCCGCGGTGGCCGTCAGGGCCGACCCACCCAACAACGCGAGTCCGGGCGATGCGGTACAGGTGTGGACGAGCGGTGACGCCGGATCGACTCCGGGTTCGGTCCCAAACGCGGATGTGGAGACGGACGCAACGGCGAACTCGAAAACGAAACCCCAGCGCGTGACGAACGCCGAGATCCGCGGGACTGCGGGCGATATCGTGACCCTCGCGATGGACGAATCTGACGCCAGACGCCTCGATACGGATCGCCGCTATCGCCTCGTGACACTCCCGATCGAAGTCCGCGCCGACCGGGAGTTCGCCTCCCAACTCCGAACTGCGGAGGAGACGATGGGCGTCGTGACCATCGCGGATGGGAGCCTGCTGGTCGGAAATCCGGTCGGTTCGCTCGACGTCGCAGTCGTCGCGGTCGGGACCGCCGACGGCGAGATCGTCGCGATCCCGACTCGCCACCGAGAGATCGCCGTCGGCGACACGCTGTACGCGATCGGCCGCCCGGATCGGCTGCGGAAGGTAGAGACCTCGGCAACCACGACGGCGGCCGACGCCCGATCGAGTTCGGACGACTGATCGCTGGGGGACCAGTACCGAGTGCCCGACCGGAAATCCGTCAGAGCCAAATCCGACGACGCCTGAATCGAGGTATGGCCGACGAACCCATCGATCCGAGCGAGATCGGCGAAGGGGACGCCCCGCCGATCGAGGAGGCCCCCTACAAGATCATCTTCGAGGCGAACAAGTGCATCGCGGCCGGCAAATGCGCCGAGGTCTCGGCAAACTGGACGATGGACATCACGACCGGTATCGCGAAGCCGAGGGTTTACTTCTTCGACGAAGCGGATCTCGAACACAACATCGACGCCGCCGAGAAGTGTCCGGCCAAGAAGGATCGGGGCGTCATCCACGTCGTCGACCGCCGAACGAACGAGGAGATCGCACCCGACCCGAACGGGGACGGGACGCTCTCGGTCGATTGGTGACGGCCGACGACCGAAACACACATTCCTCGCCACGTCTCAGGTTCGGTTGCGCGAGGGTGGCCGAGCTTGGACAAAGGCGGCGGACTTAAGATCCGCTCCCGTAGGGGTCCGTGGGTTCGAATCCCTCCCCTCGCATGGCGAGAACGCGACCGTCGGGAGCGATCTCGAAAACGAGCGTATAGCCGACGGTCTCACGACGCACTTTTTAACCGACGGATCCTATCGGGACCCAATGAGCCAGGAACTTCCCGACCGCGCCGTCCGCGCCTTCGACGGGCACGCCGCCTTCGAGCGCGACGGCCGGTGGTTCGAGGTGACGACGACGAAGTTCGATGGTCGCGTGACCGCCGACGAGACCGACGACTGGGCGCTGTATTACACGCTCGAAGTTCGCGCCCCGATGCTCTCGAGTGCGACGGCGGACGAAGTCGGGCCCGCGGTCGAGGAGGGTTGGTTCGAGACCTACGAACGACGGCTCGAAGACGCGGGGATGGCCGTTCGACAGGACGTCGAGTTCGAGGATCGCCGCGTGTTCGAGGAAGCCGGCGACGCGGTCGCCGTCTTCGACTTCGAGTGGGGGAACGTCGACCAGGTCCCGGACATCGCGAAAACGATCACCGAGTACGTCGAGGGGACGTACATGGAGGGCATCGTCCCGGGTTACGAGTACCGATCGCCGGTCGCGGAGTTGCTCTCGCGGGCCCGGTCAGGGAGCGACGCCGACGCGGACGGCAGGAGCGGGCCGATGCCGCTGTGATCGCGGCTGAATGCGCGTTGTGGATCAGACGACCCGATTCGTAAGCGCGTCATCGGCGGCGTATCGGATGGCGTTCTCCTCGACGAGCGCCGCGATCCGGCGGTAGTACGCCTCCGTCGCCGCGGCGACGTGGGGCGTCACGATGACGTTCTCCGCGTCCCAAAGCGGTGAGTCGGACGGCAGCGGTTCGGTTTCGAAGACGTCCAGCGCCGCGCCGCCGATCGCGTCCGTTTCGAGTGCGTTTATCAGCGCCCCCTCGTCGACGACAGGCCCGCGAGCGACGTTTACAAGCACGGAATTGGGCCCCATCGCGGCGAGTTCGGCCTCGCCGATGAGTCCCCGGGTATCGTCGGTCAGGGGGACGGTGAGGACGACGAAGCGAACGTCGGAGATCGCGGATTCGAGTCTCCCGGACGGATAGACCGTCTCGACGCCGTCGACCGGCGTCGGCGTCCGTTTCACCCCGACGACGTCCATCCCGATGGCCGCGGCCCGCGTGGCGACGCCGCAACCGAGCGTTCCCAGTCCGACCACGCAGACCGACGAGTTGGACAGACTAAACGGGACGTTCCACGGTTGTTTGGTCCACTCGCGATCGCGCTGTCGATCGCGATAGCGGTGCAGTCCCCTGGCGAACGAGAGCATGTATCCGAGAACCGTCTCGCCGACAGTGTCGCCGTGAATACCGGTGCTGTTGGTCAGTGCGATCCCGTCGGCCTCGAGCGTCTCGAACGGGAATCGGTCGACACCCGCCTGTATCGAGTGGATCCACTCGAGACCCGCGGAGAGAAATCGGTCGTCGTACGCGAGGGTAACGAGCGCGTCGTGGTCGCCGAGTTCGTCGGAAGAGACGATGGAGACGTCGGCGTCGACCGTCGAAAGCACATCGCGGAGTTCCTCGGGCGGAAAGACGGCGTCGACCGAGTCGTGGATGCCGATGGTCAAGCGCATGCCGGTCGTTCGCGGGCGAGGGGTATATAATGGCCGGCGAATCGATCGGAGTGCCGTCAGCGTCCGGTATCGTACTTGTAGGTCGCCTCCTCGGGGTCGATGCCGAAATCCTCGGGCGTCTCCTCGGGTTCCGGTTCGGGGTCGATGTCCGCAGCGGTCTTGAAACGCTCTCTGAGCCGATTGGGCATCCGAAACTCGTCGGTCGCTATCACCATCGGAACCGCGTCCGGATCGAGACTGGCTCGCTTCGCTTCGAGGCGGTCGGCGAGCACCTCGGGGAGTTCGGCCTCGGGGACGCCCTCGAAGCCGAACTCCCCGAGATACTCGTGGGCGCTCGTGAGCGAGTAGACGCGATCGAACCCCTCTGCCTCCGCGCCGTCGATGAGTCGTTCGATGACGTGCGCGCCGACTCCTTGGCGCTCCCACCCGTCCAACACGCCGATGCTCGTCAGCTCGCAGACCTCCCGGTCGCCGACCTTGTGGACCCTGATCCGACCGAACCCGGCCCGCGTGTTCGACGCCTCGTCGACGGCGATGACGTAATCGCGGGACCGAAACGCCGTCTCGTCCAGGTCCATCGCCTCGATGTGCTCCAACAGCCAGGCCTCGTCGCGATTTTTCGCGTCCCGGACGTACATGCGACGGCGTAGGAGGCGGCGATGCAAAACCGTTCCCCCTCCGAGCCGTCACCGGCCAATCCGAACGGTCAGACGTGCTCGTCGAGGAAATCGACGATCGCCGTGTACGCCTCGATCCGGTTGTCGAGTTTCGAGATACCGTGCCCCTCGTCGTCGAATATCAGCGTTCGAACGGGGACGCCGGCGTCCTCGGCTGCCGCCGCGACCTGCTCGGCCTCGCCGACGGGGACGCGGGGATCGTTCGCGCCGTGGAGAACGAAAAGCGGGGCCTCGATCCGGTCGATCGTGTTGATCGGCGAGATCGATTCGAGGAACTCGCGGTCCTCTTCGAGGGAGCCGTACTCGGTCTCCCGGAGCGCTCGGCGCCACGACCCGGTGTTCTCGAGAAACGTGACGAAGTTGGCGATGCCGACGATGTCGATCCCGGCCGCCCACCGATCGGGGTACGCCGTCAGCGCGGCGAGAGTCATGAACCCGCCGTACGAGCCGCCCTTGAGAATTAACCGCTCTCCGTCCACGTCCGGGTGATCGTCGAGCCACCCGGCGGCGGCATCGATATCCGCGACCGAATCCGGTCGTTTCTCGACGTCATCGAGGGCGGCGTAGGATCGCCCGTAGCCGGTCGAACCACGGACGTTCGGCTCGAAGACGGCGTACCCGTGCGCGAGGAGGTACTGTTTCACGGCAGAAAAAGATGGCCGTCGCTGGCTCTCGGGTCCGCCATGGATGTCAATCACGGTCGGCGCGCCGTCTTCGGGAACCGTGTCTGGAATCGATAGATACCCGGGGATCTCGCGATCGTCGAACGTCCCGTAGCGGACGAGTTCTGACTCGACGAACGTCGAGTCCGGAATGCCGGCGGTCGGGGCGTGGGTCCAGCGCTCGGCCTCGCCGGTTTCGACGTCGACGACGTAGACGTTCGCGTTGACCGTATCGGCGGTGACCGTCACGGCGAACCGCTCGGCCCCCTCGTCGAAGGAGACGCCGCCCGCGATTCCGGACGGCAAATCGAGAGCCGGTCCCGCATCGATTTCCGTCGCCCCGACGAGATCGCCCACCGTCAACTCGGTGTAGCCGTCGACGTTTCGCGAGTAGACGAGGCGGCCGGTCTCGTGGTCGATCGCCACGCCGTCGAGGCTCCACGAGCCGCCGTCCTCGACGGTCGAAACCGATCCGTCGGTGGCGTCGAGGCGCACGAGCGAGAGCGTGTCGCCGTCGAGGTCGCTACAGCAGTAGATCCCCCCGCCGTCGGGGCCCCACGAGAGGCTCGTGTACCGGACGTCCCCGTCGTGATCGGTAAGATGGGTTAGGTCGCCGGATTCCGCGTCGAGAACGTAGACGTCCTGATCGAAGTTCGATCGGGCCTCGTGGACCAGCAGGCGGGAATCGGCCGGGCACCAGCCTGCGACGGACAGCCAGCCGCCGCCCTTGTGGAGGCGGCGGGCGTCCTCGTCGCCGCCGTCGCGGGGTTGGACGTAGATGTCGAAGACGGAGCGTTCTCGGCGGTTCGAGGCGAACGCGAAGCGCTCGCCGTCGTGGCTCCACCCGCCCCACCGGTGTTTCGCGTCGGCCTCTGTCAGCGGGGTCACCACGCCGTCGTCATCCAGACGGAACAGCCCCTGCCGTTCGTTGCCGCCCTCGTCCATGCCGAAGATCGTCTCGACGCGTTCGGGCGACGGCGAGGCGAACGTGACGCGCTCATCGTAGAAGGTCCGCTGTGTCGGCCACCCGTCCGCCCCGGCCATCGTCCACAGCTGTGGCGTCCCCGTCGTGTCCATTCGAAACGAAAGGGCCCCGTCGGTTCGGAAGGCCGCGCCGAAGGCGTTTCGAACGTTCAGGTAGCGTTCGATGTCGTACTCGTACACACGCGTCCGTGAGAGCGGACGAGTATTAGCCGTTCGCCCCTACCGCGTTCCGGGCCCTTTTTGCCAGAGGCCGTCGTCGCCCGTCGTATGCGAATCGCGGTCGTCCTCAGGGATCCGCCCCCGCAATCGGCGCGCCCCGGTGCCGACCGGCTTCGACGGCTCGCCCTCGAGCTCGACGATCGCGGTCACGAGGTCACAGTCTACTGTCTCCCCTGGTGGGAGGGGGCCAGCCGCCGGATCGAGATCAACGGCCTCAGCCACGAGGGCGTCACCTTCGAGCACTCAGCGCTGTACTACACGCGGTTGCCCGGTCTGCTCGCTCGATACGATCCGGACGTGATCGTGACCTCGGCCTCGCCGCCGGAGGCGGTGGTCGCGGCGTGGCTCGGGGCCCGGATCGCTCGCGTCCCGCTGTTTTGCGACTGGTACGGCGACGAACCGGAAAGCGTGGACTCGCGGTGGCTCGGGCGAGCCGCGAGTCTGCCGACGCAGATCGTGACGCCCTCCGCGTTTCAGCGAACCCGCGTCCGCGAGTGCGGCGCCAGCGAGGACGACACGGTCGTCGTTCCCGACGGAATCGACTTCTCGAAGATACCGTCGACCGCACCCGGCGAGCGTCGCGAGATCGCCTACGCGGCGGAGTTAGACGACGACTCGAACTTGGAGGATCTCTTCTTGGCGCTCGCGGAACTCCGAAACCGGGACGACTGGACGGCGACGGTGATCGGCGACGGGCCCGAGCGGGCTGGATACGAGACGCAGGCCCGCGATCTCCTGATCGACGATCGCGTCGAGTTCGTCGGCGATCTCTCCCGCGAGGAGCGGATCGCCGTCTACCGCGGCGCACACACCTTCGTCCAGACCGCCCGTCGGCAAACGTTCGCCCGGGAACTGCTGTGGGCGCTGGCCTGTGGCTGCGTCGGCGTCGTCGAGATACAGGGCGATTCGAGCGCGCACGAACTGGTCGAACGCCGCGAGCGCGGCATCAGGGTAACCGATATGGACGCCCTAGACGAGGCGATCGAAGAGTCGTGGCGGCTCGGCTTCCGCGACATCGACGAGACGTTTCGATCGTTCGACGACGCCGCGATCATGGGCGAATACGTCGACCTGTTCCGCAGGTTCGGCGTCGAAGCGCGCTGAGAGTCGACCGAATCACTGGGCGTCGAACCGATCGGGATCGGCGGTCGCGGCCGCGGTCTTCACCGCGGCGACGTTCTCGGCGACGTCGTGAACTCGGATGATGTCGGCGCCGCGCTCGACCGCCAGCGCGCTCGCGGCGACGGTCGCGGCGAGTCGCTCGTCGGCCGCCCCCCGGTCGACGAGCGAGAACATCGACTTTCGCGAGTGACCGACCAACACCGGACAGCCGAGCGAACGGAACTCGTCGAGTCGGCCGAGCAACTCGAAGTTCTCGGCGATCGATTTGCCGAACCCGATTCCGGGGTCGACGACGATCTGCGAGCGGTCGAGCCCGGCCTTCTCGGCGAGTAACACCCGCTCGTCGAGCGCGTCGATGGTGTCCGTGACCACGTCGTCGTATTCGACGTCGGCGTCGGGATCGACGGGGGCGTGTATCGAGTGCATGACGACGACCGGAACGTCGTATTCGGCGGCGACTAGCCGCATTTCGGGGTCTTCGAGCCCCGAGACGTCGTTGAGGATGTCCGCCCCGGCGTCGAGTGCGGCGCGGGCGACCGCCGCCTTGCGGGTATCGACGGAGACGGCGGCGTCGACCTCGGCGAGCGCGTCGACGACCGGGACCACCCTGTCGATCTCCTCGTCGACGGGGACCGACTCCGCGCCGGGGCGCGTCGACTCGCCGCCGACGTCGACGATGTCCGCCCCGGCGTCGATCAGCCGCTCGGCTCGGTTGATCGCATCGTCGGTCGTCTCGTAGCGGCCGCCGTCGTAGAACGAATCCGGCGTCACGTTGAGAATACCCATGACGGCGGTGTTGTCGGCCCAGGGAGTGTTCGCTGGTCGGTCGAGACGGTCGAGTTCCCGTTCGAGCCCCGCCGCGACCGCGGAGGGACCCGATCCGAATTCGCCGAGGGTCTCGAGCAATCGGTCGAACTGCGAGCGCGTCCCCATCAACACCGCGTCGACGAGTTCGTGCGACTCCGCGTCGACGGCCGAGATCGCACACTCGCCGCCGAGAGAGAGGAGTTCACGCTCGATGCGGTCGGCCTGCGCCGGGCGAACGCGCGCGGTGACGACGTGGTGAACGCCGTCGTCTCGAAGGTGGCGAACCGCCCCCGGAAAAACGTCGGCCCTTTCGAGGAGTTCGGCCGCCGCGTCGCCGTCGGGAACTCGGCTCGTGACGTGGGTTCGAGTCCACCGTCTGCGGGCCTCGGCGACGACGAAGAGCGATCCGGAGACGACGACCGCGTCGTCCGCGGTGGCGGCGGCGAGCGCCGATTCGACCGCCCCGGAGACGGTGTCGTGTCGATCGATTGATCCGGATCGCCCGTCGGCCTCGAAGATCGCGGCGAGAGAGTCGGTGGTTTCGGCTCGATCGAAATCTGGACGGCAGGCGTAGACTGCCGCCGCCGCGGGCAGCGCCGCGACCATCTCGGGGACGTCCTTGTCACACATCGCGCCGAAAACGAGGTGTAACTCGTCGTATTCGAACGTCGAAAGCGTGTTCGCGACGCCAACACAGCTTCCGGGGTTGTGCGCGCCGTCGAGGACGACGAGCGGATCGCGATCCATCACCTCGAAGCGCCCCGGCCAGTGGGCGTTTCGGAGCCCACGGGCCGCGTCCCCGGGTGTCACGTCGCCGATCTGGCGGCAGAGTGCGGCGGCGATCCCGGCGTTTTCACACTGGTGGCCTCCCAGGAGTGGGAGCGCCGTCGAAACGCGCCAGCCGTCGGTGGCGGTGATCGTCACACCCTGTTCGACACCGGTTCGACCCTCGTCGACGACCGCCACCTCGACTTCGTCGTCCGGACCGCCGACCCGAAGCGTCTCGTCGGCAACCGCGTCGATCACGTCGAGGGCCGCCCCCGTCGCAGCCGTCACGAGGGGGGTGCTCTCGGGCGCGATAGCGGCCTTGTCGAGGGCGATCTCCTCGATCGTGTCGCCGAGGAGATCCGCGTGTTCGAGCGTGACGTTTGTCACCGCGGCGGCGTCGGGGGAGAGTGCGCTGGTCGCGTCGTGTTTGCCGCCGATTCCGACCTCCACGACGGCCACGTCGACGTTCTCGCGTTCGAACGTTCGGACGGCGAGCGCCGTCACTGCCTCGAAGAACGTCGGCGGATCGCCGTCGACCGTCTCCTCGCGTACGTACGGTTCAATCTCGGAAACGTACCTGCAGACAGCGGCTTTGGTGACCGGGCGACCGTTGATCCGGACCCGCTCGCGGAGGTCGTCGAGGTGTGGCGAGGTGTACAGTCCGACGTCGTATCCGGCTTCGCGGAGGACGGACTCGATCATACGGGCGGTGCTTCCCTTGCCGTTGGACCCGCCGATCTGGATGATCCGGAGATCGTCTCCCGGAGACCCGAGATGGTCGAGCAGCCGTCGGGTCGGAGCGACACCCGTCCGGGACGGGTACCGCCGAAGGCCGAACAGGAAATTCGCCGCCTCGTAGTACTCCATACCGATGGAAGTGTGGCGAACGGTTTATCCCTTTTCGCTTTCCGTCGTCGGGATGCGAGAGGACCAGATATAACAATTAAAATATAATTAGAAGAAATAAATATTTGGCTTATATGATATACGGAGGACGGCCAGCCAGTCGAATCCGTCGACAACGCGGAAGATCGCAGTTGCATACGAATCCGTTCAGGCACGAATTTTATGTTATTTTGGCCGAAAACGTAGAACTATGCGTATAAAGTACGTGGTACGGCAAAAATATAAAAACAATATGGAAATGACCCGCCGATAGAGGGTCGTGTAACGTGACGAAACCCCCGGTGAGAATGCTACTGCGAAAACGAGGAGGGTATTAATATCAGATGAAAATAATTCTTATAAATATTATATATTTCCGTTGGGCACCGTCGGGGGCGGACCAGGGAGGCGTGGCGA
Organism: Natronomonas sp.; assembly: GCF_046483325.1. Classification (GTDB taxonomy): domain Archaea; phylum Halobacteriota; class Halobacteria; order Halobacteriales; family Haloarculaceae; genus Natronomonas. The sequence goes on along the minus strand of NZ_JAWODL010000012.1, from coordinate 41,542 downwards.
ACGTGACTGCCATCGGAGAAGAAGCGTCGTATACGCTAACGTCGTTATACCTGTTATGTAAACGCGATCCGCGGCTTGCCGTCGGTAATCCGAACGGTTATTCGGTTAGCCCGAAAACAGCGAGGGGTACACGAGCAGTTCCCTCGGCTCTGGACGTCGAGTGATGTACTTAGACGGCGACGGATCGGCAACGGAGGTCCGTCGTACGCGATTTCGGGGCTACCGAGTCCGAACGTACCAGTCGCTACGACCGACGACGGTCAAAGCGCGTCGCGTCGTATCGGAGAGGATTCGGGCGCAACGAAGGGGACAGACGTGTTCCGATATCGAGTACGCAGACCCGACGACCTCTGCGGTGTCTAGTGGTCGCGTGGTGAACAAAATATTTCGACTCAGTCGAAACCATTAATTCTCCGCGGCACGCGGGTAGGGACATGCCCGATGCCGAAAACCGGTCCGTCACGCGCTCTTTCCGGATCGTCGATGCGCTCTCGAAGCACGACGGGATGGGCGTCTCCGAACTGGCAGCGGCGGTCGATCTGCCGGTGAGCACTGTCCACGACTACCTGCAGGCGCTTCGCTCGACCGGTCACGTGGTCAAAATTGGGACCGAGTACCGGATCTCGACGCGGTTTCTGGAGATCGGCCATCGAGATCGACGCCAGCGGGAGATCTACACGGCGGTCGCCGAGGAACTGTCCACCGCCGCCGAGGAGACGGGCGAGCAGGCCACGCTGATCGTGGAGGAGGGGGGCGACGGCGTGCTGTTGGCGGTCGCCGAGGGCGAGCAGGCGGTCGACCTACCGGCATACCCCGGTGCCCGCGTCCCGCTGTACGCGAACGCGGGAGGTAAGGCGATTCTTGCACATGTCTCACCGGACCGCCTCGAAACGCTCCTCGACCGGCAGGCCTTCGAGCCGATCACGAAGCGGACGACGACCGACAGGAACGTCGTGCTCGAACAGCTCGAGACCATCCGCGAGCGAGGATACGCGATCGACCGGGGGGAGCGCATCGCGGGATTCGTCTGTATCGCCGTCCCCGTCCTCGACCGGGGCGACACCGTCCGAGGAGCGATCTGCGTCTGTGGACCCGAAAGCCGGATGACGGAGGAGCGACGCGAGGAGATGCTGCCGACGATCCGGCGGGTGGCGAACATCACGCAGGTGAACATGGATTACGTGTGATGGCGTGATGGGTATCGTGAATGAACCCGTACGAATTATCAGCCCGGGCGGTAATATACTGGTATGACGACAGCGAGCGAACGACAACTCATCGCGGATACCGTCGCGGAGTTCGTCGACCGCGAGGTGCGTCCGGCCGCCGCCGAGGCCGACGAGACGCAGACGTTTCCGGAGACCGTCTGGGACGGACTGGCCGAGTTGGACCTGACCGGCCTCACCGTCTCGGAGGAGCACGGCGGCTTCGACGCCGACCAACTGACCTACAGCATCGTCAACGAGGAGTTGGCGAAGGGCGACCTCTCGGTCGCGACCGCGCTCTCGGTGCACTGTCTCGCGACCTCGTGTATCGAAATGTTCGGCACGGACGCCCACAGGGAAGCGTGGCTCCCCGACATGGCGGCGGGTCGGCCGGTCGGGGCGTTCGCGCTCTCGGAGCCCGAGGCGGGGTCGAATCCCGCCGAAATGACGGCCGAAGCCCGCAAGCAGGGCGACGAGTACGTCATCGACGGGACGAAGCAGTGGATCACGAACGGTCAGCGATCGGGCGTCGTCGTCCTCTTCGCCAAGACCGACCGGGACGACCCCGACACGGTGACGCAGTTTCTGGTTCCGAAGGACACCGACGGCCTCGAGGTCGGCAAAAAGGAGGACAAACTCGGGCTCCGAGCCAGCGACACGACGACGTTGATCTTCGACGGTGCACGGATCCCCGCCGAGAACCGACTCACCGAGGTCGGCGACGGCCTCAAGGCGGCGTTTTCGATCCTCACCGGCGGCCGGATCGCCATCGCGAGTCAGGCGGTCGGCGTAGCCGAGGCCGCCCTCAGCGCCGCCGTCGAGTACGCCGACCAGCGAGAGCAGTTCGGCAAACCGATCTCCGAACACCAAGCGATCGCGCACAAACTCGCAGACATGGCGACGGACGTGCAGGCGGCCCGGCTGTTGACCAGGGACGCGGCCGAAAAGAACGACGACGGGATCGATCCGATGGCCGCGAGCATGGCGAAGTACTTCGCCAGCGAGACGGCCGTGGACGTCGCGAACGAGGCCGTCCAAGTCCACGGTGGCTACGGCTACACCAAGGACTTCGACGTGGAACGGTACTACCGGGACGCGAAGATCACGACGATCTACGAGGGGACATCGGAGGTTCAAAAGGAGATCATCTCGCGGCACCTCGACGGGTGAGGTGCAGACGGCGGCTTACTCGTGCCCGTAGAATCCTCGACCTGTTTTCTTGCCGAGGTCGCCCGCCTCGACCTTCCGCTTGAGCAGATACGCGGGCGTGTATCTGTCGCCCAGTTCCTCGTGGAGCGTCTCGGTCGCGTGCAGACAGATATCGAGGCCTATGTGGTCGGCGAGTTCGAGGGGGCCCATCGGGACGTTCGTCCCAAGTTTCATGCCGCTGTCGACGTCTTCTTTCGTCGCGACGCCCTCGTCGTAGGCGCGGATCCCCTCGTTGATCCACGGCATCAGGATGCGGTTGGCGACGAACCCCGGCTTGTCGTCGGACTCCCACGTCTCCTTGCCGAGGTCCTCGGCGAAGGCGTGGGCCACATGCATGACGTCTTCGGCGGTCTTTTCGCCGCGGACGACCTCCACACCCTTCATCACCGGCACCGGGTTCATGAAGTGGAGGCCGACGACCGATTCGGGGCGCTCGGTCGCGGCGGCGATCGTCGTGATCGACAGCGTCGAGGTGTTCGTGGCCAACACTGTCTCGTTGGGGGCGATATCGTCGAGATCGGCGAAGATATCTCGTTTGACGTCGATCTCTTCGAGCGCGGCCTCGACGACGATATCGCACTCGGTGAGGTCGTCGAGCGCCGTCGTACCGGAGATTCGATCCTCGACGGCTTTCGCCTCCGACTCGGTGAGCGTTTCGTCGCCCACCAGTCGTTCGAGACTTCCGGCGATCGTTTCGAATCCGTTTTCGACGTACGTCTCCTCGATGTCGCGCATGACAACGTCGTAACCGTAGGTGGCAGCAACCTGTGCGATTCCGCTGCCCATCGTTCCAGCCCCGACGACGCCGACCCGGTCGATCGAATCGAGTGCTCGTACCATGCTCGGGGGTTCGTGCAGTTTTCGATTAAGCGTTCCGAAACGGACGTGAGCACCAATATGTCAATAAGATTATTAGAAGAGCAACGTTTTTGCAGATAGCTGGAGTCTGTAGGAGTAATGTTTGATAACGACGATCTCGAAGCGATTCGCGACCGAAAAGCGGAGTGGGAATCGGAGACGCTCGATCCGTTCCTGGAGCGCGGCGAGAGAAAAGACCGGTTCGCGACCGTCTCGAACCACGAGGTAGACCGGCTCTACACCCCCGAAGACATCGACGATATCGACTTCGAAGAGGACATTGGCTTCCCCGGCGACTCACCGTACACCCGCGGCCCGTACCCGACGATGTATCGGGGACGAACGTGGACGATGCGGCAGTTCGCCGGGTTCGGAACTGCCGAGGAGACCAACGAGCGGTTCCACTACCTGATCGACGAGGGGCAAACCGGGCTCTCGACGGCGTTCGACATGCCGAGCCTCATGGGAATCGACTCCGACCACCCGATGAGCGAGGGCGAGGTCGGCAAAGAGGGCGTCGCCGTCGATACGCTCCGGGACATGGAGATCCTCTTCGACGGCATCGACATCGGCGAGGTGTCGACCTCCTTTACTATCAACCCCTCCGCGGCGGTCATCTACGCGATGTACATCGCCCTTGCTGACGAGAAAGGCGTGCCCCGTGATGAGATCCGAGGGACGCTCCAAAACGACATGCTCAAGGAGTTCATCGCCCAGAAGGAGTGGGTGATTCCGCCCGAGCCGTCGCTCGACGTCGTAACCGACACCATCGAGTTCGCCGTCGAGGAGACGCCGAAAATCCACCCGGTTTCGATCTCCGGATACCACATCCGCGAGGCCGGCTCGACGGCCGCTCAAGAGGCCGCCTTCACGCTCGCGGACGGGTTCGCGTACGTCGAGGACTGTCTCGACCGCGGGCTCGACGTCGACGACTTCGCGCCGCTGCTCTCGTTTTTCTTCAACTCCCACAACTCCATCTTCGAGGAGATCGCGAAGTTCCGCGCCTGCCGCCGGGTCTACGCGAACGTGATGGAGGAGTGGTACGGGGCCGAGAAGGAGGCCTCGAAGCGGATGAAGTTCCACACCCAGACGGCCGGGCAGAGCCTGACGGCCCAACAGCCGCTCAACAACATCGTTCGGGTGACTATTCAGGCGCTCGCCGCCGTGATGGGCGGCACCCAGTCGCTGCACACGAACAGCTACGACGAGGCGCTCGCGCTGCCGAGCGAGGAGGCGGTTCGAGTGGCGCTGCGGACCCAACAGATCATCGCCGACGAGTCGGGTGCGGCCGACATCGTCGATCCGATGGGCGGCTCCTTCGCCATCGAGAAACTCACCAACGAGATGGAGGCCGAAATCATGGCGTACATCGAGGAGATCAAGGAGATGGGCGACGGCTCGGTTCGCGACGGCGTCCTGAAGGGGATTCCGGACGGCTACTTCCACCGCGAGATCCAGGAAGCCGCCTACGAGTACCAACAGCGCGTGGACGCGGGCGAAGAGACCGTCGTCGGGGTGAACAAATACGAGATCGAAGAGGACACCGAACCCGAGCTCCTCCACGTCGACCCTGAGACGCGCGATCGACAGCTCGGCCGGCTCGAGGCAGTCAAGGAAGAGCGCGACGACGAGGAAGTCGAGGCGTGTCTGGACGCGGTCCGAGAGGCCATCGAGAACGACGAGAACGTCATGCCACCGATCATCGACGCGGTGAAAGCCTACGCGACCATGGGCGAGATCATGGCAGTCTTCGAGGACCACTACGGCGCGTATCAGGAGACGCTCGTCACGGCCTGAAGGCGGGGCGATTTGGACCACCGATTCTTTCTTTCGGCTGTGTCGAAAGTCGAAAATCGGTCCCGGTCAGAACGGGAACAGCGACCCCGCATCGGAATCGCGGACGATCAGTTCGATCTCGTGGCCGTCCTGATCCTTGGTGAACGCGTACATGTTGTCGCACGATTCGGGGTCACGGTAGTCGGGCGCTTCGCGGATCATTAGTTGCTCCCAGTCGTCGTGGAGGTCGTCGAGTTGGACACAGAGGTGCCCCCAGCCGTCGGCCTCGGTGTAGGTTCGGCCGTCGTAGTTGTACGTCAACTCGACGCTCATCGCCTCCTCGGGGGCGTCCTCGGGTTCGACGAAGTAGTTCGCGAACGTGTCGGCCTCCCAGCGGCGGGTCTCGACGTAGTCGAACTTCCGGACCCAGTAGCCGAGCGCCTCGTCGGCGTCCTCGACCCTGATCATCGTGTGATCGAGACTCCACCGGGAGCCGTGGTCGCGCTGGACGATCTCGATCTCGTGGCCGTCGGGGTCCTTCACGAAGGCGTATCGGCCACCGCAGGATTCGGGGTCGCGGTAGTCCCCGACGCCGCTCGCCATCAACTCGTCGTAGGCGTCCTCGAGATCGCGGACGCGAACCGCGATATGTCCCCACGCGTCACCGATCCCGATCTCGTCTTGGCCCTCGTTGCTCGTCAGTTCCAGCATGGCCTCGTCGCCGCCCATGTCTTCGGGCCCCATGTAGACGATGGTGAAGCCGTCGCCGTCGTGGCGGTCCTTCAGTTCGTAGTCGAGGTGGGTTTCGTACCAGTCGATCGAGGCGTCGATGTCCGCGACGCGAATCATCGTGTGGTCGAGCGTGCCTTTCATACTCGACGCCTTAGCGAGCCGAGCACAAAAACGTAGGGTCATCAACGAGTCGAGACCGAGCTGATCGACGGCGGTCGCCGCACAGTCGGGAGTATCTTCATCGGGCAAACGGGGGAGTGCGACGAGACTCGTCGGCGGCGTATATTTCATCACAGAGTTATCGGTGTTATGCACGCGCCGATTTGGGCGTCCGAGCGAGGCGGTTCACACATGCTGCAGCGGATGACGCCAGACGAGTGGGTGTGTTCAGTATAAGTGAATAGCGAGTTAAATTTTTCAATATTATATAACTGGAAAAATTTTTCGGGGGACAAATATAAGAAACCACCCTCAAAAAGGGAGATATGATTCGGAAAACGTCCGCCCGGCAGGTCAAGTCGGTCCGGACCGGTTTCAGGATTATCGAGATCCTGCAGAACCACGACGGCGCCGGGCTCGACGAACTGGAACGACAGGTCGGGCTGGCGAAAAGCACCGTCCACAACTACCTCTCGACGCTCGAGTCGATGGGATACGTCGTCGAACGCGACGGTACCTACTACCTCGGCCTCCGTTTTCTAACGCACGGAATGGCGGCGAAGAGCCGGCTTCGCATTCGAGGTGCGGTGGCGGACTCACTCGGGACGCTCGCCGAATCGGTCGACCAACCCGTCTGGTGGATCACGGAGGAGCACGGTCGCGGGCTCTTCGTCGAGTCAGCCGTTCCGGACGGGGCGACACCCGTGTACGGCCGCGTCGGCAAGCGGTCCTACCTCCACACCCACGCGCCGGGGAAGGCCATCCTGGCGTCCCTTCCGGCTACCTACGTCGAGGATATCGTCGAGCATCACGGGCTCACAGCCCACACCAAAGAGACGATCCAGAAGGCCGAACGGCTCGATTCGGAGCTGGCGGCGATCCGGGATCGGGGTTACGCGGTCGGCGACGGCGAGTCAGCACTGGGCGTCCGGTCGGTCGGGGTCGCCTTCGAGGGTCCCGCGAGCGGCCACCACGGTATCGGGATCTTCGGGTACTCACACGACTTCAGCACGCCGCCGGACCGCGAGGTGACAACGGCGCTCGGGCGCGCGGTCGCGGACATCGATGCCGAGACGGAGGTGAACTGACGTGTCGAGCGACCGCCCACCGGGCGACGTCGAGACGCTCGGCGGTGCCCTCGAGTGGAAGGCACAGACGGCACCGGACCGGCGGTTCTTTCGGTACGACGAGTGGGAGACGCACGCCGAATTGAACCGGGCGGTAAACACCGTCGCGAACGGACTCTCCTCTCGCGGAGTCGACGTTGGCGATACCGTCTGTCTGTTCATGTACAACTCGGCCGAGTACGTCCACCTGTACTTCGCGCTGGCGAAACTCGGCGCGATCGTCGCTCCAATCGATACCCGGTTTACCGGCGAGACGCTCGCCGCAGCGCTCTCGAAGTCGGAGGCCGAGACGATCTTCGTCGACGAACGGACACGAGAGGCCTACGAGGAGGTCCGTGCGGACCTACCGAACGTCACGTCGGAGTATTTCGTCGGGAGACGCCGCGATAGACCGTACCGGTCATTCGAGTCGCTGCTCGACGCCGACGGCGATCGCGCGCCGGCCGCCGACCCGGGGCAAGCCGACACCGTCTCCGTGACCTTCGTCCAGCGCCGCGCGACCGAGCAGCCCAAAGGGGTTCGACTCCCGCAGTACTCCTACGTCAACACCGGCTGGGAGGTCGCGACCGATCTCTTCGGGTTCGGGCCCGACGACCGAATATTCACCACGCTCCCGCTGTACAGCATCTTCACGTTCCAACTCGGGGTCGTCGGAGCGCTCTTCGGCGACGCCGAGTTCGTGTGTTCGGACCCGTTCGACCCGGACACGTACTGGCGGCACGTCGGCGACTGTGAGGCGACGGTGATACTGTATTTGGGCCGGCTGTTATCGGTGCTGTACAACCGATCGACCGGTCCGGAACCGGCGGCGGAGACGGTCGGGATGGCGATCGGTCACGGCTTCGGCTTCGGCACCGACGAGACGCTCATCCGTGAGTTCGAGTCGCGCTTCGACATCACGGTGTTGGAGGGATACGGGGTTACGCAAACGTCGACGATTGCCACGTACAACACCCCCGACGACCGCCGGATCGGGTCATCCGGAAAGCCGGTCTCGTACGCCGACGTCGAGGTAGTCGACGAAGACGACTGGCCCGTCGATGCAGGCGAGTCCGGCGAGATCGTCATCCGCCCGAAGCGGCCCAACACGATGCTGCAGGGATACCTCAACGAGCCCGAACAGACCGTCGAAGTCTGTCGAAACCAGTGGATTCACAGCGGTGACATCGGGTACAAAGACGAGGACGGCTTCGTCTACTTCATTGCCAACGAGGACAACTCAATCTACCGCGGCCGGATCGCTGGCCGCGTCTCCTCACTGGAGATTCAAGGCGTCATCGATGCCCATCCGAGCGTTCGCGAATCCGTCGTCGTCGGCGTCGAGAACCGAAGCGGCACCGAGGAGATCAAGGCGGTCGTCATCCCCGAGGACGACGCAGAGGCGGCGTTGAGCCCGATCGACGTCTACAGACACTCCAAACGATCGCTCCCCTACCTCAAGGTGCCCCGCTACATCGAGATCAGAACCGAGATACCGCGGAGCCCGACCGGTAAGATCAGGCGTAAGCGCCTTCGTGAGGGCGGCGTCGGATCGGCATGGGACCGCGAGGCGGGCTACGAGTTCAGCCAGTAACGTCGCGTCGGGCGAAAACGGGCATCGCGTCCGTCCCCGCGGCTCGGTCAGTTCTCGGGACCCTTCAACGACAGCGCGGTGCGCTCGAACGAACAGACCAGCGGCTCCTCCGGCTCGTTCACTTTGAACACCTCGACATGCATCGTCACGATCCCGCGCTCGCCGTCCGACGTCTCACGTTTGTCCGTCACCGTCGATTGGACTCGGATCGTGTCGCCGTGAAACACCGGTTCGGGGTGCTCGACGTTGTCGTACGAGAGGTTTGCGACGATGGTGCCGTCGGTCGTGTCGGGAATCGTGATCCCGACGGCCAGACTCATCGTATAGAGCCCGTTCACGAGCCGTTCGCCGAAGTCGGTGTCGGCGGCGAACTCGGCGTCCAGATGCAACGGCTGTTGGTTCATCGTCATATCGCAAAAGGCCTGATTGTCGGCCTCCGAGATGGTGCGTCGTTTCCCGTGTTCGATGGTCTCGCCGACCTCGAACTCCTCGTAGTAGCGTCCGGTCATAGTACCGTCCCGTGTTTTTTGTCCGGGCGATCCTTCTCGACGTTCTCGTAGAACGCGAACCGGTTCTTCAGCTCCTCGCGCAGCGTGCTCGGCGGGACGATCTCGTCGATGACGACCTCGCTTCCCATCCGTCGCGCGTCGATGTCCTCGCGGTACTCCTCGCGGAGTTCCCGCTCGCGTCGTTTCCGCTCCTCCTCGTCGTCGATCGCCGCGAGCTTGTTCGCGTAGACGGCGTTGATCGCCGCCTCCGGGCCCATGATCGCGATCTCACCGGAGGGGAGCGCGAGCGTCGATTCGGGATCGTATGCCGGACCGCTCATCGCGTAGATCCCGGCTCCGTAGGCCTTCCGGACGACGACGCACTGTTTCGGCACCGTCGCCGACGAGGTCGCGTAGATCATCTTCTTGCCCTGTTCGAGGATGCCCTCCTTTTCGACCTGTGAGCCGGCCATGAAGCCCGGCGTGTCGGCGAGGTACAAAAGCGGGATATTGTAGGCGTCACAGGTCCAAATGAACCCGGCGGCCTTTTCGGCGGAATCGGGGAAGATCGCGCCGGCGCGGTGGGCCGGCTGGTTGGCGACGATACCGATCGATCGCCCGTCGATGCGGGCGAAGCCGGTCAGGATCTCCTTGCCGTACTCCGGACGGAGTTCGAACCACGAGCCGGCGTCGACGATCCGATCGATCAGATCGACCATGTCGTAGCCGCGATTCGGTTCCTGCGGGATGACGCCGTCGATACCCCTCGGCGGTTTGGCGGGCGCGACCGGATCGATCCGCGGCGGCTTTTCGTCGCTGTTGTTCGGCAGATAGCCGATGAGCTTGGCGACGAGCTCGCGGGCGTGTTCCTCGTCGTCGGCGACGAGATCCGCGCTTCCGGAGTGCGTGGCGTGTACGTCCGGACCCCCGAGGTCTTCGAGGCTGATCTTCTCACCGGTGACCATTTCGACCATCCGCGGGCTCGCGATCGCCATCGAACTCATTCCGCGAACCATGATGGTGAAGTCCGCGAAAACCGGCGTGTAGGCGGCTCCGGCGATACAGGGGCCGTACAACACGCATATCTGTGGAACCCGCCCAGACAGCATCGAGTGGTTGTAGTAGTACTTGCCCACCCCCTCGCGGTTGGCGAAGAAGCCGGTCTGTTGGTCTATCCGACCACCGGAAGAATCCATCAGGTACAACACCGGCTGCGCGGTCTTCAGCGCGCGCTGTTGCATCCTGAGGAACTTCTCGACGCCCTTTGCGGCCATGCTGCCGCGCTTGACCGTATAGTCGTTGGCCATGAAGTGGACGTTCCGCCCTTCGAACTGTGCGCCGCCGGTGATGAGACCGTCCGCGGGAAGCACATCGTCGGCGTCGAACTCTGCGAACTTGCCGTCCTCAAAGAGGAAGCCGTCGCCGTCCGAGTCGTCGTCGAACCACAGATCGATCCGATCGCGGACGAACTTCTTGCCCTGTTCGGGGAGTTGTTGTTTGTACTTCTCCTTGCCGCCGGATTCGATCTCCTCGATCTGCTCCCACAGGAGCTCTTCGCGCTCCGTGGGGCCGAGATCGAGGTCGGCTTCGGGGTCGGCATCGGCCGTGAATTCGCTGTCCCCGTCGCCGTCGTAACTCGCGTGACCCAGTTCCTCGCCGTCCGCCGAGAGAACCGTCACGTCGTCGCCGAACCGTTCGGCGAGCGCCTCGGCGACCGCGCGTGCCTGTTCGACCGCCATATCGTCGGAAACTTTGACTCGCATGTGTGTTCACTCCAAAGTTAGCAACGTATCGCCCTGATCGACGGAGTCGCCGGCCGAAACGGCAACGTCGGCGACGGTGCCGTCCACCGCGGCGACGACGTCGTTTTCCATCTTCATCGCTTCGAGCACGCAGACCACATCGCCGGCCGACACCGTTTCGCCGGCCGAGACGTCGACGGAGAGGATCGTCCCCTGCATCTCGGCGGTGATCGCGCCAGCCTCCGCGGGCGAGGCCCCGCCCCCATCTCCGGCATCGCCGGCTGCGGCGTCCTCGGCCGCGACGAGACCGTTCTCGACGAGCACCTCGAAGCGCCTGCCGTCGACTTCGACGGTCAGCGTTCGAGCTGACGCCGGCCGGGCGCTCGCCCCGCCGGCGGTCGATCCCCACCGCTCGACGGCGTCGGTGAGCCGCTCCGGAGGGAGTTCCTCGTCGAGATACCTCGTCGTGTGCTCGCCGCCGCGGAAGACGTCGTTCTCGAGCATCAACCGGTGAAACGGGATCGTGGTGTGGACGCCCTCGACCTCGAAGTGTTTTAACGCGCGCTGAGAGCGCCGAAAACATCGCTCTCGGTCGGGGGCGTGGACGATCAGTTTCGCGATCATCGAGTCGTAGTCGCCGCCGATGTCGTCCGCCTGTGAGACGGCGTGATCGAGCCGAACCCCGACGCTTGAGGGCGGATCGTACGTTTCGAGGTGTCCCGGCGTCGGCGCGAACTCGTTTGCGGGGTTTTCGGCGTTGATCCGAAACTCGATCGCGTGGCCGTCGAAGCCGACGTCATCCTGCTCGAAATCGAGTTCCTCGCCGGCGGCGACGCGGATCTGCCAAGCGACTATGTCGATGCCGGTGATCTCCTCGGAGACGGTGTGTTCGACCTGGATCCGGGTGTTGACCTCCATGAAATAAAACGCCGGCCCTGCGGCGTCGCTGCCTCCCCCTCGTTGTGCCTCCGGCCCAACGCTATCTTCGACGAGGAACTCGACTGTCCCCGCGTTCGTGTAGCCGGCCTCCCGGACGCCGCGACGGGCCGCCTCGCCGATTTCCTCCCGCAACGCGTCCGAGAGCGCCGGGCTCGGCGCCTCTTCGATGACTTTCTGATGGCGACGCTGGAGCGAGCAGTCGCGCTCGCCGAGATGACGGACGTTTCCGTGCTCGTCCGCGAGAATCTGAACCTCGATGTGTTTCGGCGAGTCCAGATACGTTTCCACGTAGACGGAATCGTTGTCGAAGTAGGCCTCACCCTCCCGTTTTGCCGCTTCGAGTGCGTCTTCGACCTCGGCCGCGTCGCGGACGATCTTCATGCCGCGACCGCCACCGCCCCCCTCAGCTTTGATCGCGATCGGATAACCGTACTCCTCGCCGAGTTCGGCGACCGTCTCGGCGTCCTCGACCGGGTCGTTCGTCCCCGGAACGACGGGGACGCCAGCCTCGTCCATCACGGTGCGGGCCTTCGTCTTCTCGCCCAGCCGCTCCATCGTCTCGCTTTTCGGACCGACCCAGGTGATCCCCTCGGCGTCTTCGACCCGACGGGCGAAGTCGGCGTTTTCGGCCAAAAACCCGTACCCAGGATGGATCGCGTCCGCGCCGGCTCGCTTCGCCGTCTCGACGATGGTTTCGCCGTCGAGATAGGAGTCGGCTGCGGGTGCGGGCCCGACGTTGTACGCCTCGTCGGCGTAGGCGACGTGACCGGCGTTGCGGTCGGCGTCGCTGTAGATCGCGACCGTCTCGATTCCGAGTTCCTCGCAGGCGGCCATCACGCGGATCGCGATCTCGCCTCGGTTCGCAACGAGTAGTTTCTCGAACATGTTTAGTAGGATTTCGGGAACCCGATCTCCTGGCTGATGTGGTTGTAGGCCATCTGTTGGGTGACGGGCGCGAGGCGAGTGAGGTTGATCTCGCGCCACCAGCGCTCGACGTCGTACTCGGTGGCGTATCCCCAGCCGCCGAAGGCTTGCATCGACTGTTTGACCGTCTCGATGCCGGCCTCGACGGCGGTCGCCTTCGCGATGTTCGTCTCGTAACCGCAGGGTTCGCCCTGATCGTAAAGCCACTCGGCCTTCCGTCGCATCTGGGCGGCCGCCTCCATACGGGCGTACGGTTTCGCGATCGGAAACGAGACCCCCTGGTGAGTGCCGATCGGCGTGCCGAACACCTCGCGGTCGTTGGCGTAGTCGATCGCGGTGTGGGCCGCGAGTTTACCGATCCCCGTCGCCGCCGCCGAGAACCCGATCCGTTCGGGGTTGAGCGTGCTGACGAGCGCCCACCAGCCGTCGTCGCGATCGCCCAGCAGATTCTCCTCGGGGACCCGAACGTCGTTCAAAAAGACCTCGCAGGACTTCGAGTAGTTTATCGCGTGTTTCTCGATCGGGGAGACGTCGATTCCGGGCGAGTCCATGTCGATGATGAACAGGCTGATACCGTCGGTACCCCGGTCGACCTCCTCGCGTGGTGTCGTGCGCGTGACGATGATCATGTCGTCGGCGCGATCGGAGAACGTGATCCACGCCTTCTGGCCGTTGAGGACGTACCCGTCGCCGTCCTTTTCGGCATGGGTTGCGACGTTGAGCGTGTTCGTCCCCGCTTCGGGTTCGGTGATTCCGATAGAGAAGTTCCGATCGCCGGTCGCGATGTCCGTCAGATACGTTTCCTTCTGTTCGTCGGTACCGTACCTGTTCAATCCGACGGTCGCCATGCCGGCGGTCAACACGAGATACCAGGTCCCGGCCATCCCACAGCCTTCCGCACACAGCGTCTCCATCGCCAAGCCGAGTTCGGCCATCCCCATTCCGGCACCGCCGTACTCCTCGGGCACGAGGAGACCGTGGAAGCCGGCCTCACCGAGTTCGTCCCAGAAGTCCGCCGCGAACTCCCCGTTTTCCTCCCTCTCTCGCCAGTACTCGGGGCCGAACTCCGTCGCGATCTCCGTCGCGGTCGAAGAGATCATCGAGTGTTCGGCACTCGTCTCGAATGTCATGGTCGTTCCTCGTCTGTATTCGGTCGTTCATCCCATTTAGTAGTTTGTGTCCGGGGACTCGACGACGCGTTTCTACACCCTCCGCGCGTCGAAACGCGAGGATTCCTCCGTTGGGGGTTCGGCTACTGACCCACGGAGGCAACTTGCGGGTTCGTGCACGCTTCTTTGAGACGTTCGTGGGGGTGTGGTTTCCCCGACCACTCGTGGTCGTCCCACGCGAACCGTGCTTGAAAACGCCGCGCGTTTTCAGCATCCCCGAAACCGTCGGTTTCCGAGGACACGGGTCGTGCCATCGGTATGACTTCGCAATCACTGTTTTCCCGAAGGGACGTCTCCGAGGCCGTAAACACCCGAAGCCGAAAATCGAGCGAATGATTTAAATAATCATGTTCGTATGTAGGGATCGTACCAGCATGAACATAGATGACAATACACCAGAGACTGCTGTTCACAGTCGACGGGGATTCTTGGGTAAGGCAGGTGGAGCCGCCGCAGCGGCCACGACCGTCGGGCTAGCGGGCTGTTCGGGTAACGGCAACGGCAACGGTAACGGTAACGGTGGCAACGGTAACGGTGGCAACGGTAACGGTGGCAACGGTAACGGTGGAGTCACCGAGATCGACATTCCCGCACTCTACGACCTGAGCGGGGGGACCGCCGACGTCGGTCGGCCGACCGGCATCGGGTCGCGGGACGCGATGGCCTGGCTCAACGAGAACGACGAGGTCGATTTCGAGATCGTCCACGATTGGGTCGACTACGCCTACGAAGTTCCCCAGGCCCAACAGAACTACGACAGCTTCACGTCCAACGGCGAACCGCCGATCATCATCGGCTGGGGGACCGCTGACACGGAGGCACTGGCCAGTGACGTCGCGGCCGACGAGATCGTCTACATCTCCGCGTCGTATTCCGACGGACTACTCGGCGGGGAGACGCCGTACAACTTCTTTGCGAACCTCGATTACACCAGCCAGGGGCGTGCACACCTGAAGTGGATCGCCGACAACGACCCGGACGCGACGATCGCGTACATCCACAACACGACCCCGTTCGGTGAGACCCCCGTCGAAGGGGGGGAGGCCTACGCCGAGGAACTCGGGCTCGAAGTCGTCGACAGCATCGCCCTCGAACTCGACGCCAACAGCGCCAACACGCAGGTCCAGCGAGCCGAAAGCAACGACGTCGACTACCTCATTCACCAGAACACGGCGGCACCGATGCAGGTGCTTTTGAGCTCCATCGAGGAGCGAGAATCCGACATCGAGGTGATGGGACTCACCTGGACCGTCGACGAGTTCCGCGCGCAGGAGGCACCCAATCTGTTCGAGGGCGTCAGATACGTCAACTCGAACGTCTCGTTTGCCCAAGCGATGGACTCCGATGCCGATGGGTGGCAGATCATCGAGGAGTCGTTCGAGCGCGAGGAGCACAGCATGGACGACCCCGAGATCGCGAACATCAACTACGTCCGCGGTGTCGTCCACGCGCTGTTGGCGGTCGAAGGGATCCGTCACGCCCAGGAAATGGGCCTCGATCCGACCGACGGCGCGAACGTCCGGGAAGCGCTCATCGACATGGACGACTTCGACGCCTGGGGGCTGTTGCCCGAGACCTACGACTATCAGGACGGCGACCGCCGACCGACGATGAACGGACAGACCTACGTGGTCGAGGACGGCGAGATGGTCCCCGATGAGATGGTCGAGCTCGAACGTCGCGAGGACTGGCTCCCGTAATATGAGCGAGACCGAATCGAGCGGCTGGACGGCTGGGAACGACGAGCCGCCGGTCGTCGAACTCGACAACGCCGAAATCGTCTACGACCGGAACTTCCTGGCCGTGCAAGGCGTTTCGATGAAAGCCGACCGCGGCGACATCGTCGCGCTGCTCGGCCCGAACGGGGCCGGGAAGTCGACGATCCTGAAGATGATCTCCGGCATCGGGCGCTCCGAGCGCGGCGAGGTGACCCGCGGTGACGTCTTCTATGAGGGCGAGAAGGTCACGAACTTCCGGACGAAAGATATGGTCGATCGTGGGGTCACCCATATCCTGGAGGGAAGACGCGTCTTCGCGGATCTGACCGTCGAGGAGAACCTCCGGTGCGGGCTGTACCGCCAGGGCCGGCGGATCAGATACGATAAATCGGATTACGAGCTCGCCTTCGACTATTTCCCGCAGCTCGAGGACCTCCTCGACGTGCAGGCGGGATACACGAGCGGCGGCGAACAGCAGATGCTCGTCATCGCCCGGGCGCTGATCCACCGGCCGAACCTCCTGTTGCTCGACGAGCCGTCTCTCGGTCTCGCACCGAAGCTCGTCCAGGACATATACGAGACCCTCAGGGAGATCAACCGCGAGGAGGACATTACGATGATCATTGCGGATCAAAACGCACAGCGGACCCTCGAGATCGCCGATTACGGATACGTCCTCGAGAACGGCCAGATCGAACTCAACGACCCCGCCGACGTGCTGATGAACCGCGAGGAGATCAAGGAGTTCTATCTCGGCACCAGCAGCGAAGAGAGCCGATATTCGGACATCCGCCACTACAAGATACGGAAGCGCTACACCTGAATACATGAGCACCCAGAATACACGAACGACGGGCGGTAACGCAGGTATCAGAGGCGGCCCGTACGTCCCACCGGACGATGCCGTACTCGGCTGTCGGAACGTGACGAAGACCTTCGGCGCGATCACCGCCTGCGATGACGTCTCGATCGGTATCGACGAGGGGGAGTGGGTGTCGATCGTCGGGCCGAACGGAGCCGGAAAGACGACGCTGTTGAACGTTCTCAACGGGTTTTACGACCCCGATCCGGGCGGCGAGATCTTCTTCAAAGGGGAGAACGTGACCGCCGATCGGGCGTTCAAGCGGGCGCGAAAGGGACTCGGACGAACGTTTCAGGGGCTCGAACTGTTCGAGGAGGAGGACGTCCTCGAGAACGTCATGACGGTCCGGGCGGTCAAGGAACGCCCGAATCTGCTCTCGGCGCTCGCGTTCTACGGCACCGGGCGGAGGGTCGAAGCCCGGAACATGCAACGGGTCGAAGATATCATCGATTACCTCGAACTCTGGGAGTACCGCCACAGCACCGTGTCGAGTCTTCCGCTCGGCATCCAGCGCCGGGTCGATCTCGCGCGGTCGCTCGCGCTCAATCCCGACGTGTTGTTGCTCGACGAGGCGATGAGTGGACTCACGTTCGACGAGAAGTACGATATGGTCCGGTTCCTGGCCGATCTCAACGAGGAGGAGGGGTTGACGCTCGTCATGATCGAACACGACCTCGAGGTCGTCACCGACGTCTCCGAGCGGATGATCGTGCTCAACAAAGGTGGCGTCATCGCACGCGGGCCGCCGGACGACGTGACCGACGATCCCGAGGTTCAAAACATCTACACGGGGGTGGACTGAGATGGCCGACGCCGAAGAGGGCCTCACCGAGCACAAAGGGGGCGACGGGCCGACGATCGACCGGATCGTCGAACCGCCCGAAGGCGACATCGACATCGTCGAGGACACCGCACTCCCCGAAGTGCTCTTGGACCACGTCCAAAAGAACGGCGACGACATCGCGCTTCGGTGGAAGCAGTACGGCGTCTGGCAGGAGTTCACCTGGCGAGAGTACTACGACCGCGTCAAACACTTCTCGATGGGGCTCGAAACGCTGGGGTTCGACGAGGGTGATATCCTCTTTACCATCGGCTACAACCGGCCGCACCAGCTGTGGGCGTGGATGGGCGCACAGACGCTCGGCGGGATGGCCGCGCCGAATTACGAGGACATGCTTCCCGAGGCGGTGGGCAACCAGCTCGAACTCCTCTCGCCGCGGGTCGCCTACGCCGAAGACCAGGAGATGGTCGACAAACTCCTCAAGGTCGTCGACAGGGCGCCCTCGATCGAGGCGATCGTCTACCGCGACGAGAAGGGAATGTTCCGATACGACGACACGGAGGTCCCCGTGATTAGTTACGAGGAGATCGAGACGCGTGGAAAGGAGCGCTTCGACGGCGGCGAGGTGACCGATTCCGATCTCGAAGCGCGGATCCGAAACGTCGATCCCCACGAACCGGCGATGTTACCGCCGACCTCCGGAACGACCGGCATGCCAAAGCGCGTCCAGCTTTCGCACTTCAACTTCGTCAATCTCGCGAACGCGGCCATCGAGATCGACCCGCTGCCGGAGGGGTCCGATTACTTCTCGTACCTGCCGATGGCCTGGATCGGCGAACAGATGATCCTCATGGCCGCGGCGTTTTTGGGCGGTTGGACGGCCAATTTCCCGGAGGAGGCCGAGACCGAAAGCGAGGATCTCCGCGAGATCGGCCCGGAGATCATCTTCTCGTCGCCGGGCGCATACGAAGGGTGGGTCGCCGATATCAAAGCGAAAATCGAGAACACGACCCGGCTGAAGCGGTGGGTCTACGAGAAGGCGATGGACGTCGGCGAGCGCCACGCCGAGTACGTCAGCGGCGACAAGCGCGACGAGGAACCGTCGGCTCTTCTCCGATTCCAACACTGGATCGCCTACTGGATCGCCTACCGACCGATCCTCGACAAGATCGGACTCAAGCGGGCCAAGAACGTCTACACGGGCGGCGGTCCGCTCGGCGAGGATCACTTCCAGTACTACCACGCGCTCGGCGTGCCCCTGAAGCAGATCTGGGGACAATCCGAGGTGTGTGGCTTCGTGACGATGCACCGAAACGAGGATATTCAGGTCGAGACCGTCGGCGAGGTGTTCCCGAACGTTCGCGTCGGGATCACGCCGGAGGGCGAACTCGTCGTTCGCGGTCCCGTCGTCACCTCGGGGTACTACAACCAGCCCGAAAAGACCGCGGAGGCCCTCGACGGTGAGTGGCTCCACACCGACGACTTCGGGGCGATCACCGAAGACGGCCACATCAAGGTGTTCGACCGTATGGACGACGTGATGGAGCTCTCGGACGGGACCGCGGTCGCTCCGATCAGCGTCGAGACGAAGCTCAAGTTCAACCCGTACATCAAGGAGGCGCTCATCGTCGGGGCCGGCCGCGACTCGCTCGCTGCCGTGTTGAACATCCGCTTCGACAACGTCGCCGAGTGGGCGGACCAACGGGACATCCAGTACGCCGGATACAAGGACCTCACACAGAAGCAACCAGTGCTCGAACTCCTCCGCGGGGTCGTCGCGGACACGAACGAGCGACTCGAGGGACCGGCCATCGATCGGTTCGTCATCTTGTTCAAGGAGTTCGACGCCGACGACGGCGAAATGACGCGAACTGGCAAGATCAGACGAGAGGTCGTGACGAACAGATACGAGGAGTTAATCGAGGGGATATACAGCGACGAAGACACGGTCGAGATGGACGTGACAATAACGTATCAAGACGGCAGAGAGTCGCGTGAGCGTGGCGAGATGACGGTCGTCGATCTGACCGAATCCGACGCGCTCGTGGAGGGTGAGATCGATGGTTGACGTCGCAACCCTCTTCGAGGTCATCGTTACCGGGATCGGTCTCGGCGCGGTGTACGCTCTCGTCGCGATCGGGTTCTCGCTCATCTACAAGGTGACGGGTGTGCTCAACTTCGCACAGGGGCAGTTCGCGCTGCTCGGCGCGTACCTCGTGGTCGTCCTCACCACGCCGCTTTTGATCGCGGTCGAGTTGCCGGCCGCCGCGGCGATCGTGGTGACGCTGATCTTCGGATTGCTGCTCGGCATCGTTCTCGAGCGAGTGATATTCCGACAGTTCATCGGGGAGCCCGTGCTCTCCGTGATCATCGTCACGCTCGCGCTCGGCGGGATCATCACGGG
This sequence comes from Natronomonas sp., assembly GCF_046483325.1. Lineage (GTDB taxonomy): Archaea > Halobacteriota > Halobacteria > Halobacteriales > Haloarculaceae > Natronomonas. The sequence continues at coordinate 21,876 of NZ_JAWODL010000012.1, read as the reverse complement.
CGGCATCCGGTTTCTGATCGGCCCGCAGTACCGCGCGTACCCCGAAGCGCTTCGCCCGGACTGGAGTCTGCCGCTCCCGTTCGGGGTGGACCTGAGTGCCTCTTTCACCCTCGGCGTCGTCCTGTCGCTCGTGGTCGTGATCGCGCTCATGCTGTTTTTCAGATATACCGTGCTCGGCTCGATCCTCCGCGCCGGCGCGAGCGACCAGCAGGCCGCGATGGTGCTGGGCATCTCGATCGAGCGGACGATCCTGTTGTCGTGGGCGCTCTCGATCGCCATCACGTCGATCGGCGGACTGCTGTTCGCGATGTCGGCGGGGGGTGCGGGTTTCACCATCGAAGCGGTCGGCATCCTGATCTTCGCCGCCGTCGTCTTCGGCGGGCTCGACAGCATTCCGGGCGCGTTCCTCGGCTCGCTCGTCGTCGGCCTGATACAGCAACTCGGCGCGTACTACGCCGAGCCGATCGTCGGCCCGGGCGTCGGGCAAGTGCTGCCGATGGTGTTCTTGCTCGTCGTCATCCTCGTCAAGCCGTACGGACTCTTCGGAACCGAACGAATAGAGAGGCTCTAACCATGGCATCAAACACACGATACGCACGGACCGAATCGACGTCGACCGACGCGGCTACCGGGAGGTGCGTCTGATGCCCTGCGGCGAGTACTTCACCTCCTACGAGGACCGGATGGGACTGGTCCGCTGGCGCATCGAACGCATCGCCTTCGTCCTCGGGTTGCCGATCCCGTTTCTCATCCCCTTCGTGTTCGGGGGCGGAGCGGTCTCGATGATCACGCGCATCTACATATTCATCATCGCCGTGCTCGGGTTACACGTCATCCTCGGCTACGCCGGGGAGATCGTTCTCGCACAGGGGGCGTTCATGGCGATCGGCGCGTACGCTTCGACTCGACTCGTCGCCGAGGCGGGCGTCGGGATCGTCCCCGGGATGCTCGCCGGCGGGCTGTTGACCGCCTTCGTCGCCGTCCTCTTCGGCCTGCCATCTTGGCGCGTCAAGGGCTTTTATATCGCCATATCGACGCTCGCGCTGCAGTTCATCGCGATCTGGTTCTTCGAGAACAACCAGCTGGCGTTCGTCCACGGCGGCTCCCAGCAGAACCTCCCCCGCGATATCGGGCTGGTCGGCGAGTACCTCACCATCAGTTCGGCGACCGAGCAGTACTTTTTCGTCCTCGCGACGATGGCGCTGTTCGCGCTGGTGACGTTCAACCTCAGCCGAACGGGGATCGGACGGATGTTCCGTGGGATCCACGAGAACGACCTCTCCTCGGCCGTGTTGGGCATCAACGTCTTCCGAAACAAGTTGCTCGCGTACGCGATCGGCGGCTTCATGATCGGCGCTTCGGGCGCGCTCTATTCGCTGTACATCGGCTTTATCAGCCCCGACTACTTCACGATCGAGCTCACGCTCGAACACTACGTGATGTTGCTGCTCGGCGGGATGGGTCGCGTCTGGGGCGTCGTACTCGGCGTCTCGATCGTGACTATCCTCGAAGAGGGGATCCGGGACTTCCTGGTTGCCTACGCGTCGGATGCGACGGCTCTCGAACCGGTGTTCTTCGGGATCCTCATCATCGTTGTCCTCGCGGTCGAGCCGAAGGGGCTGCTGGCAGGACTCGGACAGATCAAAGACTACCTGCGGAAGTGGCCCTACGCCTATTGACGGGTACTTCGCCCCGACGGGGGTCGCGCTCCGTCGGGGTGACCGAGCGTCGAGTCGGACCCGCAGACGCGTCGGGAGCGGAACCGAACCGCCGTAGCCGTCACCGAAACCGGCGTGCCCGACACATATATTTGTGATGCGCGATCACACGTGCGTATGTACACCATCGTTGCAGGCGTCGACACGGACACGGGCCGCGCACGTCGGGTCGCAGAGGAGATCACCAAGCTACCCATCGACGACATCGAGGTGATCCTGACGCACTCCTTCGAGAAGAATCCCGAAGGGGCCTCGATCGATCAGGTCGGCGCGGCCCGTAAGGCGCGAAAGCTCCTCGAATCGCACGGCGTCGACGTCTCCTTCGAAGAGCGGAGCGGCGATCCGGCAACTATCGTCGTCACCGTCGCCGACGACCACGACGCCGACCTCATCTGCGTCGCCGGCCGCGAGCGGAGTCCGGCGGGGAAAGCCGTCTTCGGCAGCGTGACGCAGGACGTCATCCTGAACACCAAGCGTCCGGTCCTCGTCTGTGGAAACTAACGGAATGTCGAACCCGAATGAGGACGCGTTCGCGCCGGCCCTCGACGCGCACGTCCACCTGTTTCCGGAACGGCTGGCCGACGCGATCCAGCGGACGCTCACCGCGGCGACCGACTGGGAGTTCTCCTATCGAACCGACCGACCCTCGATGGAAGCCACCCTGACCGACGCTGGCGTCGAACGCTACGTCGCGCTACCCTACGCGCACAAACCCGGTATCGCCCGAGGACTTAACGAATGGCTCGCCGAGGAAGCGGCCGGTTCCGAGCGACTGATTCCGTTCGCGACGGTCCACCCTGACGACGAAGGCGTCGACGAGATCGTCCGGGAGGCGTTCGTGGCTGGTGCGCGCGGATTGAAATTCCATTGCCCGGTGCAAAACTGCGCGCCCGCTGATCCACGCATCGAACCGGCGCTCGAAGTCGCCGTCGAATACGATCGGCCGATCACCTACCACGGCAACACCGCGCCGATGTACGAGAACGACCCGAACGTCGGGGCCGATCGGTTCGCCGAGGTGGTCGAGTCGTTTCCCGAACTCCGCGTGAACTGCGCGCACATGGGAACCTACGAGGTCGATGCGTTCGTCGGGATGGCCCGCGAACACGACACCGTCTACCTCGATACGACGTTCGCGATGTCGACGGAGGCCGAGGAGACGATGGGGTTCGACCCCTCGAGCATCGACGACGAGGTGTTCGTCGAACTCTCGGGGTCGATCATGTACGGGAGCGACTTTCCGAACATTCCGTATCCCTACCGGGCCGAACGGGCCGAACTGCTCGGCCGTGACCTGCCCGAGGAGACGTATCGAGACATATTCTACCGAACGGCGATCGAGTTCCTCGGGATCGACGGCTAGTACCGCTCGTCGAAGACGCCCTGCTCCTCGAGGTCGTCGACGAGCGTGATCTCGTCCGGGGAGATGACGAGTCGGCCGGTGAGCGCCTCGGCGAGTTCGGTCTCCTCGGCGGTGCCTTCACAGACTATTTCGAGGTGATCCGTCGATCCGGGTCGCGTCACGCGAACGGCGTATTCGCCGGTCAGTCCGTCGAAGGCGGCGAGGACCGCGGGGATACTCTCCGGGTACACCTTCACGCCCTTGATCTTCAGCCGATCGTCGGTTCGGCCGATGACCCCGTCGGGAAGGACGAGGTCGTCGCCGCGGCGCTCGAGTTCCGCGAGGTCGCCCGTTCGGAACCGAACCAGGGGGAACCCCTCTTTTCGACGATGGGTGACGACGACTTCTCCGCGCTCGCCGAGCGGGAGAGGCTCGCCGCTGTCGGGATCGACGATCTCGACGATCGCGTAGTCGGTGGCGACGTGGAGGCCGTCCTCGGCGTCCGTCTCCGCGGCGATCGGAAGGACGTGCCGGGTTCCGAAGTAGTCGATCGCCGTCTCACAGTCGAGCGCCTCCTTGACCTCCTCTCGGTAGCCGGGGATCGACGTGAACGGCTCGCCGCCGCCGACGAAGATATCGACGGACGCGCCGGCCTCGGCGATCTTCAGCGCGAAGCTCGGATTGCCGACCAGCGCGTCGACATCGTACTCCGAAATGAAGCCGGCAGCCTGTTCGGAATCGCCCGGACCGACCGGGAACACTTCCGCGCCGAGTTCCTCGAGGCCGCGGTGGAGGAGGATACCGGTCCCGAAGAGATGGTAGCCGAACGTGTTGAGCACGCGGTCGCCCGCGTCGATCCCCGCCGCCTCGAAGATATCGGCGTTGACACCCGCCTCGTAGTCGAGGTCCGCGCGGGTGTCAAACATCGGCGCGAGATCGTCGCCGAGCGGCGAAAACGAGATCATCGCACCCTCGGTGTACAGCGAGCCCTCGGGACCGTGTTCATTGAAGTCGACTTTTAGATCGTCCGTCTCGGTGAATGGGATCGACTGAAACTCCGCCCACGAGTCGAGGTCGGTCGGGTCGACGTCGGCGTCGTCGAACGTCCCGGCGTAGAGGTCGTGTTCGGCCGCCCGCTCCAGTTGCTCTTCGAGGTCGGTGAGCACCGTGCTGTCGTACATACGATAGGATATGCTCACCCCACCCATAAACAAATTTCCCAGCGACCGGGTCGGCGAACGTGGCGTCCTGCGAGGCAGGTCGGCTGCGAGGGGTTTCCTACCCGACCTACCGCGCGTGCTCAATGTTGTCGAGGGCGTCGGGGTTCTCGATCGAGGAGAGGTCGCCCAGGTCCTCGCCGGTGTAGGTCGCCTCGACCGCCCGGCGGATGATCTTGCCCGATTGGGTCTTGGGGAACTCGTCGACAAAGAGGATCTCGCGCGGGCGGAACGGCTTGCCCTGCTCCTCGCCGACCAGTTCGCGGACCTCCTCTCGGAGGCCGTCGGTCTCCTCGACGCCCTCCTCGACGATCAGATACAACACGACGGCCGTGCCCGTCGTGTCATCGGGGACGCCGACCGCTGCGGCCTGATTTACGCCGTCGTGTTCCATTCCCGCGCCCTCGATTTCGGCGGGGCCGACCTTCCGACCAGCCACGTTCAACACGTCGTCGGCCCGACCGTGCAGGAACCAAAAGCCCTCGGCGTCCTTTTGGGCCCAGTCGCCGTGATTCCACATCGGCGGATCCTGAAACGCCGACCAGTACTCGTGGAGGTAGCGGTCGTCGCCGCCCCAAAGCGACTTGGTCATCGCCGGGTTCGAATCGCGCGCGACCAGATAGCCCCGTTCGTGGGCGTCTCTGACCGACGCGCCCGTCTCGTCGACGATGTCGACCGCCATCCCCAGACCGGGGCCACCGAGCGTACAGGGTTTCAGCGGCTGGATCGGCAGCGGCGACAGGAAGCAACCGAAGATCTCCGTCCCGCCGGAGATGTTGATGATGGGGGTGTCGCCGCCGCCGACGTGCTCGTAGTACCACAGCCACGATTCGGGATCCCACGGCTCACCGGTCGAACCCAGCAGGCGAAGCGAGGAGAGGTCGTGGTCTTCGACCCACTCGTCGCCCTGCTTGCGGAGGGCGCGAATCGCGGTCGGCGAGATGCCGAACTGGGTGATCCCGTGGCGGTCGATCATCTCCCAAAACCGGTCGGGCTGGGGGTGATCCGGCGCGCCCTCGTACATCACCATCGTCCCGCCGAAGGTGTGCGTCCCGACGAGCGTCCACGGCCCCATCATCCAGCCGATGTCCGACACCCAGCAGAACCGATCGGCAGGCTTGAGATCGAAGGCGAAGTGGAGTTCCTTCGCGGGTTGGAGCTGTGCGCCGGCGTGGGTGTGGACGATGCCCTTCGGCTTGCCGGTCGTCCCCGACGAGTACAGGAGCATGCACTCTTGATCGCTCGGCAGCGATTTCGTCTCGTACTCGTCGGATCGGGTCTCGACGGCGTCGACCCACCACGCGTCGCGGCCGTCGTCGAAGGGAACGCCGAGGTCGCTGTCGTCGTCGCTCGCGCCGAGCCGATCGAAGACGACGGTGTGTTCGACGTGGCCGGCCTCATCGATCGCCTCGTCCGCAGCGTCTTTGAGCGTGATTTCGCCCCCGCGGCGGTAGAAGCCGTCACCGGTGAACAGCACCGAGCACTCCGAGTCCTCGATCCGGGTCGCGGTGGCGTCGACGCCGAAGCCCGAGAAGATGGGGACCGCGATCGCGCCGGTCTTGAAACAGCCGTAGAGGATCGAGATGACCTCGGGGACCATCGGCATGTAGAGGCCGACGGTGTCCCCGGTGTCGATGCCGACCGATTCGAGGTAGTTGGCGACCTGATTCGACTGGCGGCCGAGTTCGTGATAGGTGAGTTCGCGCACGTCGCCCTCCTCGCCCTCCCAGATGCAGGCGACCTTGTTGCGCCGCTCGGAATCGAGGGCGGCGTGTCGGTCGACGGTGTTGTGTGCGACGTTCAATTCGCCGCCGGGATACCACTTCGTGAACTGGGGGCCGTCCGTGTCGTCGCGCACGGCGTCGTATTCCTCGTAGAACTCGATTCCGAGGTACTCGGGGAGTTCGTCCCAGAACCACTCGATCTCCGTCGTCGTCCGCTCGATGAGCTCGTCGTCGTCGGCGATATTGTACTCGTCCATGAACGCCGCGACGTTGGTCGATTCGGCGAACGCCGGGTCCGGGTCGTGGACGACCTCGTCGCGAAGTTCCTCGATATTTTCTGTCATGGTCGTATTGTCCGGCGATTTTCGTCGAGCGTTCATTACTCTAACGGTGTCTGAAGCCCCGGGTCGACAAAACCGGGAGATCGGGACGCGGTGAACGGGTGGGTAGATGCCGCACTCGCGATGCAGGGATATGTGCGTATCGACCGAGAGCGCGTATCCACGGCTGGACAGCAGTCAAAGTATTTATAAAATTATGTTTTTCCTAAAATAACAATATATTGTTATAAAATTTGAACGGTACGACCGCGATCAGACCTGTCACACTCCGCCGTTGCGCAAAAAGATGTCAGTATCGCCGTTCAGCACCCCTAAAAGCGATATACACGGGATCGAAGGCGAACGGTATAGCCGAGCATTTACCAATATGATCATAAACGTCGCAGCAGACAGGGAATCGCACGTGATATTTATAAAATTTATATTCGGGTATATAAATAATCGATCTCCCACTGGAGAAGACGGGCCCCGGCTAGTGGACAGTTATTACATATCGAGTATTACGAACAGTATGTAAATTTCGTTTACAATTAAGGAGCACCCGGGGCGTCCCGCCGGGACGGTCGTCGCCCGAACCGAAAAGGCGCACTCGCTGACCGATCAGTAGTAACTTCGCTCGACGTCACGGACGGCTGCGATCCGCCTTTCGATCGGCGGGTGGGTCGCGAAGATCCGTTCGAGCGAGGACCGCTCGCCGCCGAAGATGCACAGCGCGGCCACGTTGTCGTCCAACTCGGCGTTGCTCCGCTGGCCGGCCGTCGAGATCTTCTGCAGCGCACGCGCCATCGCGTCGCCGCCGACGTGCTGGGCGGCGTCCGAGTCGGCGACGTACTCGCGGTACCGCGAGATCGCGAGCACGAACACCATCGCGACCATCTGGACGACGACACTGGCGAGGTAGCCGAGGACGATGTTCCCGATGCCGCCCTCCCGCGAGAAGGCGATCGCGAAGTACGCCGCCAGCCCGAGCATCGAGGCGATCGATTGGCCCATCACCATCATGATCACGTCGCGGTTGTCGATGTGGGCGAGTTCATGGGCGAGAACGCCCTCGAGTTCGTCCCGATCGAGCAGTCGGATGAGCTCCGAGGAGACGACGACGACGCCCGCGCCGCGGCGGCCGACCGCGAAGGCGTTCGGCACGCCCATGTCGGCGACCATCAGCCGCGGTTTGTCGAGGTTCATGTCGTCGGCGATCCGCTCGACCGCGCGGTGGATGTCCGGATAGCGCTCTTCGGGCATGTCCTCCGCGCCGGCGCTCCACAGCGCGACCTTCTTTCCGACGACGTACTGGAAGCCGGCGAAGCCGATCGTTCCGAGGAGGACGATCGGTATCCCGACACCGAAGGCTTCGACGGCGATGATGGCGACGAGCGCATAGAAGGCAAAGAGGATGCTCCCGACGACGGCCATTCTGGCTTTGAGTCCGACGTGTTGCATGTAGCCATCGTATAGGGGGCTGGCAGTCAAATGGCTTCTGGCTCGGGCGAACTCAAAACGCATAAGTCGCTCGCCGACGCCCGTTCGCGTATGCGACACCGCGTGCTCGTCGGTCCGCCCCACGCTGGCAGCCGCGAGCGCGTCGTCCCGACCGCTTTTTCGAAACCCAAACGCTCGTAGAACGGTCTACGGCGGGCGTGGCACCCCCGTCGCAGGTCGGCTCCGAACGCATCGATTTCGACAGTTCACCGAACCCCAACTGACACCACAATGACCCACGACACATTCACCGGCGTGTTCCCCGCAATGACCACGCCGTTCCACGACGACGAAAGCATCGATCACGATACCCTCCGCGCGCACGCCCAGCGGCTCGAAACCGCGGGCGTCGACGGGCTCGTCCCCGTCGGCACGACCGGCGAATCCGCGACGATGACCCACGACGAACACATCGAGGTCGTCGAGACGGTCGTCGCCGCGGTCGAGAACGTCCCCGTGATCGCCGGCTCGGGATCGAACAACACCCGCGAAGCGCTCAATCTCTCCGAACGCTCCGCCGACGCCGGCGCCGACGGGCTGCTGCTCATCTCACCGTACTACAACAACCCCGAGCCGGCCGGGATGGAACATCACTTCCGGACGATCGCCGACGCGGTCGACCTCCCACAGATCGTCTACAACGTTCCGAGTCGAACCGGGCGTAACATCGCGATCGAGACCGCCGTCTCGCTCGCCTCCCACGAGAACATCGTCGGGTACAAGGCCGCGAGCGGGGATCTCAACCGGATCAACGAGGTCATCGAACGGACCAGAGCGGAGAACTTCGAGGTGCTCTCCGGCGACGACGCCCTCACGCTACCGGTCATCGCGCAGGGCGGCACCGGCTGTATCAGCGTCTCGGCGAACGTCGAACCCGAACGCACGGTCGCGCTGGTCGGTTCGGCCCTGGAGGACGATTTCGATCGCGCCCGCGAACTCCAGTACGAACTCGGCGATCTCTTCCGGACGCTGTTCATCGAGACGAACCCGATCCCGGTCAACGAGGCGATGGAGATGCGCGGCATCCACTCGGCGACGATGCGATCACCGCTCAGCCCGCTGCAGCCGGAGCACCGCGAGCGACTACGGGCCGTCCTCGACGACCTCGAACGATGAGTCTCGTCGTCATCGGCGCGACCGGCCGAACGGGCAGCGAGGTCGTCGCCGAAGCCAGCGGCCGCGGCCACGACGTGGTCGGCGTCGCCACCGCCTCCGACACCGTCGAGGACGTGCGCGTCTATTCGAACGAGGAACTCCCGCGGCTGCTGGAGGACGCCGACGCCGCGATCGACTTCACCGTCCCCGCGGCGACCCGAGAACACGTCGAGTGCGTCGTCGAGGCGGGAGTCCCCTACGTCGTGGGGACGACTGGCCTCGAGGAGGCGGGGCTCGATGCGCTTCGGGAGGCCAGCGAGTCGATACCGATCCTCAAGGCGTCGAACTTCGCTCGCGGCGTCCACGCCCTCCTGCAACTGGTCGGGGCGGGCGTCGAGGCGCTCCCAGGGTACGATATCGAGCTCACGGAGACCCACCACAGCGGGAAGCGCGACGCGCCGAGCGGCACCGCGAACACGATTCTCGACGTGGTCGATTCGGCCGCCGGATCGGAGCTGGATCGCACTCACGGCCGCGAGGGCGAACATCGCCGCGAGGATTCGGAGGTCGGTGTCCACGTCCGACGCGCCGGGACCGTCCGCGGTGAACACGAACTCCTCTTGGCGGGCAACGACGAGGTCCTGACACTGACGCACCGCGCCGAATCGAGACGCGTGTTCGCCGCCGGCGCCGTCGACGCGGCCGAGTGGCTCGCCGGCAGGGATCCCGGTTGGTACGCGTTCGGCGACGTGTTGTAAATACGGGGCGTCTCACTCGGGGCGGTCGACCGACTCGACGCCGGTGACGGCAAACCGGGCGCCGCCGTCGGCCCCGCTCGTCACTTCGATGTCCCACCCGTGAGCGTCCGCGATCTGTTTGACGATCCGGAGTCCGAATCCCGTCCCCTCCTCGGACGTCGAGTAGCCCGCTTCGAACACTCGTTCGCGTTCGCCGTCGGGGATCCCCGGGCCGTCGTCCTCGACGTAGAATCCGTCGTCGAGGTCGCCGACGGTGACTGACACGTCTGGCCCACCGTGGTCGACGGCGTTTCGAAGGAGGTTCTCGAGCAGCTGTTGGAGGCGGCCGCGGTTGGCGCGAATCGTCCCGTCGCACGCCGTCTCGACGGTCGCCTCGACCGTCTCGACGTTCTGCCAACAACGCGATGTGAGTTCCGAGAGATCGACCGACTCCACCTCGTCGATTCGGTCGCCCTCCCGTGCCAACATCAGGAGGTCCTCTATCAACTCGCCCATCCGATCGAGAGCGCGGTCGACATCGTCGAGATGATGGCTGTCGCACTCCTCACGAGCGAGTTCCAATCGTCCGTCCGCGACGCTCAGCGGGCTCTGGAGATCGTGGGAGACCACGCTCGCGCTGGAGTTCGCGTTCGCGCTCCGTTCGCTCGGTGATGTCTCGAAGCACACCGGCGGTGCCCCTGAAACCGTCGTCTTCGGCGGGTAACAGCGCCATGTGGTTTTCGATCGGGACATGCCGTCCGTCCGCGGTGACTCGGGTGAGTTCCCACGTCGTCGCCCGCCGATCGTCGGCCCGCAAGAGCCCCCGGATGATCGCCCGGCCGCGTTCGAGATCGTCCTCGGAGATCACTTTCGAGACGTGTTCTCCGATGATCTCGGAGCGCGGATAGCCGGTTTCGGCGATGAACGCGTCGTTGACGAACGTGTAGTGGCCCTCCGCGTCCAGCGCGTAGATCGGGTCGCCGAGCGCTTCGATGATCGTCTCGTAGCGTTCGCGCTCGCGGTCGCGCTCCCTCCGCTCGGTGACGTCGCGTCCGGTGCAGACGTACTCACCGTGAGCAGTCGCCGCGATGGTGTGGGACTTCGTGAAGGTGGAACCGTCGGCTCGGATCCCGGTCGTCGTCCCGCTCCAGCGTCCGCTTCGTTCGATCTCGGGACAGATCACCTCGTGGAGTTCGGGGATCCGCTCCTCGTGGTACACCACCTCCCAATGTTTGCCAACCATCTCCTCGGGAGTGTAGTCGTGGATGTCGGCGTAGACCGGATTGGCGTAGATGAATCGACCCTCCTCGTCGAGGATACTGATGTCCTCCTGGGCGGTTTCGATGGCGTCGAGCTGTCGTTGGCGCTCGCGTTGGGCGCGCGCCTTCTCGACCGCGAGCCCGATCCGATTCGCCAAGACCGCGTGCTGTTCGACCCCGCCCTCCGTTTGCAGGTATTCGGTCACCCCCGCGGAGATGGCGTCGCTCGCGATCTCCTCCGAGCCTTTGTCGGTGAAAAGGATGAACGGGAGATACGGATCGTCCTCGCGGACGGCTTCGAGAAACTCGATGCCGTTCCGGCCGTCCATATCGTGATCGGACACCACGCAGTCGACGCGGTGATCGGCGAGATACCCGAGGCCCTCGTCGGCGCCCTCGGCCGTCTCGACGGTGAACCAGTCGTTCTCGCGTTCGAGAAACGTCGCCGTCATCTCGGCGGAATCGAGCATGTCGTCGACGTAGAGGATCCGAACTGGCTCCGTCATTGTCCCATAACGCGTCTTTGGAAATATAACCGTTCTGGCGCGGACACACGTCGAAACCCGACGCGAGCGCCGATCAGAGATCGTCGACTTCGTAGGCGAGCCCCGCATCTCGGAGGGCGTCGGTGACGCGACCCGCGAGATCCGTCGTGGCGACGACGACCACCTCCAGTCCGCGACTCGCCGCGTCGGCAGCGACATCGCCCGCGGCGAAGGTGACGTCGGGGGCGACACCGGACTCTCTGAGCACCGCGACCGCCTCGACGCCCGCGGCGGCGACCACGTCGGCCGCAGCGGCGGCATCGGCTAGGGCCTGCGATCCGTTCGGCTCGCCCGAACGGATCGGTGCGACCTGAAAGACCGTAACATCGCCGGGGTCGAGGTCGATGATACCGGCGAACCCGGTGACGCCGACGACGGATCCGGCCGAGGCGTCCGTCGTCGCCACGCCGGTCGCCGGCCCGCCGCCCCCGGGTGCGGCGTGAAGCAGTCCGTCCTGGATCGAGAGCGAGACGGTGTCGCCGGCCTCGATCCCGGCGGTCGCGAAAGCGGCGTCCTCCTGCATGCTGCCGAGGACGTCCTCGGTGACGTGATCGGCGAACCGGCGAACGTCCGAGGCCTGCTGGAAGAGCCAATCGACCCCCTGTTTCGTCACCCGATAGCGAGAGCGAGCCTCCTTGTCGACGAAGTCCTCGTCAACGAGTTCGCGGATGTACTCCGAGACCGCCTGGCTCGTGACGCCGACCGCCTCAGCGATCTCCCCCTGGTTCACCGCCGGCTGCCGTTCGGCGATCTCGACGAGCACGCGGAACTTCGTCGCGGACCGCTTGTTGTCGAGGACGTCGACCATACGACTATGTCGGGTCGGCCGTTTATAAACACCCGCGACTCGACGGCCGAGCGTCGAACTGAACGGGCGATCCCACCAGCGCTTTGTCCGCGGCGACCGATCGACCGGTATGCAGTTCGATTCCCGGGATCGCGCCGCCTACCTCCCCGCGACCGGGACGCTCGTCTGTGCGGATCTCCACATCGGGCGGGACGCGACCTCGGACGTCGAGTTCCGCGTCGGCGAACACGAGGACCTCACTGCGCGTTTCGGCGCTCTCCTCGAGCGATACGAGCCGAAGGTGGTCGTCGTCGCCGGTGATCTGCTGCACTCGTTCGATCGGATTCCGACGGGGGCGGCGGCGACGGTTCGAGCGCTCGTCGGCCTCGCGACGGATGCGAACCTTCGGCTGGTCGTGACGCCCGGCAATCACGACACGATGCTCGAAGAACTGTGGGACGGTCCGATCGAAGCCGAACACCTCGTCGAGGGAAGTGCCGACGCCGACGAATCGGTCGTGATCACCCACGGGCACGTCGAACCCGAGACCGATGCCGAGTGGTACGTCGTCGGACACGACCACCCAACGATCGAGATCGAGGGCGTTCGTCGGCCCTGCTATCTGTACGGCCCGGACCAGTACCACGGCGCGGGTGTGCTGATGCTACCGTCGTTTAGCCGTCTCCCGGCGGGGATCCGCGTGAACGGGCTGTCGGCGTCGGAGTTTCAATCGCCGCTCGTCACCGACGTCGGATCGCTCCGCCCGATCGTCCACGACGAGGGGAACCATACGACTCACGAGTTCCCGCCGCTTCGACGGCTTCGGCGGTTTTTGTAGGCCGACCGAACGCCGAAACGCGCACCCGGTAACATCGGTGTCAGCGCGAACTCAAGTGCCCCAACCCCTTATGGGTCGGTAATGGCAGACACACCACCACTGACACCCGGCATTCACCACGTGACGTGCATCGCGAGCGATCCCCAGCGAACCCTCGACTTCTGGGTCGAGACGCTCGGCCTCCGGCTCGCGAAGCGATCGATCAACCAGGACGATCCCAGCACGTACCACTTCTTTTTCACGGACGCTGAGGGGACTCCCGGAACGAGCATGACGTTCTTCCCGTGGGGCGACATCTCCCGCGGCAAGGTCGGGTCCGGGCAGGTGGCCCGAACCGCCTTCCGCGTCCCCGGGGGAAGCCTCGACTACTGGGAGGCTCGCTTCGACGAGTACGGCGTCGAGTACGGCGACCGCGTCGAGCGCTTCGGCGAGACCGTCCTCCCGTTCGAGGACCCCGACGGCCTGCCGGTCGAGTTCGTCGGAGTCGAGATTCCCGACGACGATCCGACCGTTCCGTGGACGGAGTTCGTTCCCGAGGAGGCCGCAATCCGCGGGTTCCACTCGGTGACGCTGTGGCTCGCCGACCCCGATCCGACGCAGGATCTGCTTCGGACGATGGGCTTCGAAGAGCAGGGGACCGAACAATCGCCTGGTGACACCCCCGGCGACGAGCGGACCCGATTCGCCGCAGAAGGGCCCGTCGGCGAATACGTCGACGTGCTCCCGACCATCGAGGGAGGGCGACAGGGGGCGGGAACGGTCCACCACGTTGCCTTCCAGACGCCGACCGACGAGGACCAGGCGGCGATGCGCGAGGCCGCACAGTCGGCCGGACTGCGCCCGACCGAGCAGATCGACCGTCACTGGTTCCGGTCGGTCTACTTCCGCGAGTTCGGCGGCGTGCTGTTCGAACTCGCCACGAACGGGCCAGGATACGACAGCGACGAGCCGTTCGACGAACTCGGCGAACGGCTCGTCCTGCCCGGAACGTTCGAGAGTCGTCGCGAGGAGATCGAACGTGGACTTCCAGACGTGACGGTTTCGCGAGCGGAACGAATCGAAGCGGAGGAGTGAGACAGGGAGGGAAAGAGTGACGGATCTCGATTTAGGAGGGTGGTACCCGTATACCAGCGCCCAATTCCCACGTCCCATCGTCGTTCTCCGCCGGCATAATCGCCAGTCTAACCGTCGGTCTCGGATCCCGATTCCACGGTGAGTGTGGCCCCTAATGCGCCGGTCGACATCGACAGCGGATCCGTTCCGCCCATGTCGATCGAAGAGCCCTCCGAAAGCGTGGCGTCCACGACTTGCAAGTGAATCGCCTCGGGGTCAAGCCCCGAGGCTTCCCGTTTCTACGACGTGACTTGCAGACACAGACGCAAAATAAAATCGATCGACCCCCAAGACAGGTACTTATTTGTCGACTCTGGCTTCCGACCCCGACAGCCTCTCGTACACCTGCATGACACCGGAGTTGTCGTCCCGGCCCATCCCGTTTTGTACCATCGTCTTGTAGAGTTCGTGAACGAGCGCCGTCTGCGGCATGGGCGAGCCGAACGCCTCACCCGCGTCGGTAGCGATCCGGAGGTCTTTGTACTGGTACTCCGCGAAGAATCCCGGATCGAAATCGCCGTGGATCATGCTCGGCGCGCGGTTGTCGAGCGCCCAACAACCCGCCGCCCCGCCGCTGATCGCGTCGACGACGGCTTCGAGATCGGCCCCCGCGTTATCGGCGAACACGAGCGCCTCGCTGACCGCGACCATCTGCGCGGAGACGACGATCTGATTGCACGCCTTCGTCGTCTGTCCCGCGCCGCTCGGACCGCAGTGGGTGATCGTCTCGCCCATCACGTCGAGAACGTCGATCTGCTCGTCGAAGACGTCCTCGGGGCCGCCGACCATGATCGAGAGCGTCCCCTCAATCGCACCGCTCTCGCCGCCCGAGATGGGCGCGTCGAGCGTCGAAACGCCCTCGTCGGCGAGGCGGTCGGCGACCGATTCGGCGACCGTCGGTGAAATCGTCGAGTGATCGATGATCGTCATACCCTCCGTCACGCCATCGATCACGGGATCAGCTTTTGCCCCCGTCCCGAGGACGACGTTTTCCACGTCCGGTGAGTCGGGCAAACACACGAGGACGACGTCGCTCCGTTCGGCGACGCCCGCCGGGGAGTGGCCGTCTTCGCCGCCGTGAGCGACGAGTTCCTCGGTCGGTTCTTCGGACCGATTGTGACCGACGACGCGATACCCCGCATCGAGCAGGTTCTTCGCCATCGGGAGACCCATGATTCCGAGTCCGATAAAGCCGACAGTTCTGTTCGGCATGGTAGCATCTGTCCGTGAACCGAGTATAAACCTATGCACGGGCGGCGCGCTCCTCACCCATCGTATCGGAAAGCTGCCCTGGCGCTATCGATCCAACACCGCGTCCGCTGCCAGGTTTCCGCTCTCCAAGGCGCCTTCGATCGACGACCACTGCGTGTAATCGCCGGCCAGATACACCGCGCCGTCGGGGGCGTCGACGCTCGGGAGTTCCTCGTGGAATCCGGGTGGCTGGGAGAATTGGGCGAACTCGACTCGATCGACGGCGATAACCTCGAACTCGCCGAAGTGGTTCTCGGGGAACCACGAGGAGAGCGCGTTCTTGACGACCGCGCCGAGTTCGGCGTCGGTCTCATCGCGAGTACCCGGAAACGTCGCACTCAAGAGCTGTTTACCCTTCGGAGCGAACTCCGGCGAGACGGCGCTCATCGGGGCGACGGTGTTCGGCTCTTGATCGGCCGCGTTGAGAACGATCCGCGATCCCGTATCGAGAGACTGGTGCTCGGGGAGCGAGCAGTGAACGGTGACGGAGGCCTTCGTCCCCGTCGGCGTGTCGACGCCGGTTAGTTCGCTGGCTGTCTCGGGATCTGTCGCGACGACGACGGCGTCGGGAGAGCGGGACCCGATGTCGGTTTCGACGTGCGGACCGTCGGCATCGACGACCGTGACGGCGGCGTCGGTTTCGATCGTCGCGCCGGCTGATTCGGCACGCTCACAGAGCTGGCCTGCGATCGCACCCATCCCGTCGGCGGGGACCACGGTTTCGCCCACAGAGAGCGCTTTGAACGTGTACTCGAATACCGAAGCGGACGTGCCCAGCGACCGGTCGAGCGTGATGCCACCGTAGAAGGGTGCCGCAAAGCGCTCGACGAACGCCCTGGAGAACCCCCGATCGGCGAGGTACTCCCGGATCGTCATTCCACCGTCGTCCTCGAAGAGAGTCGCCCAGTCGCGGCGCTTGAGTTCCCGCTGCAGCTGAAAGAGTCTGAGCTTGTCGGCGGTCCGGATGTCGCGGTTCAACAGCGTGGGGAGGGCCGCACCGGGATCGCCGAGCGGATCCGCGAGCGTCGAACGGTGGTTCGGCAGCGCGATAGTCGCGCCGGGAGCGAACGTTCGAAGATCGAGAGAACCGTAGTCGAGCTCACGGCGGGCGGCCGGATAGGCCGTAAAGAGGACCTGAAACCCCCGATCGAGCGTGTAGCCGTCGACGATTCGCGATCGGACGCGTCCGCCGACGGTCGATTCGGTCTCGAACAGTTCGACTTCGGCCCCCGATTCGGCGAGGTGGCGCGCGGCGACGAGCCCAGCGAGGCCGCCTCCGGCGACGACGACGTGCATGGGTCGGCTTCGGGGGGGACCGACAAACAGGTTTCCGTCGGCTATGGGGGGGTCGTGGAAACACCTACAGGGCGCTCGGGACTGTCGGGACACAGCAGTTTTATTCCTCGCGGTTGGACTCGCAGCATGGTATCTCCGGTCTGTGTTGTCGGCCCGAGTGACAGCGGGAAAACCACGCTGATCGAGTCGCTCGTCCCCGTTCTCGGAGCCGATGGCCGGGTCGGGACGATCAAATCCATTGACCACGACATCGAGATCGACACGCCCGGGAAGGACACCCACCGACACCGAACGGCCGGCGCGGAGACCGTCGTCGGGCTCACGCCAACGTTATCATTCCGACTCACACCGGGCGGCAAAGCGGCGGCCGAAAGCGAGTCCGCGCTACTCGAAGCGACCGTCGAACGGCTCCGGACCGAGGGGTACGATTTCATCCTCATCGAGGGCTTTCACGACTCGCCGTACCCGAAGATCGCACTCGGCGAGAGACCGGACATCGAGCCGCCGGTCGTCGCCCGCGGGACGCTCAATAGCCTTGAAATCGAAAGGCTCGCGGCCTCGATCCGTGACGGCACACTGTTCGAGCGGACCTGATCGACCGCCCGAACGACAGAACGCGTCAGCGACCGCGAAGGACAGGGCTTTGCCGGCGGCGAGCGAACCGACGGGTATGAGTGCGTTCGAGGGCTTTCACTGCACCGACTGTGGGGCGACGACCGACGACGATGGCGCGACGCGCTGTCCTGACTGCGGCGGGTCCTTGGATGCCCGTTACGATCTGGACGGGCTCAAGTTGTCGTCCGAGACGCTCGCGGAACGCTCGGGGGGCTGGAAGCACCGCGAACTGCTGCCGTTCGTCCCGTCAGGGATGGGTGAGGGCGAAACCCCGCTCATCGAGGCGCCCAGACTCGCCGACGAGTTGGGCGTCGGGCGCGTCCTGATCAAAAACGAGGCGCACAACCCCACCAGTTCGATCACCGATCGCGGGCTCTCGCTCGTCGCCGAAGCCGCCGTTCGGGCCGACGCCGACACGCTCGCGTTACCGACGACAGGCGACGGCGGCCAGTCGGCTTCGGCCTACGCCGCCCGCGCCGGATTGCTCTCTCGCTCGTTCGTTCCGAGCCGAACACCGTTCATGTCCAAGGCGATGATCAACGTCCACGGCGGCGACATGCGGGTCGTCGAGGGGCGGTTCGACGACGCGCGGGCGGTGTACGAGGAGGAGCGCGAGTCCATGCCGGCGGCCGAGCGGGAGACGTGGTTCCCGGCGGCGCCGTTCGATTCGCCGTTCAGACACGAGGGAACGAAGCCGATCTATTACGAGATCGCAGAGCAGTTGGGATGGGCGGCACCCGACGCGATCGTGGCACCGGTGGGCCACGGCGCGACGATCGCCGGACTCTGGAAGGGTGCCAGGGAGTTCGAATCGGCCGGAATCGTCGATGACACGCCCGAGTTGCACGCCGCCCAACCGGACGGCTGTGCGCCCGTCATCGAAGCGCTCGAAACCGGCGGCGATCCACAACCCTGGGAGGTTCCGGACACGGTCGTCGGAAGCCTCGAGATCCCCGACCCGTCGGGCGGATTGGCCGCGACGCAAGCGATACGAGCCAGCGGCGGGGCCGGCGTCGCCGTCGACGACCAAGATCTACTCGACAGCGCGGTGACGGTCGCCCAACACGAAGGACTCGAGATCTCGGTCGCCTGTGGGACCGCCACGGCCGGCGCGTGGGAGCTCGCCGAAAACGGCGCCTTCGACGACGACGAAACCGTCGTGCTCCTAAACACCGCCGCCGGCAGCAAGGACGCCGACATCGTCCGTAGCCGCCTCATGAGCCGCGGAATCTGAGGCGGGGCAACGATGGGGCCGTGCGGGATCGGCACTCGAGCGGACCGTGACACTAATGCTAACCCGACACATACGTCACGTCGATGGTAGTCGCGCGGGCACTGGGGGCTGCTCGATCGGCCGGTACTAGAGGGCTCCTCCCGGTCGCGGGGATGGTTTTCAGCGTCTTTCTGTTCCCGAAGATCGCGCCGGTCTGGGTTCTGCACCTCCTCGGTGGGATCGGGGGATTTCTCAACTCGATCACCATTCACCTCCTCTGGGAGCTTACGAACAGAGAGTGGATCGCGGGCGTGGCGTTCGCGGGGGGATACATACGTGATGCGTTGGGGGAAATCGAGACCGAACGGGAGTTCACCGAGGCCGAACGGGACGCACTCGAAGCGTTTGCGGCGGACGTACGCGCCATGACCGCTCAGGGCGGACCGAATGTGAACTCGAACGCGCCCGTTCTCGCCGTGGGAGCCGGAAACACCGAACAACTCGCACAGATACGAGCACGGTACCGAGAGACGGTCATGTCGGTCCCGGACTACGACGAGATCTACGACGACGGGTTCGATCGGAGTTTCGCCGCGGAGTTCGGAGAGGACCTCACGGTCGTCGTCAACGGCGGGGCGCGGTTCACGCGGCCCGTCCAGCAGCTGCTTCTCACACAAACCTCGACGTCCATCGCCGACCGGGAGCGACACCTCGACGCGCTCTCGGTCGAACGCGACTCCGTGGTGAGCGCTGGAAGGCAGCTCGAAGAAACCGACCGGCTTGTCGAACGAACCGATCCACGCCGACTCATCCACAGTTCGTTCGAGGAGCTACTCGAATACGATCGGGACATTCGCGGGGCGATGGAATCGTACCAGCAGTTGCTCGAGGAGCGTCAACACGAAATCCACGTCAACAACCGACACGTCCAGCGCCGGTCGAAGCGGACGTTCCTGCAGGAGTATCTCTACCGAGCGCTCGATACGCCGTTTCCGGTCATCACCTCGACGCTAGGTCGGCTCCGAACGTTGGGCGAGCGACGACGAGCCGTCGTCGACTCGATCGCTCGTCGCTACTGATCGAACCCGCGTCCGCAACCACTAAACGCGTCTCCCGCCTTCGTCCGTCAATGAGCGATTGGACCGAAAAATACCGCCCGACGACGCTGTCGGAGGTCCGCGGCAACGACAAGGCCCGCGACGCGCTGAAAGCGTGGGCGGACACCTGGGACGAACACGGCGAGGCGGTCGTCGTCCACGGCTCCCCGGGCGTCGGCAAAACGTCGGCGGCCCACGCGCTCGCCAACGACATGGGGTGGCCCATCCTCGAGATGAACGCCTCGGACGCGCGGACGAAAGACGAAATCGAACGCCTCGCGGGGCGGGCGGCGGCGAACACGACGCTCGGTAGCGAGCGACAGCTCATCATCCTCGACGAGGCCGATAACCTCCACCGACACAAAGATCGGGGCGGCGCAGCAGCCATGACGCGGCTCGTCAAGGGCGCGACCCAGCCGATCGTCCTCATCGCGAACGAGTACTACGACATGTCCTCGGGGCTCAGAAGCGCCTGCCGGGAGATCGAGTTTCGGGACATCTCCGCGCGCTCGATCGTCCCGGTCCTCCGCGACATCTGTCGGCAAGAGGGCGTCGGGTTCGACGAGGCGGTGCTCGAACGGATCGCCGAGTCGAACCGCGGCGACCTCCGGGGCGCGATAAAGGACATGCAGACGCGTGAGAAGGACGGCGAAATACGCGCGGAGGGCAGCGAGGGCGAACGCGACCGAACGGAAGATATCTTCTCGTTCCTCGACGCCGTGTTGAAAGAACAGTCCGCCGAAGAGGCGCTTCAGACGGCCTACGCCGTCGACGAGACGCCCGACAACTTAGTTCAGTGGATCGAGGACAAGGTACCGAAAGTCTACGAGGGCGACGAGCTTGCCGACGCCTACGAGCATCTCGCCGACGCCGACGTGTGGCTCGGACGCGTCCGTGCGACGCAGAACTACACGTACTGGCGCTACGCGACGGACAACGTCGCGGCTGGGGTCGCCGCCGTCAGGCGGTCCGACCGGGGCGGTTGGACGCGCTACGGCGGCGCGCCGTACCGCTCTTCACGCGATTCAACGCGCGACCACATCGCCGAACGGATCGCCGCGACCGCGGGCGTCTCGACGGCAACGGCCAGACGGGAGATCATGCCGTATCTCGCTGCCATGACTCACCACTGTCGCAATAGGGAGATAACGGTTCAGATGACCGCCCGATACGATCTCGACGCCGACCACGTCTCCTTTCTCACCGGTTCCGGAAAGACGACGAACAAAGTGCAGGGAATCGTCGAGGAGGCCAGAGAACGACTCGAGACCGAGGCCGTTGAGCACTCCGAGGGCGCGTTCGCGGGGGGTGAGTTCTCCGGGGCGGACAACGAAGGCGGCGACGAGACAGACGACGAGAGCGCGGGGACGCTCGCGGCGTTCGGCACGAGCGACTCGAAAGGGGGATCGAGTGCCGGTGCCGACGACGCGGCCGAAGACGACCCGTCTGCCACCGAACGCGCCGAGGCGGCCGAGGAGGACGACGGACAGTCCGGGCTCTCGGAGTTCATGTAACGCACCGGCGAGGACGGAATCAGCTCAGTTCCGATCCGAGGACGTCTCCGACTCGGGGGTCGACCTCGGCCGTTGCGTCGAACGCGAATCGTGAGAGACATTTCGCCACGGCCTCGGAGGATCGTCGTTCACGGCGAACTCAGCATCCGTCGAGCCGGGGATCGGCCGGACAGCCTCCGAACCGATTCGGCCGTCGCCGGTTTGGGCGTCGCCGGTTTGGGCGTCGCCGGCGTCGCCGCCGGCGGGGTGGACGATGTCGTTTCCGGGGGTTTGCCGCGAGCGGTGAGCGACCGCGAACCCGAGCGGCAAACCCTGGACCGAAAAGGCCGCTCGGCCCGGTGGGTCTCGCGGTCAGGTATCCTCCGGTTGGGCGTCGACGACGGCGACGCCGGCGAGGTTGACGATGTCTTTGACCTCGTCGCCGCGCTGAAGGACGTGGACGGGTTTGCTTTCAGGGAGTCTATTGCTATGAAGACTGGTACCGGATTGTAGGACGAGAAAGCCTTGCGCCGGCAAAGGAGGACTAGCTGACATTACACGGGCCTTGCTGGCCGCAAGCGTCAAAGTGGGTATTCGGTCTCTCCCTTTCCCCAAACCGCGACTAAGTCGGAGTCCAAGGCGGTGGGATGGGCAGGCTGTCAGCAAATCGTAGCCAGTAGTATTCATCGAGGTACTTGACAAGTGACTTGTTACAG